>NZ_JBIRUB010000001.1:0-616337 GCF_044334985.1 Embleya sp. NPDC020630
TTCTGCCAAGGGCATGGCTGGTTGGCTACGTTCGGGAGGGATAACCGCTGAAAGCATCTAAGCGGGAAGCTTGCTTCGAGATGAGGACTCCCACCGGTTTCGGCCGGGTAAGGCCCCCGAGAGACGATCGGGTTGATAGGCCGGGTGTGGAAGCCCTGTGAGGGGTGGAGCTGACCGGTACTAATAGGCCGAGGACTTGTCCTCAGTTGCTACGCGTCCACTGTGTGGTTCCCGAACCGCAATCGGTTTCGGGGAACCTGTTTGATAATTGAATCACCGCATGTGATTTCTGGTTCACCGAGCGACCCATGGTTGTGGGTTCGATGGTTTTCCGGTGGTCTTGGCGGAGAGGAAACGCCCGGTCTCATTCCGAACCCGGAAGCTAAGCTCTCCAGCGCCGATGGTACTGCACTCGAAGGGGTGTGGGAGAGTAGGACGCCGCCGGAATCTACGTGAATAAGGGGCCCCACCCCGGTGGGGCCCCTTATTTTTTTATCCTGTTCTATTTATCGTGGCGACTCCTGTGTACAGGGGTTCACGGCCACTGTCGGGTGCGCCGACTTCGTTCGTCATACGGGACAATGGTGGTCGCGCCACAGGCGACTGCGTACCCGTACGACGATCACGAGGAGCAAATCCCATGTCCAATCCCCCCTCCGAAGGACGGCCGAGTCGCCGTCCCGGTGGATCGCAGTACTCGGGGGGCGGTGGCGGCGGTGATCGCCGGCCGTTCAACCGTGACGATCGTGGTGGCCGTCCGGCTTCCGGTGGTCGTGGCCAGGGCGGTCGTGACGATCGGGGCGGTTCGCGTTCTTCGTTCAACCGTGACGATCGTGGGGGCAACCGCGGCGCGGGTACGGGGCGTCCGCAGTCCGGTGGGCGGGACGATCGCGGTGGGTTCTCGCGTCCCTCGTTCAACCGGGACGATCGTTCCGGTGGCGGTGCGCGTCCGCCGTATCGGTCGGACCGGCCCGAGCGTTCGGATCGGCCTGCTCGGGACGACCGTGGTGGTGGGTCGCGTCCGCCGTTCAACCGTGATGACCGTGGGTCCGGTCGGCCGTCGTACGGCCGCGACGATCGTGGTGGGTCGCGTCCCTCGTTCAACCGTGACGACCGTGGTGGGGACCGTCGTCCCCCGGCTGGGCGCGATGATCGGCCCGGGTTCCGTGAGGAGCGTGGCGGGGATCGTCGTCCGCCGTTCCGGTCGGACCGGCCCGAGCGTTCCGACCGGCCTGGTCGGGATGATCGTGGGGGCTCGCGTCCGCCGTTCCGGTCGGATGCTCCGGAGCGGGATCGTGGGCAGTCGCGGACTTCGTACGGGGCTCGTGGCGACCATGCGATCGCCCGCCCGAACCGCGAGGACCGGCCGTCGTACGGCCGTGACGATCGTGGTGGTCGGCCGTCGTATGGCAATCGGGACGACCGTGGTGGGTCGCGTCCCCCGTTCAATCGTGACGACCGTGGTGGGGACCGTCGTCCCCCGGCTGGGCGCGATGATCGGCCCGGGTTCCGTGAGGAGCGTGGCGGGGATCGTCGACCGCCGTTCAATCGTGATGAGCGTGGCGGGGACCGTCGTCCGCCGTTCCGGTCGGACCGGCCCGAGCGCTCGGACCGGCCTGCCCGCGATGACCGTGGTGGGGCGCGTCCTTCCTACGGTCGAGACGACCGTGGTGGGCCCGGTGGGCGGTTGCCGTTCCGTTCGGACCGTGGCGACCGGCCCGCGCGGGACGATCGTGGTGGGTCGCGCGCGCCGTTCAACCGTGACGACCGTGGGTCCGGCCGGCCGTCGTATGACAATCGGGACGACCGTGGTGGGTCGCGTCCGCCGCAGCGGGCGGAGCGGCCTGCTCGGGACGAGCGGGAGTTCGGGGATCGCGACCACCGTGACGGCGCCAGCAGCCGGCCGACCTACAACGGTCGACCCGGTGCGCGGCAGCCGTTCCAGGAGCGTCGTCCGGCGCCGCGGCGGGACGACCGGGGTTCCGGGCGTCCGACCGGTGGCGGTCGGGACGATCGTGGTGGGTCGCGTCCGCCGTTCAATCGTGATGAGCGTGGCGGGGACCGTCGTCCGCCGTTCCGGTCGGACCGGTCCGAGCGCTCGGACCGGCCTGCCCGCGATGACCGTGGTGGGGCGCGTGCTCCGTTCCGGGCGGATCGGCCCGCTCGGGACGATCGTGGGGGCTCGCGTTCCTCGTTCGGTCGGGACGACCGTGGTGGCCGGCCCTCCTTCGGGGACCGGGACCGCGATCGTGGCGGTCGGTCGTCGTACGGGAACCGGGACGACCGCGGCGCTTCGCGTCCGTCGTACGACCGTCGGGACGAGCCGGGCTACGTGCCGGTCGAGCGCATGTTCATTCCGGAGGACGTCCAGGCCGAGGAACTCGGTGCGGAGGCGCGTCAGGAGCTGCGCGGGCTGCCCAAGACGCTCGCCGACGAGGTCGCGCGCAACCTGGTGATGATCGGCCGTACGGTCGACGAGGACCCCGAGCTGGCGTACAAGTACGCGAAGGTCGCGCTGCGGCTCGCGTCGCGTGTCGCCGCCGTGCGTGAGGCGGCCGGGATCGCGGCGTACATGGCCGGGGCCTACGCCGAGGCGCTGTCCGAGCTGCGGGCGGCCCGGCGGATGACCGGGTCGAGCGAGCACTGGGCCGTGATGGCCGACTGCGAGCGTGGCCTGGGCCGTCCGGAGCGGGCGTTGCAGATGGCCGGGGCGGACGAGGTCAAGGAGCTGGACAAGGCCGCGCAGATCGAGCTGCGGATCGTCGCGGCCGGTGCGCGACGGGATCTGGACCAGCTCGACGCGGCCGTGGTCACCCTTCAGGTGCCGGAGCTGAACTCGGCGTCGACGAACCCGTGGGTGGCGCGACTGCGGTTCGCGTACGCCGACGCGTTGGCGGCCGTGGGTCGCGACGACGAGGCGCGGGACTGGTTCGGGCGGGCCGCCGAGGCGGACACGACGGGCGAGACCGGTGCGGCCGAGCGGGTCGCGGAGCTGGACGGGCTCGACTTCACCGATGCGCTCGACCCCGACGCGGAGGACGACGACGAGGTCGACGTCGACATCGAGGACTCGGCTGCGGAGGCGGTCGAGTTCGAGGGTGACGCCGAGGCCGAGGCCGAGGTTGCGGCCGAGATCGACTCGGACGATGACGGCGACTCGGTCGTCGGCGACGTCAAGGACTGACTGAGCGTCGAAGAGGTGTGAAGGGAAGGGCCCGGCATTCGTGCCGGGCCCTTTTTGTGTTTCGGGGTTGTGGGCTATGTGGTCATTCGGTCAGGTCGAGGCTTCTGAGGACCAGGCCCGTGGCCGGCTTTGGGCCGAACGAGGTGGATTTTCTGGGCATGCGGATGTCCTGTTCGGCCAGGTCCCGGACCACTCGTTCGTCGGTGGGGCGCAGCAGGATCGCGGTGCCGCCGGTGCGGTTGGCCTGGCGGACGGCGGCCGCGGCGTCGTGGACGTAGGTGATGTTGTCCCAGTTGTCCGGCACGTGCCACACCTGTTCGAGCAGGGCGGCGTGCAGGACCGTGGCGTCCAGGCTGCGCCAGGTGCGCGGGCGGTCGGCGCGGATGGCCAGGTCGAGCAGCTCCGGGTCGGGGCCGGTGAGCAGGTGGAAGCGGCGGTCGCCGGCGAGCAGGAAGGCGGGGCCGGTGGCCTGGTCCAGGGCCCACAGGGCGGCCGGCAGCGTGCCGTCGAGGGGGCGGGCCAGGAACGCGCCGGCGCCCGCGTCGCCGTAGGTGGCCAGTTCGTTCAGCGCCTGTGCGGGGCGCAGCTTCGGCAGCACGCGGTGGATCGCGCCGACCCGCAGCGGGTGGCGGACGGTGTCCACGAGCAGCACCAGGCCGCGGTCCCAGGGGCCGTCGCCGCGGCCGTCCGCGTGCGCGCGGTCGCGCATCCGGGCGTAGGCGGCCCAGCGGTGGTGGCCGTCGGCGATCAGCGCCTTGCGGACCGCCAGGTCGTCGCGGATCCCGGCGAGCGCCTGGCGATCGGTCACCCCCCACAGCCGGTGCCGTATGCCGTCGGGTGTGCGCAGGCCGACGAGCGGCGGCTGGTGGGTGGTCTGTTCGACGATGTCCGACGCACGTCCGCCGCCCGTGTACACGAGCAGGATCGGCTCGGGGTTCGCCGACAGCTCGGTCATGATCGCGGCGCGGTCGGCGACGGGGCCGGGCATCACGTCCTCGTGCGGCAGCACCGCGGAGTCGAGCGAGAGGGCGCCGATCAGACCGCGTTGGATCGAGTTGTGGTCGCGCTGCTCGTAGACGTAGAGCGTGGGCAGCGGATCGGGACGCAGCACCCCCTCGGCGAGCCACGTGCGCAGCGTGGTGCCGGCGTGTACCGCGCTGCGCGGCAGCACCAGGCGCACGATGTTGTGCGGGTCGGCGTCCTCCAGCGCGGGTACGCCGCCGGGCTCGACCACGTCGTACGGTGGCGAGGTCACCGACGCGACGTCCCCCACGCGGTCCGGGTCGTAGCGGAGCCCGCGGAAGGGGGCCAGATCGAGCCCGTTCGGCACTGCGTCATCCATGACCGAATGTTACGGGCCCGAGGGCGGGCAAGATCAGGACATCCGATGTCGCCGGCCTCCGGATCGTCGGACGTCCCGGGTTCGGGGGCGTCGGTTCGGCGGACGGCGGGTGGTCGAGGTACGGGAGGGCATCATGGCGATGGCTCAGGGAGCCGACGGGGTGAACGGTGCGCCCACTGGAGACGTGTACGACTGGTATCGGCGCGGGGTGCAGCTGCTCGCGTCGGGTAATCCGGCCGCCGCCGCGCTGTTGCTGGCGCGGGCGGCGGACGCGGCGCCGGAGTCGCGCAGTGTGCGGGAGGCGCTGGCGCGGGCCTGGTTCGACTCGGGCAGACACGACGAGGCGCTGCGGCACTTTCGGGCGGTGGCGGAGTCGGACCCGGCGGACGACTACGCCCAGTTCGGCTGGGGCCTGTCCGCCTCGCGGCTCGGCGACTTCGAGACGGCCGTGGAGCACTTGGCGCTCGCGGTGGCGATGCGGCCGGAGACCAAGCACTACCGGACGGCGCTGGTGCAGGCGCGGGCCACGTTGCGGGCGCGCGCGGGGGCGTACGGGACGATCGGTGCGGACGGCCGGGACGGCGGGTCCGGTCGCAACGGTGACGAGACGAGTGACAGGAGTGGCGACGCGTGAGCGGGCATACCTCGGCGGTGGCGACGGACGGTTCGGGCCGGGACGGGGGTGTATTGGCGCGGGCCTACGACGTGGCGCTGCTCGACCTGGACGGGGTCGTGTACACGGGTGCGCGGGCGGTGCCGCATGCGGTGGAGGTGTTGGCCGAGGCGCGTGAGCGGGGGATGGGGCTGGCGTTCGTCACGAACAACGCGTCGCGTACGCCCAAGTCGGTGGCGGAACATCTGGTCGAGCTGGGGGTTCCGGCGCAGCCGGAGGACGTCGTGACGTCGGCGCAGGCCGCGGCGCGGGTGGTCGCGGAGCGGGTGCCCGAGGGGGCGCCGGTGCTGGTGGTCGGCGGTGAGGGTCTGGAGGTGGCGCTGCGGGAGCGTGGGTTGCGGCCGGTGCGGTCGGCGGATTCGGGCTCCGGTTCGGGTTCGGGTTCGGGCTCCGGTGGGGACGGGCCTGCGGCGGTTGTGCAGGGGTTTGCCGCGGATGTGGGGTGGGCGGCGTTGGCGGAGGCGTCCTATGCGGTGGCGCGTGGGGTGTTCTGGGTGGCCTCGAACGCGGACCTGACCATTCCGACGGAGCGCGGGATCGCGCCGGGGAACGGGGCCCTGGTGGGGGTGGTGCGCGCGGCCACGGGGGTCGAGCCGGTGGTGGCGGGCAAGCCCGAGTTGCCGCTGCATCGCGAGACGATCCTGCGTACCGGGGCGCGTCGGCCGCTGGTGGTGGGCGATCGGCTCGACACGGACATCGAGGGCGCGCACAACGGTGGCGTGGACAGCCTGCTGGTGCTGACCGGAGTGACCACGCCCGAGGCGTTGTTGGCGGCCGGTGCGGGGCAGCGGCCGACGTTCGTCGCGGAGGACCTGCGGGCGCTTTTGGAGCCGGCGGTGACGGCGCGGCGGGACGGTGACGCGTGGGTGTGCGGCGGGTGGTCGGCGCGGGTGGTGGACGGCGCGTTGGCGGTCGAGGGCGAGGGTGCGCGGATCGACGGGTTGCGGGCGGCGTGTGCGGCCGTGTGGGCCGAGGACGCCGAGGCGGCGGCTCGGGTCGATGCGGGCGGGGTGGTGGAGCGGCTGGGGTGGTAGCGGGAGGGGGGTCGGTCCGGGCGCGGCCGGGTGGTGCGGGGTTTTCCGGGTCAGATCAGTTTGCGGAGTACCAGCAGGTCCTTGAAGGACGCCTCCAGCTTGACCCGGCCCTTGGCCCACGCGGAGGCGAAGTTGAGGGTGCCGGCCACCAGTGCGACCAGGTCGTCGCCGGTCATGGCCAGTCGGATCTGCGCCTTCTCGGTGCGCGGCTCGGTGTCGATGTCGTGCAGGGCGCCGTCGCGCAGGCGTCCGGAGAAGGTGACGTCGAGGTCGGTGACGTGGCAGCTGAGGCTGCGGTCGAGTTGGGTGGCCTTGCGGGTGTCGCCCTCCGCTCGGCCCATCTTGGCGGACAGTTCCTCGAGGGCCGTGCGGCACTCTTCGACGGTGGCCATGCGGGGACGTTCCTTCCGTGGGATCCGGTTGGCGACCGTACCCCACCCGGGGGCGGGTGATGTCCGTGGCGGTCGATCGGCCGGCCGTCGGCGTGGGGCGGTTCGGGTTCGGGTTCGCCTCGTTCGTGTCGGCGGCATGTCGTTGCTTCCGTTCGCGCGCCGGTCGAGAGGGTAGCGTCGGGGGCAGACCGATCATCGCCGTCCGTATCGCCGCGCAGGCACCGATACGGCGGCCGGAGCAGGAAGGCGGGCGCCGGTTCATGCGAGACGTCGTGCGCAGTTACCTTCAGATTGCCAGTGGCTTGACCGAGATGACCAGGCAGCGGGTCACCGAGGTGGCCAAGGTCCTCGTCGAGCGCAGCGGCCTCGACCTGGAGCAGGTTCCGGAACAGGCCCAGGCGCTGCCGCAGTTCGTGCAGCAGGTCGCCGAGGAGTTGTACGAGACCGGCAAGGCGAACCGGGACCTGCTCGTGGGCATCGTGCGCGGCGAGGTGGACAAGGCGCTGACCCGTACGCGGCCGTGGACCAAGGATCTGGCCAAGGCCGAGGAGGAGATCACCCGGTTGAAGAGTCGGGTGACGGATCTGGAGCACCGCTTGGCGCGGGCGTCCACGCCTCGGGCGGCGCGGCCGGCGGGTGCGCCGGGAGCGGGCGGGGCGGGGCGTTCGGCCGCGACGCCGGTCGCGACTCCGCCGCCGGCCGGCCCGTCCGTTGCCACGCCGCCGGTCGCCACGCCGCCGTCCGGCAAGCCGGTCGCGAAGAAGGCGGCGGCGAAGAAGAGCGTCGCGGACAAGCCCGCGGTGGACGGTGGTTCTGCGGCGCCGGCCGGTCCGCGCAAGCCGGCGCGCAAGACGAACGGGACGCCCGCCGCGAAGAAGTCGGCGCCGGCCAAGAAGGCGATCCGCAAGCCGACCGCGCCGGCGGCGGACGCGGACGGGCAGTCGTGAGCGAGGCCTCGGCGGCGGACGGCGCGGCCGGGTCGGGCGCCGTCGAACCGCCGCCCCCCACGGGCGACCCGCACGTGGACGCGGTACTGGCCACCTTGAGCCGTGTGGGTGACCTGCCCACCGAGGCGCACGGGCCGGTGTACGAGGATGTACACCGGGGATTGCGGGACACCCTCGCGGATCTGGATCGTTAGGGCGGGTCCGTGTTCTCCCGTCGGGCTCCGCGACGTCCGGCACCGTGCCCGGCCGTACCGGCGAATCATGCGATCGGGACCACCGAACGGGTGCTTCGCCGGTACGCCGGGGCGTGGTACCGGGCTTCGCGGCGGCCGGCGGGCGACCCACCCGCGCCGGCGCGAGAATGGCGGTTCTCGTCGACGACTTCGGCACAACCAAGGAACGGCAGGCACGACCGGTGGCACGACGCAGGCTCGACGCCGAGCTGGTGCGCAGGGGACTCGCTCGCTCCCGGGACCACGCGAGCGAACTGATCGCGGCCGGGCGGGTGACGGTGGGCGGCCAGGCCGCGACCAAAGCCGCCACCCAGGTCGACGCGGGGGCGGCCGTGGTGGTCGCCGCCGACGCGGGCGACCCGGACTACGTATCGCGCGGCGGGCACAAGCTCGCGGGCGCGCTCGCCGCGTTCACCCCGCTGGGGCTGAGCGTGGAGGGGCGGCGCTGTATCGACGCGGGCGCCTCGACCGGCGGCTTCACCGACGTGCTGTTGCGTGCGGGGGCGGCGCACGTGGTCGCGGTGGACGTGGGGTACGGGCAGCTCGCGTGGGCGCTGCGCAACGACGACCGGGTGACCGTGCGGGACCGGACCAATGTGCGGGAGTTGACGCCGGATCAGGTGGGGCCGGCGGCCGAGGTGGTGGTGGGCGACCTTTCGTTCATCTCGCTCGGGCTGGTGTTGCCGGCGCTGGTGCGCTGCTCGGCGCCGGAGGCGGACCTGGTGATGATGGTCAAGCCGCAGTTCGAGGTGGGGCGTGAGCGGTTGGGCGCCGGTGGTGTGGTGCGCGATCCGGCGTTGCGGGCCGAGGCGGTGCGGATCGTCGCGGAGCAGGCCGCGAAGTCGGGCCTGGGGGTGCTCGGGGTGACGGCGTCGCCGCTGCCGGGGCCGTCGGGCAACGTCGAGTACTTCCTGTGGATGCGGGCCGGCGCGCCCGAGCTGGATCCGGCGGACGTCGATCGGGCGATCGCCGAGGGGCCGCGGTGAAGGGCGTGCGCGATAGCGTCGCGGCGTACGGGTCGGGCTCGGCCCGGCGTGGTGTGGACGGCGGCGTGGCGGATGGTTCGGGCTCGGCCTGCGGGTCGGGGTCCGCCGGGGGCTGCGCCGAGGGTGGTACGGCGTACGGATGCGGTTGCGCCGACGCCGGTATGGCGTACGGATATGGCTGCGGTCGGCGCGATGCGGACGAGGGGATACGGGGATGAGCGATCGCACGATACTGGTGGTCACGCACACCGGCCGTCCTGCGGCGTTGCGCAGCGCGCGGCTGGTGGTGGAGCGGCTGATCGCGGCGGGCCTGGGTGTACGGGTGCTGGAGCCGGAGGCGGACGATCTGGCCCTGCCGGGCGCGGTCGTGGTGTCCGTGGAGCCGGACGCGGCCAAGGGCTGCGAGCTGGCCATCGTGCTCGGCGGCGACGGCACGCTGCTGCGCGGCGCGGAGTTGGTGCGCGAGGCGGCGGTGCCGATGCTCGGGGTCAACCTGGGCCGGGTCGGGTTCCTGGCGGAGGCCGAGCGCGAGGACCTGAACGACGTGGTCGAGCGGGTGGTGGCGCGGGACTACGACGTCGAGGAGCGCATGACGCTCGACGTGGTGGTGCGGGTCAACGGCGAGATCGTGCATACGAACTGGGCGTTGAACGAGGCCGCGATCGAGAAGGCCTCCCGCGAGCGCATGCTGGAGCTGGTCGCCGAGGTGGACGGCCGGCCGCTGTCGCGCTGGGGCTGCGACGGGGTGGTGTGCGCGACGCCGACGGGGTCGACGGCGTACGCGTTCTCCGGTGGCGGACCGATCGTGTGGCCGGAGGTGGAGGCGCTGATCATGGTGCCGATCAGCGCGCATGCGCTGTTCGCGCGGCCGGTGGTGGTCTCGCCGAACTCGGTGCTGGCGCTGGAGCTGGCGGCGGAGACTCCGCCCGGTGCGCTGTGGTGCGACGGGCGGCGGACGGTGCAGCTGCCCGCGGGCGCGCGTGTGGAGGTGCGGCGCGGGACCCAGCCGGTGCGGTTGGCACGGCTGCATCGGGCGCCGTTCACGGACCGGTTGGTGGCGAAGTTCGCGTTGCCGGTGAAGGGGTGGCGCGGGCGGCGGTGAGGTGATTGGGCGGGTGGGGGCTTGGCTCGCGGGGCGGTGAGGCTTGGTCCGCGGGTGGGTGACCGGGCTCGCGAGGCTTGGTGGTCGCGCTTGCGGTGCTCGGTGGTTGGGCCTGGGGCGCGGGACCGCGTGCGCGAGGGCGGCCGGTTGGTGGTCGCGGGGCCTGGTGGTTGTGCTTGCGCGGGGCGGATGGTTGCGTCTGCGGGGTAGTGGGACTGCGTTCGTGGGGCGGTCCGGTTGTGCCGGCGGGGCTTGATGGTCGTGCTCGCGGGGGTGGGTGGCTGCGCCTGTCAGGTTGTGGGACTGCGCTTGTGGGGCGGGTGGCTGCGCCTGCGAGGCGGGCAGACTGTTCACACCTCTGGGGGCCATGGGGCTGCGCCTGCGAGGCCGGGTTGCGTCTGCGGGGACGGCTGGTGCTTGAGGGGACGTGGGACTGTCCTTGCGGCATCGGCCGGTTGTGCTCGCGGGGCTCGGTTGATTGCCCTTGTGGGGGCCGGGTGGTCGCGCTCGTGGGGGCGGTGGGCTGTGTCGGCGAGGTCGTCGGTTGCGCTTGCGCGTCGGCCGGCCGGGGCTGTGGCGCCGCCGGGCCGTGGGGCTTGCGGGCCGGCCGGCTGCGGCTGTGGGGGTGTGTTGGGGTGGCTGACACACGCCGTTGAACTGCTTTCTTCGCGTGGAGTCCCCGCGACCTCGTAGTGTCGTCCCCGTGCTCGAAGAGATGCGGATACAGGGTCTGGGTGTCATCGAAGACGCCGTAGTCGAGCTCGCGCCGGGCTTCACCGTGGTCACGGGCGAGACCGGCGCCGGCAAGACGATGGTGGTCACCGGGCTCGGCTTGCTGTTCGGTGGGCGGGCCGATGCCGGGCTGGTGCGCAACGGGACGGGGAAGGCTCTGGTCGAGGGCCGGCTCGCGGTGCCGGCGGATTCGCCCGCCGGGCGGCGGGCGGCCGAGGCAGGTGCCGAGGTCGACGACGGCGAGCTGCTGCTGGCCCGGACGGTCTCGGCCGAGGGGCGCTCGCGCGCACACGTCGGCGGGCGGTCCGCGCCGATCGGGTTGCTCACCGATCTGGCCGACGACCTGATCGCGGTACACGGGCAGACCGACCAGCAGCGGCTGTTGCGGCCCGCCCGGCAGCGCGCCGCGCTCGACCGATACGCCGGGGAGGCGGTGTCGGTGCCGCTCAAGGCGTACGGCGCGGTCTACCGGCGGCTGCGCGAGGTGAGTGCGGAGCTCGACGAGATCACCACGCGGGCGCGCGAGCGGGCGCAGGAGGCGGACCTGCTGCGGTTCGGCCTGACCGAGATCGAACAGGTGGTGCCGCAGCCGGGTGAGGACGCCGAACTGGCCGCGGAGACGCTGCGGCTGGGGCACGCGGACGCGCTGCGTACGGCCGCGACCACCGCGCACGAGGCGTTGCTGGGCGATCCGGAGACCGGTTCGGACGCGGTGGACGCCTCGACCCTGCTCGGTGCGGCGCATCGGGCGGTGGAGGCGGTGCGGGCGCACGATCCGGCGCTGGCGGCGCTCGCCGATCGGCTGGGCGAGGTCGGGTATCTGGTGGCGGACGTGGCCACCGAGCTGGCGTCGTACGCGGCCGGGGTGGACGCGGACCCGGTGCGGTTGGCGGCGGCGGAGGAGCGGCGGGCGGCGCTGGCGGGGCTGACCCGCAAATACGGCGAGTCGATCGACGAGGTGCTGGCCTGGGCGGAGCGTTCGGCCGCGCGGTTGGCCGAGTTGGACGGCGACGACGACCGCACCGAGGAGCTGACCGCCCAACGCGACGCGCTGCGGGGCGAGTTGACGGTGCTCGCGGGCGAGGTCTCGGCGGCTCGGCACGCGGCGGCGGAGAAGTTCGCGGCGGCGGTGACCGATGAGCTGACGGCGCTGGCGATGCCGTACGCGCGCGTCGGCGTGGCGATCGACGGGGTCGACGACGCGGAGGGGCTGGCGGTCGGGGATCGGGTGCTGGCGTATGGGCCGACGGGCGTGGACGAGGTCGAGCTGCAGCTGTCCCCGCACCCGGGCGCGCCGCCGCGGCCGTTGGCCAAGGGTGCGTCCGGCGGTGAACTGTCGCGCGTGATGCTCGCGGTCGAGGTGGTGTTCGCGGGGGCCGACCCGGTGCCGACGTTCGTCTTCGACGAGGTCGATCAGGGCGTCGGCGGCAAGGCCGCGGTCGAGGTGGGCCGCCGGCTGGCTCGTCTGGCGCGCGTCGCGCAGGTGATCGTGGTGACGCACCTGCCTCAGGTGGCCGCCTTCGCCGACCGCCACCTGGTGGTCGAGAAGTCCAGCGACGGCACGGTCACCCGCTCAGGCGTGGTCACCCTCGACGACGCGGCAAGGGTCCGGGAGCTGTCCCGCATGCTGGCGGGCCTGGAGGACTCGGAACTGGGCCGCGCACACGCGGAGGAGCTGCTGGCCACGGCAGCCGGGGCAAAGCGGGAGGCCGCATCGCCCTGATGGGCGAGCGGGTCCCGCCCGGCAGGCTGCGGGGGCGTGGGCCGGAGCGCCGAGTGTGCCCCCACCCGGCCCCCCGGCGCTGCCGACCCCGAAGCCTGCGTCAGAGGTACCGGGCGAGCCTGACCGGGCCCGGTGACCCTGGGGCAACTGCCTGTGTTTTGAGGGGACTTGACGGATCACGCCAATGGGTTTGGGTGCTTGTCAGGACGGGTGTGGGTTGCTCTACTTGGTTCGCGCCCTGTGTGGAATTGGTTCGCAGTGCTTCTGCTCCTTCGTACGGTTCGGGTCCAGCCCAGAAACCCCGGGAGTCAGCCATGCCAAAGCACATGAAGATCGCTGCGCTCGCCAGTGCCGGTGCACTGGCTGCCGTGACCACGTTCGTCGGGTCCGCCTCTGCGGGCGGGCCCTCGACGGCCCCTTACGACTGTGTGGATGCCAGGGGTCGTGCGTTTCCCGCCAAGGTGACCTATTTCACCGGCGGTGGGCAATTGAAGGTGACCATCTCCGCTCCGCCGATTCCGGCCGGGTTCCCGGCCAACTCCATCAACACCACCGCGATCTTCAATGGGCCCAGCGGTGGCGTTGTCTACGACGGTGCCATCAATCCGCCGTATCCGGGTGGTGCGCCCGTGTTCAATCTGGGGGCCATTCCCAAGGTCAGCGGCACCATCGGGGTGGGCCAACCGCTGGCGGACGTGATCTCGGGTCCGCCGCCCTCGCCCTCCAACTGGAGTCTGCGGGTGCTCTTCCCGGGGTGGCCCGGTTGGTACTGCGTCGCACGCGCACCGCTGAGCCCGACGCTGCTGTACAGCTGAACGAAGCAGCCGAGCCGAGCGGCCGACCGGGGCGGCGGCGCGTACATCCACGCGCCGCCGTCCCACCCGTCCCTACCCACCCGTCCCTACCCGCCCGTCCCTACCCGCCCGTCCCTACGCGGTCGCCTCCGGCGTTGACGTGAGGCCGTGGTAGATCCGTGGCGCGCCGTCCAGGCGTACCGCCACCCGGCCCCCCGTCGCCGTCAGGGTGCGTTCCCGGCCGATGCAGTCGACCTCGCGGACCGTCGTGCCGGCCGCCTGTACCGACAGGGTCGTCTTGGTCGGCCACGGGTCCACCCACGGTTCGGGCGCGGCGAACCAGCCGGAGTCGGTGGGGTGGGCCGCGTTGAGGATGTAGCCGTCCTTGCGGCTCCACAGGATCGAGATCGGGCCGTCGGGAGAGTCGAACAGCAGGCCCTTGAGGTCCGGGTCGGCCGGGGTCAACCACCGGACGAACGTGGCCCGGTCCAGCACGCGGGCGGCGGTGGCGTAGGCCAGCATGGACGGCTTGGCGCCGAGGTCGCGGTGCATCAGGCCGTAGTGGTACTCGGAGTTCGCCGGGTCGGCCCACTGCGGTTTGCCCAGGACGCTGTCGTGCAGCTGGTACCAGTTCACGCACCGCACGCCCTCGGCCTTGGCCAGCGCGAGGGTGAGCAGTACGTTCTCGGCGGCGTGCCGGTAGGTGTCGTGCCACCAGCTGTTCGGCTTGGTGCACGCGTACGCCTCGGTCAGCCACAGCTCCTTCGGGCCGTACGCGGCGATCACCTCGCGCGCCTTGCGCAGTCCGCCGAGGAAGTTCCAATACGTGCCGTTGTCGCCCATCGTCCAGTCGGCCGGCGCCGGGGCGTAGTCGGGGGTGAAGTTGCCCCGGCCCGGGTGGAAGGCGAAGCCGTCGATCAGGTCCCAGCCGCCGGCGTTGCGGAAGTTCTCCGTCCAGACGTAGTCCATCCCGGCAAGTCCCGCGTTGAGCACCTTGGTTGGCGCGCCCGCCGCGGTCAGCCGGTCGCGCACCGGGTGTAGTCCGTCGCGGACGTAGGCGGCGGCCGTCTGGCCGCTCATCCAGGGTTTGTTGATCTCGTTGGCGACCTCGAACCAGTCGGCGTTCGCCCCGATCGCCTTGGCGGTGTTGGTGTCCGCCCATGCGGCGATCTGGGCGGTGGTGCCGCCGAGCGGGATGCCGGCCAGTTCGATGTTGCGGGCCAAGCCGGCCGCGTCAAGCGTGGCGGGTGGCAGGCCGGGGCCGCCGTCGTAGGAGATGCGTACCCGCTTGATGCCGATGCGGTGCATCAGGTCCAGGACGGCCGGCGTGGACGGTTGGAGCAGCCACGGGTAGTTGGCGATGCCGAACATGCTGTCCGCGCCCGCCTGGTAGTCGAACGGCGGCAGCACCGTGAGGTTGGTGCGGGCGAACGCCTCGTCCGGGCCCGAGGTCGCGCTCACCTCGGTGAACACGATGCCGTGCGCCGGTGCGGTGACGGTGAAGGTCCGCGTCCAGGTGGCGCCGGCGGCGACCGTGCCCGAGACGGTGCCGCTGCCCAGCACCGCGCCGTCGAAGTCCCTTGCCCACCAGGAGAGGTGTACCGGTCGGGCGGTGGGGCCACCGTTGGCCACCTCCGCGTGCAGCGGCATCGGTACGCCGCCCTGGTCCCAGATCGAGAACGGGCGGTCGGTCCACACCTCGACGCCGAGCGGCCGACCCGAGCCGGTGGTGCCGGCCGCCGCCGGGCGCATCGCGCCGAGCACGAGGTCGGCCTCGGTCACCGCGCCGGTGGCGGTGACGGTGCCCGGGGCGTGGATCCAGGTGGCGTTGGTCCAGGCCGGGGTGGTGCCGGCGAGGCGGAAGTAGGCGTTGGTGTCGGCCCAGGTCTCCTGGTAGACCACGCCGGTGTTGGTTTCGTACGGGATGCCGCCGCCCGCGTCCCGGTTCCAGGCGGTGAGCGCGACGAAGGCCTCCGGCGCGGCGGGGGCGAGCACCGTACGGCCGAACATGAACCCGGCCGGGACGAGCGTGGTCGAGCCGCCGACCTCCCAGCGCAGATGCGCGCGGTTCGGGGTGACGTCGAGGACGGCCCGGACGGTGATGCCGTTCGCGGCGGGCGCCAGGGTGTAGTCGACTCGGATCGCCGCTCGGCCGTCCGGGAGGGTGATCTGGGACGGGGTGCCGCCGGTCGTGGGTTGCAGGCCGGCGACGGTGTCCTTGGTCATGAACCTGGTCAGCCGGACGCGTTCGGTGCCGGCGCCGTCGCGGACCGAGATTTGCCCGTCGGTGCCGGCGGTCAGGGAGATGCCGGGGGCGGAGATGGTGACGGGGGCGGTCGTCGTGGCGCCGGCGGAGGCGGGGGTCGCCGCCCCGGCGATTCCGGCTGCTCCGGCCACCCCCGCCACGCCGGTCGCCACGGCGCCGGTGAGGAAGCCGCGTCGGTGCAGGCCGGGGCCGGGGGCGGCGGGGTGGTCCGGTGTGGCGTCGGGTGATTCGGGGGTGTGGTGGTCGGCGGACATGGATCCCTTTCCCGAGCGACGAGGGCGGGCGGCGGAAGCACCCGGAGCGGCGGAAGAGGCGGGCCCCGGCGGGCGCGGTCGAGGCATGACGACGGCGGCGTTGATGGCGGCCGCAGCGGCAGCCGCGACGGCAGCGGCGTTGGTAGGGATGGTCGGGAGGCGATGACCCCGACCTAATGCGGATTAGAGCGAATGTGTACCCCGATCCATCGACTGCGTCAAGACCGACGTATGTCTGATTCGCCGGGTCGGGCAACCTGCTCGCAACCCCCTTGACACCTCCTCCTAATGCGAATTAGATACGACCCCATCGGCTCCGGAGCACTCCCGGAGCGGGCATTGTCAGGACCCAGGGAGGTACCCGTGACCGAGTCAGTTCCGGTCAGTACGCTCCGGCGTCGACGTCGGCGGGTGGTGGCGGGAGGCGGAGCGCTCGCGCTGGCCCTCGTCGCCGGCACCGCCGGTTGTTCGTCCGGCTCGTCCGGATCGTCCGGCGCCGGTTCCTCCGGCAAAACCACGATCACCGTCGCGGGCATGCCGGCGACCACGTCGCCCAAGACGCGGCAACAATTCCTGGACGCCGTCGCAGCGTTCGAGAAGGCCAACCCGAAGATCAAGGTCAAGCCCACCGACACCCAGTGGGACGCGCGCACGTTCGCCGCCCGGTTGGCCGGCGGCAACGCCGAGACCGTGTTGACCGTTCCGCTCACCGAGCCGCCCGGCCTGATCGCCCGCAAGCAGATCGCCGATCTCGGGGCCGAACTCGAGGCGTTGCCGCACGCGGGCGACCTGGACCCGCGCGCACTGGCCCCGGCCACCGCCGCCGACGGCCGCGTGTTCGGGCTGCCGGTCACCGAGTACGCGCTCGGACTCGTGTACAACCGCGACCTGTTCACGAAGGCCGGCCTGGATCCGGACAAGCCGCCGACCACCTGGGACGAGGTCCGCACCGCCGCGAAGAAGATCTCCGACACGGGCGCCACCGGCTACACGCAGATGACCGTCAAGAACACCGGCGGCTGGATCCTGACCGCGATGACCTACGGCTTCGGCGGTTCGATGGAGAAGAAGGTCGGCGACACGTATGTGCCGGCCCTGCTCGACGGCCCGGCGGAGAAGGCGTTGGGCCAACTGGCCGCGATGCGCTGGCAGGACGACTCGATGGGCAACAACCACCTGCGTACCCAGCAGGATGCCGAACGGGACTTCGCCGCGGGCAAGATCGGCATGATGATCAGCACGGTCAACAGCTACAACCGCTACATCACCCAATACTCCGGCAGGCCCGCCGACTTCGGCATGGCCGCGCTGCCACAGCAGAACGGCGGCCGGTCCACGCTGCTCGGCGGCCTGATGGCCGTGGTCAGCGCCAAGGCCACCCCGGCGCAGCGGAGCGCGGCGGTGAAGTGGATCGACTACTTCTACCTCAAGCCCGCCTACGACCCGGCCGCGGCCGAGGAACAGGCGGTCGCCCAGGCGGCGGACAAGCTCGCGGTCGGGCTGCCCACGCTGCCGTTCTACTCGGCGGCGGTGTCCGATCCGGTGAACGTCGCGATCGGCAGGCACACGAACATCCCGACCGGGAACTTCGCACCGTACGTCGCCGGCGTCGGCAGGCTCGAATATCAGGTCGAACCCCCGGTCGCCGCGCAGGAGTTGTACGGCGCGTTGGATACGGCGGTACAGGCCGTGCTGACCCGCAAGGACGCCGACCCGCGGGCCGAGTTGGCCAAGGCGGCGGATCGACTCGGGCCGGTCGTCGAGAAGGCGCAGGCACCGTGAGCGGGCGCGAGCGGTGCGGGGTCGAGGGGCCGTCGTGAGTACACCGACCATCTCCCGGGAGAGCGTCCCGGTCGTGGCGTCGGCGGCGGTTCGTCCGAGCGGGCCCGGGTCCCGGATCGCGCGCTGGCGCGGCGGCGCCCGGCATCTGGTGCCGGTGCTCTTCCTGTTGCCGACGGTGTTGGTGTTCGGCCTGTTCTCGTGGTGGCCGATCATCCGTAGCCTGCTGCTCAGCTTCCAGCAGACGAACCTGGTCGAACCGGCCACCTGGGTCGGGTTCGACAACTACCAAACCCTGCTGGACGACCCGCTGTTGGGCAAGGCGGTCGTGAACACCCTGGTGTTCACTGGCCTGGCGCTGCTGATCGGCTTCCCGCTGCCGCTGTTCCTGGCCGTGCTGATGTCCGAACTGCGGCGCGGCGCCGGGTTGATGCGGGTGCTGGTGTATCTGCCGGTGGCGGTGCCGCCGGTGGTGGCGGTGCTGATGTGGAAGTGGTTCTACGACCCGGACTCGGGCCTGTTCAACGAGATGTTGGGCAAGGTCGGACTGGGCCCGTACCCGTGGTTGCAGTCCGCCGATACGGCGATGGCGAGCCTGGTGGTGGAGGCGACCTGGGCGGGCGCGGGCGGCGCGGTGTTGATCTACCTCGCGGCGCTGGCGAGTGTTCCGACCGAGTTGTACGAGGCCGCCGAACTCGACGGCGCCTCGGTGCGACGCCGGTTGTGGCACGTCACGTTGCCGCACATGCGCCCGGTGTTGCTGATCATGATGCTGCTCCAGGTGATCAACACCTTCCAGGTGTTCACCGAGCCGTTCGTGCTGACGGACGGCGGGCCCGAGGACTCCACGGTCACCGTGCTTCTCCTCATCTATCGCTACGCGTTCGTCAGCGGCGACTACGGCGCGGCGGCGGCGCTGAGCGTGAGTCTGGCCGCCGTGCTCGCGGTCCTGTCGGCGATCTATCTGCGGCTCACCCGCGCGTGGGGGACGAAATGAGTACCGGTGCCGGTAGGGGCGTGATGTCCGAGGCCGAACGCCGACGGCCGATCACCCGGTTCGGGCTCGGGACCACCCAACTGTTGTTGATCGCGGCCCTGGTCATCGAGGGCGCCGGTCCGATCTATTGGGTGTTCAAGGGCTCGATCTCCTCGACCCAGGACTCGCTGCGGCATCCGTTGGCGCTGTGGCCCGAGGAGGCGCACTGGTCGAACATCTCGACCGCGTGGACGAGTCTGGATCTGGGCCGCTATCTGACCAACACCCTGGTGCTGGTCGGCGGTTCGTGGTTCGTGCAGCTGTTCGTGGCGGTGACCGGGGCCTATGCGCTGTCCGTGCTGCGGCCGTTCTACGGCAAGTATGTGTACGCGGCGGTGCTGGCCACGCTGTTCCTGCCGGGCACGGTGTCGATGGTCTCGCTCTACCTGACCATCCAGGACCTGCCGCTCACGGGCGGTTCGATCGCCAACACGCCGATGGCGGTGTGGCTACCCGCGGGAGCACACGCGTTCAACGTGCTGCTGATGAAGCAGTTCTTCGACGGCATTCCGAAGGAACTCCTCGAGGCGGCCCGCCTGGACGGCGCGGGCCCGTGGCGGATCCTGACCCGGATCGTGCTGCCGATGTCCCGGCCGATCCTGGCCGTGGTGTCGCTGCTCGCGGTGATGAACGCGTGGAAGGACTTTCTGTGGCCGATGATCGCCATCACCGACACGGAAAAGCAGCCGCTGGCGGTGGCGTTGCCGAGGCTGGCCGACACCTCGAACCAGAGTCTGCTGATCGCGGGCATGCTGATCGCGATCATCCCGCCGGTGGTGGTGTTCCTGGTCTTCCAGCGGCAGATCGTGCGCGGGATCGCGTTCACGGGGCTGAAGTGAGGACGGCGGTGGGGGATTCGTTGCGTCGTGTGCTGGTCACCGGTGCGGCCGGGCGGCTCGGCGGCGCCGTGCTCGGCGAGTTGGCTGCCTGTGGGGTGGCGGTTACCGCGCTCGTGGTCGAGGAGGCACCGGGGTCGGCGGCCGATCGGGTCGTCGTCGGTGACGCCCGGGATCCGGGGGCCGTGGCCGATGCGCTCGACGGGGTCGACGCGGTGATTCACCTCGCCGCGCTGGCCTCGCCCGAGGTCGCGGCGCCGGAGGTGGTGTTCGGGACGAATACGCAGGCCACGTTCGTGGTCCTGAACGAGGCCGGGCGCGCGGGAGTGGGGAGGGTCGTGCTGGCGAGCAGTCTGTCGATCACCGGACTGCCGTTCGCCCGGTCCACGCCTCGGCCGCAACCGGCCTACCTGCCGCTCGATACGGCGTTGCCGTCGCGGATCGAGGACCCGTACGCGCTGTCCAAGCAGGTCGACGAGGCCACCGCCGCGATGATGCATCGGCGGTACGGGATGGTCGTGCCGGCGCTGCGCTTTCCGTTCCTGGGTGACCGTGAACGACTCGCCGCGCACGCCGCGCGGTTGGCGCGGGATCCGGCGAGTGGGGCGGCGGAGGTGTGGAGCTACCTCGATCTGCGCGACGCCGCGCGGGCCTGCGTAATGGGCCTGACGGGGCGGGAAGTGGCGGGCGCTCCGGTGTTGTTCGTCGCGGCGCCGGACACGCTGTCGGCCACGCCGACACGGGAGTTGTTGGCCGCCCACCTGCCGGATGTGCCGTGCCGGGTGGACTTTGCGGGGCATGTGGTGCCGATCGACCTGGCTCCGGCCCGGGCGGTGTTGGGCTTTACGGCACGGTATCCCTATCCGGTCGAAGGGCGGGTGAGGTGCGAGAAATGAGCGCCGATTCTCGTTCGAACCCCCTTGCACAGGAGCGACGCGCATGATCGACGCGGACAAGCCGGCCCCGGCACCGGTCCCGACCCCGACCCCGATGGCTCCCATGGCGGAGACCCAGGCCCCGTGGCCCGCGCGGGACGCGCTGCGGATCACCTCGGTGCGGGCCATCGTGACCGCGCCCGGTGGGGTGCCGCTCGTGGTGGTGCGGGTCGATACCTCCGAACCCGGGCTGTACGGTCTCGGCTGCGCCACCTTCACCCAGCGCTTCCACGCGGTGACCGCGGCCGTCGAGCAACACCTCGGGCCGATGGTGGTCGGTCGGCATCCGGCCGACATCGAGGACATCTTTCGGCTTCTGCACTTCTCGTCCTACTGGCGCGGCGGGCCCGTCCACAACAACGCGCTGTCGGGTATCGACCAGGCGTTGTGGGACATCGCCGGCAAACGGTCGGGCGTGCCGGTGTACGAACTGCTCGGCGGTCGGGTGCGCGGCGGCGCGGCGGTGTACACCGGTGCCCGGGGCGGCAGCGTCGAGGAGTCGATCGAGCGGGCCGCGGCACTGGCCGAACAGGGTTACCGACATGTGCGGTTGCAGTGCGGCGGCCCGGGACTCGGTACGTACGGCGCCGAGGGCACGCCGGGCGGCTATCCCGGCAGCCCGTACCCGGACGGGTGGGACGTCGGCCACTATCTCCGCACCACGCCACGCCTGTTTGAGCGAGCCCGGGAGGTATTGGGCGACGAACTCGGCCTGTTGCACGACGCGCACAGCCGGCTGACCCCGAAAGAGGCCGTGGTGCTGGCACGTTCGCTGGAGCCCCACCGGCTGTTCTTCCTGGAGGACCCGCTCGCGCCGGAGCACTTCGACCGGCTGCCGGAGGTGCGCGCCGCGGCGCCGATGCCGATCGCCTCCGGCGAGTTGGTGACCTCGATGACCGACGCCACCCGCCTGGTCACCTCCGGCGGCGTCGACTATCTGCGGGTGCACGTCTCGGCGGTGGGCGGACTGACCCCGGCTCGCAAGCTGGCGACGCTGTGCGAGCTGACCGGGGTCCGCACGGCCTGGCACGGGCCGCCGGACGTGTCGCCCGTCGGCGCGACGGTCAACCTGACGCTGGACGTGACCAGTCCCGCGTTCGGCATCCAGGAGCAACACGTCTACCCCGAACGGGTGCACGAGGTCTTCCCCGGCACGCCGCGCACGGTGGACGGCTATCTCGTGCCGTCGGACCGGCCCGGCTGGGGCGTGGATCTGGACGAGGCCCAGGCGGTGAAGTACCCGCCGCAGACCCATCTGCACGAGCGTTGGGCGGCCCGCGTGCGGCGCCCCGACGGTGGGTTGGAAGCTCCGTGAATCACCCACCGTTACTGGATATACTCGATTTCCATCTTGATCTGATGCGTATTAGGCGGCTGTTGCCGCCGGGCACTTGGAGGATGACATGAAGCCGAGCGGCGGGCCCGGGCGGCCGGCCGGTTCACGGACGAACCGGCCCCGCCAGGCGGACATCGCCCGCCTGGCCGGCGTCTCGCAGCCGACGGTGTCCCTGATCCTCAGCGGCGGCTCGGCGGCAGTGGGCATCGCCGACGAGACCCGGCGCAAGGTGATGGCCGCCGCCGAAGAACTCGGCTACGTGCCCGACCCGATAGCGAAGCGACTGGCGGCCGGGCAGAACAACCTGCTCGGGCTGTACACGTTCACCGCTACCTTCCCCACCGAAATGTCGCACGCCTACCACCCGTTCCTGGTCGGCATCGAGCAGGAGTCCGCGATCCAGGGCTACGACCTGCTGATGTTCATCGCCTCCAGCGTGACCGGCGAACGGCCGCACGCCGAGGTGCTGAACCGGGTCCGGCTGGCCGACGGCTGCCTGTTCATGGGTCGGCATCTGCCGATCCGGGAGATGGACCGGCTCCTGGCAACCGATCTGCCCGTGGTCTACCTCGGCCGACACGACGACTTCGGCGACCGGCTGCCGTACGTCGGCGCGGACTACGTGACGGCGACGGCGGAGGTCGTCCGTCACCTGGCCGAGCTGGGTCACCGGGACATCCTGTACGTGCGCGAACTCGACGACGCGATCAGCGCCGTGGACCGCGAGGCGGGCTTTCGGCGAGGGATGGCCGAGTGCGGACTCGCGCTCGACGAGGGCGCCGTGGTCCGTACGGACGGCTCCGATCTGACCACCGATCGGCTGCGCGGCTGGTACGAGCGGGGCGTGACCGCGATCGTCACCGAGGCCACCGACACCGACGCGGCGCATCGGGCGCTGCTGGCCGCCGCCTCGGAGGCGGGATACCGCTTCCCCGACGACCTGTCCCTGGCCACCCTCGGCGCCCCCGAATACACCGAGCAGGGACCGCCGGCGCTGACCGGATTCGTGGTGCCGCGCCGGGAGATGGGCGCGGCGGCGGTGCGGTTGCTCACCGGGTTGATCGCGGGGGACGGGGACAACGACGCGCTGCCCAGGCATCAGTTGATGAGCTGTGCGCTGGAGATCGGGCGGACGGCCGCCCGGGTGCGCTGAGTTCGTCGCCGATCCGTGCCGGCCGGTCGGCCGAACGGCCATGTCAGTGCGCCCTGTTCGGCGTTGCACGTGCTTATTCGATTCCGTTCACGGAGGGCTGCACCATGTCCGAAATCAATACCGAGATACTCGTCGTCGGCGGTGGACTCGGGGGAGTCGCCGCCGCGTTGGCCGCGTGCCGTGCGGGTCGCAGGGTCGTGCTCACCGAGGAGACCGACTGGATCGGCGGCCAACTCACCGCGCAGGCCGTGCCGCCGGACGAGCATCCCTGGATCGAGAGCTACGGCGCCACCGCGACCTATCGCGAACTGCGCACCGCGATCCGCGACCACTACCGGATCTGGTATCCGCTGACCGGCGCGGCGGCGCGGCGGCGCGACCTCAACCCGGGGGCCGGCTACGTGAGCAAGCTCTGCCACGAACCGCGCGTCGCGCTGGCCGTGTTGCAGGCGATGGTGGCCCCGCATCTGGCGTCCGGGCGGTTGCGCGTTCTCCTGGAGCACGTACCGGCCGAGGTGTTCACCGAGGGCGACCGGGTGTCCGGGGTGACCCTGTGGGGTCTGCCGACCGAGGAGTCGCACACCGTCACGGCGGACTACGTCCTGGACGCCACCGAGACCGGCGAGTTGTTGCCGCTGGCGAAGGCGGAGTACGTGACCGGCGCCGAGTCCCGGGAGGAGTACGGCGAACCGAGCGCGCCCGCCGAGTGCCGGCCGCTGAACATGCAGGGCATCACCTACTGCTTCGCGATCTCGCACCACGAGGGCGAGAACCACGTGATCGACCGGCCCGCCGACTACGACTTCTGGCGCTCGTACCGACCGGACTTCTGGCCGGGGCCGCTGCTGGGCTTCCTCGCGCCGGATCCGCGCACGTTGAAGCCCGAGGCCCGGACGTTCGACCCCAACCCGGCCGGCGATCCGCTGGCGATCACCGCCGACCAGAGTGCCAACGCGGGCGGCGACGACCTGTGGTTGTTCCGACGCATCCTGGCCAAGGGGCTGTTCGAGCCGGGCGCGATCGACTCGGACATCACGCTCGTGAACTGGCCGCTGAACGACTACTGGTTGCGGCCGATCATCGAGGTCGGCGCCGACGAGGCCGCCGCCGCGCACCGCGAGGCGAAGCAGTTGTCGTTGTCGGTGCTGTACTGGCTCCAGACCGAGGCCCCGCGCCCGGACGGCGGCCGGGGGTATCCCGGACTGCGGCTGCGGCACGATGTGGTCGGCACCGCCGACGGGTTGGCGAAGTCGGCGTACGTGCGCGAGTCGCGCCGGATCCGCGCGGTGACCACGGTGACGGAGCATCACGTGTCCCGGGACATCCTGGGCGGGGACACCATCCACCACTTCCCGGACTCGGTGGGGGTGGGCGCGTACCGGATCGACCTGCATCCGTCGACCGGCGGCGACAACTACATCGACGTGGCCAGCGTGCCGTTCGAGATCCCTTTGGGCGCGCTGCTGCCGATCCGGATGCGGAATCTGCTGCCGGCGGGCAAGAACATCGGCACGACGCACATCTCGAACGGGTGCTACCGGCTGCACCCGGTGGAGTGGAACGTCGGCGAGGTGGCCGGGCACCTGGCCGCATACTGCCTGCGGCGGGGCGTCGAGCCGCGGGCGGTCCGCGAAGACCCCGCGCTGTTCAGCGAGTTCGCCGCCGAGTTGGACGCCGCCGGGGTGGAGCGGCGGTGGCCGGCGCCGGCGGGGTATTGAGTCGCTTCAGGATCCGACGTTCTCCGGAGCCGTGTCGTGGCGCTGGAGGAGTTCGATCCAGTAGCAGGTCCATCGGTGAAGTCGGTCGATCATCGGGGCTCCCTCGAAAGTTGCCGGCAGCGTTCAGCATTGCACGGGCCGGCGGGGGAGGTTGGGTCCGGTGGTCGATACCCGAGCGACGCGTCGGCGGGGATGGCGCGGTGGATGGTGGAGTGGGCGGGGGCTTTGAGGCTTCTTTGAGGTTGTCGCGTTACACATGAGCCGTGACTGCGTCTGTTCTGGTTGTCGATGACGAGCCGAATATTCGGGACCTGCTGGCCCAAACCCTGCGGCTGATCGGGTTCGACGTCCGGGTGGCCGGTGACGGGCGGGCGGCGCTGGCCGCCGTGTCCGCCGCCGCGCCGGACCTGGTGGTGCTCGACATCGCGCTCGGTGATCTCGACGGTGTGGCGGTGGCGCGCCGGCTTCGCGCCGATGGGCACGACGTCCCGGTGCTGTTCCTGACGGCGCGCGATGCCGTCGAGGATCGGATCGCCGGTCTGGCCGCAGGGGGCGACGACTACGTCACCAAACCCTTCAGCCTGGAGGAGGTGGTGCTGCGGATCCGCGCCATCCTGCGGCGGACCCGCGCCGGCTCCGAGGCGCCGGCGGACGAGGTGGTGCGCTTCGCCGACCTCGAACTGAGCGACGCCACCCACATCGTGCGGCGCGCCGGTCGGGTGGTCGACCTGTCGCCGACCGAGTTCCGGCTGTTGCGCTACCTCATGGAGAACGCGGGCCGCGTGCTCACCAAGGCGCAGATCCTCGACCGGGTGTGGCGCTACGACTTCGGCGGTGACGGGCGGATCGTCGAAAGCTACATCTACTACCTGCGCCGAAAGATCGATCGGGACGGGCCGCCGCTGCTGCATACGCTGCGCGGGGTCGGCTACTCGTTGCGCCTCCCGCCGGAGGACGTATGACGAGCGCGGGCCGCGGCGAAGCGATCCGCCGCGCCGTGCCCCGGCCGACCGCCGTACACGGGTGGAGTCTGCGGGTGCGCCTTGCGGTGATCGCGTGCGCGCTGACCACGGTGGCCCTACTGGCCGCGAACACCGCCGGATTGATGCTGCTCAGGGCATACCTGGTGGAACGGGTGGACCGGCAGTTGTCGGCGGTGGGCGGCGGGTTGTTCGTCGACAAGCCCGGCAAGGACGAACTCCTGGGCGAGGCGTTGAAAGAGAGCGCCGGGCGTGCCGACAACGGCTTTCAGGGGTTCATCGGCGGTTGGTCCGGCAGCCAGACGCGGATCTACCTGATCGGACCGGACGACACCCGGCAAAACCTCCCGTACGGGGCGGTCGGCGCACCCCGTCTGCCGAGCCGGACGCAACTCGAACGGCGCGCCGGCCAGGGCGCGTTCACCGTGCCGGACCGCGACGGCGGCGACTCGTGGCGTGTCCGGGTACGGGCCGACCGGGACGGTACCCGGCTCATCGTCGCGGCCACGTCGATGGATTCGGTCGAGGCGACCTATCGGCGCATGTTGCGGATCGACCTGGTCGTCACGCTCGGAGCCCTTGCGCTGCTCGGCGTCGCCGCGTGGGCGACGGTACGCGCCGGGCTACGCCCGCTGACCCGGATGGAGGTGGTCGCCGGGCAGATCGCCGGGGGCGACTTCGCCCGACGGGTGCCCGACGCGGACGCGCGTACCGAGCCGGGGCGGCTCGGGCTGGCCATGAACACCATGCTGGATCGTGTGGACAGCGAGATCGCCGCCCGTCGTGAATCCGAACAGCGCCTGCGCCGGTTTCTCTCCGACGTCTCGCACGAGTTGCGGACTCCGCTGACCAGCATTCGCGGGTTCGCCGAGTTGGAACGGCGGCAGCGAGGGGATACCGGACATCCCGGCGACGGCCTCGCCCGGATCGAGGCGGAGGCGGCCCGCCTGGGGAGGTTTGTCGACGATCTGCTGAACCTCGCCCGGCTCGACGAACACCCGAGGATGGATCTCGGTCCCGTCGATCTGCTCGATCTGGCCGCGCAGTTGTTGCCGGAGGTGCGGGTGAGCGCTCCCGACCGTCCGCTCACGCTCGCCGCGTTGGACGAGGACAGCCGGATCCTGGTGCCGGCCGTCGTCGCCGGCGACGAGTCGCGGCTGCGTCGGGCGATCGGAAACCTGCTGGCCAACGCGGTGCGGCACACCCCGGACGGCACGCACATCCGGATCCGGGTGGGCGTCGCGACTCCCGCCGCGCAGGAGGCGGCGGTGTCCGGCGCGGGGTGCGAACTCGCCCCGGACGAGGCCGTCGCGGTCGTCGAAGTCGCCGATACGGGGCCGGGAGTTCCGGCCGAGCACGCCCCCCACGTCTTCGATCGGCTGTATCGCGGCCGGTCCGGGCCTGGTGGTGGCAGTGGCGCCGGCCTTGGCCTGGCCATCGTCGCCGCCGTGGCCGCCGCCCACGGTGGGCGGGTCGAACTGGCTGCCCCGGGGCCGGCGGCGGGTGCGGTGTTCCGTCTTCTGCTCCCCCTCGCGGAGCGGCCGGCCGAGCCTGCCTCGACTGCCGGCTTGCTTTGAGTCGGGGCCGAGGTCCTCCCGAGGCGCGACGTCCAGGATCTCCTGCGTGCCCGGCGACAGCCGCCGGCGGCACCGAACGAGGAGCACCGACGATGCGATCCCTGACGCCTGCACAGCCCGCCCGCCCGGTATCGGACCCGACACCGCCGGCGGGGCGGCGCCCACCGCGCGCTCGGCGCTTTCGGGCCGTCGCGGCGGCTGCGGTGGTCGTGGTGCTCCTGCCGGCCACGGCGGCGTGCGGAGGGGGCTCGGAGGGCCGGAAGGTCGCCAGTGCCGACGGCGGAACGAAGCGCACCGCCGATGTGCCCGGGGCCGGGAACGGGCGGGACGACACGGCCCGCGCCCGGGACTTCGCCAAGTGCATGCGCGACAACGGCGTCCCGGTCCAGGACCCTGATCCGAACACCGGCAAGCTCGACCTCGGCCCCCTGCGCGGCGGCGCGGACGCGCCGACCGTACGCAAGGCCATGCAGGCGTGCCGGGACCGGGCCCCGCAGTCCGTCACCAACGGCTCGAAGCCGACCGAGAAGCAGTTGGAGGCGATGCGGCAACTGGCCCGGTGCATGCGTGATGCCGGGATCGCGTTCAACGACCCGGGGCCGGACGGGTTCGACAAGAGCTCGTTCCCGACCGGTGCGCCCGGGTTCACCGCCGCGATGCAGAAGTGCCAGGCCGGCGCACCTGCCGGCGGTGCGAAGTGAACCGCCGGCTCCGGGGAGGCATGGTGGCGGCGGCGATCGTGGCCGGGGTCGGCGCGGCGGGTGCGGTGGCGACCGGCGTCATCGGCGCGGCGCCGGCGGATCGCCACCCTTCCGCCGCCGAGCGGCCCGCGACGGCGACCGTCGAACGGGTGACCCTCGTCCGGTCCCAGACGGTGCCGGGCACGCTGGGCTATGGGGCTGCCACGTCGGTCGAACACCCCTCGGTGGGCGGCCAGTCGGGGGGTGGTCAGACGGGCGGCGGCTCGACGGGTGGCGGGTCGACGGCCGGCGGACAAACAGTCGGGGGGCAGACGGGCGGCAAACAAGCGGCGGGTGGTCAGACGGTGGGTGGGTCGACCGGTGGTGGGTCGACGGCGGGTGGTCAGACGGTTGGTGGGTCGACTGGTGGTGGGTCGACGGCGGGTGGTCAGACGGTTGGCGGGTCGACTGGTGGTGGGTCGACGGCGGGTGGTCAGACGGTTGGCGGGTCGACTGGTGGTGGGTCGACGGCGGGTGGTCAGACGGTCGGTGGTCAGACGGTCGGTGGGTCGACAGGCGGTGGGTCGACGGTCGGTGGGTCGACCGGCGGCGGGCAGACGCTCGGTGCCGCGACGGGCGGCGGGGCGACAGGTGGTGGGCAGACGGCGGGCGGCCCGGCCGGTGACGAGCATACGGTCGGTGGGTCGACCGGCGGCGGACAGGCGAGTGGTGGGCAGGCCGCCGGTGGGCGGAGGGTTGATCGGCAGATCGTCGATGGGCAGACAGGCGGTGGACGGCTGACCTGGTTGCCCGCCCCCGGGGCCGTTGTGGAGCGCGGCAAGCCCGTGTACGCGGTCGACGAACAGCCCGTGCCGCTGCTGTACGGCTCGACGCCGTTGTATCGGGATTTGTCTGCGGGCATGGATGGTCAGGACGTTCGAGTCGTCGAGGACAACCTCGCCGCCCTCGGCTACACCGGCTTCACCGTCGACGACCACTACACCTCGGGGACGGCGGACGCCGTGCGCAAGTGGCAGCGGGATCTCGGTATCCCCGACACCGGCATCCTCGGACCCGGCCGGGCGGTCGTCGCCCCCGGCGCCCGTCGCGTCGCCACGGTCGCCGCAACTCCCGGCCGCGCCGCGGCCGGTCCCGTATTGACCTGGACCGGCACCGAGCGCACCGTCGCCGTGGACCTGAACGTCCAGTACGAGGACCTCGTGCAAACCGGTACCAAGGCCACCGTCAAACTGCCCGACGGCACCACCGCGGAGGCCCGGGTCACCGACATCGGCACCGCGGCCTCGGCCCCGCCCGGAGCCGGCGGTTCGGGCAATGGCCGCCCCGCCGAGGGGACTTCGGCCCGGACCCAGGACGCCACCCTCGCCGTTGCCCTCGCCGTCCCGGAGCAGGACAGGCTGGGTCGTTTCCAGGCCGCGCCGGTGGAGGTCACCCTCGTTGCCGAAACCCGGTCCGACGTGCTCGCCGTTCCCATCAATGCGCTGGTGGCCCTGCGTGAGGGTGGCTACGCGATCGAGGTCGTCGGCACCGGACCCCCCGGAAGCCCCGGCGACTATCGCCCGGTGACGCTGGGCATGTTCGTCAACGGTCGGGTCGAAGTGTCCGGTCCCGACATCGCCCAGGGCTTGGCCGTGGTGGTGCCGCGATGACCGCGCCCGTTCCGCTGGTCGAACTCGTCGCCGCCCGTAAGGACTACGGTTCTGTCATCGCCCTGGACGCCACGCACCTCACCGTCGTGCCCGGGGAACTGGTGGCGGTGGTCGGCCCTTCGGGGTCCGGCAAGTCCACGCTCCTGACCATCATGGGCACGCTGAGCCGGCCGAGTCGCGGCCGGGTGCGCATCGCCGGACACGACCTGGACAGCCTCACCGATCGCCGACTGTCGGCCCTTCGCGCCACCACCATCGGCTTCGTCTTCCAGCAGTTCCACCTGCCTCCGGGTCCGGTTCTGGATGCCGTCGCCGACGGCCTCCTGTATCGGGGCGTGGCCCGCCGACGCCGCCGCGAACTCGCCGAAAAGGCGCTGAACCGGGTCGGATTGGCCGACCGGGTCGGGCACCACACCCACCAGCTGTCCGGAGGACAGAAGCAGCGGGTGGCCATCGCCCGCGCCGTGCTCGGCGATCCTCCTCTGCTGCTCGCGGACGAACCGACCGGCGCCCTGGACTCCCATTCCGGCCGGGTCGTCATGGAACTGCTCCGCGAACTCCACCGCGACGGGACGGCCGTGGTGATCATCACCCACAACCAGGACATCGCCGCCGCAGTGCCCCGCCGGATCGCGCTCCAGGACGGCAGGATCGTGCACGACGGGGTGGCGGATGCGGTGGACATTGTGGATGCGGTGGATGCGGAGAGCCTGCGATGAGCCGAACACGCCTTGCTCGCGTTGCCGGTCCCCAACCGGCAGTGCGGTCGCAGCCGCAACCGCAGTCGCAGCCTCGGCCGACTCGCATGAAAGCCGCCGACGTCCTGCGCGTCGGGGGCGCCGGACTGCGCAACCGTCCGACCCGAGTCCTGCTGTCGGCGCTCGGCATCGCGCTCGGCGTCGCGGCGCTGATCGCCGTGGTCGGTGTGTCGGCGTCGGGGCGCGAGAACCTCGACCGCCGCCTCGACGCCCTCGGCACCAACCTGCTCACCGCCGCGCCCGGCAAAACCGCCACCGGCGCCGCCGCCGGCCTGCCCCCCGACGCCGTCGCCATGGTCGCGCGCATCGGCCCGGTGGAGGCGGTCTCCGCCATCGGCAAGACTGATGCCAAGGTCTACCGCAATGACCGCATCCCGTCGCAGGAATCCGGCGGCATCGGCGTATACGCCGCCCGCCTCGACCTGCCCGCGACCGTCGGCACATCCCTCGCCCATGGGATATGGCTCAACCCGGCGAACGAGGGCTACCCCGCGGTCGTGCTGGGGCCGGTCGCCGCCGCGCGACTCGGCGTCCGGGCCCCCGGGCCCGACGTGCAAGTGTGGCTCGGCCGACGGTGGTTCACCGTGATCGGCATCCTGGCCCCGACACCGCTGGCCGGCGAACTCGACACGGCCGCGCTCGTCGGTTGGCCCGAGGCCCGGCGCGACCTCGGCTTCGATGGCAATCCGACCACCGTGTACACCCGCGCCGACAACGCGTCGATCGCCGATGTGGCCGCAGTCCTGGGCGCCACCGCCAATCCGGCCAACCCGAACGAGGTGGAGGTGTCCCGCCCCTCCGACGCCCTGGCCGCCCGCGAGGCGGCCGACGACGCACTCAACGGCCTTCTGGTCGGGCTGGGTTCGGTCGCGCTGCTCGTCGGCGGCGTCGGTGTGGCCAACACGATGGTGATCTCCGTCCTCGAACGCCGCGCCGAGATCGGCCTGCGCCGCGCGCTTGGTGCCACCCGCGGCCACATCGGCACGCAATTCCTGGCCGAGGCCCTGCTGTTGTCGATCCTCGGCGGCGCCGGTGGCATTCTCCTGGGTTCCGCGGCGACGGTCGGATACAGCACGTATCGGCACTGGCCCGCCGTGGTACCGCCCTGGGCCATGGCCGGCGGCCTCGCCGCGACCCTGGTCGTCGGCGTCTGTGCCGGGCTCTATCCGGCGCTGCGGGCGGCCCACTTGGCGCCCACCGAAGCGCTGGCGGCGGCATGACGTCGGCGCGTCGTCAGCCCAGGTAGCCGAGGGCGGCCACCGCGCCGAGGCCGCCGGCGCCCATGAACAGGGGCATCAGGACCTTGACTTCGACCTTGGCGCCGGCGCGGAAGCGCATGGACTTGGGAGGGCCGAGGGGATACCAGCGTTTGCGGCCTATGGGGATCGGCCACAGGATCGGGCACCCGGAGACGGTGAGCGCGTCGCCGATGCAGTGGGTGAGGGCGCCCAGGGCGATCGGGAGGCCGACCCACCAGTACTCCTGGCCGGGCCCGGTGAAGAACCAATCGGAGCCGTTGCCGGGGCGGTTGAGGATTTCGACCAGCATCCAGGTGCTGGTGCCGCCGAGCAGCCAGACCAGGATGTCGCTGTGCAGGCGGGCGGCGCGCCACAGGAGCCCCTCGATGGCCAGGACCATGTGCACGAACAGCACGCCCAGGACGCCCCACCGGCCGCCGTAGGCGCAGATGGCGGAGGCGGCGACGCCGACGAGCCCCGCCCAGACCCAGGTATGGGTGAGGGTGCGGTGGCCACCGTTGCGGCGGGGGTCGCCCTTCATGCGGGTGGCCTTGTACGTGGCGCTCGCGAGGGCGTCGACCACGCCGCAGAGAACCATGGATATCGGCCCGAAGGAGCGGGAGACGGTGGCGGCCTTGTGGTCCAGGTCCGGCCCGAGGGCGGCGCCGGCGCAGATCAGGCCGCCGACCACGAGGACGGGCCAGGGCATCGGTTGGCCGTAGGCGTCGGCGGCGGCTCCGACGGCCATCCAGGCGCAGGCTCCGGACAGCGAATGGGCCGGTCCCATCATGCGGTTGGTGCTCCTTTGGTGCCCGGGCGAACCCCGAGCCCGCACAGTGGGGGCAGCTTATCGGTGGCGATCATGGCGAGTTGCATGGGCGCACCGGCGAACGCCTGTGGCCCACCTCACGGTTGGAGGTGGGTGGGTGTGGCCCCCGCGTGGGTCAGTTCTGACGCTTTACGGAGTCGAGGAATGCTTTCCACGGATGAGCACGGAAGAGGAAGGCGCCTCGGGAGGGGTCTTTCGAGTCGCGTATGGCCATCGCGCGAAGCCCGACGTAGGTTCCCTCGACGCATTGCCCGCCCGAGTTGTTGCTGTAGCTCGACTTGAACCAGGCGGTCGCGGGGGAGGCGGTCATCAATCAAAGCTCCTTGATTGCCGTATGGATCAGGCTCAGCGATTCCTGGGGGCCCGGGGCGAGGGCTTGGAGATCGGTGAAGGCTTCTTCGTACTGTTCGACATCGGTCTCCCGACGGGTGACCCAGGCATCCGCCAGGTTTTCCAGGTAGACGATCGGCTTCAGCGCCGCTTCCTTCGGGAACTTGAGGATGACGAAGGGCCCTGCCATCCCGGGATGTACGCCGAGCCGGTAGGGAACCACCTGCACCCTCACGTTCGGGAGTTCGCCCAGGTCGACGATGTGCTGCAACTGCGCACGGGTGAGTGCCGCTCCGCCTACCTGACGACGCAGCACCGCTTCGTTGACGATGGCGATCAACTTGAGCGGCGTCCGGGGCCGGAGCAGAACCTCCTGACGAGTCATTCGGATCGAGACGAGTCGGTCGACATCGTCCGGGGGGAGTGCCGCGTGTGAGATCTGATGAATCGCGCGTACGTACGCCTCGGTCTGGAGCAACCCCGGCACGAACTCGGACTCGTAGTTGTGCAGGGCACTGGCCGTCGCCTCCAAGCCGAGGAACGCCTTGAGGCCCGGACGGATAATCGGTCGATACTGCGGTGATTGCCACCAGTCGCGTTTGGTTTTGGTCACTGCGGCGAACCCGTTGAGGAGCGCTCGGGTGTCCGCGTCCGCGCCGTAGATCTCGCAGAGCGCCATGACGTCGGACGGCTCGACGACGTAGTTCTCGCCGGCCTCCAGGCGGGTGAGTTTGGACGGACTCCAGATCAAGCGCCGCACCACCTGGGCGGACTTCATGCCTGCCTGGAGCCGTAGGCGACGGAGTTCGCCGCCGAGTTGAAGGCGGCACAGGGCTGGTGACGCCGACTCGCTGTCGCCGATCATCTGCGGTCCTCTCCATGCGCGAATCCAGTGTGTGGGCGAACGTTCCGCCGGAGCAAGGAACGTTCTGCGCCACAGCAGGAGGCTTCGCGCAGGCGCGGTTCAACCTCGTGACCAGCGAAAGCTCCTGCGGAATTTGAACGGCGGAATTCTGCCCTGCCCATACTGTTTGTCGGGCTCATGCCGGCATGCTAATCGCAGTTGCTCACGCACAGCATTCGCTTCCAAGCAATCCGTGTTGGCGAGCGCGTGCCCGTGTGCGCACTGTTCGCGGGCGACCGCCTCCATGGGATCGAAGCCAAGGACCTGCGATGTCTCCAACCCCGCATATGTCGCCCTCGAACGACCCGCTCTGGTACCTCCGCCCGGCCGACTTCGGTCCGGACCCGCACCCTGAACCTCCGGGGAGCTACATCACTCTGGCCGTCTATCGGGTGGGGCCGAGAGGAGCACGTGTCCTGGTGCCGCACACCGGCCACAAGCTGTGTGGCGCGGATCCATGGTGGCGGCAGCGCGAACCGCCCTGCGGATGCCCGCTCGTGGACTGTCCGTTGAAGAGACGCAGCGCCTGAGACCCCTCCTCGCGCTCAGGTGGTCCCGCCGGACCTGCCTCGCGAGGAGTCCTCCGCGACCGGTGCCTTCCGTGTCGGTTGCGGTGGGGGAAGGGGCGCCGGGTCGCATCCATGGCCCGTGGCCCGGCGTCCGTCCCTTCCATGAACTGCCCCGGTGTCGACGCTCGTTCACGCGTTCCCTCGACACCGGGGCGCCTATGCCCAATTGCCTCTGCCGCTCGGTCGGTTGAGCCATGCCTGGAAAGGAATCCAGCCATGACCGGAGACTCCACCATTCGCTTCATCGCGCCCGCGAACGGGCCCGTCGAACATGCGGCCCCACCGCAAGGGGCCCCGGCCGGGCCGACGTTCGAGGTTGGCTCCCGCGTACGTCGTGCCGAGAACCGCCGGCGCGACAGCGGTGAGGTCATCGGCGTGCGAGGCACCGAGGAGGGATCGATCCTGACCGTCCGCCGCTGGTCGGACCGCGCCCTCTACGACGCCCCCGCATCCGAACTCGTCCCCGACCCGGTCGTCTTCCCGACCCGTCCCTTCTGACCGGACCGCGCGAAACCTCGCCCACTCTTCCGAATCAGACGGCCACGAATCGGCGGGGCCCGCCCGCGCGTACGACCCGGCCGAAGCGCAGGTCCGGGAAGTGGGCGCCGATCACAAGGTCTTCGGTGTCCGCCACCTCGTCGGCGATGCGGTTGCGCACGGCCGTAGCCGCCACGGGGTCGACATCGAAGACCACCTGCCAGTCCGGCTCGCCCAGTTGCACCACCGAGTGCACGACATCCCCCAGCAACAAGGCGCGTTCCCCGCCGGAGGAGACGACATAGACGGTCGAGCCGGGGGTGTGGCCGGGGACGTACCGTGCGTCAAGGCCCGGCGCGACCGTGAAGTCACCGTCGAACGGCTCCAGTCGGGGTTCGATCGGCGTCAGCTTGTCGATCGCGCCGGCGTTCGCGGTCGGGCCCGTCACGAAGTGTTCCCAGTCGGCGCGATGCAGCCGGTAGGTCGCGTTCGGGAAGACGATCCGCCCGTCGTGGCTCGCCCATCCGACGTGGTCGAAGTGCAGGTGGGTGAAGACCACATCGGTCACATCGGCGGGGGTGATGCCGTGTGCGGCCAGGGAGCCGAGCAGGTTCCCGCCCGCGTACTTGCCGTCGTCCACATCCCCCACGCCCGCGTCCACCAGCACGATCCGATCGCCGGTCCGGACGCAGAATCCGCCGAGCGGCAGCTCCAGCGTCCCGCCCGGGCCCAAGTGCTCGGCGTGGCACGCCCACGCGCCGGCGACACCGGGCCGACTCAGGATCTCCGCCGCCACCTCCACGCCGACCCCGTCTCGCACGGGGATCACCTCGATGTCCCCGACCTTCACGCGCACCCCCACATAGCCGTCATGTCGGGGCCCAACGAACCGGCTGAGGTGGTTATTCCCCCGATGGCCGAACATCCGACGGGCTGCGTTGCCGCTAGATGCGCGGCATCGACGGGCCGCCGCCCGGCCCGCGCTCCGAGGCGGCAGGCGCGGGTTCCGGTGCCGGTGCCGGTGCCGGTTCCGGTTCCGGTTCCGGTCTCGCTGTCGGCTCCTGGGGCCGACGAGGGCTCGGGTCGAGTGCGCTGAGGGCTGTTCCGGGTGGTCGCGTTGCCGGCGTGCGTGGCGTCTCGGGTTGCGGGTGGCTGGTGCGTGGCGGTCGGAGTCGGTGGTGGGCCGCCGCCGGCGTGCGGGGCTCCGAGACGAAGAGCCCCGACGAGACGGGCGCGTTGCTCGGCGAAAACCCGGGCCGGCAGCGGCGGCCAGGAAGGGCGGTTGCGTCGGTCCTCCGGGTGGCCTTGCCGAGTGGGCCGAGCGTTTCCGGCGGTCGGTGCGCCTTGGGTTGCGGCTGGCTGATGCGGGCCGGTCAGGGTCGACGATGGGCCGCCGCCGGCGTGCGGGGCTCCAAGACCCGGGCCTCCCGACGAGGCGAGGGTGTTGCTTGGCGAAAACCAGCCGGCAGTGAGGGAGCGGGAGGAGGCTCGGGTCGAGTCCGCCGGGGGCCTGTCCGTGTGGGCCGGGCGTTTCCGGCGGTCGTCGCGCCTTGGGTTGTGGGTGGCCGGTCCGGGGCCGGTCAGAGTCGATGATGGGCCGCCGCCGGCGTGCGGGGCTCCGAGACCTGGGGCTCCCGACGAGACAGGGGCCTTGCTCGGCGAAAACCGACTGGCAGCGGGGGCGGGAGGGTGCTTGGGTCGAGTCCTCCAGGCTGCTTTCCGGGTGGGTCGGGCAGGGCTTTTCGAGGTGCTGTGGCGTGTGGGGGCGAGAGTTCACGAAACCGGACGGCGTGAGGTGCTGTGGTCTCGACGTGAGAGAAAACCGCAGGTCAGCGCGAAGCGGGAGTGTCTGAGGTGCCTCGGGATCCGGTTTGGGCGCCCGCTGGGCACTTTCGGTCTCCTTGGCGGCCTCTGTTGGGTCGCAGAGTCCGAAGTCGGCGGCGATTGGGCGGTTTTGGTCTTTACAGCGGCGTTGAGGGGGTCGGAGCGCACGAAACCGGCACTCGTCGCCCGACTTTCCGTCCCGGCCCCGCAAAACCGCAGGTCACCGAAGCTCGAAGCCCACAACCACCCATCGCGATCCGGTTGCGGACCCCAACTCCCCTCCAAACGCCCCGAAACGCCCCGACCCACCCGGGAAGGCTGCCCGGAGGGCTCGACCCAAGCGCCCGCCCGCCCCGCCGCTGCCGGCCGGGTTTCGCCGAGCAACGCGCGCGTCTCGTCGGGAGGCCCGGGTCGTGGAGCCCCGCACGCCGGCGGCGGCCCACCACCGACTCCGACCGGCCCCGTATCAGCCGCCCGCAACCCAAGGCGCAACGCCCGTCGGGGAGGCTCGCCGGAGGACTCTGCCCCCGCCCTTTGCGTCTCCGGGCGCGTGGATTCGGCTGTAACGCCCTCTGCGGTGATGACCACAAGTGGGGGACAGGGACAGCGACAAGTGATGGCGTTGGTGTGGGGAGCCCCTCTTGGATGGACCGGATGTGGATGTGGAAGCGGTCAGGGGGATTGCCGGTGACCCGGTGGTCCTGGAGGCGTTCTATCGCAGACACATCGACGCGGTGGGGCGGTTCGTGGCGCGACGTGTCGATGATCCGCAGTCGGCTGCCGATTTGACCGTCGAGGTGTTCATCGCCGCGATGGGGTCGGCGGTGGGCTTTCGGGGTGGACCCGGCGGCGAAGTGGCCTGGCTGTACGGGGTCGCCCGCAACGTCGTCGCGAGCGATCGGCGGCGGTCGGCGCGGGAGGCGGATGCGTCGCGGCGGTTGGCGGGGCGGCGGGTGTTGGACGAGGACGACATCCAGCGCCTGGAGGAACGGCTCGACGCGGCGGCGGCCGTGCGCCGCACGTATCGGGCGATCGAGCGGTTGCCCGAGGACGACCGCGCCGTGCTCGAACTGGTCAGCGTGGACGGGATGTCCGTGACCGAGGCCGCGGCGGCGCTCGGCATTCGGCCGGTCGCGGCGCGGGTGCGCCTGCACCGGGCTCGGCGGCGGCTCGCGAAGGAGTTGGGGCCGCCGGTGGCCGGGTCGGCCCGAAGCACCCGGATGGCAGGACATTTGGAAGCGGAGGCGAAGGCGTGATCGGGTTCGAGGAACGTGCTCTGGAGGAGCTGAAGTTGCTCGCCGCGCGTGGCGGTGTGCCGGCGGTCGAGGCGGCCCCTGCCGGGCGGCGGGCAACCTCGCGGGGGCGGCGGATCGGGTACGGGTTGGCCGCCTCGGCGGTGCTCGCAGCGGCCATCGGGATCGGTGCGCCGATGGTCGGTGGGGGTTCGGCCGAGGCGCGGCCGTTCGAGGTGGTGCGGCGACCGGACGGCGGAGTCCTGTTCAAGGTGGACGAGTTCCGCAATCCGAAGGGGCTGGAACAGCGGCTGCGCGACCTTGGGGTGCAGGCGGTGGTCGACTATGTGCCGTACGGAAAGACTTGTGCCCCGGGGCGCTTCGCCCCGTATCCGATCTCCAGTGAGGATCTGGAAGCCATCTATCACTGGCTGCCCACCCCCGATCGACGGTTGAACGACGAGGAGATCGCCTTCTACCGCCGGATGTGGACCGAGATTCGTCCGGAACGTATGCCGCAGGGCGCCACGTTGGTGATCACCGCGACGCTCACCAAGACCCTGGCGAAGGACCTTCCCGACCCGGGCCACCGCGACGGGCGGCGGGTGTACACCTCGGACAGCTCCGGCAGCACCAACAGCTACCGGCTCGCCGACGGGCCGGTCGGGGCGTGTGTCCTGGTCGACGACCCGAGGAGCCAGGGGCCGACGTTCGACGACGGGCCGCGCGCTTCGGCGGCGCCGTAGGCAGCGCCATAGTCGGCGGTCGGGACGGGTGCAGGTGGGCCGCCCTACCCCCGCCCGCCCCGGCCCGTCGTTGCGAAGCCGCCTTCGTACGCCGCGATCACCGCCTGGGTGCGGTCGCGGACGCCTAGCTTGGTGAGGATGCGGGCCACGTGGGTCTTGACCGTTTCCGGGCCCACTCCGGTGCGTTCGGCGATCTCGGTGTTGGCCAGGCCGGCGGTGATCAGGCGTAGGACCTCCTGCTCGCGCGGGGTGAGCCGGGCGATGCGGGTGCGCAACTCCGCGTTGTGGGCGCGCTCCCGGGTGCGGGCGAGGGCCAAGTCGCGGATGGCGGCCGGGAAGAGCAGGGAGTCGCCTCGGGCCACGGTACGGATCGCGTGCACCATGTCGTCGGCGCGGGCCCGCTTCAGCAGGAAGCCGTGGGCGCCGGCGCGGAGCGCGTCGTAGACGTATTCGTCGTTCTCGAACGTCGTGACCACCAGCACCTTCGGCGGGTTCGGCGACTCGCGCAGGACGCGTGCGGTGGCCTCGATGCCGTTCAGGTCGGGCATCCGGACGTCCATCAGCACCACGTCGGGCCGCAGTTCGCGGACCCGCTCCACCGCCTCCGCGCCGGTCGCCGCCTCGCCGACCACGGTCAGGTCGGGTTCGGCGTCGACGATCGCGTACAGGCCCGCGCGGACCAGGCTCTCGTCGTCGGTGATCACTACACGGATCGGGTGGGTGCTCACGGGCGGCCTTCCAATGGTATTCGGGCGCTGAGGTGCCAACGGCCGTCGCGGGGACCGGCGGTGAAGGTGCCGCGCAGTACGGCGACGCGCTCGGCGGTGCCGCGCAGGCCGCGTCCGCCGCCGCTTCGGGTGGGTCGGGCGCCGGTGGTGGGGTTGCTCAGGTCGATCGCCAACTCGCCCTGCGCGACCCGGAGATGCAGACTGACCGGGACTTCTCCCGCGTGCCGCAGGACGTTGCCGAAGCCCTCCTGGACGATCCGGTACGCCTCGCGCGAGACCAGGCGGGGCAGCGTCGCGACGCCGTCGGCCGGGTCGAGGTGGAGGTCGACGTCGGCGCCGGCCGCGCGGGTACGGGCGACCAGTTCGGCGAGGTTGGCCAACGAGGGCACGGGAGTGGCGGGTTCGGGGGTCTCCTCGCGCAGGAGGCCGAGGACGTGGTCGAGTTCGGCGACGGCGTCGCGGGCGGTGTCCTCGATCGCGGTCAACGCGCGGGCGACGAAGGCCGGATCGCGGTCCAGCAGGCGGCCGGCGGCGGCTGCCTGGATGCCGACCGCGCTGAGCGCGTGGCCGACCGAGTCGTGCAGGTCGCGGGCGATACGGGCCCGTTCGGCGAGGCGTTCGGCGCGCTGCTCGGCGAGGGCGAGGCGGTCGGCGGGGGTGGAGCCGAGCAGGATCGGGGCGATCCGGGCGAGCCAGGCGCCGGCGGCGGCGGATACCGGCAGCGGGAGCAGGATCAGGGCGACGCCGAGCGGGGCCCACGCGAGGGGGAGCGGGGTCGCCGGTTCGGCCCAGCCGAAGACGTCGGCCAAGTTCGCGAAGAGCGGCAGGAGGAGCAGGACCAGCCCGCCGGGGGGCGCGGCCAGCGACACGCCGGCCACCACGCCGCCCGCGAGCGCGTGCAGGGTGAACCACGCGGCGGCCCGTCGGCGGGCGGCGGCGCTCGTCGCGGGCAGGCTCAGCACCTCGCCGGTCGGCGCGCACAACACCCGCGCGGCGCTGCCTTCGAGCGTGCGTACCAGCGGGACCAGGCCGGCCAGCGCGACGAACGGCAACGCCAGGGCCAAGGCCAGGAGTTGCGAGGTGAGTGGCTCCGCCGGGGTGTCGCGCAGCAGTCCGGTCGCGGTGAGCACGGTGAGCGCGGCGAGGTGGAACGGGGTCAACAGCGCGCCGCCCAGGACCAGGTGTACCCAGCGCAGCCGGGCCCGCCGACCGAGCAGCCGGCGGGTGAGGCGGCGGACCATCAGGTCGCCGGCGGAGCGAAGTCGGGGGCGGTCGCGGTCGCGGTCGCGGTGGCAGGCTCGGGGGCGGTCGGCTCGGGGAGCGTGATGCGGCCGGCGTACTCGCTCAGGAAGAACCAGCCGATGGTCAGGACCAGGACACCGGTGATCATTTCGGCAGTGTAGACAAGGTGCAGAAGCGCGGATGTGCGCTCGGCGATTCGGCTGCCGGGCGCCGCGCCGGCGCTGATCAGGCCCATCCAGCCGCCCCACCCGAATGCGCTGCCCGCGCCGAACCAGACCATCGCCAGCGGTCCGCGCACCCGGGCCCCGCCGATCCGATACACCAGCAGGAGCAGGCCCACCGCGCCCACGAGGGCGAGGCCGCCCTGGACGCCGTCCATCCATCGGCCCGACGCGTCGCGGTCCGCGATCCAGGTTTCGCTCATCCCCACGTCGGCGCCCAGCCCCCAGGCCAGTCGCGCGACGCCGACGAAGCCGAGCAGCGCGGCGGCGGCCGTACCGAGGAAGCGCTGCGCGTCGCGCGTGCCGGCCGGGTCCGGGAGCGCGCGGACGCGGGTGCGCAGGAGGGCGCCCCACCGCTCGTGGGCGTACAGGGTGAAGGCGGCGAGCAGTACCGCGCCCTCGACGATGAAGCCGCCGTAGACCACGCCGTACACCCATGGGCGGAGGAAGTCGTCGCCCGCGAACGGGTTGCCGGTGAGCCCGACCGCCGCACTCAGCAGGTCGGCCGGCACGACCAGCATGATCACCACGAGCAGGCCCGACGCGACCCACAGCGGCAGCAGGATCAGCCAGGCCCGAACGCGGACCTCGCGGGGTCGGGCCAGGGTGTAGGCGATCGACGCGGCGATGGCATCGAGGAGAAAGGTGAACGCGTTGGCCGCCACCCACCGGCCTCGGTCGAGGTCGTCGGGATGGACGACGCCCACGTCGATGCCCAGCACCCAGAGCAGCTTGAGGGTCAGGTAGGGGGAGCAGGCGGCGACCGCGAACCAGGCGAGTCGTTTGCGGAGGTTGTGCGGGGGTGGGGCCGGTATGGGCTGTGCGCTCCCAGGAGCGGGTGCGGCCGGTGCGCGTGTCGCGGGCTGCCTGGGCGACCCGGGAGTCGGCGAGGCGGATCGTGGAGCGGTCGGGTCGGTGAGCGCCGGGGTTTCCATGACCGCAACCCTCGCGGCGGCGGCCCGTGTGGCGCGTCGGCGCGAATGTGGAAGCCGGTCCCCCGGATGGGGGACGGGGCGGTCGTCCGGACGCCAACGGGGCGGTAGCCCGGAGGTGCCTGCGCGACGCGCTCGCGGCTCGCGGCGAGCTGGCCCGGCGCGGGCGCGTCTCGGGCTCGGGCGCGGCCCACCCGGCGCGGCCCTCGGCGCGGCCCCCCGGCGCCGCCCCCCGGCGTCGCCCACTCGGCGCGGGGCCTCGGCGTCGCCCCCTCGGCGCGGCCCTCCGGCGCCGCCCGCCTGCCGCCTCACCCCCGGGCCGAGGAGGCGCTTGCGGCTTTGGCCCGGTTCGCCCTCCCCGCCGCCGATCCGGGCCTCCCGGAGCGGCCGACGCCTTCTGTAACAGCCCCGCTCCGATTTCACGGCCCCGGGCCCGCGCCGGACGGTGTCGGACAGCGCCGGATCGTGCCGGGCCGCGAGCCTCCCCCTTCGACCAGGCACCCCCGCACCACCCCGGGGCCGCTGCGAATTCGGCCACCCGTCGGCGCGTCAGCGCCCACGAGGTCATCGTCGACCGGGGATCGACGAGCGCAGCGAGGAGAGCGGCCGGAGGCCGCCGCCCCGGCCCGCAGGGCCGTTTCCACAGCGGCCGGAGGCCGCCTTCAAATACAGCCCATGGCAGGATTGCGCCGGTGAGGATCCCCACGCTTCGTCGTCGACGGCACACCGAGGACACCGGCTCGTTCGCCCGGGTCGATCGGCGTACCAAGGACCTCACCAAGCGGCTCCGCCCCGGCGACATCGCGATCATCAACCACGGCGACCTCGACCGGGTCGCCGCCGAGGCGCTGGTCAAGTGCCGCCCGGCCGCCGTGGTCAACGCCGCCGCCAGCATCAGCGGGCGCTACCCCAACATCGGGCCGCAACTGCTCGTGGAGGCCGGCGTACCGCTTCTGGACGAGGTCGGCGGCAGTGTGCTCGACCGGATCCGCGAGGGCGAGCTGGTCCGGGTGGAGGACAACGTCCTCTATCGCGGCGACGACCCGATCGCCGTCGGCACGCTGCTCGACGCGGATTCCGTGGCCGCCGCGATGGAGAAGGCCCGGGCCGGGCTGTCCGAGCAGATCGAGGCGTTCGCCGAGAACACCCTCAAGTACATCCGCGAGGAGCGCGAACTCCTTCTCGACGGCGTCGGCGTCCCCGAGATCCGCACCCGGGTCGACGGCCGCCAGGTGCTCATCGTGGTGCGCGGCTACCACTACCGCGAGGACATCGCCGCGCTGCGCCCCTACATCCGCGAGTACCGCCCGGTGATGATCGGCGTCGACGGCGGCGCCGACGCGCTGCTCCAGGCCGGCTACAAGCCGGACATGATCGTCGGCGACATGGACTCGGTCTCCGACCAGGCGCTGCGCTGCGGCGCGGAGATCATCGTGCACGCGTACCGGGACGGCCGCGCCCCCGGGATGGAACGCCTCGACGAACTGGGCGTGGAGGGCATCGCCTTCCCCGCCACCGGGACCAGCGAGGACATCGCGATGTTGCTCGCCGACGACGGCGGCGCCAGCCTGATCGTCGCGGTCGGTACGCACCTCACGCTCGTCGAGTTCCTGGACAAGGGCCGGGCCGGCATGGCGAGCACCTTCCTCACCCGGTTGCGGGTCGGCGGCAAGCTCGTGGACGCCAAGGGCGTCAGCCGTCTGTACCGCAGCCGCATCTCCACGACTTCGCTGCTCATGTTGTGCCTCGCCGCGCTGATCACGATCGCGGTGACCGTGCGGGTGACCCCGCTCGGGCGCGCGTACTTCCACGTGTTCGGGGCACAGTGGGACGCCTTCGTCTACTGGCTCCAGGGACTGTTCAGTTGATCGACTTCAGATACCACGTCGTCTCCATCATCGCGGTCTTCCTGGCCCTGTCGGTCGGGCTCGTCCTCGGCGCGTCCTTCCTCAAGGAGGCCGCCGTCTCCGGGCTCGACCAGTCGGTTCAGGACCTCGCCCGGAACAACGAAGGGCTGCGTCGCGAAGTCGACCGGGCGAACGCCGGTCAGCGCTACCTCAACGGCATCATGGGCACCGTCGGCCCCGAGCTGACCAAGGGCCGGCTCGCCGGGCACAAGGCGGTCGTGGTCGCGCTGCCGGGCGCGGACACCAAGCTGGCGGACAGCACGGTCAAGCTGCTCGATGGGGCGTCCGCGACGGTCACCGGCCAGGTGTCGGTGAAGGGGCAGTGGACCGACCCCAAGCGGGAGAACGAACTGGTCACGGCGCTGGGTGCGAACGCGCTCACGTTCCCGACCGGGTCGGCGACAGAGCGGGCCGCGAAGGTGTTGGCGGGGGCGATCACCGAGAAGATGCCGCCGATACAGAGCGGGGGGAGTACGCCGGGCGGCTCGACCACGCCGCCCGCGTCCGGGGCGCCGGCCACGGGGGCGCCGGCCTCCGGGACGCCCGCGACGGGGACGCCCGGGTCGGGCGCGCCCTCCGGGACCGGGACCACCTCGGCGCCGCCCGCCGGCGGGGCGAACGCGGGCCAGCCGCCCGGGACGGGCACCGCCACGCCCGGCACGCACAACGCGCAGGCCGCGACCGAGGCGCTGACTCGGCTCAAGGAAGCCGGCTTCATCGACGTCAAGGACAATCCGGCCGTCGGCGCCGACATGGTCGTGGTGATCGCGCCCTCGGGTGCCACCTCCGGCGACGACCCGGGGCGCACGAACAACGCCTACCTCGCGCTCGCCCGGGCGCTGGACGGCGGCGACAACGGTACGGTCATGGCCGGCACCGCGTCCGCCGCGCAGGAGAACGGCGTGATCTGGGCGCTGCGCCGTAACGATCAAACCGCCAAGGCCGTTTCCACCGTGGACACCGCCGACACGCCCGTGGGTCAGGTCGCGGTCGTGTGGTCCCTGGTGGTCGAGGACAAGCAGGGCACTTCGGGTCAGTACGGGACGACGGGCACCACCGACGGTCCGCTGCCGGAGCTGCCGAAGAAGGAGACGCCGTGACGAAGGCCGCCGTGACGCCGGGCGCTGGTACGGGGGGCGCCGTGTCCCGTCGGGGTCGAGCCGGTCGGCTGGCGACCGGCCTGGCCGCGACCGGCGCGGCCCGGACCGCGTATGCCGCGCTGACCCGCCACGCCCCGGGCGGCGCCGCCCTCTGGGAGCGGCGCAACCACCGGGGCGAGGCGCTGACCCTGCTGGAGGGGCCGGCCGCGGCGATCGGCGCGACCGTGGCCGCCGCGTGCGCTCCGGGCGTGCCGGGGCGATGGCGGGCGGCGGGTGCGCTGGCGGCGGTGGCGGGGGCCGGGTTCGGGACGTACGACGACCTGGCCGGGTCGACCGATCGGCGCGGCTTCAAGGGCCACCTCGGGGCGCTCGCCAAGGGCGAAATGACCAGCGGGGGCGTCAAGATCGTGGGGCTGGGCGCGGCGGGGCTGGCGGCGGGCGTGCTGGTGCAGCGGCATCCGGTGGACCGGGTGCTGGCCGCGGTGGTGGTGGCCGGGACGGCGAATCTGATCAACCTGTTCGACCTGCGTCCGGGACGGGCGGCCAAGGCGGTGCTGATCGCGGGTGCGCCCGGGCTGGTACGGGGCGGCGCGGCGGCGGCTCTGGCGGCGGCGCCGGTGGGCGCGGCGGCGGCGCTGCTGCCCGAGGACCTGGGCGAGCAGGCGATGCTCGGCGACGCGGGCGCGAACGCGCTGGGCGCGGCGCTCGGGGTGGCCCTGGCGGCGGGCGCGTCCCGGACGGGTCTGCTCACGAAGGCGGCTGTGCTGGTCGGCCTGACGGCGGCGAGCGAGCGCGTCAGCTTCACGAAGGTCATCGCGGCCAACCGTGCCCTCAACACGCTCGACATGCTGGGCCGCCGCCCGGCCCCGGCCGCGAGCGCGGGGCCGGGGCTGGGGTTGGCCAAGGACGCCGGCTCGGTCGCGGCGCCGGACGCGCATGCGCAGGCCGGCGCGGGGTCGCCCACGGAAGCCGGCGCGGACACGGGGTCGAGGTCCGACGTGGGCGCCGACACGGGGTCGGGTTCGGCCACGGAGACGGTCTTGGGGTCGGCTGCGGGCGCCGGGTCCGGGTCGGCCACGGGGGCAGGCGCGGACGCGTACGCGGACGCGGGATCGAGGTCGGACGCGGGATCGGCTTCGGCCACAGAGGCGGGCGCCGGGTCCGGGTCGGCCACGGAGGCAGGCGCGGGGTCGGTCACGGAGGCCGGTTCGGGCGCGGCCACAGAGGCCGGTGCGGACGCGCATGCGGACGCAGGGTTGGGTTCGGCCACGCAGGCGTCGGTGCCCGGGTCCGTCGCGGGCACCGGGTCGGCGTCCACCATGGGCGCGGGCGCGGGCGCGGAGGTGGACCCGGACGCGGGGTCGGGGTCGGCCTCGGGTTCGGCTGCGGGTGCAGGGTCGGTGCCGGCCACGGACGCCGGCGCGGGCGCGGAGCCGAGCGCGGACACGGAGGCCGGCGCGGAGCCGGGTTTGGCCGCGGAATCGGGCGCGGGCGCAGGGTCGGGGTCCACCACGGACGCCGGCGCGGCCGGCGACGATCGCGTCGTGCCCGGGCGGTCGAGTGTCGAGGGGTCTGTCGCGTCGGCATGACGATCGGCTGCCCCCACCATCGCCCCCCGACCGGCTCGGTCGGTCGCCGGTGAGCGCCCCTCGCGACGGCGTTCCGGTCGTGGGCGGCTCCGGTGCCACTCGGGCCGTTCGGGGGTTGGCGGGGGCTGCCGTGTTGATGGGGCTGGTCACCGTGTTCGCGCGGTTGGCCGGGTTCGGGCGGCAGTTGGTGTTTTCCGGGACCGTGGGCGACACCGCTCTCGGGACCGCCTACAGCACCGTCAACTCCGTTCCCAACATCGTCTTCGAGATCGTCGCCGGCGGGGCGCTCGCGAGCGTCGTCGTGCCGGTGCTGGCCGGACCCGTGGCCCGGGGCGCCCGCGAGGACGCCGGGCGGATCGCGTCCGCGCTGCTGACCTGGGTCGTGCTGGTCCTGACGCCGATCGTGCTGCTCGGGGCGCTGCTGGCGCGGCCGATCGCCGAGGTGCTGCTGGCCGGCAAGGCCGACGGGCCCGGAGTGGTGGACGTGGCCTCGCGGATGTTGCTCGTGTTCGTCCCCCAGGTGCTGCTGTACGGGGTCGCCGTGGTCGCCGGCGGCATCCTCCAGGCGCATCGACGCTTCCTGGCCGGCACCCTCGCGCCGCTGGTGTCCAGCCTGGTGGTGGCCGGCACCTATCTGCTCTTCGCGAACCGGTACGACGTCGACCTCGACGACCTCGCGCACCTGCCCCGCGGCGCCGAGTTGACGCTGTCCCTGGGGACGACGGCGGGTGTGCTGGCGCTGGCGCTCGTCACCGTCGTGCCGCTGCGCTCGACCGGGCTGCGGCTGCGTCCGACGTTGCGCTTTCCGGACGGGGTGGGCCGCCGGGTACGCACCCTCGCGCTGGCGGGCGTCGCCACGCTGGTCGCCCAGCAGGCCGCGACGATCGCGGTGATCCTGCTCGCCAACGGGCGCGGGACGCACGGGTCGCTCGTGGTGTACCAGACGACCTGGATGGTGTATCTGCTGCCGTACGCGGTCCTGGCCGTGCCGATCGCCACCGCCGCCTTCCCGCGCCTGAGCGCGCACGCGCACGACGGCGACCGGGACGCGTTCGCCGACGCCGTGGCCGCGACCACCCGGACCGTGCTGCTGGTCGGCGCGGCGGGCACCACGCTGCTCCTGGCCGCCGCGGCGCCGGTGGGGCGGTTCTTCGCGCTGTTCATGGCCGGATCCACCGAGGCGGACCAGATGGCGTGGGCGCTGGCCGCGTTCGCCCCGGGGCTGATCGGGTACGCGCTGGTCGCGCACCTGAGCCGGGTGCTGAACGCGTCCGGGCACGGGCGGGCCGCCGCCGGGTGTGTGGTGGTCGGCTGGTGTGTGGTGGTGGTCGCCGACGTGATCCTCGCGTACGTGTTGCCCGCGCGCTGGACGGTGGCAGCGCTCGGGCTCGGCAACTCGATCGGGATGACCGTGGCGGGCGTGCTGCTGGCGTATCCCGTCGCCAGGACGGCCGGGCCCCGGGCGCTGCCGGTTCGGGCGCTGGGCCGGGCGGCGATCGCCTCGGTGGTCGGTGCGGCGGCCGGTGGCCTGGTCGGATTCGGGGTGTCGCGGGCATTGGGCACCGGGGGCATCGTCTTTACGTTGATCATCGCGACGGTTGCCGCCATCGTGGGCACCCTGGTGTTCGCGGGAGTCGTCCTCGCCACCGTCGGCGAGGCCGTGAAGGCGGCGTTGCCCGGGCGGCGGACGGCCGAAACGGAAGGGGAGCAGCGACGTGGACACGACGACTGAGTCGCGGGAGCGTACCGAGCCGGCCCGGCTGCGGGCCGTCCTGGTGCTGGCCACGTCCACCGGCGGGATCGGCGCGCACGTGCGCTCGCTGGCGGCCGGGCTGGTCGGGCGCGGGGTCGCGGTGACGGTCTGCGGGCCGGCCTCGACCGAGGAGCACTTCGACTTCGCGGGCACCGGCGCGCGGTTTCGGGCGGTGGAGATCCCGGCCGCGCCGCGGCCCTCGGACCGGGGCGCGGCGCGCGAGCTGCGGGCGGCGTGCGCGCACGCGCACGTGGTGCACGCGCACGGGCTGCGCGCCGGGTTGGTGGCGGGCAACGCGCTCGGTCGGCATCGGGTGCGGCGGACGCCGTTGGTGTTGACGCTGCACAACGCGGTGTTGGCGGGCGGCGCGAAGGGTGCGCTGACCCGGGTGCTGGAGGGGCGCGCGGTACGGGCCGCCGACGTGGTCCTGGGCGCGTCGGGCGATCTGGTGGACCGGGCGCGGCAGTTGGGGGCGCGGGACGCGCGGCTCGGCCCCGTGTCGGCGCCGCCGTTGCCGCCGGCGTCGCGGGACCGGGGCGCGGTGCGGGACGAATTCGCGGCGGGGGATCGGCCGTTGGTGGTCGCGGTGGGCCGGTTGGCGGCGCAGAAGGCGTATCCGGTGTTGCTGGACGCGGCGCGGGAGTGGGGCGAGGTCCGGCCGGCGCCGTTGGTGGTGGTCGCCGGGGACGGGCCGTTGCGCGAGACGCTTCAGGAACGTATCGACGCCGAGTCGTTGCCGGTTCGGTTGCTGGGGCATCGGTCGGATGTGGCCGACCTGTTGGGCGCGGCGGACGTGGTGGTGCTGCCCAGCCGGTGGGAGGCGCGGGCGCTGGTCGCCCAGGAGGCGCTGCGCAGCGGGGTGCCGCTGGTGGCGACGGCGGTCGGGGGCGTGCCGGAACTCGTCGGCGAGGCGGCGGTGCTGGTTCCGTACGGCGACGCCGAGGCCCTGGCAGCCTCCGTCACCGCGCTGCTCGCCGACCCGGACCGCCGCAGCGAACTCGCGGCCGCGGGCCCGGTCCAGGCCGCCACGTGGCCCGGCGAACGCGAAACCATCGCCCAGGTCCTCAGCATCTACGAGGAACTCGGCCCGGTGTAGCCGGCCCCGGCCGCGCCCCCTCGGCCGATCCCCTGTCGGTCCGCCTTCATCCTTCTGTACCCGAAGCAGGGATCCACCGCTCGAGGGCCGGCATCGGCGTGGCCGGGCACCCGCCCGGGCGCTGGCCCGACCAGCGGCGCGAACCGCAGGAAGTCGCGCAGGTGTTCGTGGCACGGCAGCAGCGCCGCCGCGCCGCCGGCGGGAACGGCAACGCCGACGCGGGCGACGAACCGGTCGGCTCGTCGCCCGCGTCGGCGGGTCGGGCGGGGGTCACGGTGTCCGGAGGTACCACCCGGAACCGGTACGCACACCTGCACAGCGCGCCCACCGGCCCCCAACGTCACACCCGGTCGGGCCGGACACGACCCCGTGCGACCCGGCCCCTATTCCGCCGCCACGACCGCCCCCGCGCGCATCGTCGCGGTCAGCCGCAGCGCCGTGTCGATCAGCGGCACGTGGCTGAACGCCTGCGGGAAGTTGCCCACCTGGCGCTGGAGACGCGGGTCCCACTCCTCGGCGAGCAGGCCCAGGTCGTTGCGCAGCGCCAGCAGGCGTTCGAACAGCTCGCGCGCCTCCTCGACCCGGCCGATCAAGGCCAGGTCGTCGGCGAGCCAGAACGAGCAGGCCAGGAAGGCGCCTTCGTCGCCGGGCAGGCCGTCCAGGCCGACGCTGGTGCCGTTGGTGGGGTAGCGGCGCACGAAGCCGTCCTCGGTCAGCTCGCGCTGGATCGCCTCGATCGTGCCGATCACCCGCTTGTCCTCCGGCGGCAGGAAGCCCACCTGCGGGATCAGCAGCAGCGAGGCGTCCAGCTCGGTGGAGCCGTAGTACTGGGTGAAGGTGTTGCGCTCGGCGTCGTAGCCGTACGCGCACACCTCGCGGTGGATCTCCTCGCGCACACCCTTCAGGTGCTCCAGCATCTTCCCGGTGTCGGAGTCCTCGGGCTGGTCGACCAGCATCTTGATGGTGCGGTCCACCGCGACCCACGCCATCACCTTGGAGTGCACGAAGTGCCGGCGTGGCCCGCGCACCTCCCAGATGCCCTCGTCCGGGTCGCGCCAGTGCTGCTCCATGTAGTCCATCAGCTTGAGCTGGAGCGCGTGCGCGTGGTCGTGGCCCTCCATGCCGGCGACGCGGCCCAGGTGCAGCGCGTCGACGACCTCGCCGTAGACGTCGAGCTGGAACTGCTCGGCGGCGGCGTTGCCGATCCGTACCGGGTGCGAGCCCTCGTAGCCGGGCAGCCAGGTCGCCTCGTACTCGGTGAGCCGGCGCTCGCCGCCCACGCCGTACATGATCTGCAGGTTCTCCGGGTCGCCCGCCACCGCCCGCAGCAGCCACTCGCGCCACGCCTTGGCCTCGTCCACGAAGCCGGTCTTGAGCAGCGCGCCCAGTGTCATCGCCGCATCCCGCAGCCACGTGTAGCGGTAGTCCCAGTTGCGCACGCCGCCCACGTCCTCGGGCAGCGAGGTGGTCGGTGCGGCGACGATGCCGCCGGTGGGGGCGTACGTCAGCGCCTTGAGCGTGATCAGCGAGCGCACCACCGGCTCGCGCCACGGGCCCTGGTAGGTGCAGCGGGTCATCCAGTCGGTCCAGAACGTCTCGGTGTCCGCGAGCGCGGCGAGCGCGTCGGTGCGCAGCGGGCCGTCGACGTGTGAGGGATGCCACGTGAGGGTGAACGTGACCCGGTCGCCCTCCCCGAGGGTGACGTCCGAATAGGTGGTCAGACCGCGTCCGTAGGTCTCGGTGTCGCTGTCGAACCACACCGCGTCGGGCCCGGCGACCGCGACCGTGCGGCCGTCCGCCTCGCGGCGCACCCAGGGCACGACCTTGCCGTAGTGGAAGCGCATGCGCAGCTCCGAGCGCACCGGCACCTGACCGGACACGCCCTCCACGATCCGCACCACCACGGGCGCGCCGACCAGGGCGTCGGCCGGCGGCATGAAATCGATCACCCGAACGGTGCCCCGGGGGGTCTCCCACTCCGATTCGAGGATCAGCGAGTCGCCGCGATACCGGCGGCGTGTCGCGGGGCCGCCGGAGAGCGGCGCGACCCGCCACGAGCCGTGTTCCTCGCTGCCGAGCAGGCCGGCGAACACGGCGGGCGAATCGAAGCGGGGGAGGCAGAGCCAATCCATGGAACCGTCGCGGCCCACGAGAGCGGCGGTCTGCATGTCCCCGATGAGGGCGTAGTCCTCGATGCGGCTGGTCACGGGCAGCGCTTTCCGTTCCTGGTCGTCCTGGTGAGGCCGGTGGTCCCGTCGTGCGCGGCGGGAATCGGCCGGGGGGCTGGGCGCGTACGAGGGGTCGGCTCGTACGGGTTGCTGTGTTCGGTGCCGGTGGGTCGTGTTGCGTTCCGGTACCGGTGGGTCGTGCTGAGGGTGGTACGTACCCTGCGCGCCGGTGGTCGTGTTCTGATCGGCGATCGATCGATTCGTTGCCTCGGTTGCCTTGATCGATTCATTCCAGGGTGCACCACGCACGCGTGATCGACCGCCGCAAGGGTGGTCGGATCGACCGGTACTCCCGAAATGTCGTCCCGTCGGGATCCGGGGGACGTGCACCCGTCGCGCGCGTGGGTTCCGCTGCGCGCGGGTGTCGGCGAACGGAGAGAGGCTCGCGCGCCGCCTGCGTAGCATAGTGCGCCGTCGGCGCTGAAACGTGCCTGCTTTCGCCGACGCGCTCGTTGACTCTGCGTGGAATCCGACTCGGCCGTTCCGTCGGCATGCGTCCGGATTCTCCCGTGCGTCGTCACTCTGGGCAATCGCCGGGTGGTGTCGCAGTTGTTCCGCCCCGTGTGCGGGACCTCGACCCCCGACGCTGTTAGGCTGGTATCCCGTGGACTTGGTGGGACTGTTCCGGGCCCGCGTCGGCCCAGCAGCGTCCCCTTCGATACCCCTCGGATGTCCCCAGGACATCCCCCCCATCGCAACCACGGGAGCCCTTCCTTGGCAGTGCCTCAGACGCCCAGTCGCACCCGGCAGGCGAAGCACCTCTTCGTCACCGGAGGCGTCGCCTCCTCGCTTGGCAAGGGGCTCACCGCGTCGAGCCTCGGAGCGCTCCTCAAGGCGCGCGGCCTGCGGGTCACCATGCAGAAGCTCGACCCCTACCTCAACGTCGACCCCGGCACGATGAACCCGTTCCAACACGGCGAGGTGTTCGTCACCAACGACGGCGCCGAGACCGACCTGGACGTCGGCCACTACGAGCGCTTCCTCGACGTCGACCTGCACGGTTCGGCCAATGTGACGACCGGTCAGGTCTACTCGACGGTGATCGCCAAGGAGCGTCGCGGCGAATACCTGGGCGACACCGTCCAGGTCATCCCGCACATCACGAACGAGATCAAGTCGCGGATCCGGGCGATGGCCGCCGCCGACGTCGACATCGTGATCACCGAAGTCGGCGGGACCGTCGGCGACATCGAGTCGCTGCCCTTCCTGGAGTCGATCCGCCAGGTCCGGCACGAGGTCGGCCGGGACAACGTCTTCTTCCTGCACGTCTCGCTGCTCCCGTACATCGGCCCTTCGGGCGAACTGAAGACCAAGCCGACCCAGCACTCGGTCGCCGCGCTGCGCAGCATCGGCATCCAGCCCGACGCGATCGTGCTGCGCGCCGACCGCGCGGTGCCGCAGGACATCAAGCGCAAGATCTCGCTGATGTGCGACGTGGACGAGGAGGCCGTGGTCGCGGCCATCGACGCCCCGTCCATCTACGACATCCCCAAGGTGCTGCACTCGGAGGGCCTGGACGCGTACGTGGTGCGCCGGCTCGGGCTGAACTTCCGGGACGTGGACTGGACCGAGTGGGACGACCTGCTGCGCCGGGTGCACCAGCCCGAGCGCGAGGTCACCGTCGCGCTGGTCGGCAAGTACATCGACCTGCCCGACGCCTACCTCTCGGTTACCGAGGCGATCCGCGCGGGCGGCTTCGCGAACAATGTGCGCACCCGGATCAAGTGGGTGACCTCGGACAACACCGCCACGCCCGAGGGCGCCGCGCGCGAGCTCGGCGACTGCGACGCGGTGCTGATCCCCGGCGGCTTCGGCGACCGGGGCGTCGAGGGCAAGGTGCAGGCGATCGCGTACGCCCGCGAGCACCGGATCCCGACCCTGGGCATCTGTCTGGGCCTGCAGTGCATGGTGATCGAGGCCGCGCGCAACCTGGCCGGGCTCGACGGGGCCAACTCGCTGGAGTTCGACTCCGAGGCCGCGCACCCGGTGGTAGCCACCATGGCCGACCAGCTCGACATCGTGGCGGGCCAGGGCGACCTGGGCGGCACGATGCGGCTCGGGCTGTACACCGCGGACCTGGCCGAGGGTTCGATCGCGCGCGAGGTGTACGGCGCGCCCCGCTCCGAGGAGCGCCACCGGCACCGCTACGAGGTCAACAACGCCTACCGGACCCGGCTGGAGGAGACCGGCCTGGTCTTCTCCGGGCTCTCCCCCGACGGCCGACTGGTGGAGTACGTCGAACTGCCGCGCGAGCGGCACCCGTACTTCATCGCGACCCAGGCCCACCCGGAGCTGAAGTCGCGCCCGACGCGCCCCCACCCGCTGTTCGCGGGCCTGGTCGCGGCGGCGGTCCGTCGGATCAAGGGCGAGGACCGGGTCGTGGAGACGACCTCCTGACCGATCGCCCGCCGTAGCATCGCTCGACGCGCCCGACCGCTCGACCCGCCCGAGCGCTCGACGACCCGGGAAGCCACCCGCCCGCACACGCGGGCGGGTGGCTTCCCGCGTTTCGCCGGCCGCCCCGATCGACGCTCGGCGGCGTCGGTGCGATCACGGGCCCGCTCGTGGCCGGCGCACGGCCGAAGACCATTAGGCTGGCCGATCGGGGCGGCGGTATTCGGCCGGCGGCCGGGTGAGAGGGAGCGCATCGTGAACGACCCGCGGATTCGGGCGAGGATCGGCGACACCCCCGAGTCGTGGCCGGTTTCGGCGAGTGAGACGCCGTTTCGGGGGCGGGTCTGGTCGATGCGCAGCGACGTGGTCGAGATGCCGGACGGCAGCAGCGCGCGGCGCGACTACCTGGACCACCCCGGCGCGGTGGGCGTGGTGGCGCTGGACGAGCAGGGGCGCATCCTGGTGCTGCGGCAGTACCGGCATCCCGTGCGGCACAAGTTGTGGGAGATCCCGGCCGGGTTGCTGGACGTGGCCGGCGAACATCCGCTGCAGGCGGCCCGGCGGGAGTTGTTCGAGGAGGCGCATCACGAGGCCGCCGTCTGGAACGTGCTGGTGGACACCTACACCACACCCGGCTCCTCGGACGAGGCGATCCGGGTGTTCCTCGCGCGCGGGTTGTCCGAGTCCACCGCCGAGCGGTTCGCGGTGGAGCACGAGGAGGTCGGGATGGAGCTCGCCTGGCTGCCGGTGGACGAGGCGATCGAGCTGATCCTGGCGGGCGAGCTGCACAATCCGACGCTGGTTTCGGGAGCCTTGGCGCTCGCGGCCGCGCGGGCGGGGGACGGGTTGGACGCGCTGCGGCCCGCGGACGCGCCCTGGCCTGCTCGGCCGTTCTGACCGACCGCGCTCGGGTCCCGGGGACCCGGGATATTCGTGCCCGCCCGCTCACCCGTCGCCTCGGGGGCGAAAGGCTGCGGATTTCGTGACCCGGGGTTGGCGAGTCGGGCCCTGTGGGCCCGTGCGTGGTCGTAATCTGCGCGATGGGTGTGGGTGAGACAGGGGGCGTCTGCGGTGGGTGTGACCGGGGAGTCCGAGGTGGCGTGCGCGTCGACCGAGGGGCTGGTTCCCGGAATGCGCGCGCCGGTCCCGGCGTTGCCCGCGATCGTGGATCAACTGCCGCCCGGCGGACCCGACTTCGTCGGGCGTACCGACGAACTCGACACCCTCTATACCTGGGTGACCGGACCCGGCGCGGCAATCCCCGCGCAACTCGCGCCGACCGACCCGGAACACCCCGGCACCACCCGCACGGTGTGGTTGCCCCGGGACCGGGTGGTCGCGATCACCGGACCGGTGGGCGTGGGGCGGACCGAGTTCGCGGTACGGCTCGCCCATCGGCTGGCCCCGCACTTCCCCGACGGGCGGCTCTACGCCCGGCTCACCGGGCCGCGCGGTGAACTGATCCCGCCGGGCGACGTGCTGGAATCGATGTTGTACGCGCTCGGCACGGCGAACATCCCCTCCGCGCACGAGGAGCGCATCCGGCTCTTTCGCGAGCACCTGGACGGCAAACGGTTCCTGATCCTGCTTGAGGACGTGACCGGGACGCCGCAGTTGCGGCCGCTGCTGCCGGAGAGCCCGACCGCGCTCGTCGTCGTCACCTCGGTGGCCCCGCTCACCGGCCTGGGGCGGGCGGCGGCGGTGCGCAGTTGTGCGCTGGACATGCTCGACCCGCGCGCCGCGGCCGAACTGCTCGGGAACCTGGCCGGGCACACCCGGGTCGCGTGCGATCCGCGGGCCGCGGACGAGTTGGCCGCGCTGTGCGACCACCACCCGGCGGCGCTGCGGATGGCGGGCGCGTGGTTGCGGGCCCGGCCGCGCTACGCGATGGCCGACGTCGGGCGGCGGTTGCGGGCCGAGCGGTTGCGGCTGCACGAGCAGGCCGGGGACGACCTGGCGGTGCGGGCGTGCTTCTCGCTGATCCATCGTGAACTGGTGCCGTCGGCCGCCCGGCTGTTGCGGCTGCTCGCGCTGGTGCCGGGGCGCGAGTTCGGCGCGGACGCCGCCGCGGCGCTGGCCGACTGCGGGCCGGACGCGGCGACGCGGTCGTTGATCGAACTGCGCGAGCTGCACCTGTTGGAGCAGGGCTCGGTACCGGGCCGCTTCCGCTTCCACGACCTGGTGCGCGGCTATGTACAAGAGCGCCTGGACGCGGAGGAGCGGCCCGGCGAGCGGCGCAACGCCCGGGTGCGGCTGCTCGACCGGTATGTGCGCCTGGCCCGCTCGGCGGAGCGGATCATCATCGGCACGGGCGGTCCGGACCCGGCCGCCGACGTGCGCTTCGACAGCGCCGACGACGCCCGCGCGTGGTTGCGCGACGAGCGGCCCGAACTGCTGGCCGCCGCCCGGGTGGCCGCCGCGGCCGGACTGGACGCGGCGACGCGCCGGCTGGTCTCGGTGCTCACCCGGCTCCTGGACCGCCGCGCGCACTGGAGCGACGTCCGCGAACTGCACGAACTCGCGCTGACCACCGCGCGCCGGGCCGGCTCCGGCCGGCAGGAGGCGGTGGCCCTGCTCAACCTGGGCAACCTGCACGTCGCGCGCGCGGAGCTGGAGGAGGCACTGTCCTGCTACCGCGCGGCGCTGGAGGTCTCCCGCGGACTGGGTGACCCGGCCGGCGAGGGCCGGGCGATGGTCAACCTCGGCAATGCCTACGCCGACCTGGGCGACCTGCAACGGGCCGCCGACTGGTACGACCGGTCGCTGCTGCTGCGCCGCACCATCGGCGACGCGGCCGGCCAGGCGCGGGTGCTCTCCCACCTGGGCCGGCTGCACGCGCGGATGGGCCGCTTCGAACAGTCGGTGCGCGACCACCGGGCGGCGCTCGGGGTGCGTCGGCGAATCGGCGACCCCGCCGACATCGGCCGGGTGCTGGCCGACATCGCCGCCGTGCTGGGCGAGGCGGGTCGGGTGCCGGAGGCGCTGACGGTGTACCGCGACGCGATGGAGGCGTTCCGTGCGGCCGGCGACGAGCGGCTGGAGGCGCTGGCGCTGTTGCAGAGCGCCGAACTGGCGCTCGACTCGGGCGATGCCCGGGACGCTCGATCGCGCCGCCGGCAGGCATTGGCCCTGCTCGTGGACGCGGGCGCGCCCGAGGCCGACGAGGTTCGCCGCTTCCTGGGTGACGAGTAGACCCCTTGTGGGTACTCGCTGCTGTCCAAAGTTTTGGGCGCAACCTACGAAATAGACAAGCGGTCCAGTCCTCACTGCCACTTTGTAAGGTTGGCGGGGGGTTCCAACCGCACTAAGCTAGGGACACCACGAGGTACAGCGTGCTTTCGCATGCTCGGGCTCGCTGGTGCCCAACCCTCTGTCGACAGGACTTGATAGCCGTGAAGGTCGGTATCCCCCGCGAGGTCAAGAACCACGAGTACCGCGTGGCGATCACGCCCGCCGGCGTGCACGAGCTCGTGCGCAACGGTCACGAGGTCTTCATCGAGCACGACGCCGGCGTCGGCTCGTCCATCCCCAACGAGGAGTACGTGGCCGCGGGGGCGACCATCCTCGGTACGGCGGACGAGGTCTGGGCGACCGGCGAGCTGATCCTGAAGGTCAAGGAGCCGATCGCCTCCGAGTTCGGCCGGCTCCGCAAGGACCAGACGCTGTTCACCTACCTGCACCTCGCCGCGGGCAAGGAGTGCACCGAGGCCCTGCTCAACGCCGGGACCACGTCCATCGCCTACGAGACGGTGCAGCTGCCCAACGGCGCGCTGCCGCTGCTCGCGCCGATGTCCGAGGTGGCCGGTCGGCTCGCGCCGCAGGTCGGCTCGTACCACCTGATGGCGCAGGGCGGCGGTCGCGGCACCCTCATGGGTGGCGTCTCCGGCGTCTACGCTGCGAAGGTCGTCGTGATCGGCGCCGGTGTCTCGGGGATGAACGCCGCGGCGATCGCGCTCGGCATGCAGGCCGAGGTGCTGCTGCTCGACCGGAACATCCAGGCGCTGCGCGACGCGGACCGGATCTACCAGGGGCATCTGCAGACGGTCGCGTCGAACACGTACGAGATCGAGAAGGCCGTGCTGGACGCGGACCTGGTCATCGGCGCGGTGCTGATTCCGGGCGCGAAGGCGCCGAAGCTGATCACCAACGAGCTGGTGTCGCGGATGAAGCCGGGCTCGGTGCTGGTCGACATCGCGATCGACCAGGGCGGGTGCTTCGAGGACTCGCACGCCACGACGCACGACGACCCGGTGTACAAGGTGCACAACTCGATCTTCTACTGCGTGGCGAACATGCCGGGTGCGGTGCCGCACACGTCGACCTATGCGCTGACGAATGCGACGCTGCCGTACATCGTGCAGTTGGCGAATCGTGGGTGGCGTGAGGCGGCGAAGGCGGATCGGGCGCTGGCGCTGGGTCTGTCGACGCATGAGGGTCGGCTTACGAACGCGGCTGTGGGCGAGGCGCTGGGGATTGACGCCGTTTCGCTCGAAGAGGTCCTGGGTTCCTGACCCCCTTTCGATTGGCCTCAAGCGCCGGCCGGGCTGGGGTTGGCTTGGCCGGGCTTGAGGGCTGCGGTTTACCTGCTTGGCCTCAAGCGCCGGCCAGGCTGGGTGGCCTCAAGCGCCGGCCGGGCTGAAGTTGGCTTGGCTGGGGCTTGGGGGCTGCGGGTTGCCTGCTTGGCCTCAAGCGCCGGCCGGGCTGAAGTTGGCTGGGCTGGGGCTTGAGGGCTTCGGGTTGGTTGGTTGGTCTCTTGAGGCCGTGCGCATGCCGTACACCCCCAATGACGTGGGTGTGCGGCATGTGGTGTTTTGGGCGTCAGAATGAGGGGCGTGGAGACTGTCGTTGAGGAGTATTTGGGGGATTTGGGGCTTCGGCGTGGGTGGGCCCGCAATACGGTGGGTGCTTATCGGCGGGATCTTGGGCGGTACCTCCTCTATTTGCGTGGGCTTGGGATTGAGGGGTTGGGCGGGGTTCGGGCCGCGGATGTGCGGGGGTTTGGTGGGGCCTTGCGGGATGAGGGGTTGGCGCCGGCTTCCGTGGCGCGGGCGCTTGTGGCTGTGCGCGGGGTTCATGCGTTTGCGGTGAGTGTCGGGTTGGTTGCCGTGGATGTGGCGAGTGGGGTTGCGGCGCCGGATCCGGTGGTTTCGGGGCGGCGGCTCGGGGATGTGCTGTCGGTGGAGGCGGTGGAGGCGTTGTTTGTTGCGGCCTCGGCCGCCTCCGGGGTGTTCGGGCTTCGGGATCGGGCCCTGGTCGAGGTGTTGTACGGGTGCGGGGCTCGGGTGTCGGAGGCGGTGGGGGTGGACCTCGCCGATGTCGATTTGGCGGCCGGGACGATCGGGCTTCGCGGTTCGGGTGGGCGGCGGCGGGTCGTGCCGTTGGGGGCGGGCGCCCTGGCGGCGCTCGATGTGTACTTGACGCGGGCGCGCCCGGAGCTGGCCGCTTCGGGATCCGGTGGCGCCGCCGTTTTTCTCAACGCGCGAGGCGGCCGACTGTCGCGGCAGAGCGGATGGGCCGCGCTTGCCGACGCCGCCGGCCGCAGTGCTCCGGAGCGGGGCATCTCCCCACGTACACTTCGGAGTTCGTTCGCCACACATTTGCTCGACGGTGGGGCCGATGTCCGGGTCGTCCAGGAACTCCTGGGTCATTCCTCGGTGTCCACGACCCGAGTCTACGTGCGCCAAACCCCCGACGAACCACGTCAGATGTACTGAGGATCCCACCCTCGGGCGCTTGACTGGATCACCTCACATGTTGCATGCGTCGGGCGGTTCGCCTTGCTGCGACCGTCCGCAACGCCATAGAGTCGCGATCCGTCGGCAAGGACTCAGGCTGACGAAGCAAGAAATGACCTGGTCGGCAAGGAGGTAAGACGACTTGTGAACGAGTCGACATTTGCTCCCGGGGGTGCCCAGCCAGGGGCGGCGCCGGGCCGTGCAGCGCCGACTACCTCTTCCTACGGGCCCGCCGACGGCCCGCAGGACCAGCAGGGGACGCGCACGGACGCCGCCGTCCAGGCGGGCCACACCGCCCCGGCCGGCCAGGCCGGGCCCGACGGGCTCGATGGCCCGGACGCGCACGAGTACGCCTACGATATGTACTACTACGACGACGAGTTGCGCTACGCCGAGGAACTGCGTGGCGGACCGTTCGACCCCGACGCGGACTACGAACCGGATCCGGAATACGCCGCGACCCTCGCTCCCGACGCCGCCACGCAGCGGCGCGAGCGCGTCGGCCCGACCGGCCGCGCCCTTCCCTACTTCCCGATCCCGGCGCCGGTGAGCGAACACGGGCCGGCGAAGATCATCGCGATGTGCAACCAGAAGGGCGGCGTCGGCAAGACCACGTCGACCATCAACCTGGGTGCCGCGCTGGCGGAATACGGCCGCCGGGTCCTGCTCGTGGACTTCGACCCCCAGGGCGCGCTTTCGGTGGGCCTGGGCGTCAACCCCATGGAGCTCGAACTCACGGTCTACAACCTGCTGATGGAAAGTCATCTCAGCGCGGACGACGTGCTGCTGAAGACGATCATCCCCGGCATGGACCTGTTGCCCAGCAACATCGACTTGTCGGCCGCCGAGGTGCAACTGGTCACCGAGGTCGCCCGGGAGACCACACTCTCGCGCGCGATCCGGCCGCTGGTCAACGACTACGACTACATCATCATCGACTGCCAGCCCTCGCTCGGTCTGCTCACGGTCAACGCGCTCACCGCGGCGAACAGCGTCATCGTGCCGCTGGAATGCGAGTTCTTCGCGCTGCGCGGCGTGGCGCTGCTGACCGAGACGATCGAGAAGGTGCACGAGCGGCTGAACCCCGACCTCGTGCTCGACGGCATCCTGGCGACGATGTACGACGTCCGCACCGTGCACGGCCGCGAGGTCCTGGCCCGGGTCACCGAGGCGTTCGGCGACCAGGTCTTCCACACGGTGATCGGACGCACCGTCAGGTTCCCCGAGACCACCGTCGCGGGCGAACCGATCACCACCTACGCCTCCAACTCGGTGGGCGCCGCCGCCTACCGTCAGCTCGCCAGGGAGGTGCTCGCCCGGTGTCGCGCCGAGTGAGTCTCCCGGGTGCCGACGAGCTGTTCCGCACCACCGGCGGCGCGATGTTGCGACAGCAGCAGAACGCCGGCGGCGACGCGGGAGAGCAGCGCGGCACCGTACCCGCGCAGGCTCCACCGGTCGGGGCCACACCCGACGGCACCGAGCGACACGAGTCGTCCGGTGCGGACGGCGGATCCGGCGAGGCCGAACAGCACGCCGTACAACATCCCGTGCCCGGTCGCCGCGAGGCGCCCACGCCGTCGGGGGCGTCGTCGATGTCCGCCGCCGCCGCGGGGGTCGACCCGAACGCGCGTCCGGCCCATCGGCGCACCCGTGCGCAGCGCCGCCCGAGCGGGCGCGAGCGACACGACGAGAAGATCACCGTCTACGTCTCCGCCGAGGAACTGATGGACCTCGAACACGCGCGGCTGAGCCTGCGCGGCGACTACGGCCTGGCCGTGGACCGCGGGCGGATAGTGCGCGAGGCGGTCGCGGTGGTCCTGGCCGACCTGGAGGCGCGCGGCGAGGCGAGTATCCTCGTCCGCCGGCTGCGTGGCTCTTAAGCGACAAACCCGATTCGAGCGGTTGCCCGCTCGGTGAAGTCTCGACGGACCCGCCGGTCCCCTGAGTGGCCCAATTCGGACCACCGCCCGGCGGGTCCGTGCCGTTTCCCGCAGTCGCGGCCCGCACCATTGAGCGCACGATGTCCGACACCCACGGTTCCGCCCGCCCCCGACGCGCGCTCGGGCGCGGCCCGGGCCGGCCCGCCGCTCCGGTCGGGCCGGACGGGTCGCCGCCGCCGACGTCCGCCGCCGGGGCCGGATCCGAACCCGGCCCCGGCTCCGCCGATCCCGGGGCGGGGCCCGCCCCGGTCCGCGTCCCCGCGCCCGCCCCGCCTCCGCCCGCCGAGGCGCCGGTTCCGGTTCCGGTACCGGACGACGGCACCGGCTTCCGGGTCAGCCTGGACAACTTCGAGGGCCCGTTCGACCTGCTCCTCGGCCTGATCGCCAAGCACAAGCTGGACGTCACCGAGGTGGCGCTGTCCCGGGTCACCGACGAGTTCATCGCGCACATCCGGGCCCAGGGACCGGACTGGGACCTCGGCCAGGCCACCGAGTTCCTGCTGGTCGCGGCCACCCTGCTCGACCTCAAGACGGCCCGGCTGCTGCCCGCCGCCGAGGTCGAGGACGCGGAGGACCTGGCCCTGCTCGAAGCCCGGGACATCCTGTTCGCCCGGCTGCTCCAATACCGGGCGTACAAGCAGATCGCCGGCATCCTGGCGGACCGGTGGGCCGAGGAGTCCCGCCGGTATCCGCGCGACGTGCCGCTGGAACCGCGCTACCAGGGGCTGCTGCCGGAGGTGGTGATCACCACGGATCTGGAGCGGTTCGCGCGGATGGCGGCCAAGGCGATGACGCCGAAGGCGCCGAAGGTGGTGTCCATCGAGCACATCCACGCACAGCGGGTGAGCGTGCGCGAGCAGGCGGCGATAGTGGTCGAGCGGCTGCGCCGGATGGGCAGCGCGACCTTCGCCGAACTGGCCGCGGACGCGCCGGACACGCTGCACGTGGTGGCCCGGTTCCTGGTCCTGCTCGAACTCTTCCGCGAGTTGGCCGTGGGGTTCGACCAGGTCGAGGCGCTGGGGGAGCTGACCGTGAAGTGGATCGCGGGCGCCGGCGAGGATGTGGCGGTGAGCGCGGAGTTCGACGAATTCGACACCGTGGTGCGGGACGCGGACGAGGAGGAGGGCACGTGAACGACGACGGCCACCGGTGCGAACCGGGACTCGAAGCCGGGGGTGAACCCTTGGTCGGCTCCCGGGTCGGACCCGGAGTGGAACCCGAGGCCGCCCCCGAGCACGACCCGCCGCCGGCACCCGTCGAGGCCGCGGTGCCCGCTCCCCGGGCCGCGCGCGCCAAGACCCCGCCCCCCACCCTCCCGGTGTCCGACAGTCCGCTCCCGGCGGCCCTGGAGGCAGTCCTGATGGTGGTCCAGGAGCCGGTGTCCGAACACCTGCTCGCCGAGGTGCTGGAACACCCCCTGCCCGAGGTGGTCGCCACGCTGCGCACACTGGCCCTGGAGTACACCGCCCAGGGGCGCGGCTTCGACCTGCGCGAGGTGGCCGGCGGCTGGCGCTTCTACAGCCGTCCCGAGCACGCCGCCGCGGTCGAGCGCTTCGTCCTGGACGGGCAGCAGTCCCGGCTCACCCAGGCCGCGCTGGAGACGCTGGCCGTGGTCGCCTACCGCCAGCCGGTCAGCCGCGGCCGGATCGCCGCGGTGCGCGGGGTCAATTGCGACGGGGTGATGCGCACGCTGCTGGCGCGCGGGCTGGTCGAGGAGTACGGGGTCGAGTACGAGACCCAGGCCACGCTGTACCGCACCACCGAATACTTTCTGGAGCGGATGGGCCTGCGGTCGCTGGACGAGTTGCCGGAATTGGCCCCCTTCCTGCCCGAGATCGAGGCCCTGGAGGCCGAGGGCGGGGCCAGTCCGGAGCTGCTGCCGACCCGCGCGGCGTACCCGCTTGCGCGGAGCGGGGATACTGGGAGGGATACCGGGGCGGTGCACACCGATCCCGACGACGGCGAGACGACTACGGAAGATTGATGGCACCCACCAACAGGCAAGGCTCCGGCGGCAACGACCGAGGCAAGGAACGCTCGGTGAACAAGCGCGGGGGCACCGGGCGCGGCAGCAACACTCCGCAGCCCCGGCGGGTCGCCGACGACAACCGTCGCGGCGGCGCGGGTGGGCAGCCGAAGTCGGGCGCCGCGGGCGGCAAGGACCGCCGTCCCTCGGCGAGCACCGGTCGCCCCGACCGCCGGCCCACCACGATGCGCAACACCGAGCGCAACGAGCGGGAGAAGCAGGAGGGCGTGCGGCTGCAGAAGGTGATGGCCGACGCGGGCATCGGCAGCCGCCGGCACTGCGAGAACCTGATCGACGCGGGCCGGGTCCAGGTCAACGACGAGCGGGTCACCGAGCAGGGCATGCGCGTCGACCCGGACACGGTGGAGATCAAGGTCGACGGGATGCGCATCCCGACCCGCCCCGCCGAGACCTACATCGCGTTCAACAAGCCGACCGGCGTGGTCTCCACCATGTACGACCCGGACGGCCGGTTCACCCTCGCCGACTACATCACCGAGTTCGAGCAGCGCCTGTTCCACGTCGGCCGGCTGGACACCGAGACCGAGGGCCTGATCCTGCTCACCAACCACGGCGAGCTGTCCAACCGGCTCACCCACCCCCGCTACGAGGTGCGCAAGACCTACCTCGCCTCGATCCAGGGCCCGATCCCGCGCGACCTGGGCAAGCGGCTCAAGGACGGGGTCGAACTGGAGGACGGCGTCGCGCGCGCCGACAGCTTCCGGATCGTGGACAGCGTCGGCAACAACTACCTCGTCGAGGTGGTCCTGCACGAGGGCCGCAAGCACATCGTCCGGCGCATGCTGGCCGAACTGGGCTTCCCCGTCGAGCGCCTGGTGCGCACGCAGTTCGGCCCGATCCAGCTCGGCGACCAAAAGCCCGGCCGCACCCGCCGGTTGTCCAACGACGAGATCGGGCTGTTGTTCCGCCAGGTCGACCTGTAGCAGGCGCCATCGGCACGGGCAGCCAACTGTCCTGACGGCCGCGGCAGTTCCACTTCCGGGTGGAACCGCTGCGGCCGTTGTTCGTATCTGGCCGATTCGGTTCCGCCGGACGGTGGGATGGTGCATCGTGGAAGCCCGCACGGGGGTCTGGCGAGTCTCCGAAGACACGCGCTGGGGATGGTGGCCGATAACGGTTCGGAACCGGGCGTGTTCCAGTGATCGCGAACGGTGCCCGCGACCCCCCGCACAGCTGCTAGAACGTTGCCGAACACCCGAGGTGTGCCCCGCGCACGGCGGGGCCGACAGCAGGGGGGACGCCACAGTGGTGCTGCCTGTCCGCCGGGGAGCGCCGCGGCCGGCGCCCTCCACACGGCGTTCACGACGGTCGGCCGGAGCGATCGTGCTCGGCGCGCTCGCCCTCGCGCTCCTGCCCGGGGCCGCCCGCGCCGCCGACCCGCCGGGGGGAGATCCCAACCTCAAGGTCGCGCCGATCTCCTACGTGGTCCTGGTCGACGAGTCCGGCAGTCTCAAGGGCCCCGACCTCGATCGGGAGAAGGACGCCGCCGGCCTCGCCGCGATCGGCGAACTCTCGCCCGACTCCCGGGTGGGCATGGTCGGCTTCGGCAGCGGCGCCGGATCCAAGCCCGCGGTGGACGTGGTCTGCCCGATGATCCCGGTGTCCGACCCGGCCGCGGCCGGGTGCGCCGGCAAACTGCGCCCGCGCACCGACCAGGAGGGCAACAACACCGACATCCCGGCCGCGATCAAGCAGGGCGTGAGCATGCTCCGCTCCGCGCCGGCCGGGCAGCCCAAGGTCTTGTTCATCACCACCGACGGCGCGATGTCCGTGCAGCCGAACGAGGGCTACGGCGCCGACGCCGCGCGGATCCCGGGCGAGTTGGACAAGGCGCTGACCAGTGCGCTGGCCGAGGCCAAGGCGGCGGGCGTACAGATCTGGCCACTGGGCTTCGGCGCCGGGATCGACACCGCGCAGCTGAACCGGATCGCGGGCGGCGGGGCGCCGTCGTTCTGCTCGGCCCGTCCCGAGGACGCGCCGAAGGCATCGGTGATCAAGGACTCGGGCGAGGTCGTCCAGACGCTGCGCAAGGCGTTCGGCAGCGCGCGCTGCGCCGGGGTGACCCAGACCGCCTCGACCGACGTCGACGGCGAGGCCGACCTGGAGGTGACGATCCCCGCGATCGCCACCGACGTGGTCATCCAGGTGCAGAAGGCCAACCCGGACATCGACGCGACCTTCTTCGACCCCGACGGCAAGCAGGTCGACGCCGCGCCCGGCACCGAGCGGCGCGGACAGGGTTCGCGGACCGAGACGTTGCGGGTGTCCGACCCGATCGCCGGCAAGTGGCGGATCCACCTCAAGGCGCGCGCCGGCGCGTCCGGGCCGGTCAGCGCGGCGGCGTTGTGGCAGGGCGTGGTCAAGTCCTACGTGCAACTCAACCCGCCGCAGCCGAGCGTGGGCGAGTCGGTCCGGTTCAGCGTCTTCCTCCAGACCCGGGAGAAGAACCTCACCGATCCCGCCGCGCTCAAGGGCGTGACGGTGGCCGGGCACGTCGAGGGGGCCGGCCTCAAGGCCGACATCCCGCTCAAGGCCGGTGACAAGGGCGAGTTCTACAGCGACTACCGCATCCCCGGCGGCACCACCGGCGATGTGCGCTTCACCGGCACCATCACCGCGCCCGGTGTGACCGGCGCCCAGGAGGTCAAGACGGTCACCCTGGGCCAGGGCCCGGCGGCCGTGGGCGTCGAACTCAAATGGGGCGACACCACCATCGAACCCGGCGGCAGCGTCGCCGGCACCGTGCAGTGGAAGGTCACCGACGGCAAGCCGCACACCCTGCGGGTGGTCGCCGACTTCCCGCCGAAGGTCGGCATGCGGATCACCGGCGGCGAGCAGCGGGTGAGCGCCGGCTCCGATTCGTTCGGCTTCAAGCTGACCTTCGGCGACAACATCGCCAAGGGCGACCACACCGGCCGGGTCCGGGTGGTGGACACCAGTGACGGCGACAAGGTGCTCGCCGACACCACGCGCACCATCACGGTCGAGCCGCCGCCCGGCTTTTGGGACCGGTATCTGTGGTTGGTGATCGGAGCCGTCGTGCTGATCGCGCTGCTGCTCGGCCTGCTCGGCTACCTCGCCAAGCGGCGCGGGCGGGCCCGGCGGATCGGGCCGATCGTGCTGCGCCTGTACCGCGACGGGCAGCAGATCGGGGTGGAGACCCGGCCGCTGGACGAGCGCGCCGAGGCGATGTGGTTCAAGCTCGACACCACCGCCTTCCCGCCGCAGTTGATCCCGCTGTACCAGCACGAACCCGGAACCGCGTGGACCGTGCGGCGGACCGCCGCGACCGGCACCCTGGACGTGGAGACCCCGCTCGGCACACGTCTGCAGTTGGACATGGGCCGCCCCACCGAGATCGAACCCGGACTGGCGCTCGGCTTCGCCGACGAGCGGGTGCAGGCCGGGCCGGCCGACGGGGCGGGCGGTCCCGCCGATCCGTACGGCGGCGGCGGGGGGTCCGCCGATCCCTACGGCGGCTACGGCTCGGCCGCGCCCACGGCCGCGCCGCCGCGACCGTACGGCGGCGAGGGGGCCTACGGCGCGGAACGGCCGTACAACCCCTACGGCCCGTACGGTTCGGGACCGGCCGCGGAGCCCGGCTCGGGTCCCGGGGCGAACCCGGGCCCCGACGACACCACGTTCGGCTACGGACCACCGCGTTAGTCCCCGGCGCGGGGTCGAAGGCACCTGAACTCGCACGTCACGCACTTTTCGAGGAGGGCCCGTGGCAGCGCAAGGCCGCAGGGGCATGTCCATCCACCAGTCGATGCTGTTCGTGGGCCTGGGCGGTACCGGATGTCTGATCGGAGCCGAACTCGAGCGACGGCTGCGTGAGGAGTTGTGCGGCGCGGACGGTACGGGGCTGATGCAGCGGCTCGGTGGCCAACTCGCCCCGTACCAACTGCCCAACTGCATCCAGTTCGTCTACGCCGACCTGAACGAGAACGAGTTGCAGCGGCAGCGGTTGCGCGCCGCGCCGCCCGCCCATCGGGCCGCCGCCGACCGCAACGCGCACCTGACCACTCAGCTGGTGCCGCCGCTGAACACCTATCCGGAGGTGGCCCGTTCGCTGCGGATCAACGCGGCGGAGGAGACCATCCCCTGGTTGCCCGCCCGCGAGGGCGAGCCCCGGGTGACCCCCCTGCGGCGCGGCGCCGGGCAGTTGCCCACCGTCGGGCGCGCCGCCCTGTTCGAGACCTTCCGGCACGGACTCGCCCCCGCGATGGACCCGTTGCGCCGTGCGGTCGGACTGATCAGCAACGGCAACGACCACCTGATGGCGCTCAGCGGCAGTCAGAACAACCGCAACACCTGCGACGTGTTCGTCGCCTTCTCCATCGCCGGCGGCACCGGGTGCGGGATCTTCTACGACTACCTGCACCTGATCGGCGAGGCGTTCTCGCAGGGCTACGACGGGATCAAGATCTACCCGCTGGTGCTGATGCCGTCCGCGTTCGACGAGGAGCGCGGGGGCGGCCGGCCCGCCGTGCTCAACGCCGGACGTGCGCTGCTCGACCTGTTCCAGCTCGTCGACGACCAGAACGGGCAGTACGCGCAGGAGGAGTTGGACACCGGCCTGGGCGCGCCGGCGGGCAACCTCGCGGTGCGCTACCCCGGTCTGGAGTCGACCCGGCTCAAGGCCGGCACCGTACAGACGGGCTTCCTGTTCAGCCGCACCAGCGGCATCGAGCGCGAGGACCTGCACCGCTCGGTGGTCTCGCTGGTGATGTCGCTGATCGGGACCGGACTCAACGCCGGCGGGCCGGAGTTGGAGAACGCGGTCGTCCAGGGCGACCTGTACCAGTCGTTCGCGGACAGCTTCATCAACGAGGGTGTGCGGCGCGAGGTGCCCGCGCCCAGCGGGATCGGCGCCTGCGGGGTCTCCACCAGCCTGGTCGCGTCGATGACCGTGCCGGTGGACGAACTCGCCGACATCGTGGCCGGTCGCCTCCTCGCCCAGGCGGTGCGCGATCTGACCTCGGACGTGCGGGTGTCCGCCGAGGCCAACCTGGAGCAGATCAAGTCGTTCATGTCGGTGGCGGGCCTGAGCGAACTGTGGTTGTGCGCACCGCCGCACGTCGCCGACCCCGCGCCGGCCAAGGGCGCCGCGGGCATCATGCAGGCGCTCAACGCCCGAACCCGGGCGATGGAACAGGCGTTGCGTCAGCAGGAGGCGCAACTGCGCACGCATACCGCGCAGTTGGCCGAAGAGTTCAACCACGCCCGCGGAATCCGTCAACTCCTGGCCGAAGGCGACCTGTTCCGCGCCCGCCGGGTGCTCTTCGGCGACCGGCGGCTCTACCACGACGCGGATCGGCCCGGGGTCGCCGGTCTGCTCGCGCACTGCAGTACCGAGCCCACCCCACCGCCCGGGATCACCGTCAACGCGCCGCACATACCGGCGATCAAGGACCGCGCGGGCGGGGTGGTCAAGGCCAAATGGGGCGACCCCGAGGTGCAGCGCGCGCTGGCCGCCCAGCAGCGCTGGTTCGAGTGGCGCTCGCGCCGCAACTGGCATGCCCAGTGGGGCGCCCAGGCCGAGGTGTGGGACCGCAAGATGGTCTACCTGCGGCATGTCGTGGACGGTCTCGCCCAGGCGTTCAACGACCACCGCGACACCGAGGAGGCCAACTTCTCCCGGGCCACCCGCGAGTTGTACCGACAGCGCTCCGGCGTGTCCTACCTGCTGCCGCCGCAGGGCAACCTGGAGTCGTTCTACCGCCAGGTGTTGCGCCGCTTCGTGGACCGCGAACGGCTGCCCGAGACGTCCGGCGCCGCGCAGATCGTCGGCAAGCTCCTCGGCACGGGCATCTGGCAACGCGCCTACGAGATGGGCGAGGAGCGCGAGGGCGGCCCGGCCGCGGTCACCTACGTGCGCGACCAGATCAAGCAGCAGGTCAAGACCCTGTTCGTACAGGCCGGCGAGCTGAACGCGCAGCCGCTGCTGCCGCCGGTGCGCGACCTGCTCACCCGCGCCGCCACCAAGCGCGGCGCCTCGGTGGGCGAGGAGGACCTGGAACAGTTCGTGCAAAAGCTCGCGGGCATGTTGCCCAACGGCTTCTCGCCCGAGGGCAGCGGCGAACTCAAGGTGCTGATCGCGCACCCCGGCACCGCGCACGACGCGGACGTGCGGCAATACCTGGAACGGATGCTCAACATCCCCAACGAGCCGTCCCGCAAGATCGAGTTCCGCGCGGTCGAGCAGGAGTCGATCGTGGTGGTGCTCTTCCGCAGCGCGATGAGCCTGACCGAGGTGCCCGAGGTGCGCCAGGTGCTCGCGCAGTGGTCGCGCTCGCTGGACCGGCAGGACCCGGTCGACTTCCTCAAGTGGCGGCAGCGGCTCGGCTTCACCTACGACTGGCTGGCCACGACCGAGGGCCACCGGGCCTACATCCTGCACCGGCTGTTGTGCGCGATGTGGAACGGCCAGGTCGAGGTGGCGCGCGGGGACCGGTCCTCGCCCGAGGTGGTCGACATCCGGCTGCCGCACGGGTCGACGGTGATGAAGCTGCCGCTGCGCCCGTTCGACCGGGCCTCCTCGTGGGGCAGCCTGCTGCGCGCCTACGAGGAGTGGACGCTGACCGACGACGCCTCGGTACGGCGGGAGTTCGCCAAGCAGCTGATGCTCACCTACCCCGAGGGGCTGGGCTCGCGGGTACGCGAACCGGCGCCGCTGTACCGGCACTTCGTGCACGAGGTGGCCCCGCGCCAGGTCCGCACGTTGCACGAGCTGCGCAATCGGCTGCCCGAGCGCAGCCGGGGCTGGGCGGAGGAGTTGTTGCGGTTGTGGGAGGTCACCCTGCCCGCCGCGCTCGACCTGTCGTTCTCGCACCAGGGGGCGAACCGGGACTCGTTGCGCGAGCTGGAGTATCGGGACGAGGAGGACGGGGGCTACCCGGGCGCGGGGTACGACGACGCGCGTGGGGACGGGTGGGATCGCGCGGCGGACGAGCGCGGCCGGGAGCGGGACCGCCGGCGGGACGAGCGCGACGACGCGTGGGTCCGGGAGGCGGACGAGCGGGCTCGGGAGCGCAAACGCGAACGGGACCGGGACCGGGACCGGGACCGGGACGAGCGTGGTGCGGAGTGGGAGCGCCGCGGGCCCGAGCGGGTGCGGGACGAGCGGGATTCGTGGGACGAGCGGAACGTGCGGGATGTGCGGGAGGGGCGCGGCCTCCGGGATCGGCGGGACCGGCGGGACGAGCCCGATGCGCGGGACGTGCGTGATATGGGTCCTCGTGACGAGCGCGATCCGCGCGATGTTCGGGACGTGCGCGAGGCACGCGAGGTGCGGGACGAGCGGGACCGGGTGCGCGAGGACCGGGAGCGGGAGCGGCGCGAGGCGCGTCGGCCCAGGGAGGATCGTGCGGACCTGCGGGAGCAGGAGCGCGAGCGGCGGCCCCTTCGGGAGCCGGGTGGGCCGGTGTTCGAGAAGGAGGACCGGGAGCGGCGGGACGTACCGGAGCCGCGCGGCCGGGACGCGTGGCGCGATGTGGACTTGCCCGAGGTGACCCGACCGAGCCTTGACAAGCCGGCGCCGCGGCACGACGACCGGGACGACCGCGATGCCTCGGAGCGCCGCGGGCGGACCGAGCGGGACGAACCCTACGACCCGTATCCGCCGGCGCTGCCGCGCGCCGATCGGGACGCGCGCGGAGTCCGGGACGCGTACGACCCGCACGCCGCGCGGGATCCGTACGACCCGCACGACCGGCCCGGCCCGGACGAGCCGGATCCGGACACGATCCGCCTCGACGGCCTCGACCGCACCCGGCGGCTCGACCCGCCCGAGGACCACGACGAGCGCGAACTGCCCGGGGGTGGCTGGTGACCGACACCGCCGTTCCGGGCGCGGGCGTCCCGCGCCCGCTGGTGATCGTGGTCGACCTGCGCACCGAGTACGACACGGTGATGGCGGCGCGGACCTTCGCCGACGTGCAGACCGCCTACGCGCGCACCCGGGTGCCCGCCGGGACCCGCAACGTGGACGCCGACCGGGTGCTGGTGCTCGACTCCGTCGACGAGTTGACGGCACACCGGCACGCGTACGAGCGGATCTTCGCCGGCATGTACAGCAAGGTCGTGTGCGTCGCGGTCGGCGCGCCCGTGGACGGCTCGATCGTGCTGCGCCGGCCCGGCCAGCTCGCCGGCAGCGACGCGGCCACGCTGTGGGTCGGCGACGTCCGGGGCACCGAGTGGGCGCCGGGGCGGGCACCCGGCGTGGTGCTCACCCCCGACGACGCGGACGCGCTCGCCCCGCTGGTCGACGTGCTGAGCCAGCCCGAGGTGTTCGACCAGGTGCTCGCCGGGGTGACCGAGATGCCCCGCTCGATCGCCGCCCCCGGGATGAACGTGTTCGTGCACCGGATCCGGGACGACGCGGTACGGCGGGCCCGGATCCGCGCCGTGCAGCGGCTGGCCGGCGCCGAGGGCGGGGTCGACGAACCCTGGCCGGAGCCGCTGGCGGCGCTGGCCGACGAGCAGGGCGCCGGGTTGGTCACCACCACCGGCGGGGTGCGCGAGTGTGTGCGTCCGGACGGTGCGCTCGGGGTGCGGTGGGCGCATGCCGAGCAGGGGTTCAAGCGGGCCCAGCAGCGGCTGACCGTGCTGGCCGCGCCGGTCGCGCTCTATGGCTCGGCCGGGCGCGGCGGGCGCTCGATCGACGGCGAGATCGCCGACGCGGCGACCGTGCTGCGCGACTACCGGGACCTGGTCCGGCAGACCGTGGGCCGGGGCGCGGCCGGATTCGACGCGGACGGGCGGGCCTGGCTGGACCAGGTCGGCGTGGTGATCCCGGAGCCGCCCGGGCTCGGCGCGAACTCGGTGGCCGCGGCTCTGTACACCCGTACCGCCGCCGCGTTCGACCGCCCCGAGGGGCTGCGCGGGCTGGCCGAACGGCTGCGCGAACTCGCCGACCGGATCACCCCCGGGGCGGGCGCCGCCCGGGCCCACGAGGTGGACCAGAGCTGCTCGGACGGCTTTTTGACCCGCTACCTGCGCCCGGCCGCGTTTCCGCTCGGCCCGGCCCATGTCGGCATCGTCGGCGGCCTGCTGCTCGGCGCGTTCCTGACCTCCCTGTGGCCCGCCTTCGGCGTGGTCGGCGCGGGGCTCGCGGTGGTGCTCGCGCTGCTCGGGTCGATCCTGATCACCGCCCGGCGCCCGGACCGCGAGGGCCGGGCCGTGCTGCCGCCCGAGGCGCTGCCGATGATCCTCGTCACCGGCCTGGTGGCGCTGGTCGGCGCGGTCTGCGGGGTGCTCGCGGGGCGGGCGTGGGATCCGCCGACCGGCGTCGGGCCGCTCGCCGTGGTGCTCGGCCTGGGCGTACTGCTCGTGCTGCCCGGCCTGGACTGGCGGTTGCGGGTACGGCGCTGGGAGCGCGTGCTCGGCCTGGGCGCGGCCACTCGCGCGCTGCACGGGCTGCACGCGTTGCTCGTGCGCACCGTGTGGAACGACTGGGCGCTGGCCGGTCCGCGCCGCGAGGCGGTGGACCGGGCCACCGTGCTGGCCGCGTTGCTGGAGGAGAGCGCCACGCTTTTGACCGACGACGCGGCCGCGCTGGAGCGGCAGTTCGCCGGCGAGCCGGCCGGACCGGATCCGGCCGCGGAGAACTTCGGCACCGGTGGCCACACGATGCCGGGCTTCCCTCCCGCACCGTCGTATCCCGGCGGGGGAAACGTCGGCACCGGCGGCTACCCGCCGTCGGGTCGTCCGGTATCGCCGTATCCCGGCGCGGAGTCGTTCGGCACCGGCGGCCATCCGACGCCCGGCCGGCCCGCGCCGCCGTCGGGACCGCCGCCGGGCGCGGGCGGGGCGAGCCTGTACGACACCGTCCTCGGCGACCTCGTGGACGCGCTGCACGCCGCGTTCGAGCCGCTGTGGCCGCTCCTGGAGCGGGACCCGGCGGAGGCATCCCGGCGCGGCGCGGCGCCCGAACTGCGGCCCGTGCTGCGCGCGTACACCGACCACCTCGCGCACAACGGAGTGCAGGCCGCGCCGTCGTTCGGCCGGCAGGGCCAGGACCGCCCGCACGTCGGCGAGGCGGTCGGCGGCGACGCGGACCGCATCGCCGAACTGCTCGGGCAGCCCGCGGCGCACTCGATGTTGCAACTGTGCGCGAGCGATCAGCTGGTCCTGCTCGACCACGCGCCGACGCACACCGTCAGCGTGCGCTTCGCCCCGCGCGGAGTGCGTCCCGCCGTGCGCGAGGCGTTGCGCGAGCGCCGCACCGGGCACGCGATCGAGCACGAACTGGTGTGGACCGGCGGCGGCCGGATGGCCGGTGTGCTGCGCCTGCTGCCGCTGCTGCCCGGCTCGGTGGACGACGCGCGGATCTGGGAGGAGAGCGCCGGCGGCGCCGACCGACCCGGTGCGGGTGACGACCGGTACGACGGCGGATGGGCGCCGTGAGCGGCGGGACGGGGCAGGCGGGCGAGCCGTCGGGCGAGGGCAAGCTCGGCTACACCGACCCCGAGGGCTATTCGGTGGAGCGCCGGGTCGAGTTCGGCCCGGACCGGCCGGCCCCGCCCGGGCAGCCGTTTCGGATCCGCGACGTGCGCGACGTGGAGGACGGCAGCGTCTTCGTGCAGAAGCGGCTCGGGCGGCTGGACCCGCGGCGCCGGGTGGGCGCCGAGGCGAGCCTGGAGACCGAGATCCGGGTGCTGCTGCGGCTGGTGCGCACCTTCGGCGGCGCCGGGTATCCGCGCGAGCTGGTCCGGGTGGCCGGACACGACTTCGACGGGGTCGAGCCCTTCCTGCTCCTGGAGGCGAGCCCCTGCCCGCCCGCCGAGGACGTGGTGGGCAAACTGCTCAGCGAGGAGCAGGACGCGTTCCGCCGGGCGATCTTCCGTACCGTGCGCTACCTCGAGTCGGCCGGCGTCGTGCACGGTGACCTGACCCCGAGCAGCGTGCGCTGGCAGCGTGAGCAGCGCCGGCTCCAGGTAATCGACTTCGGGCACGCGGCGTTGGCCGGCGAGCCGCGCAGCAGCCTGGGCACCGCGATGTGGGCCGCGCCGGGGCCGCTGCGCGGGCCCGGGCCGGCCGATCCGCGCGACGACGTCTGGTCGGCCGCGCAGGTCGCCTACCACGTCACCACCGGACGCCCGATCCGCCAGGGCCGTGTCCCGGTCGGTGTGGAGACCCAGGGGCTGCTGCTCGACCTGTTCCAGGGCGTGTTCGAGGCGGAGGCGGTGCGCCGCCCGGGCGCCGCCGAACTGCTGCGCCGACTCGGCGAACCGGACCCGTACGTGGCGGGCCACGCCCAGTACGACCCGCTCGCCGAGGGGCGGCGCGGCTACGAGGCGGCGATGGAGCGCAAACGGCAGCGCATGCCGCTGCCCGGCCAACCGCGGCCGGCGCACCGGGCGGGCACCCCGGACCGACCCCCGCCCGTGCTGCCGCCCAGGCCCCCGGAGCCACCGGGCAGGTCCGCCGAGCCGCCGAGGACCGGCCGGTTTCGGCTCTTCGGGAAGGACCGGATGGGGTGAACGCCACGGGCCGGGTCGAACCGGGCGCATCGGATGAGTCGAACGCGATGGCAGGTGAGGTCGGCTGATGTTGCATCAGATCGTGTACCGCTGGGACCCGGACGGACTGCTCGGGCGCCGCGGCATCGTTCCGGTCGCCACCTCGCTGGGCCGCGACGAGGTGTTCGGTTGGCACACCCGCACCGGGCTGGCCGAGGCGGTCACCATGGACTACGGCGACCCCGCGTGCCCGGCGTCCAGCGTGTGTCTGCTCGACACCCCGCTCGGAGTGGCGCTGATCCGCCGGGAGTTCTCCGCCGACGCGCGCCGCCAGCGGCTGAACAACTCCGCCCACGTGCTGGTCGGTCCCCGGGACTCGATCGCGCCGTTCGACGCGCTCGCGTGGGGCTCGCTGGAGCGGCGCGCGCCCGGCGCGCTGGACCTGGACCGGGTCCAGCCGGGCTACGGCCTCAAACCGCTGCCCGACGAGCGGCTGGCCGCGGCCTTCGAGGTCGCCGCCGGCGACCTGCACGAGCAGGCCCAGCGACTGGCCGACCCGCTCGAAGTGCTCGTCGCCGCCGTGCTGCGCCGCCCCCGGGCCCGGCCGGCCCTGCTGCCGGCCGGCGCCGAGGACGCCACCGTGCTGCTGTGGGGCCTGCAACACCTGCTCACCGCACTGCTCCCGGGACCCTGGACGTTCTCCACCTTCGAGGTCGACGACGCGCTCGACGACCCCAACGGGGCGCCGCGCTTCATCGCGCTGCCCCGGGTGCCGTCCGGTCCGCCCGGCCCGCGCGTGCGGGTGGATCTGACCGGCCACGGCGAGCCGTTCGACCCGCACCGCGAACTGGCCCGGCGGATCGTCCGGCACTACGTGAGCGCCGGCTGGGCGGGCTTCCACCGGCTGCTCAACGTCCCCACCGAGGTGCACACGCTGCCCGAGGCGGACCGGGTGAACGCGATCCGGCAGCGGCTGGACGCGCTCGGCACCCGTCAGGAGGCCCGGACCACCCGACCGCGCGAGGAGCCGCCGGTGGGCCAGGCGCCCGGACCGGTCGGCGCCCCGCCCGGGACCGCCGGCCGGACCGCACCGCGCGACACCCGCGAGCCGACGCGCGGGGCGAGCGAGACGATCACCGTCGTCACCCCGTCCGCCGGCGCCCCGGCGGCCGATCCCATCGACTCGAATCGACCCGTGGTGCGCTGCCCCTTCTGCCTGGACCTGGTCCGCTGGAACGAGAACGACCTCTACGAGCGCGACGCGCGGCTGCGCTACGCACGGGTCGACCTGAGCACGGTCACCGACCCGGTCAAGCGGCACGACCGCATGATCACCACCTTCATGCGTTGCCCCAACCCCACGGGCGACGAGGAGCGCGAGCACTTCCTGCCGACCAACTACATGATCCACGAACCGCCGCTGGTGGTCGGGCTGATCGGTGACGGCCTCTCCGGCAAGACCCACCTGTTGGCCGCGATGATCGCCGAGATCGACGCGGGCGGGCTGCGGCAGTACGGGGTGACACACGTGCCGGTGGACGCCGGCCACCACCAGGAATACCTGCGGGACCGGGTCGACCTGTTGCAGCGCGGACAGATGCTCGGGACCACGGTCAACCACCAGGGCAACCTCGTGCAGTTCGCCGACGCGCTGCTGCTGCGCGCGGGCGGGCGGACCCGGCCGATCGCCTTCTTCGACGTCAGTGGCGAGGACCTGGCCCGGGGCGGCCGGGAGATGCAATTCCTGGCCGCCGCCGACGCGTTCGTGTTCGTGGTGGACCCGGTGGTCGCGGTCGACCTGCCGGAGTTGCGCCGGCTGACCCGCGACGGCGAGGACACCGCGGGCCTGCGCCGGGGCGACCGCACCTTCGCCGCGGTGATGGACCGGCTGCCGCGTACGGCCGCGCTGCTCGACCAACCGGTCGCCGTCGCGGTCACCAAGTCCGACCTGATCCGCTTCGAGCCGCCCGTGGACGCCTGGTTGGGCTCGCAGCCGCCCCGACCCGGGGTGGTGGACCCGGCGCGCACGGACGCGGAGAGCCGCGACGTGTACTCGTTCCTGTACGCGCACGACGCCGGCGCCTGGCTCAGCCCGTTCGAGGAATTCCGGCGCTGCACCATGCACTTCGTCTCGGCGACCGGCGCGCGTGAGCGGGACGGGCACTTCCCCGGCGGCATCCGGCCGCGCCGGGTTCTGGAACCGGTGGTGTCCATCCTCGCGATGTGCGGCATGCTCGATCAGGCCGACATCGAGCGGGTGGGGGTGTGAGATGGCATCGGACGGTGTGGGCGCCACAGAGGATCGACTGGACGAGATCGTCTATCGCTGGAGCTACGACCACCTCCTGGGCGGTCGCGGCATGGGTCCGGTCGCCACGTCCCTGGGTCTGAACGAACTCCGGGACTGGCACGGCGGCTTGGAGCAGCACGTTTCGATGGACCGCTCGCTGCCGGAGACCCCCGCCTGGAGCTTTTGCCGGGTACGCCTGGAGAACCGGCACGCGCTGGTGCTGCGCGAGGCCGCGGTCCACGCCGGCAACCGACCGGGAACCAGCGCGCACGTCCTGGTGGACCCCGAACTCAGCGTCGGAGCCCACACGATGCTGGCCACCGCGTGGCTGCACGAGGAGCGCGGCGGCGGGCTCACCGGGTCCAGGACCCCGCTCGCCGAGGTGCCCGAGAACGTACCGCTGCGCGGTACCACGATCCGCCCGGAGGCGTTCGACCCGGCCATCCGCGGGCAACTGCGCGAGCGGGCCCGAGCCCGGCCGGAACTCCTCGAGGTCGTGCTCGCGGCCGTGCTGCGCGACCACCACCGCACCTTCACCCTGCATCAGCACGACGTCGGCGCGGACATGGTGCCGCTGCTGTGGGGCGTGTTCGATCTGGCGCAGCCGATCGCGCCCGGGATGTGGACCTTCTCCACCTACGAGACCAGCGACGCGGCGCTGAAGCCGCGCTTCGTCCTGGTCCCGCGCTGGCCGAACGCGCCGGAGCCGGCCAACCGGCTGCGGATCGACCCGCGCGCCGAACCGCAGCCGGGGCAGGACGTGTTCCGCGATGCCGCCGGGCTGCTGGTGCAGCTGTACTGCACGCGCCCGTGGGCCGAGGTGGATGGGCTGCTGGCCCGGATCGAGACGGCGATCGGCGCCGAAGGGGCGTCGTATCGGGAGGTCGCGGACCTGGTGCTGGCGCTCGAATCGGACGCGACCAGGCTGACCCCGGCGGTCGCCGTCGCGCCGCGGGAGAGCCGGGCGCCGGAGCCGCCGCGGGCCGCGCAGACGCCGCGGGCGCCGCAGGCGCCGCCCGAGCCGCCCGTGCCGCCCGTGTCTCAGGCGGATGCCGAGCGTTGGGAGAACGGCTACACGGAGACCTGGATCAACGGAAGCGAGGACGACGAGCCGGACTCCGCGGGCGAGCCCGGTGGCTACACCGAGCAGGATCGGTACGGCCGGGGCGCCGCGCCGGGATACGCGCGGCCGGGCCAATCGCCGCCCGGGGCCGGGCAGTCGGGTTCGGCGCCGCCGGGGTTCGGGCGGTCCGGGCAGGCCGACGCGTGGCGGGTGGGCGACGAGGCGAACCGGGCCGGGCCGATGCCGGCGTACCGCCCGACGGTGGGCGGCGACGCGCCGGTCCCGCCCCGCCCGGATCGGCTCGCCCCCGCGCCGGGGGCGTCCCCCCGCCCCGAGTCCGGCTCGGGCAGCCGTCCGGTGTTGCCCCCGACCGGCCCGACGGACCGCCTCGCGCGCGGCACGTGGGACCGGGGGGAGTGGGAACGTCTGGGCGCCTCCCGCAACGGCTACACCGCGCTGGGGGTGGCCGACGGGCTGCTGACCCGGAGCAACGGACACGAGACGAACGAGTTCCGCGACGTACTCACCCAGGTCGACCCCGCCTCGCTCGCGGTCGCTCTGCTGCTCGCCCGGCCGCCGCTGCTGGCCCCGGTGGTGTACCGGCTGGATCGGCTCCTGCATCCCGCCTACGGCGACGGCGGCCGGCCGGAGCGGCACACCAGGCAGACGTATGCGACGGTGCTCGGCCGGCTGCACGAGGACATCAACACCCTCGACACCTGCGGCGCCCCGAGGCAGACGCTGTGTCGGCTGGTGGAGATGCTGGCCCGGATCACCGTGGCCGAGGTCAAGCGGCCCAGATTCGGCGCCGACGTGCTGTCCACGCTGGCCGTCGACGTCGCGGGCACGGTCTGGGCCCTTCGGACGTCTTTGCGGGTGTGGGCGGATTATCAGAACGTGCTCGTGGACGTGCTGTGTTCCTCCCGCTATCGCGAGCCGTTTCTGCTCGAGATGGGGCGACTGACCGTGGAGAGCTTCCAGACCATGCCGCACAGGACGGGACCGTAGCCATGACGGCACGCACGGCACGCACGGCGCAGCCGGGAGGGAACCAGCCGCCGACCGGGGCCGAGGCGGACGGGTTCCGCCAGATCGTCTACCGGCGCCAGGACGACAGCCTGCTCGGCGGGCGCGGCCTGGGGCCGATCGCCTCCTCCGTGTCCCGGGACGAACTGCTGGGCTGGCACGACGAGTTGCGCGAGCATGTGGCGGTCGACGCGGAGGACCGGGGGGCGCCGGTGACCAGCGTCGCGCTGGTGCACACCGGTCGCGGCGCGGCGGTGGTCCGGCGCGAGTACGTGGTCGACGGGAACAACGCGCGCGTGTTGCTCGACCCCGGCCGCGATCTGGGGCCGCATGCCGCGCTGGTACTCACCCAGGAGGCCGTGTGGGCTGGGGAGACGGCCCTGGAGGACATCCCGCGCGGCTACGGACTCGCGCCGCTGGCCCCGGACTTCGTGGCCACCGCGCTGGACGGGCACGCCGAGCGGCTGCGCGGCCGGGCGCGTGAGCAGGCCTACCTGCTGGAGGTCGCGGTCGCCGCCGTGCTGCGGCATCCGGGTCGGTTCTTTTCGTTCCGGCAGGCGGACGTGGGGATCGATCCGGTGCCGATGTTGTGGGGATTGTCCGACCTGCTGCTGTGGCTGGTGCCGGTGTCCTTCACGTTCTCCACCTTCGAGACGCTGGACCACTCGGGCAAGCCGAGGTTCGTGGTGCTGCCGCGCCGGCCGCGCGACGCGCAGCCGTGGGCGGGCCGCTACCGGTTGGTGGTGGGGGAGGAGCCCAAGGCCGGTTCGGACGTGCACGCGCATGCGGCGGCGCTGCTGGTGAGCCGCTACACCGACACCGACTGGGCGGGGATCCACCGGCTCCTGGAGGGCATGCGCGACCTGCGACCGCTGCCGCACGAGCGGGCCGAGGAGCGGTCGCGGGAGATCTGCGCCCGGTTGGGACGGCGGGGCTCCGGTTCCGGGTCCGGGTCGGGTGCGTCGGTCGGCGCGCCGATGCCGCCCGCGCCCGCGCGTGCGCTGTCGTTCGAGCCTGCGCCGGTGTCGGTGCCCGCGCCGCCGCGCGCCGCCGCGCCCGCGCCGGTTCGGGATCGGGGGCTGGCGACCGAGAAGGCGCTGGTGGCCGCGGCGGAGCGGGTACGGCGGGACGGCGCGGCGGCGCGGGTCGAGCGGGAGCCCCGGGTGGTGACGGTGTCCACGGCCGAGGAGGAGCCGGCGTTTCCCTACCCGGCGGAGCCTTCGGCCCCCCGGGCCGCGTCGACCGTGTCGCCGCCCCGGCCGTCGCTGCCGTACTCGGCTCCGGCCGCCGCGAGCGCGGAGCCCGCGGATGTGACCTGGTACGCCGACGACGGTGCGGTGTTCGAGGAGATCGAGGACGCCTTCACCGGGCCGTGGCCGGGCTTCGAGGAGGAGCGCGGCGAACTGCCGATACCCGCGCTGCCGCACACCGACGACGACCTCGACGCGGTCCCGGAGGCCGAGCCGGGCGCCGAGCCGGGCGCGGTCGGCGGACCGGAGAGCCCGCCGACCCCGGGCGCGCCGCCGATCAGCGCCGGGAACGCGCCGTGGAGCGTGTGGGCGGAATTCGGCATTCCGGATACCGAGGTGAACAAGATACGGCGCGCGGTCAAGCGCCTTCCGGACAAGCCGACGCTACGCGAACGGGCACTCGGCGGCGGAGCGGCCAAGACCGAGGTCGCCACGATCGACAACATCGTCACCCTCGCGGTCGCGCTGCGGTTGGCCGACCTGCGGGTGTTGCCGGTGATCGCGGACCGGCTGACCACGCGCCTGGAACAGCGCCGCCGCCAGCTCGCCCCCGAGGCGTGGAACCCGGACGACATGCGGGCGATGCGGGAAACGGTGCTGGACGCGGAACAGTTCGGGGACCGCCTGGAGGCGGCCGGCGCGGGCGAGAAGCGCACCCGCAAGCTGCTCGAACAACTCCTCGTGGTGGTGCTGGCCCCCAAGACCGACACGAAGGGGGTGCTGCGCCAGATCGCGATCTGCGTACTCTCCGACCGCCGGGACCGGTCCCCGAACCCGTTGATCGAGGAAATCCTCCTCAACAGCCAATGGGGCGAAGACTTCCGCACCGAACTCGGCCGCCGCTGGTCCGAACAAAACCCGCCCCGCTGAAGCCTGCCGGCGACGGGGGCGGGGTGGCGGGGGGCAGGTTCGGAAAAAAATTCGGTCGGTGGTGTCGAGATCGTGTGGCCGGCTTCGTCCCCGGGGTGAGCGCGACCACAATGGGCGCACCAGCACCGAGGAGAACGATCATGGCCAAGTACCTGCTGCTCAAGCACTACCGCGGCGCTCCGGCCTCGGTCAACGACGTGCCGATGGACCGTTGGACGCCGGAGGAGATCACGGCGCATGTGGGCTACATGAACGACTTCGCGGACCGGCTGAAGGAGACCGGCGAGTTCGTCGACAGTCAGGCGCTGACCCCGCAGGGGGCGTGGGTCCGGTACGACGGCGAGGGGCGCCCGCCGGTCACCGACGGCCCGTTCGCCGAGACCAAGGACCTGATCGCCGGCTGGATGATCATCGACGTCGACACCTATGAGCGTGCCGTCGAACTGGCCGGGGAACTGTCGGCCGCCCCCGGCGCGGGCGGCAAGCCGATCCACGAGTGGCTGGAGGTACGCCCGTTCATGAGCGCCTCGCAGCACACCATCGCGGAGTGACGTGACCACCGGCATGAACGAGGCACTGCTGCGCGGCCTCACGCCGAGCGTGCTCGGGATCCTCGTCCGCCGCGGAGCCGACTTCGCGGCGGCCGAGGACGCCGTACAGGACGCGCTGGTCGAGGCGATCCGCGTCTGGCCGACCGACCCGCCGCGGGACCCGAAGGGCTGGCTGGTCACCGCGGCCTGGCGCAAGTTCCTCGACGCGACCCGCGCGGACGCGGCCCGGCGCCGGCGTGAGGACCTCGTCGACGAGGAGCCGGCGCCCGGGCCCACCCCCGCGGCGGACGACACGCTCCGGCTGTACTTCCTGTGCGCCCACCCGTCGCTGACGCCGTCCTCGGCCGTCGCGCTCACGCTGCGCGCCGTCGGCGGGCTGACCACGCGCCAGATCGCCCAGGCATACCTGGTGCCCGAGGCGACCATGGCGCAGCGCATCAGCCGGGCCAAGCGCACGGTCTCCGGCGTGCGGTTCGACCGGCCCGGCGACGTGGCCACCGTGCTGCGGGTGTTGTACCTGGTCTTCAACGAGGGGTACTCCGGCGACGTGGACCTGGCCGCCGAGGCCATCCGGCTCACCCGGCAGCTTGCCGCCGGGATCGACCACCCGGAGGTCGCGGGCCTGCTCGCGCTGATGCTGCTCCACCATGCGCGGCGCGGTGCGCGGACCGCGCCGGATGGCGGCCTGGTGCCGCTCGCCGAGCAGGACCGGGGCCGGTGGGACACCGGGATGATCGCCGAGGGCGTGGTGATCCTGCAGGCGGCGCTGGCCCGTGACCGGCTCGGCGAGTTCCAGGCCCAGGCCGCGATCGCGGCGCTGCACGCCGACGCGCCGACCGCCGAGGAGACCGACTGGGTGCAGATCGTCGAGTGGTACGACGAACTGGTGCGCCTGACCGACAACCCCGTCGTCCGGCTCAACCGTGCGGTGGCCGTGGGCGAGGCCGACGGGCCGCGGGCCGGGCTGGCGGTCCTCGCGACGCTGGACGAATCGCTGCCGCGCCACACGGCGGTGGCGGCGTACCTCCACGAACGCGACGGTGACGCGACGGCGGCGGCCCGCCTGTACGCCGAGGCGGCCCACCAGGCCGGCAACCTCGCCGAACGCAACCACCTGACCCGCCAGGCCGCGCGCCTCCACGCCGGCCGCTGACCGCGGAGCGGGCGCGGCCGGCCTGCGGCCCGCCGGTCCTCAGGCGTCGGACGGGCTGGGGTGTGGGCTCGCCTGTGCCCGATGCCGGGCGGGTAGCGTGCCGCCGGTCCTCAGGCGTCGGACGGGCTGGGGTGTGGGCTCGCCTGTGCCCGATGCCGGGCGGGTAGCGTGCCGCCGGTCCTCAGGCGCCGGACGGGCTGGGGTGTGGGCTCGCTTGTGCCCGATACCGGGCGGGCAGCGTGCCGCCGGCCTGCGGCCCGCCGGTCCTCAAGCGCCGGACGGGCTGGGATTTGCGGGCCGGGCGTTTTTCGGTCCGGCCCCGGCCGGGTTCCGTTCGGCCTTCGGCCGGGTGTCCTCAAGCGCCGGACGGGCTGGGTTTTGTGGGCCGGGCGTTCTTGGTTTGGCCCCGGCTGGGCTTGGTTCGGTTCGGCCTTCGGCCGGGTGTTTTTTGGTTTGGCTCCGGTTGGGCTTGGTTCGGTGGCCGGGTTTTCTCGAGCGCTCGTGTGGTCGGTCCCGTTGGGGGTGCTTTGGGTGGGTCAGCGTTGGACGGTCCAGCCGCTGTTGCGTAGGGCTTGGGTTAGGGCTTCGGCGTGTTGGGGGGCTACCTGGAGTTCGGCCAGGCCGGCTGGGCGGCCCTGGGCGTGGTCGATGCGGATGTCTTCGATGTTGACCTCTGCGCGGCCGACGTCGGCGAACAGGCGGGCCAGCTCGCCCGGGCGGTCGGGGATTACCACTGGGATCGCCTCGTACACGGCGGCCGGTTCGCCGTGCTTGCCCGGGATCCGTGCGTGGCCGGCGTTGCCGCGCCGCAGCAGGGCCTCGATGCCGCGCGTGCCCGCCTCGCGCTTGGCCGCGTCCTCGGCCGCCAGCGACCGCAACGCGCCCACCACGGCGTCCAGATCCCCGGCGAGGCCCGCCAGCACATCGGCCACCGCGTCGGCGTTGGCGCCCAGGATGTCGATCCACAGCCGCGGGTCGGAGCCCGCGATCCGGGTCACGTCCCGCACGCCCTGCCCCGCGAGCCGGGTGTCGGTGTCCTGCGCGTGTTCCAGCCGCGCCGCCATCAGCGCGGACACCAGGTGCGGCGCGTGCGACACCAGCGCCACCGCGTGGTCGTGGTCGCGCGGCTTCATCACCACCGGCACGCCGCGACACAGCGACACCATCTCCAGTGCCCGGTTGAGCGTCTCGGTGTCGGTCTCCCGCGAGGGCGTGAGTACCCACGGCCGGCCCTCGAACAGGTCGCCGCGCGCCGCCAGCGGCCCGGAGCGCTCCCGCCCGGCGAGCGGATGCCCGCCGATGTAGCGCCCGAGGTCGCAGCCCAGTGCGGCGATCTCGGCCAGCGGCTGCTCCTTCACGCTCGCCACGTCGGTGTAGCTCAGCGCCAGCCGCGACTCCTGTACCTGCCGCAGGGTTTCCGCGATCCGCCCCGGCGGCACCGCGAGAACCGCCAGGTCCACCGGCTCGGCCGGCACCGCGTCCAGGCCCGCGCCCATCGCCGCCGCCGTCTGCACCGCGGTCCTGTCGTGATCGCGCAGATACACCGTGACCCCGCGCGAGGTCAGCGCGAGCGCGACGGATGTGCCGATCAGTCCGGTGCCGACCACGGCGGCGGTACGCACGACGGGAACTCCAAGGGGCGGGTGACGGAATAATGGGGGAACCGATCAAGGCTATCCGTGACGGTACCCTCGGGCGGTGTCCTATCGCCCCGCGGCCTCCGCAGCGCCGCCCGGTTCGGCAATACCCGTGACGGCCCCCGGGCCGGCAAGCAGCCAGACAAGTGAAAGGTCGGCGACCGTGGAAGCCCGTACGCCGCTCGCGACCGCCGTGGTCGCCATCGACGGCCCGTCCGGTTCCGGAAAGTCCAGCGTCTCGCGGGCGGTCGCCGCCCGCCTGGGCCTGCGCTACCTGGACACGGGCGCGATGTACCGGGCGATGACGTGGTGGATGCTCACCAACGGCGTCGACATCCACGACCCGGCCGCGGTGGCCTCGGCCGCCGACAAGCCGCAGATCGTCTCCGGGACCGCGCCGGACGGGCCCACCATCACCGTCGACGGCCGGGACGCGGCCGGCCCGATCCGTACCGACGAGGTGACCAAGGCGGTCAGCGCGGTCAGCGCCGTGCCCGAGGTGCGCACCCGCCTGGTCGACCTCCAGCGGGCGGTGATCGGCGCGGGCGGCATCGTGGTCGAGGGCCGCGACATCGCGAGCGTGGTGGCCCCCGACGCGCCGGTCAAGGTGTACCTGACCGCCTCCGAGGCGGCCCGCGCCGCGCGCCGCAACGCCGAGCTGACCGGTACGCAGGCCACCAGCGTCGAGGACACCCGGGCCGACCTGGCCCGCCGGGACGCGCTGGACTCGGGCCGCGCGGTCGCCCCCGCCGGGATGGCCGAGGGGGCGATCCTGGTCGACACCACCGAGCTGAACCGCGAACAGGTGGTCGACCACCTGCTCGCCCTGGTCGCGGAACACGTGCGGTGACCGCGACCCTCGGCGCCACCGCCAAGCCCACGCCCGCCAAGCCCACACCCCCCAGGCCCCCGCTCGCCGGCGCCGCGCACTTCATCGGCGAGCCGCTGCTGCGCAGTTTCTGGAAGGTCCGCGCGCTGGGCACCTGGCACGTACCGACGAGCGGCCCGGTGATCCTGGCGGGCAACCACGCCAACTTCGTCGACGGGCCGATGCTCTTCGCATTCGCCCCGCGACCCACACAGGTGCTGGTCAAGCGCGAGATGTTCGCCGGCGCGCTCGGCCCGATACTGCGCGGGATCGGCCACATCCCGGTCCAGCGCGGCGTCGCGGACCGCCGGATGATCACCGATTCGCTCGACGTACTGGCCGCCGGCGGCGCGCTCGGGGTCTTCCCCGAGGGCACGCGGGGACAGGCCGACTTCTCGGCAGTGCACAATGGACTTGCATATCTGGCATTGCGCTCCGGGTCACCCATCGTCCCGGTGGCGTGCCTCGGCACCGGTGCGCGGGGATCCTCGATCGGTGCATTGCCGGGTCTGCGCTCCCGGATCGACGTGGTCTACGGCAAGCCCTTCCGGGCCGTCGAGAACGCCGACCGCCGGGCCACCCGCAAGGCCGTCCAGGCCGCGTCCGACCGCATCGTCGAACGGCTCACCGCGCACCTGCGCGAGGCCGAGCGGATGACCGGTCGCGCCGGCTGACCAGGACCCCGTCCGAGCTCACCCGAACCGCTACCCGAACGAGGAACACCCCCATGGAGCAGCACGCCGACGCCACGACCGAGGGCGCCTTCGACCCGGAGGCGTGGGAGGCGGGCTACGACCCCGACGAGTGGGTCGACGTCGAAGGGGACGCCCCCGCCCGCGGCGGGCACGACGGGGAGGCGTCCGGACCGCTGCCGGTGCTGGCCGTCGTCGGGCGACCCAACGTGGGCAAGTCCACGCTGGTCAACCGGATCATCGGGCGCCGCGAGGCGGTCGTGGAGGACACCCCCGGGGTGACCCGCGACCGGGTCTACTACGAGGCCACCTGGAACGGCCGCCGCTTCACCGTCGTGGACACCGGCGGCTGGGAGCGCGACGTGGTCGGCATCGACCTGTCGGTGGCGGTCCAGGCCGAGTACGCAATCGAGTCGGCGGACGCGGTGATGTTCGTGGTCGACGCCATCGTCGGCCCCACCGACAGCGACGAGGCCGTGGTCCGGGTGCTGCGCAAGGCCGGCAAGCCGGTCGTGCTGGCCGCCAACAAGGTCGACAACATGGCCCAGGAGGCGGACGCCGCCGCGCTGTGGTCGCTCGGCCTGGGCCAGCCCTGGCCGGTCTCGGCCGTGCACGGGCGCGGCAGCGGCGACCTGCTCGACGCGGCGCTCGCGATCCTGCCGGAGGCCCCCGCGCAGCGCTTCGGCGTCACCGAGGGCGGCCCGCGCCGGGTCGCCCTGCTCGGCCGCCCGAACGTGGGCAAGTCGAGCATGCTGAACAAGGTCGCCGGCGAGAACCGGGTGGTCGTGGACAAGATCGCGGGCACCACCCGCGACCCGGTCGACGAGCTGATCCAGCTCGGTGGCAAGACCTGGAAGTTCATCGACACCGCGGGCATCCGCCGCAGGGTGCACCTGACCCAGGGCGCCGACTTCTACGCGTCGCTGCGCACCACGGCCGCGCTGGAGAAGGCCGAGGTCGGGGTGATCCTGATCGACGCCAGCGAGCGGCTGACCGAGCAGGACACCCGGATCATCTCGCTCGCGGTCGAGGCGGGGCGCGCGATCGTGATCGCGTACAACAAGTGGGACCTCATGGACGAGGAGCGCCGCTACTACCTCGAACGCGAGATCGAGCAGGACCTGGTCCAGGTCACCTGGGCGCCCCGGGTGAACGTCTCGGCGCTGACCGGGCGGCACATGGAGAAGCTGGTCCCGGCCATCGAGACGGCGCTGGCCAGCTGGGAGAAGCGCATCCCCACCGGGCAGCTGAACGCGTTCCTGGGCACGCTGGTGGCCTCGCACCCGCACCCGATCCGCGGCGGCAAGCAGCCCCGCATCCTGTTCGGCACCCAGGCGGGCACCAAGCCGCCCCGGTTCGTGCTGTTCACCAGCGGCTTCCTGGAGGCCGGCTACCGTCGCTTCATCGAGCGCCGGCTGCGTGAGGAGTTCGGCTTCCCGGGCACACCGATCGAGATCCGGATGAAGGTCAGGGAGAAGCGCGGTCGCAAGACCGGTCGCTGACCGCGGCCGACCGCGCGAACGACGACGAAGGGCCCGGACGCCGTGTGCGTCCGGGCCCTTCGTCGTTTGCGTTGTTCGCGTTGTCTGCGTCGTCTCGAGATCCTCGCGCGCGCACCCTCGGGCTACAGCGGCAGGTGGCCGTGTGGGCCCTTGACCCGCGACGGTTGGGCGGGGACCAGGGACGCGCCCCGGTGCCGGCCGTATGTGGTGTAGCCGCCTTGGGTGGGCAGCGAGAAGTTCGGGAACGGGGGGTCCTGCGCGTAGGAGTGGCTGATCGCGGCGGGCGCGCCGTACGAAGGTCGGCTCGCGGCGTAGTCCTCGTTCGTACGCTCGTGCGGGACGGCGCGGAACATCCGCCGCCACTCGGTTTCCAGCGCGTTGTAGATCGGGGTCAGGACGTCGTGAGCGGGCGGGGCCGGGACGCCTACGGAGAGGGCGGGATGGCCTAGGGCTCGGCTGCTGATGGAGTCGTCGAAAGTGAACACATCAGGTCCAACGATCGAGGGCTGTGGGGGTTGTGGGGGCGAGGGGGAAGTGTCACTGATGGTAGGTGGGTTGCTACTGGGTGTTTCGGGGGTTGTGGTGGGGTGGGGTGCGGGGGCTGGGTCGCGCGGGGCTGGGGTGCGGGGAGTGGGTCGCGCGGGGCTGGGGTGCGGGGAGTGGGTCGCGCCGGCTGGGTGGCGGGACCTGGGGCCTGGGGCGTGGGGCGTGGGGCGTGGGGTGAGCGGGGCGGGGAGGCGGAGTCGCGACGTGAGCGGGGCGGGGGGCCGCAGTCGGGTCGGCGGCGTGCTTCTTTTTGGGCGCTTCGCGCCGGCTCGCGAGGCACCGCTTTTCTGCTCCCCCGCTTCGCTCCTCCGCAGAAGAGCGGCCCCTCGCTCGGGGCTGGGTGCCCCTCCGCTTCGCTCCGGGTCACCCAGCCCAAACTTTGCGGCTCCGCCGCTCTCCGCGCTGCGCGCGTCGATCACGCGGGCGGCCCGGGTCGGGGGCGCTGACGCGCCACGGGAGTGCGCGTTGGGTGCGCGGGGTGGCCGTGCTTGTGTGTGGGGTGGGCGAGCCGCGTTCCGGGGCGGGGGCATGGGTGTGTCGATGGGCCGCCTGCGGGGGCGGGGTCAGGTGTGGGTGCGGACTGCCTCGACCATGGCCGTGGTGATCGTGGTCAGGTCGTTCGGGGGTGTGATGTAGGGGGGCATCGTGTAGACGAGGCGGCCGAAGGGGCGGATCCAGACGCCGTGTTCGACGAAGGCGGGTTGGATCTTTGCCATGTCCACCGGGGTGGCGAGTTCGATGACGCCGATCGCGCCGAGGACTCGGACGTCGATCACGCCGGGCAGGGCGCGGGCCGGGGCCAGGCCCGTGCGGAGGCCGTTGCTCAGGGCGGTGATGCGGTCGCGCCAGGGCTCGGAGAGGAGCAGGTCGATGCTGGCTGCGGCGATCGCGGCGGCCAGTGGGTTGGCCATGAAGGTCGGGCCGTGCATGAAGGCGCCGCCCTCGCCGCGTGAGATGGTTCGGGCCACCTCGTCGGTGCAGAGCGTCGCGGCCATGGTCAGGTAGCCGCCGGTCAGGGCCTTGCCCAGGCACATGATGTCGGGCGCGATGCCCGCGTGGTCGCACGCGAACAGCTCGCCGGTTCGGCCGAATCCGGTGGCGATCTCGTCCGCGATCAGCAACACCTCGTGTCGTGAGCACAGTTCGCGGATCCGGCGCAGGTAGGCGGGGGAGTGGAAGCGCATTCCGCCCGCGCCCTGCACGATCGGTTCGAGGACGACGGCCGCCACCGTCGAGCCGTGTCGCTCCAGCAACTCCTCGATTTCGGCGGTGTCCTCGGCGCGCAGCGGGGTGTCGAAGCCCGCGGGCGGGATCGGCGCGAACAGGTGCGTGGGCAGGACCCCGGAGAAGAGGTGGTGCATGCCGCCGACCGGGTCGCACACCGACATCGCGCCGAACGTGTCGCCGTGATAGCCGCCGCGCACGGTCAACAGCCGGGTGCGCTCGGGCCGGCCGCGTCCGCGCTGGTACTGGAGCGCCATCTTCAGCGCCACCTCGACCGCGACCGAACCGGAGTCGGCGAAGAACACCTTGGTCAGCGGCTCGGGGGTGATCTCCACCAGGCGCCGGGCCAGCCGCACGGCCGGCGGATGGGTCAGCCCGCCGAACATCACATGGGCCATCGTGTCCACCTGCGCGTGCGCGGCGGCGTTCAGGACCGGGTGGTTGTAGCCGTGGATCGCGGCCCACCAGGACGACATCCCGTCGACCAGCTCACGCCCGTCGGCGAGCCGGAGCCGGACCCCGTCGGCGCCGACCACGGGGAACAGCGGCGCGTCGCCCTCGGTGCTCGCGTACGGGTGCCAGATGTGCCGCCGGTCCTGGGAAACCAGCTCGTCGCCGTAGGCCGCGTCGTAGTGCTCCATGGCTGGGCACGCTATCGGAGCGTCGGGAGACGACCCGGTACAGGTCGCCTCCCGGCGTGGGCCGCGCGCGGTCGAGGCCGGCGCGCGGCCCGGTCAGATGCCGCTGACCGGGACCGATCCGGCCGCGAGCAGGTTGCGCCGACCCGCCTCGCTCAGCGCGGCGGCCAACTCGTCGTTGCCGGTGTGGATGCCGATGGTGCCGACCGGGGCGGCGAACAGCAGCACGACGCTGTGCGTCTTGGCCGCGTTCAACCACGCCTCGGGCACCTCGGCCGGGGTCTGCGCCTGCCACCACGCCTCGGTACGCCCGCCCGCGCCCGGGAACAGCACCGCGGTCAGGTAGCCGTCGGTCATCTGTACCGACCAGCCGCCGAGCAGCGGCGGCAGCGTCTCCTCGGGGGAGGCGATCGGCGCGAACCCGCGCTCGCCGAGCAGCGACAGGAACTCGTCCTGCGCGCCGGGCGTGCCCGGACGGGCCACGGCCGCCCCGGGCTCGACCACGAGCGCCGCGTAGGTCACGCCCGCGCACACCACCATGCTGCCGGTGATCGAGATCGGCACCGGACCGCCCGGCACCACGGTCTGCACCGCGAGCCCGGGGTTGGCCTGCGCCGCGAGCAGCGGCTCGACCGCGGCCTCGGACACCGGGATCACCTGGGAGGGGATGCAGCGGGTGTGCGCGAACGCGAGTACCGCGGTCTCCTCGGCCAGGTACAACAGCGCGCTGGTCTCCACGGAGGTGGTGTCGCCCTCACCGCGGCACGAGGCGCACGCGTAGGTCTGGGGGCCGGTCTCCCCCGCCACCAGGCGGGCGGCCTCGTCGTCGCCGATCTCGGCGCGGACCTCGGGGCTGACGTCGAGCAAGCGTGACACGGAAGGCTCCATCGGTTGGGGGGGTGTGCGACAGTGAGGGATCGCCGCCTGCGTTCTCGCGCCGGGACGTTACCGCCTGGTGACGTTGTGTCACCTGGAGAATGCGGGAACGTCACCCCTATGGGGCATGTGCGCCCCGCCCGCGCCACGGCCATTCGGGCGACGGCGCCGGAGTGCACGCCCGTGCGCGGCGGTTGAGGTGCGGAATGCGCCATCGAGTGGTCATGCGATGACCGAGGGTTATGGATATGGCCATGCCATTACGCCGGGATCACCCGATGATCACTGAGAGATTACGATGAAAGGGGTGGGTCGAATGCGGTAATTAGTGGATGAATTCGGACATATGGCAGCGCGTTAATGAGACGTGGATCTCCATATGTTTCCCGTTGGAATCACTCGGGCAAGTCACGCCCGGTAACAAATGCGGGATACAACTTTTCCGAGGGGACTCGGGAAAGGCGTTCGACCCCGGACGTGCGCCGCTGCCGTGACGTTTCTGCGTCGGCCGTACTCCCGCATCCAGCAGCCCGCGGCGCCGGCGCCCTCATCACGGCGGTGCTCCGGCCCGGAACCGGTATCAACGGTTCCGTTCCTCCGCGGCCCGAACAACGAGGTATCCGTGTCCAGACTCCGGGCCGAAGGCCTGTACAAGATTTTCGGCCGTCGAGCCGACGACGCGCTCGACCGGCTGCGTGCCGGCGCAAGCCGGGACGACGTACGAGGGGGCAACACCGTCCCCGCCGTCATCGACGTCTCCTTCGAGGTCGCCGAAGGCGAGATCTTCGTCGTGATGGGCCTGTCCGGCTCCGGCAAATCGACCCTGCTGAGGATGCTCAACGGTCTCCTGGACGCCACCGCCGGCGCCGTCTACATCGACGACCGGGACCTGACCTCGTTGCCCGCCAGGGAGTTGCGCGACGTGCGTGCCCGGCGCATCAGCATGGTCTTCCAGCACTTCGCGCTGTTCCCGCACCGCACGGTGCTGGAGAACGCCGGCTACGGCCTGTCGGTCCAGGGGGTGCCGGCCGCCGAGCGCGACCGGAGGGCCCGGGAGGCGCTTGCCCTGGTCGGCCTGGCCGGCTGGGAGGAGTCCGCGCCGAGCGAGTTGTCCGGCGGCATGCAGCAGCGGGTCGGCCTGGCCCGCGCGCTCGCCACCGACGCCGACATCCTGCTGATGGACGAGTCGTTCAGCGCGCTCGACCCGCTGATCCGCCGCGAGATGCAGGACCAACTCCTGGAACTCCAGGAGAAGTTGCGCAAGACCATCGTGTTCATCACGCACGACCTCAACGAGGCGATGCGGCTCGGTGATCGCATCGCGGTGATGCGCGACGGCCGGGTGGTGCAGATCGGCACCGCCGAGGACATCCTGACCGACCCCGCCAACGACTACGTGGCGTCCTTCGTCGCGGACGTGGATCGCACCCGGGTGTTGACCGCGGGCTCCATCATGGAGGACTCGCGTGCCACGGTGACCAGCGGAGAAGGGCCCCGCGTCGCGATGCGCACGATGCGCGAGGCGCAGACCACGGCGGCCTTCGTGGTGGACACGCGCGAGAACGGCCGCCGGCTGCTCGGCGCGGTCACCGACGCGGCCGTCACCGAGGCGGCGCGGACCGGTGAGCGCACCGTCCGGCCGGACCCGGGTCTCGACGTGGTCACAGTGACACCGCAGACGCCGGTGGCCGAGTTGTTCGCGCCGTGCGCGGAGAGCAGGCTGCCGCTCGCGGTGGTGGACGAGGGCATGCGACTGGTGGGCGTGGTGCCCCGGGTCAGCCTGCTGGCCGCGCTCGGCAACACCGCCGGGGGGTCGGGCGAGGCCGACGGCGGCACGCTCGGCGTCACCGACACCGGGAGCGTGAAGATGCTGGTGCCCGCGGGCCCGGGCGGGAAGTTGGTGCCGGTCGGATCGGGAGAGAAGTTGCTCCCGACCGGCACGGGCGGTACGGCCGGTGCGGACGGTGTGACCGGTTCCGGCGCGGCGGCGCCGGTCGACGCGGTCGAGGTGCGGATACCGGCGCCGGCGCCGGAGTCGGTCGTGGAGCGGCTCGGGGTCGAGGGCGAGGTGCGCGACGATGCCTAGGATCCATCTGGGCGACTGGGCCGAGAGCCTGGTCGACTTCATGCGCGACCACTTCTCCTGGTTGTTCGACTTCATCAGGAGCGTGGTCGGCGGCGCGGTCACCCACCTGGCCGACTGGCTGACGGATTCGCCGCTGCCGGTCGTGGTGGTGCTGTTCGCGCTGATCGGCTGGGCCGTACGCGGGCCGGTGTTCGCGCTGGTCGCGGCGGCGGGGTTCCTGCTGATCGACGGCCTGGACATGTGGAAGCCGGCCATGTCCACGCTGGCCCTGGTGCTGGTCTCGGCGGCGATCGCACTGCTGGTCGCCATCCCGTTGGGCATCTTGACCGCGCGCAGTCGTGCGGTCGGCGCGGTGTTGCGGCCGGTGCTCGACTTCATGCAGACGATGCCTGCGTTCGTGTACCTGATCCCGGCCATCACGTTCTTCGGCATCGGTGAGGTGCCGGGCGTCGTGGCCACCGTGGTCTTCGCGCTGCCGCCCGGGGTGCGGATGACCGAATTGGGCATCCGCAGCGTCGACGCCGAAATGGTCGAGGCGGCCGAGGCGTTCGGCACGAGCGAGTGGCGGATCCTCAAGGACGTGCAGTTCCCGCTCGCGTTGCCGACCATCATGGCCGGGGTCAACCAGGTCATCATGTTGTCGCTGTCGATGGTGGTCACCGCCGGCATCGTCGGCGCGGGCGGCCTGGGCAGCGAGGTGTTCGGCGCGTTGTCGAACAACAACGTGGGCCTGGGCGTCGAGGCCGGTGTCGCGGTGGTCGTGCTCGCGATCTACCTGGACCGTACGGTCGGTGCGGCCGGACAGCGGGCCGAGGCGCGGGCCAAGCGCGCCAAGGCCGTGCGCGGCGCCGAGGGCTTCACGCCGAAGTGGCTGCTCGACTGGCGTCCGCGCCCGGTCGTGGCGGTCGGCGGCGTGGTGACCGTCGCACTGGTCGCGGGGCTGCTCGGCGGCTTCGGCCTCGGTGCCTCCGACGGTGGTCGCAAGAAGATCACGGTCGGCTGGATCCCGTGGGAGGAGGACGTCGTGGTCACCAACATGTACAAGCAGCTGTTGGAGAAGCGCGGCTACGACGTCACGATGAAGCAGCTCGACGTGGGCCCGCTGTTCCAGGGCCTGGCGCGCGGCGACATCGACCTGTTCCTGGACGCGTGGTTGCCCACGCTGCACAAGAAGTACCTGGACGAGTACGGGTCCAAGCTCGAGGAGATCGGGCGCTGGTACAACAACGTGGACGTGCAGCTCGCGATCCCGAAGAACCTGCCGTACGAGTCGGTCGAGGATCTCAAGGGCCACGAGCAGGAGTTCGGCGGCCGGATCGTCGGGATCGAGCCGGGCGCGAACATCATGGACCTGACCGAGAAGAAGCTGATCCCGGAGTACGGGCTCGACTTCGATCTGGTCAAGAGCAGCACACCCGCGATGATCGCGGAGCTGGACCGGCAGATGGCGGCCGGCAAGCCGATCGTGGTGACGATGTGGCGTCCGCACTGGGCGTACACGAAGTACGACATCAAGCCGTTGGCCGATCCGAAGCAGTCGTACGGCGCGCCGGGGTGGATCAGCTCGATCGGCCGCAAGGGCTTCGCGAAGGACTTCCCCGACGTCAACACGTGGGTGAGGAACCTGAAGCTGGACGACTCGGTGCTCGGTCCGTTGGAGAAGAAGGTCTTCGTCGACTACGCGGGCAAGCCGAACGCGGCGGCCGAGGGCGTGAAGGCGTACCTGAAGGAAAACCCGGACGTGGAGAAGAAGTTCCTCAGTGAACTGCCGCCCGCGGGCGGCACATCCGGGACAGGTGGCACCGACGAGCCGAAGCACGACGGCGGCGGGGACGGGCGGAGCGCCCAGCCGCAGTCGCTGCCGGCGGCAACGCGGGAGCGGGCGGAGGTGTCCTGACGGCCGGTCACCCACGTGGGTGACGCGGTCGGCTGATGCCACCGCCCGGGGAGGGCGTCGCGCGAGGTTCGCGCGGCGCCCTCCTTCGCGCTGCCGGCGCGCGTCGGGTCAGGAACGGAACTTCCAGCTGTCCTCGGCGGTCTTGGGGTGGATCGGTTCGCACCGGAGGCCCCACTTCGAGGCGCCGTCGGCGAAGGCGCGGAAGAACTGTTCGGTGGGTTGGCCCAGGGTTCGGCCCGGGGGGTCCTCGCCGTTGTGGCGGCTGAGTTGGTAGGCCACCGTGTGACCGTCGCACAGGCCGAGGACCTTGCCCTCGACGGTGCCCGCGAGTTGCGCGTCGTTGGCGATGCCGCCGGTGGGCAGCCGCTCCGACAGGACGGCGCGTTCGCCCGGGGCCTCGGCGCCGGGGGCCAGGTAGCCGTGCACGATCGCGAAGGAGAGCACCCGCCGGTTGTCCAGGAACAGATCGCAGCCCTGGATCGCACCCGGTCCCTCCGGCGTCGCGGCGGCCGTCCATCGCGCGCGCTGATCGCCGGCCGCCTGGGGGCCGAGCGCGGCGGGGTCGAGCATGCCGCAGACGGGGGCGTCGGTGATCGGCTTGGGTTCGCTCGCGGGCTTGATCCTGTCCGGCCGGGGGGCCGGGTCCGACTCGCAGCCGGCCGCCTTGGCCACGCCGTTGGCCAGGTCCACCGCGAGGTCGGCCAACTGCTGCCGCTGGTCCGGCTGGTTCGGCGTGCCGGCCGGGGCGAGGGTGCGGGCCCGGACCAGCATCGGCACCGGCTGCTCGACGTTTTGCACCTTGCAGTTCTGCACCAGCCAGGCGTCGTCCGCACCGGCCATGCCGTACAGCTTGTTGTCGCCGTTGCCCAGCGGCGCCGACCCCGTGGTGGTCAGCCCCGGCAACTGCACCCGCTCGGCGCCGGCCATGTTGAACAGGTATGCCGAGCCGACGAACGAGCGCTCGCCCGCCGTCACCTGGCAGCGCAGCACGGGGTAGTGCGGCAGGGGCTCATGGTCCTTGCCGGTGAACGCGGGCGCCGCCGGGAGCAATGCGGTGACCGCAGACGTGGGCAGCAGTCCCGCGCAGACCGTGTTGCCGACGGGCGTGGTCTCCGACCCCGTGGGTGTGATCGCGGAGGGTTCGGCGGAGGGGGAGGCGGAGCTCGAACAGCCGGCCACGAGTACGCCGGCGGTCAACAGGCTCGCCACGTGTACGGCCGGACGCAGCCTGGAGCGAAGCATGCGGCCCAGGATATCCGGCGGCTCAGCGCCGGTTGGCCCTCACCCACCACCCGGTCAACATGCCCACGGCGAACGTCCCGACCAGGACGATCCACAGCGGCGCCGCCAGCGTCGGGATCCAGAATCGGATGCTCACCGAGCCGGTGTTGGCCAGCACGAACCAGACGCTCAGGACGACGATGACCGCGATGCCGATCGTGCGGTACGAGATACCGCCGATATTGCCGCCCGAAGTGCCCGATTGAGGGGTTTTTGCCATGGCGCAGATCCTATCTGCGTAGTTGCTCGGTCACTTTGAGGCGCGCCGACTTGACCATCTCTTGAAAGTTGCTTGCAGCAACAAAGATTGCTATGGTTGTACCAAGCAACGAGTGTCGGGGGTGGGGAAGCCGCGTCCGGGCGCAGAGCATCCGCAGTAGAAGGGGTAGGTATGAGCAACGCACCGGCCGCGGCATCGGCCGCGCAGACATCGGCGGAGCCGATGTCCCACCGGCAGATCATGGAGGCCCTGTCGGGGCTGCTCCTGGGCATGTTCGTGGCCATCCTGTCGTCCACGATCGTGTCCAACGCCCTGCCGCGGATCATCTCCGACCTGCACGGCAGCCAGACCTCCTACACCTGGGTGGTCACCGCGACGCTGCTCGCGATGACCGCGACCACCCCGATCTGGGGCAAGCTCGCCGACCTGACCAGCAAGAAGCTGCTGGTCCAGCTCGCGCTGGTGATCTACGTGGCGGGCTCCGCGTTGGCCGGCCTGTCGCAGAACACGGGCATGTTGATCGGCTGTCGGGTCATCCAGGGCGTCGGCGTCGGCGGTCTCACCGCGCTGGCGCAGGTGATCATGGCCGCGATGATCTCGCCGCGCGAGCGGGGCCGCTACAGCGGCTACCTCGGCGCCACCTTCGCGCTGGCCACCGTCGGCGGGCCGCTGATCGGCGGCGTGATCGTGGATACCCCGTGGCTGGGCTGGCGCTGGTGCTTCTACGTCGGCGTACCGTTCGCGGTGGCCGCGATCGTCATCCTGCAGAAGACCTTGAAGCTGCCGGTGGTCAAGCGTGAGGTCAGCATCGACTACCTGGGCGCGACGCTGATCAGCGCCGGTGTGTCGGTGCTGCTCGTGTGGGTCTCGCTGGCGGGCAAGAACTACGCCTGGGTCTCGTGGCAGACCGCGGCCATGGTGCTCGGCTCGCTGCTGCTGATCGCGCTGGCCATCCGGGTCGAGGGTCGGGCGGCGGAGCCGATCATCCCGCTGTGGTTGTTCAAGCAGCGCACCATCGTGCTGGCCGTGCTCGGAAGCCTCGCGGTGGGTCTGGCGATGATGGGCTCGTCGGTCTTCCTCAGCCAGTACTTCCAGATCGCCCGCGGCAAGTCGCCGACCGTGTCCGGCCTGATGACGCTGCCGATGATCGGCGGCCTGGTGATCGCCTCGACGGTGGTCGGCAAGCTGATCACCGCGACCGGGTTCTGGAAGCGCTACCTGGTGATGGGCGGCGTCTCGCTGACCATCGGGCTGACCCTGATGAGCACCACCCGCGCGGACACGAACCTGTGGGTGCTCGGGGTGTACATGTTCCTGCTCGGCATGGGCATCGGCGCTCTTCAGCAGAACCTGGTGCTCGCGGTGCAGAACGCGGTGCCGGTGCACCAGTTGGGCGCGGCCAGTTCGGTCGTCGCGTTCTTCCGCAGCCTGGGTGGTGCGGTCGGCGTCTCGGCGCTCGGCGCGGTGATGGCGACCAAGGTCACGGGCTACCTCTCCGACGCGGGGCTGAAGTCGGGCGCCGGCGGCGGGGGCGGGATCCCGAACGTGCACCACCTGCGGGAGCCGGCGCGCGGCATCGTGGAGAACTCCTACGGCCACGCGGTGGGCGACATCTTCCTGTTCGCCGCGCCGTTCGGGTTGCTCGCGCTGATCGTGGTGCTGCTGATCAAGGAGGTCCCGCTGCAGACGGGCCAGGCGGTCGTGGTGGCCAAGGCCGATCAGCGGGCGCCGGGGGTGGAGACGGTACCGGCGCAGGGCCGCGAGCCGGTACGGATCGACAAGGTCGAGGCGCGCACGCCGTAGTCCGACCACACACGACGCGAGGGCGGCCCCGATCGGGACCGCCCTCGCGTCGTGTGTGGGGCCGGACTCAGTACTGGTAGAAGCCGCGCCCGGTCTTCTTGCCGAGCAGCCCCGCGTCGACCATGCGCAGCAGCAGCGGCGGGGAGCTGTAGAGCTGCTCCTTGAACTCGTCGTAGAGGCTGTCCGCGACCGCCTTGATCGTGTCCAGGCCGATCAGGTCGGTCAGCCGCAGCGGGCCCATCGGGTGCGCGCAGCCGAGCACCATGCCGTTGTCGATGTCCTCGGCGGAGGCGAAGCCGGACTCGAACATCCGGATCGCGGAGAGCAGATACGGCACCAGGAGCGAGTTGACCACGAAGCCGGCGCGGTCCTGCGAGCGGATCACCGTCTTGCCCAGCACCTCGGACGCGAACGCCTCGGCGCGCGCCGCCGTGCTCTCGTCGGTGAGCAGCGAGGGCACCAGCTCGACCAGCTTCTGCACCGGCACGGGGTTGAAGAAGTGGATCCCGACGACCTGCTGCGGCCGGGACGTGGCCATGCCCAGCTTCATGATCGGGATCGAGGACGTGTTGGACGCCAGGATCGCGTCCTCGCGCGTCACGACCTTGTCCAAGGTGGCGAAGATCTGCGTCTTGACCTCCTCGATCTCGGCCACCGCCTCGATCACCAGGTCCCGATCGGCGAACTCGCCCAGATCGGTGGTGTAGGTCACCCGCGCCAGCGCGGCGTCACGATCGGCCTCGGCGAGCTTGCCCGCCTTCACCCCACGATCGATCGACTTGGTCACCCGGGCACGCCCGGCCTCGGCCGCCGCCGCATTGGTCTCCGCCACCAGCACGTCGAGCCCGGCCTTCGCACACACCTCGACGATCCCGGACCCCATCAGCCCGGCCCCGACCACCCCTACGCGCCGTACATCGCTCACCACGTACTCCTCGCTCCACGACTCACTACCGTTTTCACCTCCCCGCATCCTCTCAGGTACGACTCAGCGGGCGTCGATGCGCCGAACCGGCTGCCCGGTGACCTTGGCGATGACCTCGAAGTCGCGATCGGCGTGGAGGAGGACGAGGTTGTGATGGGCCGCAGTGACCGAGACCACGAGGTCCACGACGCTTGCACACTCGTGTTGCGACTTCTCCCAGAGACGGTGTTGCAGAGCTGCGGATTCGGTCCATACGGACTCCGGAACGTGGCAGTAGGGCAGCGTCTCGTTCATGATCTCGTCGAGCTCGTAGTACACCGCCTGTCCGCCGACCGAGCGCAGATACTCCAGCCTGACCGGTTCGCACAGACTGACTCGTCCGGCCAAGAAGGGTTCGTTCCATGGCTCGGCGGTTTGTTGCCGGTAGAAGCGGACGAGAGCCGAGGTGTCCGCCAGATATAGATCCTCGGTCACGGGGTCCCCGGCTTGGGCCCGTACTCCTCAGGCAATTCAAGTACCGTCAGGTCCTGGACACCCTCCTGGGCGACCAGTTCCTGCATGCGCTTGATGGCTGCCGCACGACCCTCACGGCCCGCGACCCGGCGCAGAGCCGAGTTGATGGTGTCGCGCTTCGTTGTGGTTCCCAGTATCCGCGCGGCCACAGCCAGCGCGTCGTCATCGACGTCGATCAAGGTCTTGGACATGGTGGCTCCTCAGGAATATATTCGTTTCCGAAATAGGATATATCCACCTGGTGGAGACCCGATGCCGAGCCGGCGGGTCGAATGGACCTACGTTCCGCTGACCAGCGCAAATTCGCTGGGAAAGGGCGGCTGGGTTCACCCGAATGAGCGATCCTGTTGGCCGTTTTCAGTGCGGGGCGGTGTCCATGTCGGGCAATGGGTAGGGGAATTTGGCGCTTACCGCGCCGTCGACGGTGAGGACCTGGCCGCTGAGGTAGCGGGACAGGTCGGTGGTGAGGAAGAGCAGGGGGCCGGCTATGTCGGCGGGGAGGGCCACGTCGTCGAGGGGGGCGTTGGCGGTGTTGGCCTTGCGGCCCGGTTCGCCCAGGTAGGCGGAGACCCTCGGGGTCCAGACGACGCCTGGGGCCACCGCGTTGACGCGGACGCCGTGTGGGCCCAGTTCGACGGCGGCGGAGCGGACCAGGGAGATCAGGCCCGCCTTGGCGGCGCCGTAGGCCGCGTGCATCGGGGCGCCGGTGAGGCCGGACACCGAGGCGACGAAGGTGATCGCGCCGCCGCCGTGCGCGGCCAGGTGGGCGCCGCCCAGTTGCAGGGCGAGCAGGGCGTGGCGCAGCACCACGTCCTGGTGCCAGGTCCAGTCCTCGTCGGTGATCGAGAGCAGGTCGGCGTAGCGGCTCATGCCGATGATGTCGACGATCGCGTGGGCCCGGCCCAGGCGCGCCTCGACGTCGCCCCACAGGCGCGTGGCGTCGGCGCGGGAGGTCGCGTCGCCGGACCAGGCGATGCCGTCGATCTCGCCGGCGATGTCGGCGGCCAGGTCCGGGTCGCGGTCCACGGCGAACACCCGGGCCCCGCACTGGGCGAGCGCGTGTGCGGTCTGCCGGCCGATGCCCTGGCCCGCCCCGAGCAGCACGACGCCGCGCCCGTCGAGCCGGAGTCGGGCCGGGTAGTCGGGGACCTCGGAGTCGTCGGTTCGGGTCATGGCGCCGACGCTAGGCAGGACCTGACGCAGTGTCAATCATCGTTCCGGGCCTGCGTGATGCCAAAACTGACGGTCTGTCAATCGAGCTCCGGGCGTGGCAGTGTACAAATGGTTGACCCAGGCAATCAAAAGGGGAGTGCGGTATGGGCGAGCACATGGGCCACGGCGTCAAGCAGCGGGACCGGGTCCGGATGACGGACGAGGAGGTCGCCGCGTTCCTGGCCGGGCGGCACTCGATGACGATGTCCACGCTCAACGCCGACGGCAGCATCCACTCGATCGGCATGTGGTACGGCTTCCTGGAGGGCGACGTCGCCCTGGAGAGCAAGGCCCGCGCGCAGAAGGTGCTGAACGTGCGCCGCAATCCGACGATCACCTGCCTGGTCGAGGCCGGCGAGTACTACGAGGAACTGCGCGGGGTGTCCATCGTCGGCAGGGCCGAGGTGGTCGAGGAGCCGGAGCGGATCTGGGAGCTGGGGGTGAGCGTGTTCAGCCGCTACGCGGCGCCGTACACCGAGGAGCTGCGCCCGGCCGTGGAGATGATGCTGAACAAGCGGGTGGTGATCAAGGTCGTCCCGGACCGGATCGTCTCCTGGGACCACCGCAAGCTGGGCCTGCCGTCCACCCGCCCGAGCTGAACCCCGGCGCACCCGCGCCCACCCGCCACGCACCGCCGGCCGGCCGGCCGCGCGGATCTGGCCACCCAGGATCCGGTCAGGTAGCCTGTCTGCTTACTTGATCGAGACAAGTATTGGTGAGGGAGTACACAGTGCCGATCGGATTCGCCACCGAGCATCAGGCGTTCGCGGAATCGGTAGCCGGTTTCGTCGCTCGCCACGCCTCGATCGAGAGCACCCGCCGCGCCGCCGAGCACCTGTCCGCCGGCGCGCTGCCGGACTGCTGGACCGCGCTGGTCGGCCAGGGCCTGACCGCCGTGCACCTGCCCGAGGAGTACGGCGGCGCGGGCGCCGGGCTGCTCGAACTGGCCGTCGCCGTCGAGGAGACCGGCCGCGGCCTGCTGCCCGGCCCGTACCTGCCCAGCGTGCTCACCAGCGCCGTGCTGGCCCGCCACGCCGGCCCCGAACCGGCCAAGGCGCTTCTGCCCGCGTTCGCCGAGGGCGCCCGCGGCGCGGTCGCCGTCGTACCGGGCCTGACCGCGCGCGCCACCAAGGTCGGCTGGGAGATCCACGGCACCGTCGAGCCGGTCCCGGGCGCGATCGGTGCGACCTACCTCCTGCTCGGCGCCCGCACCGACGCCGACCCGGCGCGGGCCGAGGAGATCTGGTTCGTGGCCGAGCCCGGCGCGGCCGTCGAGGTCACCGCGCTCGGCCCGCTCGACCTGGCCCGCGGCGTGGCCCGGGTGCGCGCGAACGGCCTGGAGATCACCGCGTCCCGGGTGCTGCCCGGCGTCACCACCGCCCGGGTGCGCGAACTCGCCGCCGTGCTGGCCGCCGCCGAGGCCGTCGGGGTGGCCCGCTGGTGCTTCGAGACCGCGCTGGCCTACGTCAAGATCCGCGAGCAGTTCGGCGTCGCGGTCGGCTCGTTCCAGGCGATCAAGCACAAGGCCGCCACCCTGTTCACCCGGCTCGAACTTGCGGGCGCCGCCGCCTGGGACGCGGCCCGGGCCGCCGACGACACCGCCCCGGACGCCGACGAACAACTGGCCCTGGCCGCCGCCGAGGCCGCCGTGCTCTGCCTGCCCCTGGCCCGCGAGGTGGCGCTCGACTGCATCACCATGCTCGGCGGCATCGGCTTCACCTGGGAACACGACATCCACCTGTACTGGCGCCGGGCGATCTTCCTCGGCCAGTGGCTCGGCCCGGCGGGGGAGTGGACCGCACGGCTCGGCCGCGCCGCGCTCGCAGGCGGCCCCACCCGGCGCTTCGACCTCGAACTCGACGAGGGCGACACGGGGGCCTTCCGGACCGAGGTGGCGGCGAACCTGGCGGCGGCACACGTGCTGCCCGAGCCCGCCCGCCGGCAGCGCCTCGCCGAACTCGGCTACGTCTCGCCGCACTACCCCAGGCCGTACGGGATCGCCGCCGACCCGGCCCAACAGGTGGTCATCCAGCAGGAGTTCGCCCGCATCGGGCTGACCCCGCCGAGCACGATCATCGGTGAGTTCGCGTTGCCCACGATCATGGCGCACGGCACCGAGGCGCAGCGCGACGCGTACGTGCCGGCCACCCTGCGCGGCGACATCGTCTGGTGCCAGCTGTTCAGCGAACCGGGCGCCGGCTCCGATCTCGCGGCGCTGGCCACCCGCGCCACCAAGGTCGACGGCGGCTGGCGGCTGAACGGCCAGAAGGTGTGGAACTCCAAGGCGCACGAGGCGCACTTCGGCATCTGCCTGGCCCGGACCGACCCGGACGCGGCCAAGCACAAGGGCATCACGTACTTCGTGGTGGACATGGCCACGCCCGGGATCGACGTGCGGCCGCTCAAACAGGCCAACGGCCGGTCCGAGTTCAACGAGGTCTACCTGGACGACGTGTTCGTCCCCGACGACCACGTGGTCGGCGCGGTGAACGGCGGCTGGCGGATCGCCCGCACGACGCTGGCCAACGAGCGGGTGATGATCGCCGGCGGTCCGGGCATGCAGGCGTTCGGCAAGCTGGTCGCCGACCTCGCGGGAGACGCCTCCGCCGCCGACGCCCCCGCTGCCGACCCCGCGCTGCTCGCCCGGCTCGGCGCCTTCGCGGCGGAGAACTTCGCGCTGCGCGCCCTCACCCTGCGCTCGACCCTCCAGCGCCTGTCCGGGCTCAACCCGGGCGCCGCCTCCAGCGTGCTCAAGCTCGCGGTCACCGAGCACCAGCGGGCCGTGGTCACCGCGCGCCTGGAGCGGTTCGGCCCCGGCGGCACACACTTCGACGGCCCCGCCGGCGAACCGCTCACCGACTACCTCTCGCTGCCCGCGGTCCTGCTCGGCGGCGGCACCCGGGAGATCCAGCTCAACGTCGTCGCCGAACGCATCCTGGGCCTGCCCCGGGGGTGAACCCGGCGACCGCCCGGGGGTCCTCGACCCCGCGTCCCGCGACCGACAGACAGCGTCCACGGCCGGCAAGGTCCACGGCCAACCAGGTCCACGGCTATCAGGGAGACCACGTGCACATCGCCTACACACCCGAGCAGGAGGACCTGCGACGGGAACTGCGCGAATACTTCGCGCGGATCATGACGCCCGAGATCCGGGCCGAGCAGGCCGCGGGCGAGACCAGCCTGATGGGCAAGGACGGCGCGTACTGCCGCGTCGTCAAGCGCATGGGCGAGGACGGCTGGCTGGGCATCGGCTGGCCCAAGGAGTACGGCGGCCAGGACCGCACCATGCTCGAACAGTTGATCTTCACCGACGAGGCGACCCTGGCCGGCGCCGCGGTGCCGTTCCTGACCATCAACACGGTCGGCCCGACCCTGATGGAGTACGGCACGCAGGAGCAGCGCGACTTCTTCCTGCCGAAGATTCTCGCCGGCGACATGCACTTCTCGATCGGCTACTCCGAGCCGGGCGCCGGCACCGACCTCGCCGCGCTGACCACCAAGGCGGTCCGCGACGGCGACGACTGGATCATCAACGGCCAGAAGATGTGGACCTCGCTGATCCACGTCGCCGACTACGTGTGGCTGGCCGCGCGTACCGACCCGGACGCGCCCCGGCACAAGGGGCTGACCATGTTCCTGGTGCCCACCGACGCCGAGGGTTTCTCCTGGACCCCGATCAAGACCATGGGCGGCCAGACCACCTCGCAGACCTTCTACGAGAACGTCCGGGTGCCCGCGTCGGCCATGGTCGGCGAACTCAACGGCGGCTGGAAGCTGATCACCGGGCAGCTCAACCGCGAGCGGGTGGCGCTGTGTTCGGCCGCGGGCATCCAGCTCGCGCTGCACGAGACCCGGCGCTGGGCCGAGCGGGCGGTGCTGCCGGACGGCTCGCGCGTGATCGACCGGGAGCACGTCCAGGCCAACCTCGGCCGGGTGCACGCCAAGGTGGAGTTCCTCAAGCTGATCAACTGGAAGATCGCCTGGGCGGTCGACCACGGTGCCAAGGTCGGCCCGTCGGACGCCTCGGCGACCAAGATCTTCGGTACTGAATTCGCCACCGAGGCCTACCGGTTGCTGATGGAGTGCCTGGGCGAGGACGCCTACCTCCAGCAGGACTCGCCGGGCGCGGTGTTGCGCGGCCGGCTGGAGAAGATGCACCGCACGGCGCTCATCCTCACCTTCGGTGGCGGCACCAACGAGGTGCAGCGCGACATGATCGCGATGCTGGGCCTCGGGCTGCCCCGGCCGCCGCGCTGACCCGCCGTCACCACGCTGACAAGGACAGGTGAAATGGACTTCGGTTACACGGAAGAACAGCAGGACCTGGTGGGCCTGGCGGGGCGAATCCTCGGCGAGCGGGTCACCCACGAGGCGCTGACCGCGCTGGACAAGCGGGTCGAGCAGGACGGCGCGCCGCGCCTGGACCGCGAGTTGTGGGCGGAGCTGGCCAAGGCCAACCTCCTCGGGATCGGCCTGCCGGAGGAGTTCGGCGGCTCCGGCTACGGCGTGTTCGAGCAGTGTCTGATCCTGGAACAGATCGGCCGCACGCTCGCACCGGTGCCGTTCGGGCCCTCGATCATGGTCGCCGCGTCGCTGCTGAGTCGGATGGGCACCGACGAGCAGAAGGCGGCCTGGCTGCCGGGCGCGGTGGACGGTTCGCGGATCCTGACCTACGCGCTCGCCGAGCCGTACGGCCGGGACGGCGCCGCGCCCGCGACGAAGGCGGTGTGCACGGACGGGGTCTGGCACCTCGACGGGGTCAAGACCGGGGTGCCGGCGGCGACCGTCGCCGACCTGATCCTCGTGTCCGCGGACCTCGGCGACGGCCACGCGGGGGTGTTCCTGGTCGACCCGAAGGCGCCCGGCGTGCGGATCGAGGCCCAGCTGACCACGGCCAAGGAGGTCGCGGGCCTGGTCACCCTGGAGCGGGCCGTCGGGACCGCGCTCGGCGGCCCCGACGCGGCGGTGAACCTGCGCGAGCTGGCCACACTCGCGCTGTGCGCGACCCAGCTCGGGGTGACCGAGAAGGCGATGCGCGAGACCGCGAAGTACGCGAGCGAGCGGGTCCAGTTCAAGCGGCCGATCGGCTCCTTCCAGGCGGTGGGGCACCGGCTCGCCGACGCGTACATCGACGTCGAGGCGATCCGGCTGACCACCTGGCAGGCGGCCTGGCGGGTGGCCGAGGGCCTGGATCCCGCCGAGGCGATCGCGACCGCGAAGTTCTGGGCGGCCGACGGCGGCCACCGCGTCGCGCACGCCGCGGTGCATGTGCACGGCGGGATGGGCGTGGCCGAGGAGCACTTCGTGCACCGCTACTTCAACCACGCCAAGCAGCTCGAACTCTCCCTCGGCGGCGCCACCGAGCAGGCGCTGCGGATCGGCGCCGGCTTCGCGGCCACGCCGGCGGGGGAGTTCGCCTGACCGGCTCGACCGAGCAGCCCACCCCAGGTGCGGTCGCGCCGGCGCCGCATCCCGTGATTCCCGGATCTTCTGGAGACGAACAGACATGAGCGAACCGCACGCCCTGGTCGAGCGGGACGGCCCCGTCCTGGTCATCACGATGAACCGCCCCGAGGCCCGCAACGCGGTCACCGGTGAGATGGTCGAGATCCTGGAGGCCGCCTGGGACGAGGTGAACGCCAACCCCGAGATCCGGGTGGCCATCCTCACCGGCGCCGGCGGCGCGTTCTGCGCGGGCGCCGACCTGAAGGCGATGAGCCGGCGCGCGCCCGGCGACGCGTTCAAGGGCGGCGAGGGCAGGCCGGCCATGGACATGTCCGTGATGAAGTGGTGTCTCAAGGGCTTCACCCTCACCAAGCCGTTGATCGCCGCCATCGAGGGCCCGGCCATCGCGGGCGGCACCGAGATCCTCCAGGCCACGGACATCCGGGTGGCCGGCGAGTCGGCCCGCTTCGGGGTTTCCGAGGTGCGCTGGGGTCTTTTCCCGCTCGGTGGGTCGGCGGTGCGCCTGCGCCGGCAGATTCCGTACACTGTCGCCGCCGACCTGCTGTTGACGGGCCGCCACATCAAGGCGCCCGAAGCCAAGGAGCTCGGTCTGATCGGGCATGTCGTACCCGATGGCGGCGCGTTGGAGAAGGCGAAGGAGATCGCCCACCAGATCGCCGCCAACGGTCCGCTCGCCGTTCAGGCGGTCCTGCGCGTTCTGCGTGAAACCGACCAGTTGACCGAGGAAGATGCGTTCAAGCTGGAGTCGCAGATCGGAATGCGGGTATTCATGAGCGACGACGCCAAGATCGGTCCGCGAGCCTTCGCGGAGAAGAAGACCCCGGAGTTCAAGGGCACGTGATGTGCCATCGGAAAACTTCGGCATGAAACGGGCCCGCCGGGTCAGGGACGGCAATCCCCCGGCGGGTCCTCATCATCTCGACGCGTGTGCGGTCACGCGGGTTGCGTCGATCGACCGGAAAATTTCGGCGATGTCGCGGCCGGACGCCGCGAGCGCACCTCGCGAGCCACTTCGATCGAGGCCGGCAGGGTGAGCACGACCCACAGGGTGATCATCAACGTGCCGTCGCTCAGCGACGTGCACGACCAGCCGGCCAGGGCCGCGAACAGCCAGAACGCCGCGATGTAGAGGGCGGGGGCGTCCCGGCGCCGAAGGAACGCGACCAGGAAGACCAGGGCGAGCAGCGCGAACGGCACGATGGCGGTGAACTCGTCGCCGGTGAGGTCGTTCGCGTTCCAACTGTCGGAGTCGCGGTAGGGGAGGAACGGCTGCCGTCGATAGCTTCGGCGGTAGGCCGGCGCGAACAGGGCGGCGGCCAACACCGCGAGCGGTCCCCACACCAGTACCACCGCCAGCCGCGCCGACCACAGCAGCGCGACGGCGGCGAGCACCGCCGAGGCCAGACACAGGTAGTTGAACCCCTTGAACCCCTCGGGCCGGGTGCTCAGCCACCCGGCCGCGAGCATCGCGCCGCCCGCGACGGCGAGCAGGCCGTCGGCGCCGAGCCGGAAGCGGACCGCCCAGGGGCCGCCGGAGCGCTGCGGTGCGGAGCCGACGGCCGGCGGGAGACCGGGCCGCCACGGCGGCGGCCCGAAGTCGAACGGGGGCGGCGGGCCCGGGTCGGGCGGCCGAACCTGGGTCGGCCGCGTCCAGCTCCTCGGGCACCTGCGGGCGCATCGCCGACGGCGGGGTCGGCGGCCTGGACAGGTGCTGGTGCATCACCGCGAACGGCGAATCGGCCAGGAACGGCGGCCGGCCGGTGAGCAGTTCGTAGACGAGCGCGCCGAGCGAGTACAGGTCGGTGCGGGCGTCGACGTCGCGCCCCTCGATCTGCTCCGGGGACAGGTACGCGGGAGTGCCCACGGTCATCCCGGTCGCGGTCAGCCGGGTGGTGGTCTCGGCGAGCACCTTCACCCCGCCCGTCGAGGTGAGCATGATGTTGGCGGGCTTCAGGTCGCGGTGCACCATGCCGTGGCCGTGACTGTGCACGAGCGCGTCGGCGACGTCGTGTGCGATCGAGACGGTGCGGCCGATCGGCAGCGGGCCCTCGCGCAGGGTCTCGGCCGGCGTGCGACCGTCGACGAACTCCATCACCAGGAACGGGATCGGCTCGGCGCCGGTGGTGTCCTCGCCGACGTCGTACAGCGTCGCGACGCCCGGGTGGGACAACCCGGCGACGGTGCGCGCCTCGCGCCGGAACCGGTCTCGGAACTCCTGCTGCCGGGTCAGCTCGACGGGCAACACCTTGACCGCGACGGTGCGGCCCAGCTCACGGTCCACGCCGCGCCGGACCACGCCCATCCCGCCGTGCCCGACCGACTCCAGCAATTCGTATCTGCCACCCAGAACGCGCATGTCTGCCCCGGAGTTCGGTCGTGGGTCGGGCGTGGCCGCGCAAGTGTGGAGCAACCGACTGTTCGGGGACATATGCCGGGCCTTCGTGGCGAGAAAGTACCGCCGCGCGGGCGGGTTCCGACAGTGCTTTGCCGGATCATGGCGCGGCTATTCTTTTGATCGAGTCAAGGGTAAGTTGGCCCGACCCTGCTTCCGACCGGATGGGATCCCCGCCTCGGCCCCGGATCCCCGGCGTCGGGAGCATCCGTACATCCGCCGTGGGAGCCGACCATGACGCCCGTCAGCCCGTCGTTCAACCTCGCCGACCTGTTCGAGATCGTGGTGGACGCGATCCCCGACCGCACCGCGATGATCGCGGGCGAGGTACGCCTGACATACCGTCAACTGGACGAGCGGGCCAACCGGGTCGCGCACCACCTGCTCGGGGCCGGGATCGAGCCCGGGGACTTCGTCGGGATCCACGCGTGGAACCGCGCGGAGTGGGTCGAGGCGATGATCGGCTGCCACAAGGCGCGGGCGGTGCCGATCAACATCAACTACCGCTACGTCGAGGCCGAGCTGCGCTACCTGTACGAGAACTCGGGCATGGTCGCGGTGATCGCCGAGCGCTCGTTCGCCGGCGCGACCGCGGCGATCCGGGCCGACTTCCCGACGCTGCGGCACGTGGTGATCCTGGAGGACGGCTCGACCGAGCCGGCCGAGGACACCGTGGGCTACGAGGACGCACTCGCCGCGGCCTTGCCCGCGCGTGGCTTCGGCGCGCGCAGCGCCGACGACCTGTACGGGCTGTACACCGGCGGCACCACCGGGATGCCCAAGTGTGTGTTGTGGCGTGGCGAGGACATCTTCTTCGCCGCCCTCCAGGCCGGGCGCGGCGCCCGGCCGAAGCTGCGCACGCCGGGCGAACTCGCGGAGACGGTGCGCGAGTCGGCCGGAATGACCACGCTCGGCCTGGCGCCGATGATGCACGGCGGCGGGCAGTGGTCGATGTGGAACACCTTCTACATGGGCAACACGTTCCTGATGTGGACCGGGCGCGCCTTCGAGGCGGACGCGGTGATGGCGCTGGCGTCGCGGGAGAAGGCGCTGTCGATGGCCGTGGTCGGCGACGGCATGGGCCGGCCCCTCGCGGACTGGCTGGCGGCCAACCCCGACACCTACGACCTGTCCGCGCTCAAGGCGATCAGCAACGGCGGGGCGCCGATGAGCGCGGCGGTGCGGACCGCGCTCGAACAGGCCGGGATGTTCGTGATCGACAGCTTCGGCGCGTCGGAGACCGGCGCCGCCATGCGGCAGACCGGCGCGCCGGGCACGGCCACCCGGTTCGCCTCCTCGGAGACCACGACGGTCCTGGACGATCGCCTGGTGCCGGTCGAGCCGGGCTCGGGCGACGTGGGCCGACTGGCCGTCGGCGGGCACATCCCGCTCGGGTATCACGGCGACGACGAGAAGACGCGCGCCACGTTCGTGCGGGACGCGAACGGGCGGCGCTGGGTGTTGCCGGGCGACTACGCGCAATTGGACAAGGACGGCGGCATCCTGCTGCTCGGGCGGGGCAGCGCGACCATCAACACCGGTGGCGAGAAGGTGTACCCGGACGAGGTCGAGGACGCGCTGAAGTCGCACGCGGACGTGTTCGACGCGGTCGTGGTCGGTGTCCCCGACCCGCGCTTCGGCCAGGCGGTCACCGCGCTCGTGGTGCTGCGCGAGGGCGCCGACCCGGGGGCGGAGGCGATCACCGCGCACGCCCGGACCCGGATCGCCGGCTACAAGACGCCCAAGCGCATCCACTTCGTCGAGTCGATCCCGCGCACGGCGGCGGGCAAGGTGGACCTGCGGGCGGCCAAGGCGCGGGCGGAGGAGCTGTCGGAGTCGGCGCGGCCGAGCAGCTGAGCGCGGCGGCGTCGTCGGGGCCGGGTCGGTTCAGCCGAGCACCTGGGTGAGGGTGTGGATCAGCAGGCCGACCAGCGCGCCGACGACGGTGCCGTTGATCCGGATGAACTGGAGGTCGCGGCCGACGTTGATCTCGATCTTGCGGCTGGTCTCCTGGGGATCCCAGGCGCCGACGGTGTCGGTGATCAGCGCGGTGATCTCGTCGCGGTAGGTGGTCACCACATAGGCGGCGGCCTGCTCGATCCAGCGGTCGGCCTTGCCGCGCACGCGCGGGTCCTCGGCGAGCCGGGTCGCCAGCGAGCGGATCGCGTCGCCGGCCCGGTTGCGCAGCGCGCTGTCGGGGTCCTCGGTGGCCTCGACGAGCATCGCGCGCGCGGCGCCCCACACCGACGCGATCAGGTCCTGCACGGCCGGGTGCGCGATGGTGCGGTCGCGCAGGCGCTCTATCTGGGCGATCATCGCCGGGTCGTGCTGGAGGTCGCGGGCCACGTCGGCGAGGAAGGTGTCCACGGCGAGTCGGGCCGTGTGCTCCGGGTCGTCGCGCACCGCGCCCGCGAAGCGCACGAGTTCGCGGTGCACCTTGTTGGCGATCTGCCGATCCAGGAAACGCGGGGACCAGCCGGGGGACTCCTCGCTGACCACGCGCAGTACGGCCTCGCGATGCGTCTCCAGCCAGTCGTGCGCCTTGGACGCCACCAGGTCGACCAGGCCGTGGTGGGCGCCGTCGCGCACGAGCCGGTCGAGCAGTTCGCCGATCGGCTGGGCCACGGCCTGGGCGGAGATCCGACGGGTGATCGCCTGGCCGAACACGTTCTGCACGTCCTCGTCGCGCAGCACGGTCAGCGCGGCACGGGCCAGCGCGCCCAGCTGCTCGGTGACCCGTTCGGCGTGCCCGGGGGCGGCCAGCCAGGTGCCGGCGCGTCGGGAGACATCCATGCGGGCCAGGCGTTGCCGCACCACCGCGTCGGAGAGGAAGTTCTCGCCGACGAACTCGCCGAGGTTGCGCCCGAGGGCGTCCTTGCGGGTCGGGATGATCGCGGTGTGCGGGATCGGCAACCCGAGCGGGCGCCGGAACAGCGCGGTCACCGCGAACCAGTCGGCCATCGCGCCGACCATCCCGGCCTCCGCCGCCGCCTGGACGTACCCGGCCCACGCCCCGGCCCCCCGAGCCTCGGCCCACCGCGCCAGCACGAACAACACCACGGCGAAAACCAAAAAGCCGGTGGCGATCACCTTCATCCGCCGCACCCCACGCAACTTCTCCACCTCGGCGGCAGTGCGATCGGCGCCGCCGACGGGTCGAGAACGTGGAGCCGGGGCCACGGGTTCGGCCAGATCTTCCATGAGGGTCATTGTGATGATCTGCCCACCCGAATAGCCGCCACGACACCACCCAGTCAGGTGGCCCTCCTCACGCCCCCCGGTAAGACCTCCATGGTCAAGCGCTTCACCTCGAAAAATATAAGCCACATGTTATATTCGACGCGTGTCATGGGAGATCTGCCTTCTTGAACCCGTGGAGAGTTGGTTCCTGAAGCTGTGCGAGACCGACGCGGATTCGGCAGCCCTCATCGTGGAAGCCATCGATCTGTTGGCGCAGCGTGGGCCGACGCTGGGCCGTCCGCTCGTCGACACCTTGCAGGGCAGTCGCCTGCCGAACCTCAAGGAGTTGCGCCCGGCTTCCCGGCGGCGCACCGAGATTCGCATACTGTTTGTTTTCGATCCCGATCGGCAGGCGATCTTCCTCGTGGCCGGCGACAAGGCCGGTCAGTGGTCACGGTGGTACGAGGAAGCGATCCCGCTCGCGGAGGCTCGGTATCAGGAGTACCGCGAGGAGCAGAAGGAGCAGCGATCATGAGTCCCGCACGGCGCTGGCAGGACGTCAAGGCCGATGCCCACCGCGTCAACCCGGACCTGGCCGATCCCGGGGTGCGGTCGCGGGCCCGGGCGGAACTGGACGCCTATGTCGTCGGCTTCCACCTGAAGGAACTCCGCAAGTCCCTGGGACGAACGCAGGCCGAGGTGGCGGCGGTCCTCGGGGTTTCCCAGGCGCGCGTGTCCCAGATCGAGACCGGTGACCTGGAGGCCATGGAACTGGAGACGTTGCGCTCGTATGCGGCCGCGCTGGGTGGGCGGCTCGACGTCACCGTCAACATCGGCGACATGTCGTTTCGGGTGGCCTGAACGACGACGCCGGCCCTGCCGGGGATCGGCCCGCGGTGGGGGTTGGGGTCAGGGGGATCGGGGTGCGTGGGCGGGGGTGGTGAGGATGCCGTTGAGCAAGACCTCGATGGCCCAGGCGTCGCGTTCGTCGCCGGAGCCTTCGGTGAGGGTGGGGCGCATGGCGACCAGGTGGGGGTATTCGGTCGCGGACAGGCGGGCGAAGGTTTCGTTCATCTCGGCCACCGCGCTCTCCTCGGTTTGGCCCTGTTCGCCCTTGGCGGCGTAGGCGGACTCTTCCGTCGCGGCGGCGGTGATGTACAGGTTGATCAGGTCCAGCGCGAGCGAGCGGGTGAGGTCGTCGATCTCCGCGCCGGCCAGCAGGGCCAGGATCGTGTCGGCGAGGGCCAGTGCGTTGGGGCCGGTCGGGACGTCGCCCAGGGCAACCGACGCGATGCCGCGCCGGTTGCCGAGGACGGTGACGGCGTTGCCGATCAGCGTGGTCAGCTCCGCCCGCCAGTGCGGCACCGGCGCGCCGACCGGACCGACGGCGGGCAGCGGGATCTCGCCCACCACCCGGTCGTGGACCAGCGCCAGGAGTTCGTCCCGGTTCGCCACATAGACGTACAGCGACGCCGCGCCCGTGTCGAGCGCCTGGGCGACCCGCCGCATGGTCACCGCCTCCAGCCCGTCCGCGTCCAGGATCGCGAGCGCGGCGGACACGAGTGCGTCGGCGCTGAGCGCGGCCTTGGCCGGGCGGGTGCGGCGGCTGACCGGGGCGGCGGGGGCGGACCGTCGAGGTGCGCCGGGAGGGTTCGACATGGTCCGAGCATAACGCCTTGACGGAACACTGTTCGAAACGTACGTTGTTCGTGACGAACGTCGTTCGTTCGGAGTGCACGGCCCCCGGCCGATGCGCCACGGCGGCCCCATGCATACGCAAGGACATCGATCACCATGACCACCCTCGTCACCGGCGCTCGCGGCAGTGTTGCCCGCGGCGTCGTCACCCGCCTCCTCGCCGCCGGCCGCGACGTGCGGATCGCGAGCAGCGACCCGACCGCCCTCGATCCGGCCCCCGGCGTCCAAGCCGTCCGGCTGTCGCTGCGCGAGCCCGGCGCCGACGCCGCCGCCGCGCTGCGCGACGTGCACAACGTCTTCCTCTACGCCGAGGCCGCCGGCATCGCCGACTTCCTGGCGGTCGCGCGTACCGCCGGGGTCCGGCACATCGTGCTGCTGTCCTCGGCCGCCGCCGCCGCGCCCGACCCCGCCGCCAACCCGCTCGCCGCGAGCCACCACGCGGTCGAGGTCGCCGTCGCCGAATCCGGCCTCCCGTACACGGTGTTGCGCCCCGGTGCGTTCGCCGGCAACACGATCGGCTGGAAGTACCAGATCCTCGGCGCCGGCAGCATTCAACTCCCGTACCCCGACGCCCAGCTGGCCCCGATCCACGAGGACGACATCGCCGACGTCGCCGCCGCCGTGCTGCTCGCCGGCGACCGCCTCGGCGAGACGATCGACCTCAACGGCCCCGAATCGATGTCCTTCGCCGAGCAGATCGCGATCCTGTCCGATGTCCTCGGCCACACGCTCCCGTTCGCCGAGGTGAGCCGCGAGGAGGCGCTGGCGGGCCTGACCCGGCACATGAACGAGGGCTACGCCGAGGCCCTTCTCGACCTGTGGCAGCACGCCGTCGACCCCGAGCCCGTCTCCGGCGCCACCGAGGCGATCACCGGCCGGCCCGGGCGCAGCTTCCGCACCTGGGTCCTGGACCACCGCGAGGACTTCGCCGTACTCGCCGTCCCGCGCGGGTAAGTCGCCTGCGCAGAGCCCGACATGGGTACAAACCCACCGGTCGGACGGACATTCCGCCCGACCGGTGCACGCTTTGGTGGGGTTCTCGCTCCCACGTTCCCCACAGGGCCTCCGCGCTGTCTACCCTGCTGTCCAGACCGGCCGTTTACCGAACTCTGGACGCACATGACCGTCGCGCTTCACACCGGCGCGGGTGCCGCAATCGAGGTACGCCGCGCACTCCAGGCTGATGAAGCCAGGGACGTGCCCGCCCATACGTGGGTCGGCCCGATCGTCCGGGTCCGCCCGCAGGGCGAACGGCACTACGAGGACGTCGCGTACATCGACGCGGCGCCCACCGACGGCATGGGCAGTTCCCCCTCGCGGCATCTGGTCCTGTGGGCCGACCGCGCCCGCCGACAGCGGATCGCCGCGGTGGGCACCTACTCCGCCGCATCCGACTACGCGGTCTACAGCATCACCGGACCGGCCGGGGAGCACCTGGCGACGGTGCATCGCGAGCAGGGCAGCATCCGCCGACTGCGCCGCACGTCCTGGACGATCCGCCCGGCCGAGGGACCGACGCTGCACGCGGCCAAGGGCACCACGTTCGGCTGGATCGCGTGGTGGGCCTTGTCCCCGTTGTGGGGGCTGATGATGGCGGTGGCCGTACTGGGCGGCAAGGCACCGAGGTTGCCGCTGCGCACCATCTGGCGTCACGACGGCAGGCGCGTCTTCGAATACCTGGGCAGCGTCGGTACCACCGACTCCTACGAGTTGCCGCCGGGCCACGTCGACTGCCGGATACTCCTGGCCCTCGCGGCCCTGCACAACAGCCACCCGGGCTGGTACGACCGCCTGTAGGGCGTGGCGGTACGGTCGCCGCGGGCCCGGAGCGGCAACCACGCTCAGGCGTCGCTCGGTTGGGGGGCGGGGGTCCACGCGGCGACGAGGTCGAGCAGGCCCGGGAAGCGGTGGTCCAGGTCGTCGACGCGGACGTGGCTGCGGCGTTCCAGACCGTACTGGCGCTGCCGGATCAGGCCGGCCTCGCGCAGGGCGCGGAAGTGGTGGGTGAGCGAGGACTTGGGTTGGGCGAGGCCGAACCAGCCGCACGTGTGGTCGAACTCGGTCGAGTCCAGGAGCAGCGTGCGCACGATGCCCATCCGGAGCGGGGTGCTCAGCGCACCCATGACCACTTCGAGGCGCAACTCCCCGGCCGCAGGCTCCGGCAGCGGCTCGGGGGCGTCGTCGGGGACCGGGCGGACGACCGCATTGTGGACCACTGGGCATCTCTCCTCGCCGTGGGCGGCCGGCGCCGGCCGCTGCTGTACGAGTTGCATCGTACTGCACTTCATGTTCGAATTCACTCGTACAGTCAGTACGACTCGATTCGTACAGCCGTGTCCTGGGGGTTCCATGTCACCGACCGACGTCCGCCCTGCGCCCGTGCCCGCCGCGCCCACCTCCGTCCCGCCCGCGCCTCTTCCGCCCGCGCCCGTGTCGCCCGCCCGGATCCGGCTCGCCGCCTGGCCGGTGACCGCCGTGTTCGTGCTCTCCAACGCGGCGACCCCGCTCTATGTCGTCTGGAGGCGCGAACTCGGCTTCTCCTCCGGCACGTCGACCGTGATCTTCGCGGCCTACATCGTCGGCCTGCTCGGCGCGCTCACCGTCGCCGGCGCGCTCTCCGACCGGATCGGCCGCAAACCGGTACTGCTGCCCGCCCTCGGTCTGGCCGCGCTCGCCTGCCTCGTCTTCGCCACCGCCGCCTCGGTGCCCGCGCTCGTCGTCGCGCGCCTGCTCACCGGCATCGCCGTCGGCGCGACCGTGTCGGCCGGGATGGCCGCGGTCGCCGATGTCGCCGGGGCGACGCACCGGCGGCTCGGGGCGTTGGCGGCCTCGTCCGCGATGGTGCTCGGCGCCGGGCTCGGGCCGATGCTCGCGGGCGTGTTGTCCGAGACCGTGCCCGGGCCGACGACCACCGTGTTCGTGGTCGAGGCGGTGCTGCTCGCCACGGCGTTCGTGGTCGTGTACCGGCTGCCGCTCGCCCGACCGGTCGCCGCACCCACCGCCGCCCGGTGGTTCCGCCTGCCGTCCGTGCCCGCCGCGAATCGCGGCCAACTGCTTCTGGGAATCGCGGTGTTCGCCCCCGGCATCACGGCCACCTCGTTCGTGCTCTCGCTCGGCCCCGCCCTCCTGGCCGACCTCCTCGACACGTCGAGCCGGATCGTCGCGGGCTCCACGGCGTTCGTGATGTTCGCCGCCGCGACCGGCGTGCAGTTCGCGGTGCGCCGGTGGGCGGTTCGCACGGTGCTGCGCGCAGGGGCCGCCGCGATCGCCGCCGGCATGATCGTGCTGATCGCCGCCGTTTACCTCGCGTCCGCGCCCCTGTTGATCACGGCCGCGATCCTCGCCGGCGCCGGTCAGGGCCTCGGCCAACTCGGCGGCCTCACCCTCCTCGGCGCGCATGTCCCGCGCGAGCGCGCCGCCGAGGCCAACGCGGCGCTGAGCGTGGGCGGTTACCTGCCCGCCGGCCTGCTTCCGGTCGCTGTCGGCTACCTGAGCGACGCGGTGGGCCTGCGTACCGGAACCACGGCGTTCGCGATCGCCCTGATCGGCGCGGCCACCGTCGCGGCGGTCCTGGTGCGGACGAACCGCGCGGCAGGGGCACGCGGTTGAGGCCGCGACCCGGATCGGTCGAGCGACACGTCCGTGCGGAAACACCCTCGACTGCCCCAGGATTTCCATTACTTGACCCGAATCCGGTTGGTTCCCACGCGCATCGAACGTAGGTTGGTCGGCGTCGTTCGATCACTACGGGGGCAGTGGCGCGCGGCGCCCGCGAGCGGGTCGCCCCGCATCGAACGGGCGGGCGCGCCTCGCGTCCACCTCGGCGGCATCGGTTCGCCGTCTCCCCGAACGTCGTACGCACACGACGTCCTACGGGGAGGCGATCGGGGATGGGCAAGACGAAGACCGGCCCGAAAGGCGGCGATTCGGGCGCCTCGGGCACCGGCCACGACACGACCAAGCCGAGCGGCGGGGCACCGACCGCGACCGTACCCAAGGCACCCAAACGTCCCGGCGGCGACACCGGCGGCGCCCCCGGCGGCCCGCCGGCGACCACCACCGCCAAGTCCGGCGCGCCCGCCGGACCGCCGCCCAGGGGCGGCAACGGCTTCAGCCACAAGCCGGAACACGTCGAGTCCGGCGCCCGGGGCATCGACGCCTCCGCCGCCCGGATCGAGGCCGCGCATACGAAGTTGAGCGGCGTACTCCAGGCCAAGGGTTCGTTTTGGAACAAGGACAGCCTGGGCCAGACCTTCGGCAAGGTCTTCGAGCCGCTGTCCACCGGCCATTCCCGGGCCGGCGGGGCGCTCCAGCAGGCGGTCGCCAAGACCGCCGGGAACGTGCGGGTCAGCGCCAAGAAGACGGCCGCCACCGAGGAGGCCAACCTCAAGAAGTTCGGGCAGCGCATCGACGGCGACCCGAAGAAGATCGGCGACGCCGAGCGCGACGGCAAGGGCCCGTCGGGCAACGCCGCGCAAAAGCCCGGCTCGAACCGCACCCCGGTGTACTTCGTCGACGAGAACGGCCGGGTCCATCAATTGGTGAACGGCCAACTCGTGCCCGTCACCGCCGGTGGCACGAACAGCGGCATCGACCGGGTGCTCAATCCGGACGGCACGATCAAGGTCAAGATCAAGACCGACGACGCCGGCAATCCCGATCTCACCCCCAAGGGCAAACCGAAACGTGTCCCGGTGCCGGGTGGCAAGGGAAGATACAAACGGTTCTCGAAGGAGCAGGCGGACGACGGCGCCGGTCCGCGCACTCCCGTGCAATCGCAGCGTCTGGAACACCCCACGGATCTGTCCCAGGCGGTGGAGGACGTGCGTCGGGCGGGCAACGACTACGGCGGGAACAACTATGCGTCGCTGTACTATCGGGACCCTTCCGGACAAGCCGCCGGAGACTTCATCCTGGTGGGCAGCAGCGGCCAGAACGGCGGTCACTCGGAACGAGCGATCGGGTTGCCGATGGTGCACAACGGCATGCAGAACGATGTGACCCGGCTGTATACCGAACGTGCGCCCTGCCAGGTCTTCCCGCAGACCGGCGGGGCCGGCTGCGACCTGTGGGTCGACATGCATCTCAACGGTCCGGGTCGCAGCTCCCCGCTGGAGGTCAGCCACGTCGCGGACTTCGATTCGAGTCGGCTCGACGGGGCGGACCGCAACGGTCCGTTCAACCTGTACATGTTCGACCTGGAGCAGCAGCACCGGGCCGGCAACACGAGTCCGCTCGCCGGTGTATACACGTACCGGTATCCCTGAGCCCGACGCTGGAGTAGTGGATGATCTTCGACATCGACCGGGGCCGGCTCCTGGAGGCGTTTCCCGAGCGACGGGTCGTGCGTGCCTCACGCGCCGCGCTCGCCGGGGTGGAGGCTCGGGCCGAGGATCTGGACTTCCTGTGCGACGTGGGCCTGCCGCAGGGGCTGTTCCGGATCGCCCCCGCGCTGGCCGGCGAGGAGGGCGCACAGCCATCGCGGCTGCTGGATCTCGGCGATCCGGACGAGGGTGTGGACCTGCCCGAGCTGGACGGCGTCGGCCCGGTACTCCTGCTGGGCGGAATCCAGTACTGGTACGTCTTCCTGCACCTGGAAACCGGCCGGATCCACGCGTTCCCGGAGGACGGGGCGGACTACTGCACGATCAACGGGGATCTGTCCTCGCTGTGCACCATGTTGTGCCTGCTGGAGCAGGAGACCCCGCGCACCGCACCGGGAACCCGGGGCCCGAGCAACGACGAATACGCGCATGTGGCCGACTCCGTTCGGGCCCGGATCGAGCCGCGCGACCCGCTTCCCTGGCAGGGGGACAGCCTGTGGGTCTTCTATTTCGGCTCGTACGTCGACGGCCTGTATCCACTGAGCTGAGCGATCGAGCCGAGCGATCGGGAAGGAAACCCGCACCGCCATGAACGTCGACCTCTCCGCCGACCTCCACCAGCGCTTCGGCCGGGACGGGCTGCGCACGTACGCGTCGCCGGACCTCGACGGCCTGCCGCTGCCCGTGCAGGTCGGCGCGTACTTCATCGCCGCGGAGGACGAACACCCGCTCACGATGGGGGCGTTCGCCGATGCGGTCGGTGAGGTGCTGCCCGATGCCGGGCTTCGGGACCGGGTTCGGCTCGGGACCGACCAGGGGGCGGAGCTGTACGTCGCCGGCGACGGGTCGGTGCGGGCCATGTTCCTCGGCGTCGACCTGCCCGCGATGTCCGTGGCGAGCAGTGTGGAGGCGTTCGCCGACGGGTTGTTGACGCTCGATCAGATGTTGCCCCGGATCGCCGCCGTGGACGAGCCGATGGAGGGGTTCCCGCTGTACCGGGAGCTTCGCGAGACGTTGACGGCGGCCGATCCCGCCGCGTTCGTCGAGCGCGAGGCATGGTGGCCCAGGGTCCTGGACGACGTGCGACTCCCGCTGAACATCGGCAGTTCGGCCGCCTTCGAGATCGTGGACGCCGGCGGCGAATCGAAGATCGTGACCGAGTCGTCGCGCCCGGGGCTGCCGCATCCGGAGGAACTGCTGTGGTACCGGCTGGCGGCCGCGGGAGTGGACGCCGAGGACGTTCGGCGGGTCTACTGCGAACTCGAACCCTGCCTGATGCCCGGCCACTACTGCGCGCTGTGGATGGGCCGCCTGTTCCCCGACGCCGAGTTCACCCACGGCTTCGGCTACGGGGAGACCGCGCAGTCCCGGGAGGACGGCGTACGGGCGCTGATGACGCACATCGCCGAGCAGGCGGGCAACCACTGACGGAGCGCCACACCGACCGGGCACGGTACGAGCGGCACACAGCGCTACGAGCGGTGGGAATCGGGGGACGGAGACCGTGGTCGACCAGGACGGGCATCGGCTGCCGCACATGACGGGTGGGCGCCACCTCGCCGCCCGCGCGCTGCTCGGTTGGCTCGACGATCCGCGCTCGCCCCGATTGTGCCTGGTCGGCGGCTCGCCGGGGGTGGGCAAGTCGCACCTGCTGGCCTGGCTGTACGCGGCCACCGCCGGGCACGACACGCCGCCCGCGCGCCGACTGCACGCGTTCGTCCCGGCCGGCGGATCGACCCTGCACGGGGTCACCGTCGAACTGGCGCGGCATCTGGGGATCGCGGCCCGGACACCCCGCCACCTCGTCGCCGGGACGGCCCTGGACCCCCGGCGCACGGTGATCACGATCGCCGATCTCGACCACGCGGGCGTGCCGGGACGCCCTGGGGAGGGCGCCCGGATCGTCACCGAGCTGCTCGACCCGCTGCTCGACCTGCCGCACGTACGGCTGCTCGTGGAGTGCGCGGACGCCGCGACCCGGGCCGCGTTCACCCGGGTCGCGGGGCCGGCCGCGCTGGATCTGGACGAACCCAGGTGGACCCATCCGGGCCGGTTCGCCCGCTGGTACGCCGAACTGCTCGCCGCCGCACCGGGCACGGCGCCGCTCGACGCCGAGGTCGCCTACCCGCACCCCGGCCTGGCCCGGCTCACCGCGCGGGTGGACGGGGCCTCGGCGCCGCCCGCCTTTGCGGTTTCGGGGGTCTCGGCGGTCTCGGCGGTCTCGGCGGTCGACCCGGCCGGCGCGGCGGAGCGGTTCGCCCGGATCCACCGGGCGTGGTGGGCGGGCCTGGGCGAGGACGTGCGCTCGGCGGTGGCCGCCCTGTACGGCCTCGACCTGCCGCTGACCGCGCGGCAGTGGGCGATCGCCTGTTCGACCTTGTATCCGGGCCCGGCGCCGGGCCCCGGCGGCGCCGCGACGGATGCGCCGATCGCGGCGGCGACCCGCGCGCTGCCCCCGCTGCTCGACGGCGGCGACACCTGGGCGCTGCCGGCCGGGCCGCTCGCCGACTTCGTGGCGGGGCAGCGCCGGGAATGCCGCGATCCCGGCCGGGCGGCCCGGGTGCACACGGCACTACGGCGGGACGCGGACGCGGGCATCGTGGACCTGGCCGGGCTCTACGACGCGGGCGAGGAGCGGCTGTCGGCGATCCTGGAGCACAGTGTGCGGATCGGGGACGCGGCGGCGCTCGCGGTCGACCCGATCGTGCAGGCGCTGGCCCGGCCGCACGTGGTGGCCGGCGCGCTGGTGGCCACCGGGCAGTGGGCGGACCCGGCGCAGGCGGCGTTTCGCGGCGCGTACGGCGCGCTGGTCGCGGAGCCCGCGCCGGGGATGCGGGCGGCCCTGCTCGCGATGCACCGACTCGGCCGCGACGACGACGCCGCGCGCCGACTCGCGGACCGGGCCGCGGCGCCGGGCTGGCGGGCCGAGTGGGCCCGGTGGAGCGAGGGCGACCCGCAGCGGCCCGACCGGTGGCCGGGACCGGTGCTCGCCGCCGCATCGGGCCGCGGCGCGCTGGCGGGACAGGCGCTCCTCGTGGACGACACCGGCACGATCCGCACCGTGCGCGGCGCCGACGGCGGCATCGTCGGCCGGGTCGGCGCCTCCTTCGGGCCGATTCCGCTGCGCGCGCTCGCGAGTACCTACGGCGGCCGGGTCGCCACGCTGAACCGATGGGGCGGCGTGGACGTCCTGGACGCCGCCTATCACGGCCCGCGCGGCGCCTTGGAGGCCGGATTCCAGCGCCTGGTCAACACCTGCGGTGCCGAGCCGACCGTGCTGTGCGCGCATCCGCTGCCCGCGCTCGGCGACGCCGAGGGCGCCGTGTGGTGCTACGCCCCGGCGCCGACCCCGGCCTCCGCCCCGGCCGGCGACGAGCCGCCGCCGCGCGGTGTGTTCTCCGCGCCGCTGCACACCGGCCCGGTCACCGCGCTGGGCGCGGTCCGCACCGGCACCGCCGGAGCGCCGACGCTGGTGATCAGCGGCGGGCGCGACGGCCGGGTGCGGATGTGGAGCCCGGGCGCCGAGCCGGGCCCGGACGCGCTGGACGCGCGCGCCGCCCCGGTGACCGCGCTCGCCTGCGAACAGACCACCGATGGCCTGCTGATCGCGGTGGCCTGGGCGGACGGCCCGGTCCGGCTGCGCCGACCGGGCGACGACACGACGGTGGACCTGAACCCGGGTCTGCCGGTGACCGGGATCGCGGTATCGGTGGAGGGCCACATCGTGCTGGGCACGGCCGCGGGGGTGATCGGACTGCGCCTCGAACGAGCCGCCGGATGACGGTTGTTCGGATGTTCGGCGCGGGCGTGGGACGGGCCGACCCGGCCCGAAAAGCATGTACAAGGCCGGAATCGGTGCGTAGCGTCGACAGGACGCGCCCCGCCGGTTCGGGCGTGGGCGACGACGACGGGGGTCGACTGTGGGCATCACCGTACCGGGCTATCTGGACACGGCACTGGACGTCATCGGGATCGACTGGCCCAATCTCGACGAGGACGAGTTCAAGGAACTGGCGGTCGCCTACCGCGAGTTCGCGGACGAGATCGACGAGGCGCGGGCTGACGGCAAGAACGGCGCGGCGTGGATCCTCTCCGGTACCAGCGGGATGGCCGCCGAGGCGTTCGAGGCGCACTACGGCAAGCTGAACAACGAACATCTGCACGACCTGGCCGAGGGCGCCCGGATGTTGGCCAAGGCGCTGGACGCGGCGGCGGTGGTGATCGAGGTGGCCAAGGGCAGAGCCATCGCCCAACTGATCATCCTGGCCGATGCGATCGCCGCCGCCGCTGCGGCGGCCACCTTCACCCTGGGCCTGTCCGCGATCGCCGGCCTGGCCGAGGTCGGCATCGTGCGCACCGCGGTCAAACGCATCTTCAAGGAACTCGAGGAAGAGCTGATGGCCCGGGTGATCGAGATCGCCACCGCACCCGCCGTGGCCGCTCTCGAAGGCACCGCCAACGAACTGCTGTCCCAACTGGTGGAGAACGAACTCGGCGCGCGCAACGGCTACGACCTGGACGCCGCGATCGACGCCGGCAGGCAGAGCGGCCGGGACGCCATGCCGACCGCGTCGAGCATCGTCACCACGCTGAACCCGGTGGCCTGAGCCGGGCGGTCCGAACCGGCTCGCGTCGGCGGCCCGCACGGGCGACCCGACCCGGTCGCCCCGACCCGCCGAGGCGTGTCCGAACGTCCGTTCGCGCGTCTTGACTTCGTGCCGCTCCGTCGGGATCCTGCCGGCGGGGCGGCATCGTCACACCGCGCCCTGCCGCAACCACCGAGAGGAACCGCGGATGAGTCGCGACCAGGGCGGGGCGTACGCGTCGGCGTACCGGCGAAGCCTCGACGACCCGGACGGATTCTGGCTGGCGGCGGCCGAGGCGATCGACTGGATCACCGCGCCCACCCGGGCCCTGGACGACTGTGCCGCGCCGCTGTACCGCTGGTTCCCCGACGGCGTGCTGAACACCTGCTTCAACGCCCTGGACCGGCACGTGGCGGCCGGCCGCGGCGACCAGGCGGCCATCGTGTACGACTCGCCCGTCACCGACACCCGGCGCCGGTTGAGCTACGCCGAACTCCTCGACCTGACCGCGAGGTTCGCCGGCGTGTTGCGCGGCCTCGGGGTCGGCAGGGGCGATCGGGTCGTGCTCTACCTGCCGATGGTGCCCGAGGCGGTGGTGGCGATGCTCGCCTGCGCCCGGCTCGGCGCGGTGCACTCCGTGGTGTTCGGCGGCTTCGCCGCCCACGAGTTGGCGGTGCGGATCGACGACGCCCGGCCCACCGTGGTGGTGGCCGCGTCCTGCGGCATCGAGCCGACCCGCACCATCGCCTACAAACCGCTCGTGGACGCCGCCCTGGCCGAGGCCACACACCGCCCGGACCACGTGGTGATCCTGCAGCGCCCGCAGCTCACTGCCGAGTTGACGGACACCGACCTCGACTGGCACACCGCGATGGCGAGCGCAGAGCCGGTCGCGTGTGTGCCGGTGGCGGCCACCGACCCGCTCTACATCCTCTACACCTCCGGCACCACCGGCCCGCCCAAGGGCATCGTCCGGGACAACGGCGGGCACGCGGTGGCGCTGCGCTGGTCGATGGAGAACATCTACGGCGTGCGGCCGGGCGAGGTGAGCTGGACCGCCTCCGACGTGGGCTGGGTGGTCGGCCACTCGTACATCGTCTACGCGCCGCTGCTCACCGGCTGCACCTCCGTGCTGTACGAGGGCAAACCGGTCGGTACCCCCGACGCGGGCGCGTTCTGGCGAGTGGCCGCCGAGCACCGGACCACCATGCTGTTCACCGCGCCGACGGCGTTCCGCGCGATCCGCAAGGCGGATCCGGAGGGGAAACTGCTCGCCGGACACGATCTGTCCGCCCTGCGCGCCCTGTTCCTGGCCGGCGAGCGCCTCGACCCGGAGACCTACCGCTGGGCCGGGGACCTGCTCGGCGTGCCCGTGGTGGACAACTGGTGGCAGACCGAGACCGGATGGCCGATCGTGGCCGACCCGATCGGCCTGGAGCCGCAGCCGACCCGGCCCGGCTCGCCGACCCTGCCGGTACCCGGCTACGACGTGCGGATCCTGGACCCGGACGGCGTCGAGGTGCCGCCCGGCACGGACGGGTCCGTGGTGCTCAAACTGCCCATGCCGCCGGGCACGTTGACCGGCCTGTGGGGCGACGACGCGCGTTATGTCGCCTCCTACCTGACCGCCTTCCCCGGCCACTACCTGACCGGCGACGGGGGGCGCAAGGACGCCGACGGCTACGTCTACGTGATGGGCCGCACCGACGACGTGATCAACGTGGCCGGACACCGGCTGTCCACCGGCTCGATGGAGGAGGTCCTGGCGGGCCATCCGGACGTGGCGGAGTGCGCGGTGATCGGGGTGGCCGACGAACTCAAGGGCCAGGTGCCGCGCGGCCTGGTCGTGCTCAAGGCCGGCGTGGACCGGGAACCGGCCGAGGTCGCCGAGGAGTTGGTCCGCCGGGTCCGGGACACGATCGGCGCGGTGGCCGCGCTGCGCCGGGTGGACGTGGTGCCCGCTCTGCCCAAGACCCGGTCCGGCAAGATCCTGCGCCGCACGATGCGCGACATCGCCGACGGCAAACGACCCGAACCGCCGTCCACGATCGAGGATCCCGCCGTGCTCGACGCCCTGCGGCCAACGCTGGTCGACGAGTAGCAGCGGCGGATCGCGGCGCGATCAGTTCGCGTAGGACGCGCGCGGCGGCGACTGCGGGCCCAGCGGCCCGGCCAGCCAGGTGTCGTACAACCGCTGCCACGACCCGTCGCGCTTCATCCGCTCCAGCAGCCCGTTGGCGAAGCGCACGAAGTCCTCGTGCGCCAACGGGAAGGCCATGCCGTGCGGTTCGTCGCTGAACGCCGGCCCGACCACGACGGTGTCCGAGTCCTGCGCACGCAGTCCGTGCAGCAGCGCGGAGGTCGTCGAGACCGCGTCCACCTCGCCCTGCTGCAACGCGACCAGGCAGTCCGTCCAGTTCTCCACCGCGTAGGGCAGCACGCCCGCCGGATCGTCGCGCAGGAACACGATCGAGGTGGTCGCCCGCACCGTACACACCCGCCTGCCGCGCAGATCGGCGAGCGAATGCACGTCGGAGTCGCTGCGGACCAGCACCCGCTGGCCGTCGGTGTAGTAGTCGCTGCTGAACGCCACCTCGTGCTTGCGCTCGCACGTGATGGTCATCGTGTCGATCACCACGTCGACCACCCCGGACCGGAGCACCTCGGGCCGCTGGGCCTGGGTGATCACCTTGTACCGGATGTGCGCGGGGTCGTCGGGGCCGCCGAAGATCGCCTGCGCGAGGGTCTTGGCCATATCGATGTCGAAGCCCTGGATCCGGCCGCTGCGCCGATCCAACTCGGCGAAGTAGCGGGTGTTCTGGTCCACCCCGACGATCAGGTAGCCGCGCCGCTGGATGGTCTCCATCGTCGACCCGGCCGGCATGCGACCGCCGGCGGGCAGCGGGTCGGGCGGGGCCAGGCTCCGGCGCGGGTCGCACGGCGCGGCGGTGGACGGTTTCGGGTAGTCGTCCGGGCCGGCCGGATGTGCTCCCGAGACGACCGGGTCGGCGGCGGTACGGACCTCCGCCGGCGGCGCGCCCGACGAGCCGGTACAGGCGGCCAGCGTTGCGGCCAGGGCGACGGCTGCCGCCGCGGTCGCCGTGCGGCGGGCTCCCCAGTGCATGCCACTCCCCGTGGGCCGGTGTTCGCGAGTGCCGGTGCGGTCCGATTATCGATCGGATCCGCCGGAAATCGGGACCGACTGCCCAAATAATGGGGGGTTCCCTCGGTGTGATCGATCAACTTTTGGAGCGCGTGTGACCAGCTATGGCATCACCGGGCACATCAACCTCGCGGCGGGAACGGCGCCGTTGGTCGACCGTGCGCTCCGGGACCTGCTCGCCGGTGTCGCGCCGGACGAACTGGTCGGCTACAGCTGCCTGGCGGCCGGCGCGGACGCGATCTTCGCCCGGGCCGTGCTCGACCTGGGCGGCAGGCTGGTGGTGGTGCTGCCGTCGGCCGACTACGGCGAGTCCAGGGTCGGCGCGGCCTATCGCACGACCTTCGATCACCTGCTGGCGGAGGCCGACGAGGTTCGGGTGATGCCGTACCCCCACGCCTCGCGGGACGCCTACGCGGCGGCCAACGAGAACCTGATCGCGGCGGCCGACGTGCTCTTCGCCGTCTGGGACGGCCGGCCCGACGACAACCGGGGCGGCACCGCCGAAGCGGTGACCCGGGCCCGCGCGGCCGGCAAGCAGGTCCACGTGGTGTGGCCCGCAGGCGCGGCCCGCGCTTGAACGGGCGGGGACGATGAGGGAGTTGCCCACGATGGCCGTCCGGATGTTCGAGCACGGCGGGTGGGGCGGTACACCTGATCCATGAAGACTTCCGGGTCGGCTCCCGTCTCCGTCGGCATCCACGAACTCGCCTTCCTGGCCGGTGGCCCCGGACGCGTGGTGGACACCACGATCGTCGGCCTGCGGGTCCGCGAACTGCTGCTCGTGGCCCGGGAGGGCCGGTTGACCGCGACGGCGCGCGTGGGGGAGGGGCCGATCGAGGACACGATCCTGGCCCTGGTGCCGGCCGAGAGCGGAGCCGATCTCACCGAGGTACGGCTGGCCGCGGCCGAGGCTCCGGCGATCCTCGCGGTGCGGGGTCGCCTGGTCGCGGCCGGATTGCTGCGGCGGGCTACGCGACCGTTCGGCCGGCGGGGGATGACGGTGACGCCGGCCGGTGTGCGGTGCCTGGGGGCGGCGCGCAGGGAGTGGGGCCGGGTCGACTGGGCGGGGGAGGGCCCGCCCGACGTGATCGGGGGAGCGGCGCTGTTCGGGCGACGCGGGCTGCACGACGACGAAACGGGCGCCGCCTTCCGTTTGTCCGACGCGCGGATCCGGCGGCTGCGGGAGGGGAAGCGCCGCAAGCGCCCGGCGGACGAGGGTGGGCGGGAGATGTACGACCCGAGCAGCGGCTACAGCTCCACGTTCCGGAACTACGGCAGCTACCCGGATACGTCGGGCAGTTGCGCCGGCTCGTACTGAGCCCGGAAACGGGCCCGCCGGTCGTCGGGTGGACGACCGGCGGATCGCGGGTGGCGCGTGATGGGACCTAGCGGGGTGGACCTAGCGGGGTGAGTCCGCCTCGGTGGGGTGGTGGGGGGTGGTGGCGAGCGGGGGTACGCCCTGGGGGGTGCGCTTGCGGGCGTCGATGACGGCGAGGACCAGCGTGCCCAGGCCGGCGAGGCCGGCCAGTACCGAGATGCCGGGGAGCACCATGCCCAGGATCGTGTTCTGGGCGTCGCGCCACGCGGAGTCAGTGAGCCGGAACAGCCCTATTCCGACGGCGGTCACCCCGAGCAGCGCGATCACCGCGTGCCAGAGCAGCGGATTGGCCGGACGCTGCTCGGGAGTGGGGCGCTGCTCGGTCAGGCCGAGCGGGAAGGGCAGGCCGGAGCCCGGTTGCGGGGCCGACGTCGCGGCGGCTGCGGGAGTCGCGGTCGGGAGTGGCGGTGCGGCGACCGGTGGCGCGGGGGCGGGCAGCACCGTGGTCGCGCCCACCGGGCTCGCGGGCGGATGCTCCACCTTGACCGTCTCGGCGCCGGCCCCCGCCGGTGCGGGGCCGTCGGGCTTGCGCGGGACCTTGACCGTCTCGGCGTTGTTGCCGCGCCGGACGACCGGCACCTTGACCGGCTCGCCGCCGTCGTAGCTGCCCTTCGGCTTGCCCGACTCGGGCGCGGGCGGCGCGGGATCGGCGGCCGGCGCGTCGTCCTCGTCCTTGCCGATGCGGACGGCGGGCACCGCCACGGGGGTGGTCGCGTCGTCGTCCGCGGCCTTTGCTCCGGCCTTGCCCTTCGGCTTGTCGTCGCGCGCGGCGGGTACGGGCGTGGTCGCGTCGTCATCGGCGTCGTCCGCGTCCGAACTCGCCTCGGTGGCGGCCTTGGTGGGTTTGGCCTTGCCGCTTCGCGCCGCCGGGGTGGCGACGGGCGTGGCGTCGTCCTCGGCGGCGCTCGCGCCCGAACTCGCCTCGGTGGGCTTGGCCTTGCCGTCCCGGACCGCTGGTGTGGCGACGGGGGTCGCGTCGTCTTCGGCGTCGTCCGTGTCCGAACTCGCCTCGGTGGCGGCCTTGGTGGGTTTGGCCTTGCCGCTTCGCGCCGCCGGGGTGGCAACCGGGGCTCCGTCGTCCTCGGGCGCTTCCGTGTCGGAAGCCGCTTCGGTGGCGGGCTTGGCCTTGCCGACCTTGTTGCCTCGTGCCGCCGGGGTGGTGACGGGCGTTGCGTCGTCCTCGGGAGCGTCCGCCGCGGAACTCGCGGCTGCCGTGGGCCTGCCGGGCTTGCCGCTGCGGATTGCCGGGGTGGTTACGGGAGTTGCGTCGTCCGCGTCGTCATCGTTGTCGGCCGCCGAGTTGCCCGGCTTCGTCTTCGTGGCCTTGGCCGCCGGTCGAGCGGGCTTGGCCTCGGTGTCGTCGGCCGCCGCATCGGGCCGGTCCGCCTCGTCGGCCGTCTTCCGAGCCGCCGCCGCGCCGGTGCGCGGCTTGGTCTTCCCGGTCGCCTTGGCCCCCGCGGCCGGCGGCGGCGCCGCAGGTGCCGCGAGCGCGGCCAATGCCGCGACCTCGGCCGTCTCCGGCTCCTCCGCCGAGTCCGAGCCGTCCGAGCTGTCCGAGCCGTCCGCGTCGCCCGGTTCCACCGTGTCCGCCTCGTCGGCGTCCGGTATCTCCACCTGCTTGGCCGAGGCCGCTGCCGCCTCCGCCGCGTGGGTCGCGAGCAGGGCCGCCGTCGCCTTCGGCAGCCAGTCCGTCGCCGGGTCGGCCGCCGCGAAACGGGCCACCAGGTCGGCCGCGGTGGGTCGCGCGGTGGGCCGCTTCTTCAGGCAGTCGGTAACGATCTCGCGCAGCCAGTCCGGGAGTTCGGTCAGGTCCGGCGTCTCCCGGACCACCCGCTGGGCGAGTTCGGCGGCCGACCCCGTACCGAACGGCGCCACGCCCGCCGCATGGCAGAGCACACCGCCGAGGGCGAACACGTCGATCGCCGGACCGATGGACCCGCCGGTGACCTGCTCCGGCGCGGGCAACCCCGGTGTCTCCACCACGCCGGTCCGGTTCAGCCCGGCCGCACCCAGCGCCCGGGCCAGCGCGTAGTCCGCCACCCGGGGCCCGTCGGCGGCAAGCAGGACGTTCGCCGGCTTCAGGTCACGGTGCGTCAGTCCCGCCTCGTGCACGGCCGCCAGGCCCTCGGCCAACCCGGCACCCAGCACCCGCAACGTCCGCTCCGGAAACGCCCCGTGCGCCTCGATGGCCGCTTCCAGGGACGGGCCCGCGACATGCTCGACCACCAGCCACGGGGGCGTGCCGTCGGCGTCGGCGTCCAGAACGTGGGCGACATGCGCGCCGCCGACCTCGCGCGCGGCCGCCATGTCCGTACGGAACCGTTCGAGGAACTTCTTGTCGGCCGCCAGGTCCGACCGCACCAGTTTGACCGCGACCTGCTCACCACCGGGCGCACGACCGAGGAAAACGGTCCCCAGGCCGGCCCGACCGAGTCGGGCCGACAGTCGGTACCGCCCGACAACCCCGGGATCGCCCGGCTTCAGCGGATCCATGACTGCCGCCCCCTCCACGTACGTACGTTCTGTGCCAAGGCGGGGAGTGGCCCCAGGGCATGCCGACGGCCCTGTCGGTCTCGCCTCCCCGCGGACTTCGCCGCAGCCTACCCCTCGGGTCGGGGTGTCACCGAGGACCCGGACCGCCCCGTCGATCTCCTGTTACCGACTCCGGACGGGCGCCGGAACAACGGCACATGTCCGGATTCCGACGTTCTGCCGGACCGTGTGGGCACACTGGCTTCGCGGCAACCACACCCCGATATGACGAGGGAGTCGGACCGATGGCGATCGTTCTGGGGCCGAATCGATATGGCAAGGCGGAGGTGCGCCTGGCCCGGGTGACCCGGACCACCGCGACCGATCACGAACTGTGCGATCTCGACGTCTCGGTGTCCCTGTCCGGCGATCTCGCCGACACCCATCTGCGCGGCGACAACGCCCGGGTGGTGCCCACGGACACGATGCGCGCCGTGGTGTACGCCTTCGCCCAGGACCGACCGCTGCCCCCGATCGAGGAGTTCGGCCTGCGCCTGGCCGGACACTTCGTCGACGCGCACCCCTCGATCGACACCGCCCGGGTGCGCCTGCTCGAATACCCCTGGGTCCGGATCGCCGGCACGCACGGTCCGCACCCGCACGCGTGGACCCGGGCGGCGGGGGCGCGCTGCGCCGGGGTCGTGCACGGACCGGAGGGCGTCGAGGTCTGCTCCGGCCTGGCGGACGTGGCCGTGCTCAAGTCCACCGGATCCGAGTTCCACGGCTTCCCGACGGACCGTTACACGACGCTCGCACCGACCCGGGATCGCATCCTGGCCACCACCGTGCGGGCGCGTTGGCGCCATCGCCGCGACGGCGACCCACCGGCCGACTGGGACGCCTCGTTCCGCGCCGCCCGGGACACCCTGCTGCGCACCTTCGCCGAGACGCACAGCCTCTCGCTCCAGCACACCCTGTACACGATGGGCGAGGCGGTCCTGGCGGAGCACGAACACCTGGCCGAGGTACGCCTGACCCTGCCCAACCGCCACCACGTCGAGGTCGACCTGAGCCCGTTCGGCCAAACCAACCCGGGGGAGGTGTACCAGGTCACGGACCGGCCGTACGGCCTGATCGAGGGCACGGTCCTGCGCGACGACGCCGCCCCGGCCCTGGCCGACCTGCCCTGGGAGTAGCAGCCACGGGCCGCGACAGCGGGTGGCCCGGCCTGCCCCGCTACGCCTTGCCCGCCGCCACGACCCGGCCGGCGCGCATCGCGACGAGATGGTCGGCGTAGCGGCACGCGTGGTTGAGCTCGTGCAGCACCATCACCACGGTGCGCCCGTCGGTGCGGTTGAGGTCGGCGACGAGTTCGAGCACGTCGACCTGGTAGGCGGGGTCGAGGCAGGTCGTGGGCTCGTCGAGCGGCAGCACCTCGGTGTCCTGGGCGAGCGCCACCGCGATCCATACGCGCTGCCGCTCGCCGCCGGAGAGCTCGTCGATGGAACGATCGGCGAGGGCGGCGGCGCCGGTGACCTGGAGGGCACGGTCGACCACGGCTTCGTCGGCCGAGGACCACTGCCGCCACCAGCGCTGGTGGGGCGTCCGGCCGCGGGCCACGAGGTCGCGCACCGCGATCCCGCCGGGCGCGCTCGGCGTCTGCGGCAACAGGGCCAGGCGCAGGGCGTGTTCGCGCCCGGGCAGGTCGGCGATGTCGCTCCCGTCCAAGTGCACGACGCCGGCGGCCGGTTTGAGCAGGCGGGCCAAGGCGCGCGGCGCGGTGGACTTGCCGCACGCGTTGGGGCCGACGAGCGCGGTGACCTTGCCGGCGGGAACGTGCAGGTCGATGTCGTCGGCGACGACGCGGTCGCCGTAGCCCAGCCGCAGGCCGCGGCCGGGAGCGGGGGAGGCGTCGGCCGTCGCCTTCCCCGCTTTCGGCATGCGTCGGAGCGAGCCCGCCCTCAGTCGCGGAAGGCCAGCATCGGGATCAGCGCGTTGTCCACCAGGGACTCGATCTCGGCGCCGGTCATCGGCACGCCCGAGACGGTGAAGCGCTGGCACAGGAACGTGGGTCCGGCCAGCACACATTCCTGGGCCAGGGCACCCTGGCGGGCCTCGCCGCGGGCGATGGCGTCGGCGATCACGTCGGTCAGCAGCGCCGTCCACGGGCCGACCACCCGCTGCTCCCACATCTCGGCGAACTCGTGGTGTCGGCTCAGTTCGCCGCACAACATCCGCGTGCCCAGGCCCAGCGGGCCGAGCATGCCGCGCGCGATGGCCTCCAGGTAGACGATCAGGTCGCCGCGCAATGTGCCCGGGAAGGACAGGGATTCCGGGTCGGGCAGCGTGGCGGAGAGCGCGTCGGCGACCATGCCCACCTTGTCCGGCCAGCGCCGGTACAGCGCCGACTTGCCGGTGCCGGCCCTGGTCGCGACGCCCTCGAAGGTGACCCCGGCGTAGCCGCGTTCACCCAGCTCGGCGACCACGGCCTCGGTGATCGCCCGCTCCAGCGTGACGCCGCGCTTGCGGGGGCGCTGTCGGTAGTCGGTGACCAGCAGGGCTGTCTCGACGTGACCGGCGCGTACTCCTGTGCTCACTGTCACCTCCGCCTGCCATGCTACAGAAAACGTTTGCGTTCTCTAAGGCATAACCTCTAGATTCACGTAGAGAACGCTCACGTCCACTAGCAATGCGAGGCAATCCATGACGACGGCACCTCCCGAGGTGGCCGGTTCGACCGGATCCCCGTCCGCCGAGGCGCCGCACGCGCGTCGCGGACTGGCCCTGGCCCTGCTCGCAGGGGCCCAGTTGATGATCGTGCTCGACGCGACCATCGTGAACATCGCCCTTCCCGACATGGGCAAGGCGCTCGACATCAGCGAAACATCGCTCTCCTGGGTGATGAACGCCTACATGCTGACCTTCGGCGGCCTGCTGCTGCTCGGTGGTCGACTCGGTGACCTCTTCGGCCGACGCCGGCTCCTGGCGCTCGGCCTGATCGTGTTCACGGTCGCGAGCCTGCTCGGTGGGTTCGCCGGAAACGAGGCCATGCTGCTCGCCTCGCGCGCCCTCCAGGGCGTGGGCGGCGCGATGGTGGCCCCCGCGGTCCTGTCGTTGGTGACCACCACCTTCGAGGAAGGGCCGGAACGCAACAAGGCGTTCGGCGTCTACGCCGCGGTGTCGGGCATGGGTTCGGCGGTCGGCCTGCTCATGGGCGGCCTGCTCGTGGAGTACCTGTCCTGGCGCTGGGTCATGTTCGTCAACGTGCCGATCGGAATAGCCCTGGTGGCCGCGCTCCCGCTGGCCATCCCGGACGACGCGAAGACCGGCGAGAAGGCCATCTGGCGCGGCCGGTTGGACATCCCCGGCGCGCTCACCTCCACGCTCGGTGTGACCGCGCTGGTCTACGGCGTGATCCGGGCCGCGGACAAGAGTTGGGGCGACGGGCTGACCATCGGCTCGCTGACCCTGTCCGCGGTGCTGATCGCCGCCTTCATCGTGATCGAACTCAAGGTCGAGCGACCGCTCATGCCGATGCGGCTGTTCCGCAACCGCAACCGCTCCGCCAGCTACGTGGTGATGGCGCTCGCCGCCGGCGGCATGATGGGTTCGTTCTTCTTCATCACCCTCTACATGCAGCTCGTCGCGGGCTACTCGCCGATCAAGTCCGGTCTCGCCTATCTCCCGCTGTGCGCGGGCGTGATGGTCTCGGCCCAGTTCACCAGCGTGATGTTGCCGAAGATCGGCCCGCAGGTGCTGCTGACCGTGGGTCCGGTCCTGGCCGCGGTCGGCCTGTTCTACTACGCGATGCTCGACGTCGACTCGAGCTACGTCACCGGCCTGCTGCCCGCGATGATCATCTTCGGTCTGGGCATGGGCCTGATCTTCGTCGCGATCATGGCCACCGCGGTGGCCGGCATCGCCCCGGAGGACGCGGGCATCGGCTCCGCGATGCTCAACGTCACCCAGCAGGTGGGCGGCGCCGTGGCGATCGCGGTGCTGACCACGATCTACTCCAGCGCCAAGGACGACAAGCTGCGGGACGAGGTGGCCAAGCTCGGCGGCAAGGCCCCCGACCTGCACGCGATCAAGGTCGCCCTGACCGAGGGCTACACGGCGGGCTTCATGACCGCCGGCATCCTGCTCGCCGTCGCCGCAGTGATCGCGGTCGCGGTGCTGCGGGTGGACAAGTCGGAGCTGCCCGCCGAGACCACCGGCGGTCTGCACTAGGACGGCGTCGGCCGTCGCCGCCGGGCGGTCCTCCGCTCGCCCGTCGACACCTCGTCACCCGGACCGGTTCCCGCGAACCGGTCCGGGTGTTCGCGGTCCGGAGGTGCGACACGTCCGAAAAACACCGATCAGTGGAGTAAATGCCGCTTCGGCGGCCACTCTTCGTGATCGACGCCTGGGGGATTCCCCCGTGTTTCGGTCCAAGCGGGACGCGGCGTGGGCGGCAGAGCGAGCAGGCGGGTACCCTGCGACAGGCAGCGGGTGCTCCGCCCCGGGGCACCTCTATCGCGACGACGGGACGACCGGCGCCGTGGCACTCCTCCCGCCTGTTCCTGTCGAAACAGCCGCTCGGCGGGGATGATGGGCGGTGGAGCGACTTCGGGGGGATTGTGACGGAACACGGATGGCCGGGTGAGCCACCGGCCAAGGGGGATCCGGAACGGATCGGCCCCTACGCGGTGCTCGGCCGACTCGGTGCCGGCGGCATGGGCCGTATCTATCTGGGGCGTTCGCCCTTCGGGCGACTGGTCGCGATCAAGACCATCCGCTCGGAGCTGGGCGGCGACCCGGGTTTTCGCGCGCGCTTCGCCCAGGAGGTGGCCGCGGCCCGCCGGGTCAGCGGCGTGTTCACCGCCGCCGTGGTCAACGCCGATCCCGACGCCGCGGTGCCGTGGCTGGCCACCGCGTACGTGCCCGCGCCCTCGCTGGAGTCGCTGGTCCGCGCCTGCGGTCCGCTGCCACCGCGCGCCGTGCGCTGGATGGCCGCCGGCATCGCCGAGGCGCTGGAGTCCGTACACGCCGCCGGCCTGGTACACCGCGACCTGAAGCCGTCCAACGTGCTGGTCGCCAGCGACGGCCCCAAGGTGATCGACTTCGGCATCTCGCGCGCCGCCGACTTCGGCTCGCTCACCATGACCGGCGTCGCCGTCGGCACCCCGGCGTACATGTCGCCCGAACAGGCGCAGGGCGTGCGCGACATCACCCCCGCCAGCGACATGTTCTCGCTCGGCGCCACGCTGGTGTACGCGGCCACCGGGCACTCGCCCTACCCCGACCGCAAGCCCGCCGAGGCGCTGTTGCGCCTGGTCACCGGCTCGCCGGACCTGGAGGGGCTGCCGACCGAGCTGACCGGCCTGGTCAACCTGTGCATGCAGCGCGCCGCCGAACACCGGCCGAGCCCGACCCAGCTGCTCAACCAGCTCGCCCCGCTCCTGGACGACAGCGACGCGGACAGCCAACTGCCCGACAACGCGTCGGCGATGGTGCAACGGTTCGAGAGCCAGTACCGGCCGACGATGGGCCCGCGCACGCCGCCGGTCCGCGAACTCGTCGAGCCCGACGGCGAGCAGCGGCCCGAACTGCCGGAGAACGTGCGCCCGGACCCGAACAACATGGGCAAACTGCCCAACCAGGTCCGCCAGGAGCCGCGTCCGGCGCCGCGCCCGGAGACCCACCGGCCGCCACCGCCGCAGCGCCCGCCGACGAACCCGACCCGCAAGCCGCCGCCCCGGCCGCCGGCCCCGCCGACGAACTCGCCGACGGGCGGTCCGCCGGGCGGCTCGCGACCGGTCTCGGGACGACCGGTGTCCACGTCCTCCCCCTCGCCGGCATTGCCGACCGAGCGGGTGGCCCGACCGCCCGCCCCGATACCCAACTCTCCGGTCACGTGGCCGGAGAGCGGTCCCGACGTGCCCCGCCAGCACCCCACGCCGCCGCGCACCCCCACCGGCGGCATGGAGGCCGCGCCGGTGTGGCGGTTCGCCGCGACCGGCGAGATCCTGACCCCGCCGGTGCGCGCGGGCTCCGGGCGGACCGCCCGCGTACACGTGCACAGCAACGACAACGGGCTGCACACCCTGCATCTGGCCACGCGGGAGTGGCGGTTCGACTCCTCGGGCTGGTCGCACCCGCCCGCCGTGGACGGCGAGCTGATGTACCTCAGCAGCCAGGACAACCACGTCTACGCCCTGGAGCTGACCTCGCGGCAGTGGCGCTGGAGCTTCCCCACCGGCGGCGAGGTCGTGGCCGCCCCCGTGGTCGCCGACGGCACCGTCTACTTCGGGTCCAGCGACAACGCGCTCTACGCCGTGGACGCGGCCACCGGGCGCTGTCGCTGGCGGTTCCCCACCGGGGGCTGGGCCACCTCGCCGACCGTCGTGGACGGCACGGTCTACTTCGGCTCCAGCGACCGCTGCGTCTACGCGCTGGACGCGGCCACCGGCTGGTGCCGCTGGCGCTTCCCCACCGGCGGCTGGGTGTCCTCGCCGACGGTGGCCAACGGGATCGTGCACGTCGGCAGCACCGACCAGTACCTGTACCTGCTCAACGCCGGCGACGGCGCGATGCGCGGCTGGTTCGGCGCGGGCGGCCCGGTCGCCCAACCGGCCACCTCGGGCAACCTGTCCTTCTTCGGCAGCGGCGACGGCGGCCTGTACGCGGTCGACGTCAACACCACGCGCTGCGTGTGGCGTTACGGCGCCGAGGGCTGGGTGACCTCGCCCGTGGTCGCCGAGGACATGGTGTACGCGGGCAGCAGCAACGGCTCGGTGCTCGCGGTCGGCATGGGCGGCGAGCCCCGCTGGCGGTTCACCACCGGCGGTCGGGTGACCTCCCCGATCGTGGCCGACGGCCTGCTCTTCGTGGGCAGCGCCGACCGCCACCTGTACGTCCTGGACGCGGTCACCGGCAAGGGCCCGTCGGCCGGGACCAACGGCTGAGCGCGGGGCGGGCGAACGCGCCCGCCCGACCCCCCTGACACCCCCGACCCCCCTGACACCCCCGACACCCCTGACACCCCCGACACCCCCGACACCCCCGACACGCAACGATCCCGGAGCCGTCGCTCGCGAACCGCGGTTCGCGACCTTCGACTCCGGGATCGTCGTCGGGTGTTCGATTCGGGTCAGCGGGCACCGATGGGGGTGTAGTCGCGCAGCGCGACGCCCGTGTACACCTGGCGCGGACGGCCGATCTTGGCCTTCGGGTCCGCGATCATCTCCTGCCAGTGCGCGATCCAGCCCGGCAGCCGGCCGATCGCGAACAGCACCGTGAACATCTCGGTGGGGAAGCCCATCGCCCGGTAGATCAGCCCGGTGTAGAAGTCCACGTTCGGGTAGAGCTTGCGCTCGACGAAGTAGTCGTCGGCCAGCGCGCGCTCCTCCAACTGCATCGCGAGGTCCAGCAGTTCGTCCTTCTTGCCCATCCGGGACAGGACGTCGTCGGCGGCCTTCTTGATGATCGTGGCGCGCGGGTCGCGGCTCTTGTACACCCGGTGGCCGAAGCCCATCAGGCGGACGCCGTCCTCCTTGTTCTTCACCTTGTTCACGAAGGCGTCGATGTCGCCGCCGTCGTTCTTGATCTGCTCCAGCATCTCGAGGACCTGCTGGTTGGCGCCGCCGTGCAGCGGGCCCCACAGCGCGTTGATCCCGGCCGAGATGGACGCGAACATGTTCGCCTGGCTGGAGCCGACGAGGCGCACCGTCGAGGTCGAGCAGTTCTGCTCGTGGTCGCCGTGCAGGATGAGCAGCTTGTCCAGCGCGTCCACCACGACCGGGTCCGCCTTGTAGGACTCGGCCGGGACGGCGAAGGTCATCCGCAGGAAGTTCTCGACGTAGCCGAGCGAGTTGTCCGGGTACAGCATCGGCTGGCCGACCGACTTCTTGAACGCGTAGGCCGCGATCGTCGGCAGCTTGGCCAGCAGCCTTATCGCCGAGAGCCGGACCTGCTCCTCGTCGAACGGGTTGTGGCTGTCCTGGTAGAACGTCGACAGCGCGGACACCACGGACGACAACATCGCCATCGGGTGCGCGTCGCGCGGGAAGCCGTCGTAGAACCGCTTGACGTCCTCGTGCAGCAGCGTGTGCTGGGTTATCTCGTCGCGGAAGTTGTCCAGCGCGCTCACCGACGGCAACTCGCCGTAGATCAGCAGATACGCCGTCTCCAGGAAGGTCCCCTGCTCCGCGATCTGCTCGATCGGGTAGCCGCGGTAGCGGAGGATGCCCTCCTCGCCGTCGATGAAGGTGATCGCCGATTTACACGCGGCGGTGTTGACGAACCCTCCGTCGTAGGTCACCAGCCCCGTCTTTGCGCGCAGCGTCGAGATGTCCATGGCGGTGTCGCCGATGGTGCCCTCGATCAGCGGGAAGGTGTGCTCGTTTCCTTGGTGGCGCAGTACTACCGAGTCCTCGCTCATGGGGGTCCCCTACTTCTCGGCTCAGGCTCCGGCAGCCACCCGGATCGTGTCCGTGCGGTTCCGGTCTTTGTGACATGTGTGCATCAGTACGAATAGCAGGCGCACGAGGCGGCCTCGCAGCCACCTCCCACCTGGGCGACAAACCGTGAGCCGCGTCACCTGACCCAGGGTGCCGGGTCGCCACGCCCTTGGTCACCGCCGGCTCGGGTCGCGACGGTGCCCTGTGTTTCGGCTTCCCGCTTCGAGGGTCACCCATGCGGCGTCATGATGAGGGGCACACGATCGGGCAGCCGGGGGGACGTTGCGTGACCGACGACGGACGACGGGGGCCGGCGCCCCTCGACGCCTACGATCCGCGCCGGATCGGGCCCTACCGGGTGTTGTCCCGGCTCGGCCGCGGCGGCATGGCCCGGGTCTTCCTGGGGCTGTCCCCGGCGGGTCGGCTGGTGGCGATCAAGACGATCCTGGCCGAGTTGGACCACGACGAGGACTTCCGGCGGCGGTTCGCCCGCGAGGTGCAGGCGGCGCGGCTGGTGAGCGGGGTGTTCACGGCCGCGGTGGTGGCCGCCGACCCGGCGGCCGCGCGGCCCTGGCTGGCCACCGCCTATGTGCCGGCGCCGTCGCTGCGCGAGGTGGTCGACGAGTGCGGTCCGCTGCCGCCGGACGCGGTGCGCTGGCTGGCCGCCGGGGTGGCCGAGGCGCTGGGCGCGATCCACGGGGCGGGCCTGGTGCACCGTGACCTGGCCCCGGGCAACATCCTCGTCACCCTGGACGGGCCGAAGGTGATCGACTTCGGGCTCGCCCTCGCCCAGGACCAGGACACCGTCAACCTGGTCGGCACGATCGCCTACATGGCCCCCGAGCAGGTCGAGGGCGAATCCGGCACGGTCCGCTCCGACGTGTACGCGATGGGCGCCACGCTGCTGTTCGCGGGCACCGGGCACGCGCCGTACCAGGGCAGCGCGATGCGGGTGATGAGCGCCGTGCGCAACCGCGACCCGGACCTGAGCGGGCTGCCGCCGGAGCTGCTGCCGCTGGTCGAGTCGTGCCTGCGCCGCCGGGCCGATCGGCGGCCGACACCGGAGCGGGTGGTGGCCGACTTCGCCGAGCTGCTGACCGGCCGCCGGCGCCCGTACGAGGCCGCCGCGTGGTTGCCCCGGCCGGTGCTGGACCTGCTGCACGAGCACGAGCGGCGGATCCGGCCCGCCGTGGACGCGCCCCGGCCGTGCGCCCCGCGCCCCGCGCCGGAGCCCGAGGCGGTGCGCGCGCCCACGCCCGAGCGGCCGCGCCCGGGTGGGGCCCACCGCACCGGACCGGACCGGCCGACGCCCGCCGAGCCGACCCGGCCGATGCCCGCACCCGGCCCCACCCGGCCCTACACGCGCGAGCCGTACCGCTCGGCGCGGGCCCCGATGTTGGACCGGATCCTGTACGACCTGCCCGGATCGGGACCGGCCGGCGTGCTCGCCTCGTCCCTGGCCGACGCCGACCTGCGCCGGTGGCACCCCGTGCTGGCGCCGATGATCGACCCCGAACCCGGCGGAGGGCGCACGGCGGGCCGGCCGGCGGTCCGGTTCGGCCTGCTGAGGGGCCGGCCCACGCTGATCCGGCGCACCCCCGGCCGGGCACTGGTGCTGATGGCCCCGGCCCGCTCCGACCCCGCCGCGGTCTCGCTCGCCGGCCCCCGGCACGCGCTCGCCCTCGCCGCCTCGGGGGACCCGGCCGCGTTGGAGCAGCCCACCGGTCGGCCCTCGCCGCGGATCGACCCGAAGGTGCTCGACGCCGAACTGGCCCGCTGCGCGCCCCGCCTGCGGACCCGCGCCGGCAAACACGCCGACGTGCTGACGGACGTGGTCGCGGCGCTGCTGGCCCGGCCCGACGAGACCTTCGCGCTGTCCGAGGCGGACGGCGTGCCGGACCCGGAGGCGGTGTTGTGGGGCCTGTGCGAACTGGTCGGCCCACTGCTGCCGTACACGCTGTCCTTCTCCACGCTGGCCGCGCCGGAGCCGGCCGACGAGCCGCGCGTGGTGGTGCACGCGCGGTGGCCGGAACGGGAGGCGCGCTCGGCCGGGCGGCGGCGGCACCGCATCGTCCCGGGCGAGGAGCTGTACTCGATGGGCGACGTGCACCGCACCGCCGCCGAGGCCCTGGTGCGCTGCTACACCGGCCCCGACTGGACCGCCGCGGCGACCGGGCTGACCCCGTCGGGCCCGCTCCGCGCCGCCGCGCCCGCCGACCGCTCCCGGGGCGTGCTGCGGGCCCTGGAGGGGCGCTGAGAGCCCGCCGTCGCGGCTACCCCGGCGGTCGCAGCAGGCCCGCGGTCAGGCCCTCCAGCAGGCCCCGGCCCAGGTCCTCGCCGAGCGCGGCGGCGCCGCGCAGGTCGGTGACGAACGTGCGCAGCGCGCGGAAGGTCTCCCCGTACGCGCGCTGGCGGTCCGGCGGCAGCAGCGGGATCTCGATCCGCCGCACGTCGACGCGCACGATGCTGGAGCCGTAGCCGGCCCGCCGCGCGTGCGCCGGGTCGGTCAGGAATCCGGCCAGGAACCACGGATCCAGCGCGGCCGGGTCGGGGCGCAGCAGGTGCAGGTTGGGCCCCAGGACCGCGTCCTGCTCGGCCGCCCCGGCGACCCGGACCGCGCTCGCCCAGCCGTGCTCGTCGCCGCCGAGCAGGGTCGGCACGATCACGTCGCCGGCGTGGATCCGGGGGTGCTGCGCCTCGTCCGCCTCGGCCGCGGACAGGCGCGCGCTCGGCGGTACGGCGGCGGCCAGGTCGGTGGTGGTGAGCATCGGCACGGTCGGGCCGGGGGGCGTCTCGTGGCCGACCCGCCCGCCCCGCGACGCGCTGCGGTACAGGGTGACCGCGCCGGTACGGGCCAGGTCGGCGAGCGCGACCGGGCGCCAGGTCCCGGCGCCCTCCTCGGCGGCCGGTACGGCGGGCACCAGGTGCGGCAGCCGGGCCAGCAGGGCGAGCAGCCGGGCGCGGGTGTCCTGTACCCGCTCGGCCACGTTCGCGTCGGTCTGCGCCGGCAGGTTGTGCGCCGGGGTCAGGTCGACGTTGTCGTCGAGGAGTTCGATCAGCGGTACCGCGCGATGTCGGCCCGGGATCTCGGCCAGGCCGGCCGGGTCGGCGCGGAAGTCGTGCCAGGCGCGCAGCGCGGTGTGCGCCGCGACGGCGTCCGCCAGGTCGTCGAGCTCGGCGAACAGCACGTGTGTGGGCATGCGCTCGCCCGAGGGCCGCCGCTCCAGGATCCACAGGTGCAGCGCCACCCCGAACGGCGGCGCGGCGCCGGCGGGCAGGCCGAACACCGCGCGCAGCGCGCCCCTGCGCAGCAGTTCGGCCCGGATCCGGCGCCCCGAGCCGCGGGCCGCCACCGCCGGCGGCATCAACAGCACCACCCGCCCGCCCGCCTCGGTGTGCCCGAGCGCGTGTTGCACCCAGGCCAGCTCGGATTCGGTGCGCGGCGGCAGCCCGTACTCCCAGCGCTGGTCGTAGGCCAGTTCGTCGTGCCCCCAGTTGCGGTCGTTGAACGGGGGGTTGCCCACGACGGCGTCGAAGCGGCTGCCGGGCCACGCGTCGGCGCGCAGTCCGTCGCCCTCGGCGATGGCGACGTCGATGTCCGGTGCGGCGTTCGGATGCAGCGCCAGGCGGACCCGGATCAACCGGGCCAGGGCCGGTGCCTCGGTCTGCCCGCGCAGTGTGCGTGCCGAGCGGACGAAGCCGAGCAGCAGGTCACCGTGGGTGGTCGCGAGGTCGAGTACGGTGACCGGCTTCTCCCGTCCGGCGCCCGCGAGTTCGGCGATCAGCGCGACGGTGGCCGCGGGGGTGGCGCCGCCGGGGCCGGCGGGCGACTCGGCGAAGCGGGCGTACAGGTCGGCGAACACGGCGGGCGCGCCCCGGGTCGCGGCCAGGTCGCCGGCGGCGCGCAGTCGATCGGCGTGCGGGCCGACCGGCGCGGGCGCGCCCGCGAGCAGGTATTCGCCGATGTCCGCGAGCCGGTCGGCCACCTCGCCGTCGGCCGCGATCAGGCGCCACAGCCGCTCCTCGGGCGCGACCTCGGCGATCTTGCCCTGGGCGCGCAACCAGCCCTCCACGTCGGCGAGCGCGAAGGTGGGGCTCGCGTCGCTGCCGCCCACGGGTCGCGGGAAGTCGTCGAAGCGCCGACGCCAGTTGCTCACGGCGGCGCGTCCGACACCCGCGATGCGGGCGATCTCGGCAGCGGTGACCTGGGGGCTGGTGGGCACCGTCTCCTCCTCATGACCTGGGGTGTGAACCGCAAAAAGTCGATCATAGAGAAGCAACGCTACGGCGCCGAGAATGCCTGTTGACACTATTCACAGCTGCTGTTTCTATTGACCCCGGCAGCATGGTGCAACCCCGGAGACACCCGCACCGCCCGCCTGTTTTCGCAGTGCCTCCGAGCAGTGACTCCATGCAGTGCTTCCGAAGGTTCTCCGGCAGTCCGCTTCGACCGCGACCCCGGGGGGCCGGCGCCGGGGGCTGATCACCACCGTGGCGGTCGCCGCGACGATCGCCCCGACCGGCTCGCTCGCCGCGTGCGGCCCGACGGGGGATGAAACTTTCATCCGGGGGGATGGGGGAGGGGTCACGAGGGCGATCCGCCGAAGGGCGGGTCGCCCTCGTGCGTTGTCGCGAGCTCGCCGCATCCATGCGCAGATCACATCGCGGATCGCTTGAATGACTCGGTCAAGGATCCTAGGGTCCCCGCCATGGCCACCTCCAGCTCCGCCGGGCCCGCAGCAGCCGCGCCCGATCCCGTACTCGCCGCCCTGACCGCCCCCGACGGCCCCTTCGCGCTCGTCGAGGAGGACGTGCTCGGCGTCCCGCTGCGCGTCCTGGCCGAACGGCCCCGCTCGATCACCACCTTCGTCGAGCGGGCGCGCGGCTTCGGCGATCGCGAGTATCTGGTCCACGAGGACCGCAGGATCACCTTCACTCGACACGTGCGTGACGTCGCCTCGACCGCGCACGCGTTGCGCGAGCGGTTCGGGGTCGGGCCGGGGGACCGGGTGGCGATCCTGGCGGCGAATCGGCCCGAGTGGTTGACCGCCTTCCAGGCCGCCGCGGCGCTCGGCGCGATCGCGGTGGGCATGAACGGGTGGTGGGCCGCCGACGAGATCCGCTACGCCGTCGCGGACTGCGCGCCCACCGTGCTGATCGCCGACCGGCGCCGGTTGGAGCGGCTGGGCGGCGCGGTCGCCGCCGCGGGCGAACTGGGCCTGCCCGTGGTGGAGATGGAGCGCGACTTCGCCGCGCTGACCGAGTACGCCCCCGACGCCGACCTGCCGCCGGGCGCCGCCGACGAGGACGACCCCGCCCTGATCCTGTACACCTCCGGTACCACCGGCCGACCCAAGGGCGCCGTGCTCACCCATCGCAACGTGGTGGCCATGCAGAACCTCCAGGCGCTGCTCGCCGCCCGGGCGAGCGCGCACCTGCCCGCCGCCGCACGGGTCCAGGCGCCGCCCGGGAGATGGCTGGTCAACAGTCCCTTCTTCCACGTCTCGGGCCTGCTGGCGGGCGCCGTGGCGGCGTTGGCCGGCGGGCAGACGATGGTGCTCTACGCCGGGCGCTTCGAGGTGCCGCGGCTCCTGGAGCTGATCGAGCGCGAGCGGTGCACCACGTGGTCGCTGGTGCCCACGCTCGGCTGGCGGGTGGTCAACCATCCCGACACCGCGCGGCACGACCTGTCCTCGATCGTGCGCCTGGGCGGCGGCAGCGCGGCGTTCTCGCCCGAACTGGTGCGCCGGCTCCAGGAGGTGTTCCCGGGCGCCAAGGGCGCGCTCGGCGTCGGGTACGGGCTGACCGAGTCCGGTGGGGTGGCCACCACGGCGGGCGCCGCGCAACTGGAGGACGAGCCGGGGGCGATCGGGACGGCGGTGCCCACCGTGGAGGTGACGATCCGTCACGAGGACGGCGGCGAACAGCCCGACGGCGTCGAGGGCGAGTTGTGGATCCGCAGCCCGCTGGTGATGCGCGGCTACTGGCGCAACGAGGAGGCCACAGCGAAGGCACTCACGCCGGACCGGTGGTTGCGCACCGGCGACCTCGGCTTCGCCCGCGCCGGTCGCTTCCACCTCGCCACCCGGCGCAGCGACCTGATCCTGCGCGGCGGCGAGAACGTCTACCCGGCCGAGATCGAGCACTGCCTGGACGCGCACCCGGACGTCGCCGAGTCGGTGGTGGTCGGCGTACCGCATCCGGAGTGGGGCGAGGAGGTCAAGGCGATCGTGGTCCCGGCCCAGGGCAGCCCGATCACCGCCGCCGAGCTGGGCGCCTATGTGGCCGAGCGGCTGGCCCACTTCAAGGTGCCGGCGCACTGGGAGTTGCGCGCCGAGCCGCTGCCCCGGACGCCGACCGGCAAGGTGATCCGCGCGGTGGCCACGGGCGGCCGTCCCGCCGACCTCGTCGAGGAGTGAACGACGCGAGCGGGGCCGGCGGCCGTGGTCGGCGCCGGCCCCGCTCGGACGTGTCTTCGATCCCCCGTCGGGCTGCCGCGCAACGCGGCGCCCGGTCAGTCGTTCTTGTGCAGATCCTCGTTCAGCGCGCCCCACGACTTGGTCCGGGCGATCGCCTCGATCGTGCCGGTGACCGAGTTGCGGCGGAAGAGCAGGCCGTCGCGACCGGAGAGTTCCGCGACCTTGACCACCGTGCCGTCCGGGGTGGTCACCCGGGTGCCGGCGGTGATGTAGCAGCCCGCCTCCACCACGCAGTCGTCGCCGAGCGAGATGCCGATGCCGGCGTTGGCGCCGAGCAGGCAGCGCTCGCCGACCGAGATGGTCTCCTTGCCGCCGCCGGACAGCGTGCCCATGATCGACGAGCCGCCGCCGATGTCGCTGTGGTCGCCGACCACGACGCCGGCGCTGATCCGGCCCTCGACCATGGACGCGCCGAGGGTGCCCGCGTTGAAGTTGCAGAAGCCCTCGTGCATCACGGTGGTGCCGGGCGCCAGGTGCGCGCCCAGGCGGACCCGGGTGGTGTCGGCGATCCGGACGCCGGGGGGCACCACGAACTCGGTCATCCGGGGGAACTTGTCCACCCCGGCCACCTCGAACGGCACCCGCGCGGCGCGGGCGCGCAGCCGGGCGGCGGCGAGGCCGTCCACCGGCACCGCGCCCAGGTTGGTCCAGGCGATGTTCGGGAGCAGGCCGAACAGGCCCTCCAGGCTCTGCCCGTGCGGGCGGACCAGGCAGTGGCTGAGCAGGTGCAGGCGCAGGTACGCGTCGTGGGTGTCCACCGGCGCGGCGGCCAGCGAGGCGATCACCGTGCGCACGGCGACGACCTCGACCCCGCGCACAGCGTCGGCGCCGAGGCCCGCGATCGCGTCGGGGCCGAGCGCGGCCAGGGCCTCGTCGGCCGACAGCCGCACCGTCTCGGCCTTGCCGTCGACATCGCCCGAGGTCAGCTCGGGTGCGGGGTACCAGGTGTCCAGGACGGTGCCATCGGCGGCGATCGTGGCGAGGCCGGCGGCGACGGCACCAACGGGGGAGGAAGCAGCAGTGTCGATCACCCCGCTACCGTACCGAAGGCCCGGGCCGACACCGAGCGCCGGTCGACCGCGCCCCGACGCGTTGTACGCCTTCCGTCAGATCTCCGACCCGCGCGTGATCCCGTCCCGGAACGGCCACGTCTCGGTACGGTCGTCGTCCGCGTCCGGACGGGAGTTGCCGCCGTGTGGGATGCCGTACGGGCTGTAACCGCCCGGGTATTCCTCGGTCCAGTCGGCGAAATCGGCGCGTTCGTGGTCGACCGGCGGCAGCGCCGTGCTGCCGGCCAGGGCGTTGACCATCTCGGTCGCCCGGGCCTGAAGCGGGATCGCACCGCAGGCCATCGCGGTTCGGCGGGCCCGCTCCAATTCTCCGATCGCGTCCTGTTTGTGGCCGTCCTTGCGCAGCCGGTCACCGTATGCGAGCAGCGCCTTGGCGTATTCGTAGTTGGCGCCGACGCCCTCCAGGGCGACCGCCGCGTCCCACAACATCTGGAGCGCGTTCGGATTGTCGTCCAGTTCCGCGGCCACCCGCTTGGCCTGGCCGGCGGCCACCGGGGCATAACACGCGTCGGCCCGGGCGACCGCCTGCTTCGCCGCCTTCCTGGCCGCCTCCTGGTCCTGCAATGGGCCCTCGAGGCTCAGCGCCTGCGCGAGCAGCAGACCCCACGGGCACCACGCGGGGTTGTCCATGCCGCGAGCGCGGAGCTTTTCGCCGAGGTCGGTCAGGGGCCGGATCACCTCGGTGTGCCTGCCCTGCGCGATCCGCAGTTCGGCGAGCACGATCGCGGGCACCGGCAATACTCGGGCCGCCTGATCGGCCTTCACCGCGTCGTCGAAGCCGATGCGCTTGGAGGTGTGTTCGGCCAGTTCGAGATTGCCTTGGGCGATCAGGGTCTGGATCAGTACTCCCGCCGCGTACCACTTCGAGGGAGTGTCCTCCCCGAGTTGCATGGCCATCTCCAGCCCGATCTCGGCCTGTTCCCGAGCGTCGTTGAGCCGACCCATCCGATAGAACAGCATCGCCTGGAAGGCGTGGCCGTAGGACAGATGCGAGCGCTGGCGACCGTTGTCGCGCAGTTCGGCCATGCCCGTGTCCAAGAGCGCGCGGGCTTCCTTGAACAGGTCGCAGTGGATGAACGTCAGAATGAGCACCATCGGGATCTCGAAACCCCAACCGTCCTCGATCCAACTGAACCCCTTGCGCTCCCCGTTCGGCCCTTCGGGACCGAGCGCCGCACGGGCGAACTTGGTGGTGGTCTGCAACCGGCGCCCGCTGAGCACGCCGTACCAGGCGACCAGCGCGAACAGCGAGCAGTTCGTGCGTGTGGTGGCCTGCTCGGTGCTCAGGCGCACGGTCAGCCGCTGGAGGTCGTGCGCCCGCGAGGCGAAGCTGGTGTCGTCCTCCCAGAACGCGGCCCACATGAACAGATCGGCGTACAGCCGGTGGCGGGTTCGGCCGACCGGGGTCTTCTTGATCTCCTCGTCCAGGAGTTCGATGCTTTTGCGGAGTTGCCCATTGAACGCGAGCGAACGCCCCAGTTCGCAGACGATGTTGGTGCGCAGTTCGGTGCCCGGCGCGCACGCGGCGAGGGCCCGCCGCAGCGGTTCCAGGCTGGCCGGGGGGTTGTTCACGAAGTGGGCGCGGCCGATGTTGTAGTGGATCTTGGCGTGCATTTCCTTCGGCGCGAGCTGGACGAGCGCGTGTTCGAGATAGCGCACACCCGCCTCGGGCACACCCGACGCGAGACATTCGCGCGCGGCGCTCACCGCGGTTTCGGCGGCCCACTCGTTGATGGTGCCGAACACCTTCAGGAGGTGGGTGGCGGCGCTCTGCGCGGAAAACCCGTCCTCGCGCAACATGCGGGCCGCTCGAAGGTGCATCGCGCAGCGGTCGCTGAGGGCGAAGCAGTGGCTGTAGACCGCGCGTTGCACCAGCGAGTGGGTGAACCCCCAAGCCGATCGCTCGTCGTCGACGGCGGTCAGGATCTCCTGTCCGTACAGGTCCGCCGCCGCCTTCATGACGGTCTGCGGGCTCAGTCCGGTCAGCGTCGCGATGCGCTCGATGTTCATGTGCGGCGTCAGGATCGCGGCTGCCATCGCCACCCTGCGCGCCGCGGGCGCGAGTCGGTTGAAGCGCTCCTCGAACTGGTCCTTGTGGTAGGCGTAAACGGCGTGGTCCGCCATCTCGGTGCCGTACCGCGCGATGCCGGCGGCCGTTGGCGGGATCCCGTTCTCCTCGACGTAGCGCAGGAGTTCGCGCAGGGTCTGCGGCAGACCGTTGACGTAGCGGTGGCAGCGGCGGACGAACTCGTCGTCGACGTGCCGGTCGGCGAATCGCCGGCGGATCACCGAGCCGACGCCGTCGACGGTGAGTGGAGCGAGTTGTCCGAACTCGGTGGCCGCGACCTTGTCCAGCGCCCGCAGCGACGGGCGCAACGGCTCCTCGATCTCGTCGGGTCGATACGAGATCACCAACAGGATCGGCAACCCGTCGATCTCCAGCGCGAAGCGGGCGAGCCAGTCGAGCGAGGAGGAGTCGGCCCAGTGCGCGTCGTTCACCACCAGGAGCAGCGGTCCGCCATGCGCCGGCAGGTGGCTGCGCATGACCGCGTCGAGGCCGGCGCGCACGTTGTCCGGGTCCGGCGGCGCCTCGGGCTGGCGCGGTTGTGTGCCCAGGATGGGGGCGAGGACGCCGTACCATTCGCCGAGTCGCTGCCGTCGGCCGGCGTCGTCGAGCCGATGGATTTTGACGAACAGCCGCTTCACCAGGCCGTAGACGCGGACCTTCTCCAGGTCGTAGCCGGTCACGGCGAGCGTTTCGAAGCCCTCCGTCCGCGCCGTGGCCTCGGTCCAGTCCAGCACGGCCGACTTGCCCATGCCGGCCACACCCTTGACGACCGCGACGCGGCCCGTGCCGGTTCGGCGCACCGCGGCCATGTTTTCGCGGAGTTCGCGCTGCAAAGGCTCGCGCTCGAACAGCGGCATGGGCTCCGCGACGGAAGCGGGATCGGGTGTGTGCTCGCGCCCCGTGCCTTCCGGGCGCGCTGCCGTGCGTCCTGCCGTCATCGCGCAACCTCTCTGCCGTGCGTCCCCACCCCGAGCCCGCGCGGATCGATTACGCGCCGTGGCGGATCACTTGCGCTACCCATCCTGCGCCAATCACGCAAGCCATGTCTTTGACTTGGCCGAGAAGTCCTGTCGACGTCCTCTCTTCGAGTGGCTCGATTTCGGAACGGGAACGGATGTGCGGTCGATTCGGCAACCGGGCGCTTGGTGCGCGAGCATGCAGCCGGGGCTCGTGTTCGACCGCCGGCGGGCCCGCAGAACTCGACGAGGCATGTTCGACCAGAAAGGCCGTGACACCCGTGTTGGGACCGCAGATCGGTGTACCCGTCACTCCTGCCGCGTCGGTGCGGATCCCGCCCGAATCGGGCGAGTTGCGCTATCAGCGGTGCGGGGCGTGCGATACGGCGAACTTCGCCCCCACCGAGATGTGCCGGGGCTGCTCGTCGCGCGCGCTCCAGTGGGCCACCAGCGCCGGGCGCGGGAGCGTGTACAGCTGGACCGTGGTGCGCCGGCCCGAGGCGCGCTCGTTCGGCGGCGCGTACGCGGTGGCGATCGTGGATCTGGACGAGGGCTATCGCATGCTCACCAATCTGGTCGAGGTCGAACCGGCGGAGATCCATTCGGGGATGCGGGTGCGGGTGGACCTGCGACCGACGGGAGAGGAACGCGTGTTGCCGTTCTTCACGCCCGACCGGGGCTGAGGATTCCCGCCGCGCGGTCCGGGCGGAAGTCGCCGGCCGGGATGTCCGGCCGACCGCTCGCGCCGTCGCACAGCAGATCGGCCGTCAGCATGCCGACCGCCGGCACCACGCCGAGTCCGTGCTCGTCGCAGCCGGCCGCGACGAACAGCCCGTCGGGGCCGGTCGGTCCGATCAGCGGCAGGTGATCGGGCCCGGCGTCGCACCGGATGTCGAACACGGCCTCCGGGACGGGGTCGGGCAGGTCCGGCAGCCGCGCCGCCAGGAGGGCGAGGGCGTGCGCGGCCGCGTCGGCGTCGGCCGCGCCCGGGTCGGGGATCCCGACGAGCAGTCGGTCCGGACCGTCCGGGCGCAGCCAGCGGCCGGACGGGTCGACCAGGACCGGTCGTTCGCCGAGCGCCCGGCCGACCCGGACCCGGACCGCCACCTCGCGGGCGGCCCGCAGCGCCAGGCTCACCCCGAGCGGTGCGAGCAGGGCCGGCGCGTCGACCCCGGCGGCCACCACGACCGTGCCGCACACCACCTCGCGGCCGTCGCCCAGGCGCACCCCGGTGATCCGGTCCCGGCGCGCCGACAGGCCCACCGCCGGCGTGCGGGGCAGGAACGCGGCGCCGGCGCGGCGGGCCGCGCGGGCGAAGGCGCGGGCGGTGCGTCGGGTGTCGGCGTAGCCGGCGCCGGGGTCGTGGGTGAAGTCGGTGGACACGTCGACGATCAGTTCGGGCCAGTGTGTACCGGCCTCCTCGGGTGAGATCCGCCGCACGCCGATGCCGAGGGCGCGGGGCATCCCGCCACCCGCGTCGGGCGCGTCCGAATCGGCGGCGGCCACCGCGACCAGTCGACCGCAGCGACGGAATCCCACGTCCTCGCCGAGTTCCTCCGCGGCGTTCTCGAACAGCCGGATGCCCGCCGCGGCCATCGCCGCGAGCGCGGGCGCGGTCGCGGGGCGGTACACGGCGCCGCCGCCCGGTCCGGGGCCGCCGAAGGCCCCGAAGGCCCCGAAGACGCCGAGCGCCGCCGCGTCGTCGCTCCCGGCCGGGCACACCAGCACGTCGCGCATCCCGCGCTGGGTGAACGCGTAGCCGATCGCCATGGCCACGGGGCCGGACCCGACGATCACCACGTCGGCCACCGGCGAGTCCGGCGTCATCGGATCGCCCCCGGGCGCGGCGGTCGGCCGGGGCGCGGGGGCGCCGTCGTACGGTCCTGTGTCGTCATCTCGCGCCGTCACCTGGGTCGGGGGCCCGGTCCCGGGAGTGGAACCGATCTCGCCCGGAGTGAACAGCCCGACCGTTTCCGGCTTTCGACGCGAGCGTAACGGCGGTGTTACGCACGGTGTCCGGCGCGGGCCGATCGAGCCCGCGCGGGTCCCGGTCGGGCGGTACTACCCGCGTCGCCGGACGCAGGCGCGTCGGCAACGTTCGACGGCGAGCGTCACTCGAACGGTCGCGGACCCCGCGCGTCGGAGCAGATCCAGGCGCGCGGTGCCGCCGCAGGGGGCGGTGGTGGGTGTCATGGCTCGATCATATACCCCATGGGGGTACATGGCGGTTAGGATTCGATTCCGGTGGGGTCGCGCATCATCGCGGTCGCCTCGGGTAGACCGCCGAAACAGGGCCCGTTCGAACGCAGCAGGAAGACAGGAGACGCGATGACCACCACCGCGATCGCCGCTCTGGCGACGTTGTTCGTCGGCCTCGGCGGCTGCCTGTGGCTGCTCACCCGGGCGCGCCGCGCCGAGCGCATGACGGCCGCGGTGCTGATGTGCATGTTCGCGTCGCTCGCGCTGGTGTTCTACTCGATCGGGCCGGGCGGGATGGGCGCGCTGGACGCCGCGCTGCTGCTCGGTGTGGCCGCCCCGGCGGGCACGCTGGCGGTCGCGGCCCGCGGTCGCGGCCTCGGCCGCACGACCGCCGGTCGCGACCATCGAGCCCGGTGATCCGCCTCCCGTGACCGATCAGGTCCGGCCGCCGCCACCGCGACGCAGGAGGAAGGACACGCACAGCCAGACCAGCGTGGTGGTGCAGCCCATGATGATCAGCGCGAACGCGATCACCACCAGGTAGGCGCCGGAAGTGGTGATCAGCGCCGCGAACACCGCCGCGAACAGCACGACGAGCAACAGCACGTGCCAGGTGCCGGAGAGCGTCGGGCGGCGCATCCTTCGGCGGGCGCGCCCCGAGGCCGGCATCGAGCCCGCGCCCGGGACGACCCGGCCGCGCGCACGACCGCGCCGACGGTTGCGGGAAGGACGCATCGTGCGCAGCGCGAGGTCCAACTCCTCGTCCTTGCGCAGCTCGTACTCGATCTCCTCCAGCATCCGCCGCTCGTTCGGCGTCAGACGCACTTCCTCCATCATGTCGTTCGCCCCCTACCGCAGTTCCGCCCGCATCCCACGAGTACGGCCGAACGGTCGTCGCGACACGGCAGGGACAGCCGACGGCGCGGACCGTACTCAGAGGGTCCCCCGCAGGTGGCGATGTGACACCTGGCAGAACGAGAGATGACAGGTGGTGACATTTCCTCGGATCGCCGGGCGGGCCCGGGCACGGGGCGTCCGGGGGGAGCCGCGGCGGGCCCGTGGGCGTGCGTGCCTCCGCGCGCGCGAGGGCGCCGGGTAGGGTCACCCGTTATGGCCAACGGAACCACTGACGAAAGGTCGGGCGAGGCGCCCGACAAGCCCGCCGAGCTGCTGGACCTGCGGGACAGCATCGACAACATCGACGCGGCCCTGATCCACCTGCTGGCCGAGCGGTTCAAGTGCACCCAGCGGGTCGGCGTGCTCAAGGCCGAGCACCGGCTGCCGCCGGCCGACCCGGCGCGCGAGGCGGTACAGATCCGCCGGCTGCGCGCGCTGGCCGAGAGCGCCAAGCTCGACCCGGACTTCGCGGAGAAGTTCCTCAACTTCCTGGTCGCCGAGGTGATTCACCACCACAAGGCGATCGCCGGCGCGTGATCGCGTGATCGATCGCCGTCCGGCTCGTTGAATCGATCGCGGACGTCCGCGGTCCCCGCGTCGGTGCGGTCCGGCGTTCTCCCCTGCGCGGCTTGCTACTTACGGGGGAAGATCGCGCGCTCACCGTCACCGGCATCACCCTCGCGCGTTGGATGTCGCGGAACCCCGGTTCCACCGTCTATCGATCGATGGGAATAACTACCAGTGAACAAGCTCACCAAGGGTGCGGTCGTCACCGCCGCCATTCTCGGCGGTTCGGTTTCGGTTGGGGGCCAGGCGTTCGCGTCCGCCCAGGCGGATGGCGCCGCCGTCGACTCGCCCGGCGTGCTCTCCGGCAACAACATCCAGGTGCCCGTGCACGTGCCGGTCAACGTCTGTGGCAACACCGTGAACGTCATCGCGGCGATCAACCCGACGTTCGGCAACACCTGCGTGAACGGTGACGGGGTGGAGCTGCCGAAGCCGGGTCACCCGGGCCACCCGGCCCCGCCGACGCACCACGTCCCGCCGACCGACGACTGCCCGCCGCCGGCCCCGCCGGTCGACGACTGCCCGCCGGAGCTGCCCCCGCCGCCGCACGTGCCGCCGACCGACGACTGCTCGGACCCGACCGGTCTGGCCGCCCTGGCGAGCGGTGCCGCCGGCTCGATGATGGGCTGAGCACCCACATCACGGCCGTACCGGCCGCGGCCCCGGCACACCTCCCAGGTGTGCCGGGGCCGCGGCCGGTTTCCGGGCCGGTGCGGGTGGGTCAGCCCACCGGGGTGCGCTCCACCGGGCCGGGCTCGCGCAGCCGGCGCGGCGCGGGCTTGTCCTTCGGCGGCTTCCCGAACGCCTCGCAGACGCCGTACACGCCGATCACCAGGCAGATCAGGGTGAATCCGCCCAGCACCCCGAAGAACCCGCGCAGCGCCTCGGTGCGGTCGGCGTCGCCGGTGATCAGGATCAGCACGCCGAGCAGCGCCCCGGCGATCGCCATCGCGGCCACCGCGCGGGCGAACTCGACGACCTCGTAGCGGACCCGCTCCGGGCCCCGCCGCGGCGGTCGCCAGGGCAGTGGGCCGCCCAGGAAGTGGTAGCCCACCCGCTGGTCCACCCAGCGGATCGCCCGATGCCCGAAGACCGCGGTCGTCCCGATGTACAGCGCGGCGATCCCGTGCCGCGACCCGGCGGTGGCGCCGCCGCGCAGGTCCACCACGGCGACCACGAGCAGGATCACCTCCAACAGCGGGGTGGCGTACAGGAACACGTTGCTCAGCCGCCGGCGGTGCAGCACGTAGCGGCTGAGCAGGCCCAGGGCGATCAGCACCCAAAAGCCCACCTCGCAGGCCACGATCATGGCGACGACCACGGCGATCTCTCCCTCGGGCGGTTGCGGGCCCCTCCGACCCCGGGCCCGGGCGGGCGACGGCGGTCTCGAACGGACCCCACCAGCCTCTCCCGGGCGCGCCCGCGGCGGATCGTCGACAGGGCGGATCCCGCCGTACAGACAACGATGTAGGCGGCGCACGACACGTTGGGGTGGGCCCGGCCCGGGATCGGCGGATCCGCGCCGCGCGTGCCGGATAGTGTGCTGAGCAAGGCCGAACAGCAGGGAGAGCACATGGCGCAGGAGCAGCCGGACGGTCGGGTCATGGTCGAACTGGTGGACCCGCAGGGGAACACCATCGGCCTCGCGGAGAAACTGGAGGCACACCAGCCGCCGGGTCTGCTGCACCGGGCGTTCTCGGTTTTCCTCCTCGACGAGCAGGGCCGGGTACTGATGCAGCGCCGGGCACTGACGAAATACCACTCGCCGGGACGCTGGTCCAACACGTGTTGCAGCCACCCGTTCCCGGGCGAGGAGCCCCGGGAGGCGGTGCTGCGCCGGCTGACCGAGGAGCTGGGCGCCAAGCCCACCGTCCTCGAACCGGCCGGTCTGGTGACCTACGACGTCACCGACGAGGTCTCGGGCCTGGTCGAGAAGGAGTTCAACCACCTCTTCGTCGGCCTGGTCGGCGGCGAACTCGGGCTCAACGCCGAGGAGGTCGACGACGTCGCGTACGTGCCGCTCGACGAACTCGACGCGTGGCTGGCCGAGCACGATCACACCGCGTGGCTGAGCGCGGTGCTCGAACCGGTGCGCGCACCGCTGGCGGCGCTGGCCGCACGCTGAGCGAACACCCGAGCGAGAGGGCGGGTCCGGAACACCGGACCCGCCCTCTCGCTCGTCGCCCTCTCGTTTTGCGTCCGTCCCGCCCCGTCAGGCCTGGGGCGGCTTGGTGCCCTGGTCCGGCCAAGTCGGCGCGGGCGCCGGGACGAGCGTGGCGCGATCCGGCTTGGGCGCGGCGCCGCCGAAGACGTACTCGGTGCGCAGGTGCCGCGTCGCGCCGGTGGCCACACCCTTGTCCACCACCGTCGTGCTCACCTCGGAGTACGCGGGCAGGTGCGTGGCCGGGTCCAGCCAGAACACCGCGCGCACCGGCGAGCCGCTCTGCTGACCGAAGTTCTCGATCTGGTACGGCCCCTTGGTGAAGTCGGGGATCGTGGCCCGGAACGCCCGGAGCAACAGATCGGTGTTGGCCGCCGCGCCGCCGTTCTGCTGCGGCTTGAGATCCACCGTCAGGCGCAGCCAGGACTTGCCGCCCTGCTGCGCCGGTTCCACCGCCGAGGGGGTCAACCAGCCCGGGGTGGCCTCGAGTTGGGCGGCGAAGGTCTTCGCCTGCTCGGCGGTCAGTCCGGTCGGCAGGATGCCGTCGCCGACGTACTTGCCCTCGTGGGCCATGTCCACGACACACGTGCGTTTCGTGTCGCTCCACTGCTTGAGCGCGTTGTTATAGCTCCACTCCCGGCCCGCCTCGCACTGGGAGCGCTTGATCGGCGCGTCGGCGGCGACCTGGTAGGCGCGGTCGGTGAACGCGGACCCCGCGCCCGCGTCGTACCAGGACCACAACTCCTCCTTGACCGTCGCCTCCTTGGCGGTGTCGCCGGCCGCGGTACGCACCCCGTGGTACTCGACCACCCGCTGCGTGGTGGTCGCGGCGACGAGCGCGGCCCAGACCGCCCTGGGGTCCTTGTCGCCCGCCCCGCCGGGCGCCGGGGCGCCGGACGACGGCCCCCCGGTGCCGCCCGCCTTGTCCCCGCCCTTGTCGTCCTTGCCGCCGCCGGAGTCGGACGAGCACCCCGTCAGCACGACGGCGGCGGTCAGGGCCGCCGCCGCCCAGGCGCTCCACCGTCGTCCCACGCCCCCGTGTCGCATCCACCACTCCTCGCCTCGGTCCGGTCGAACGCTGCGTCAGCACGCATACCGTACGCGTGAGCGAGCCGGGCGGAGCGGGGGCGGCCCCGCCCGGCGGGGGTGCTCAGGCCAGGGACAGTGCGGCCAGCGCCGCGTTGACGATCGAACCCGGCAGCAGGTCGTGCAGTTCGTACAGGTCCTCGATCCGGCCGGTCTGGCCGAACTGGTCCACACCCAGCGGTACACACGGCACACCGAGCGCCGAGCCGAGCCAGGCCAGGGTGTGCGAGGAGGAGTCGTGCACGGTGACCACCGGCGCGCGGTACGGGAACGCGGTACGCAGCGCGCCGGGCGCGGACGGCGTGGTCGCGGTGCGCACCCCCTGGCGCAGCGTGCGCTGCCAGGCGGCGTAGAGCCGGTCCGCCGAGGTGATGTCCACGACATGCGCCGCGATGCCCTCGTCGCGCAGTTCGTGGGCGGCGGTCAGCACCTCGGGCAACACCGCGCCGGACGCGGCCAGGTACACACTCGGCGCGCCGGGCAGGTCGGGCGCCTCCAGGAGCCGGTAGCCGCCCGCGAGCACCTGCCGGCGCAACACCGCGTCGCCGAGCCGGGTCCGGGCGGCCTCGAACGGCGCCTGATCGATCGGGCGGGTGGTGAGCCGGAAGTAGTAGGCGCCGTTGTCCGGTTCGACCCCGTGGTCCGGGCCGCCGGCGATCCGCCCGACCGCGTCGCACAGCAGCCAGTCGAGGGCCGAGCCGTAGGCGGGCTCGATCAGCGTGGTGCCGGGCAGCTCCAGGCCGATCGAGGCGGTGATGGTGGACTGGTGCGCGCCGCCCTCGGGGGCCAGGGTGACCCCGGAGGGGGTGCCGGCCACGATGAAGCGCGAGCCGGAGTAGACGGCGTGGATGAACGCGTCCAGGCCGCGGCAAACGAACGGGTCGTAGACCGTACCGATCGGGATCAGCGGCTGGCCGGACAGGTCGCCCGCCAGGCCGAGCTGTTCGAGCAGCAGGAACAGGTTCATCTCGGAGATGCCCAGCTCGATGTGCTGCCCGCCGGGGCCCTCGATCCACTTCAGCGCGCCCTCGCCCGACCAGGCCCGGCGCTCGGTGGGGGAGAACACGCCGGTGCGGTTGATGAAGCCGGCCAGGTTGGTCGAGGTGGCCACGTCGGGGGCGGTGGTCACCAGGTACGGCGCGAGCGCCGGGTCGCGGGAGAGGTCGACCAGGACCCGGCCGAAGGTCTCCTGGGTGGACACCGGCTTGCCCATGCGCTGATTCGTCGAGGCGGCGACCGGCACGCCCAGCGGACCCGGCCTGGGCGCGCGGGCCAGGTGCTCGCGGCGCTGCCCGGCCAGGATGCCCTCGGGTGTGGCGGCGTCGAAGCGATCCCACTCGGTGCGCTCGCTCAGGCCGAACTCCGTGCGCAGCGTCGCGACCTGATCGGTGGTCAGCAGCGCGGAGTGGTTGCGCGGGTTGCCCGCGAGCGGCAGGCCCCAGCCCTTGACCGTGTAGGCGAAGACCACGCTGGGCCGGTCGGTGACCGCGTCGCAGCGCCGGTAGGCGTCGAGCAGGGCGGCGATGTCGTGCCCGCCGAGGTCGGTGACCAGCGTGTGCAGCTCGGCGTCAGGTACGTCCGCGACCGTGGCCGCGACGTCGGCCGGCGCGCCGTCCAGGAAGTGCGCGCGCACGTCCGCGTCGGCGAGGCCGAACAGCGCCTGGTACTGCTCGTTGGGCATCGCGTCGAGCCAGGCCCGCAGCGCCGCGCCGCCGGGCCGGTCGAACGCGGCCTGGAGCCGGCGACCGTACTTGACCTCCACCACATGCCAGCCGGCCGCCTCGAACTGGCCGCGCCACTGGTCGATCCGGACCCCGGGGACCACCCGGTCGAGCGACTGCCGGTTGAAGTCGACCAGCCACATCACGTTGCCCAGGCCCTGGGTGGCCGGGTCGGCGATGGCTTCCCAGATGTTGCCCTCGTCCAACTCGGCGTCGCCGAGCAGCGCGACGAAGCGCGAGGCCGGACGCGCGCCGAAATGCGCGTCGACGTAGCGGCGGGCGGCCGCGCCGAACAGCGGCGCCGCCGCGCCCAGGCCGACCGAGCCGGTGGAGAAGTCCACCCATTCGCGGTCCGGGTCCTTGGTCCGGGAGGGGTACGACTGGAGGCCGCCCTTGGCGCGCAGCGTGGTCAGGTAGGACCGGTCCAGGTTGCCCAGGAGGTACTGGATCGCGTGGAAGACCGGCGAGGCGTGCGGCTTGACGCTGATCCGGTCGGGGCCGTCGAGGTGGGCGAACCACAGCGCGGTCATCGCCGAGACCAGCGACGCGGAGGACGCCTGGTGGCCGCCGACCTTGATGCCGTCGGCGTTCGGCCGGTCGTGGTTGGCCGAGTCGACGATGCGCGTCGCGAGCCACAGGACGCGGCGCTGGACGGCTTCGAGGACGGACAGGTCGATGCCGAGAGCGGACGCGGCGTGGTCCGTGTCGCTGCGGTGCATGGTCACCTCAAGATCGGTCGGGGTGGCCGAAGCATACGGCGATCGTCTCACCATGCGATACGCGCGCCGGGGGCGGCGGGTGGGCGCGGCCGAGCCCCGGCCGCCCGGGGAGCGGGGTCGGGGCGGCCGGCGTGGCCCTGTGGGTGGCGGCTCGCCAAGATCCGCCGGACAGGGCCTAGGCGAAGCGCTCCCGGAGTGCGGCCAGGCCCGCTCCGTACGTGCCCTCGGCGAAGACCGCGTCCACCGTCTCCACCACGTCCGGCTCGCCCTCGTAGGTCGCCGACCAGACCACCTCGCTGCCGTCCGCGTGCGGATGTACCGCCAGTGTGCCGACGTAGTCCGTCACGGCCAGCGGCACCTGGATCAGCCGGTAGCTCATCCGGTGCGCGGCGTCGTCGTGGCTGAGCAGTTCCTCGCGCGAGAGCACCTCGCCGTCGATCGCGAACGCCCGTATCGCGCCCGGGGTGTTGGCGTCGCCGCCGCCCTCGATCGTGCTCGGCGGCACCACCGGGTGCCAATCGCCCAGGGCGCCGAAGTCGCCGATCACCGCCCAGACCCGGTCGGGTGTGGCGGCGATCACAGCGGAACGCGAAAACTCGTGCATGAACGAACTCCTGTCGGTTCGGAATTACGCGCGTGGAGGTGCGACGATGCGATTCGGCGCGCTTTCGGACGCGGTTTCGACCACGATTCGATCCGGGTCCGTGGCGGGTCCGCAATACCACCGGGTGGTTGGTGTCGGCCGAATAAATCACCCGCCCGATGTGGCCTGTCTCCTGGACGCGGAAACCACTTGGCGCCTAGAACCGTTGCAGGGCCGGACGGGTCACCGAACGGACGAGGCCGGAAAGGGGCGGCGGGGACGTGTTGTACGGACTTGTGCTGACGGCTTTCGCGGCGGCCATCCTGGTGACCGCCCCGCGCGTATTGCGCCGGGCCGAACGCAGCGGCTTCAGCCCCCGACACGTGCAGCGTGCCTGGCGGGCCGCCGCGGGCGGAGTGCTCGCCTCGTTCGTGCTCGCCGTCCCCGTCTACACCCCCGACCTGTGGCAGGCGCCGATGCGCGCGGCCGGATTCGACCCGCGGATCGGCATGCCGCACGTGCCGCTGCCCGCGCAGATCACCGTCGCGATCCTCGCGCTGCTGCTCGTGGCGTTCGGCTGGCATCGGGGCGCGGGCGCGATGCGCGACTATCGGCGCGCGCTGCGGGTGCAGCTGGACCGGCTGGAGAACTCGGCGCCGCTGCTCGACGAGGAGGACGGCGGCCGACCGCGCCTGGTGATCGTCGAGGACGAGGCGCCGCGCCTGGTGCTGCTGCCGTCCCGGCCGCCGCGCGTGGAGGCCACCACCCGGGCGTTGGACCTGCTGCGCCCGGAGGAGTTGAACGCGGTCCTGACCCACATGGCCGGGCACCTGCGCCGGCGCGACGCGCAATGGATGGTCTGCGCCGACACGTTGGCCGACGCGTACCCGGGGGTGCGCTTCTTCGCCGACTGGGCCGATCACGCGGCCGAACTGTCGGAGAAGGCCGCCGACGCCGACGTGCGCGGGTCCATCGCGCGGGCCAATCTGCGCCGGGCCATCGTCAAGCTGTCCGGGCCGGGCCAGGCGGGCGGGCCGTTCTGCCCGTGCTTCGCTTGGCCGCAGCAGCGCCAGGAGGAGCTGATCGTGCACCAGACGCACGCCGCGGCACACCCCGAGGTGGCCGTCGCGGGGGTGCGGGTGGGCGCTCCGGTCGCGTCGGCGGGGTTGCGGGTGCTCACGGCGGCGGCGCTGCTCGTACCGTCGGTGATCGTGTTGTCGCCGCACTTCCTGTACATCTGAGGCCGCCGGGGCGGGCGGGTCGGGGGCGGGAGCGCTGCGCGTAATCTGCCGCCCATGATCGACGGCGAAGTGTGGTTGCGTTCCGAAGGCGCCGAGGCGCGGATTCTGCCGGACGCCGGGTGCCGGCTCGGCTCGCTGCGGGCGTACGGGCTCGAACTGCTCCGGACACGGGGGGAGCGGCCCGAGGAGTGGGGCAGCTATCCGATGGTGCCGTGGGTGGGTCGGATGGGCGGGGCCCGGTTCGAATTCGCCGGTGCGGTCCACGAGTTTCCCGCCGACGCGCCTCCGCACGCGTTGCACGGGCTCGGCTATCGGGCGGCGTGGAAGCAGGTCGCGGGAGACGCCGGGTCGGCGGCCTTCGAGCTCGCGTTGACCGATCCGTGGCCGTTCGCGGGACGGGTCGAGCAGACCTTCACGATCCGGCCCGACGGGCTGACCACGGTGCTGCGGATCGAGTCGGAGGCGCAGGCGTTTCCGGCCCAGGCGGGCTGGCATCCTTGGTTTCGGCGGCGGTTGGCGGTCGGCGAGCCGCTGGAGTTGTCCTTCGAGCCCGCCTGGCAGGAGGAGCGCGGGCCGGATTACCTGCCCACCGGCCGGCGGATACCGGTCGTCCCGGGGCCCCGGGACGACTGCTACGGAACGCCCGGCGGGCTGGACGCGACACTGCTCTGGCCGGGCGCGCTGCGGTTGCGGATGACGTCGGACTGCGATTACACGGTGGTGTACGACATGCCGGTGGACCACGTGTGCGTGGAGCCGGAGACCGGCCCGCCGAACGGGCTGACCGCGCCCACCACCCACCTGGTCCGCCCCGGGGAGCCGCTGATCGCCACGACGACCTGGACGTGGGCCTCCGTCGGGGCGTGAGCGGGCGCCGGGGGGCGTCCCGCGTCAACGGGGCGTCAACATGGGTTCATCGACGATCAAGGGCGCGGTAGGGGCGGGGTTGCCCGGTATGCGGTGGTCGTAGCGTCGGACTCAGGGCTCGCGCAGGGTGGCGGGGCCGGACTTCGGAGGCTGTCGTGTCGGACGTGTTGATCACCGATGAGGAACCTGCTGCTGCGACCACCGCCCGGCGCGTGCTGATCGTGCCGGTGCGGGCCGACGCCGGCGTGCGGGTGGTGCGGTGGTGCCGCGACCCCCTGGGCGCCCGGGTCCTGGTGGCGTTCACCTCGGTGGCACGGCTGCGGGCGGTGCTGGGCGTCGACCAGGAGTGGATCCGCCTCGGCACCGGCGCGGCCCGCTCGCTCGCGGCCGAGACCGGCGTCGAGCGCATGCTGGTCGACCCGCGCTTGTCGGCGCCACCGGTGCGCCGGGCGCGGGGCGAGGCGCGGCAGGAGGGCGAAGGGGCCGAACCGAGTACGGCCACCGCGCGAGGCGCCGGGGTCGCCTGCGGATCCCACCACTTCTCGGCCGACCCCGACCCGGGCACGGGCACGGTTTCCCTCTTCGCCTGAATCTTCGTCAGCCATATACGCGCACACGGGAGTTGCCATGTCCATATCGCTTGCGGAGCCGGTTCTCGACGCGGGTGTGTGGCCTCGTTCGGCGCAGGCGCTGGGGGCGGATCTCGCGGTCGGCGGGTTGCCCGCGGCCGAACTCGCCGAGCGGTTCGGGACGCCGCTGTACCTGCTGGACGAACAACACGTGCGGGACACCTGCCGGGCCTATCGCCGCGCGCTGCCCGGCGTCGAGATCGCCTACGCGGCCAAGGCGTTCCTGTGCCGCGGTCTGGTCGCCTGGCTGCGCGAGGAGGGCTTCGGGCTCGACGTCTGCTCGGCCGGGGAGTTGGAGTCGGCCGCCCTCGCCGGCATGCCCGGGGAGCGGATCATCCTGCACGGCAACGCCAAGTCGGGCGACGAACTGCGTGCGGCGCTGCGCCTGGGTGTGGGGCGGATCGTGCTGGACAACCCGGCCGAGATCGCCCGGCTGGCCGCGCTGGTGGCGCCCCGGCAGCGGCAGCGGGTGATGGTGCGCGTGGTGCCCGGGATCGAGGCCGGCGCGCACCACGCGATCCGTACCGGCGGCGAGGACCAGAAGTTCGGTCTGTCCATCGCCCGGGGCGACGCCGAGGACGCGGTGCTGCGGGCGGTGGCCCAACCGCACCTCGAACTCACCGGCCTGCACTGCCACCTGGGCTCGCAGATCGGCTCGGTACGACCCTGGCTGGCGGCCATCGGCACGCTCGCCGCGTTCCTGGCCGGGCTGCGCGACCGGCACGGGATCGTACTGCCCGAGCTGAACCTGGGCGGTGGCCACGCAATCGCCTACCGGAGCGGCGAACACCCGCTTGACATCGAGTCGTTCGCGATCGACGTGCGCCGCCGGCTGGCCCGGCAGTGCGCGCTGTACGAACTGCCCGTGCCGCGCCTGATCGTCGAGCCGGGCCGGGCGATCACCGGTCCGGCCGGGGTGGCGCTGTACCGCGTGCTGGTGGTCAAGCGCACCGCGCACCGCGTGTTCGTCGCGGTGGACGGCGGCATGGCGGACAATCCCCGGCCGGCCCTGTACGGCGCGCGCACCACCGTGCGCCTGGTCGGCCGCGTCGGCGCGCCCGACACCCGGCAGGTCACCGTGGTGGGCCGTTACTGCGAGTCGGGCGACGTATTGGCCGCCGATGTCGAACTGCCCGAGGACGTGCGTCCGGGCGACCTGCTCGCGATGCCGGCCGCCGGGGCGTACCAGCAGTCGATGGCCTCGACCTACAACCTGGTCGGCCGCCCCCCGGTGGTGGCCGTCCGCGCCGGCCGGGCCCGGGTCCTGCTGCGCCGCGAGGGCATCGCCGACCTGCTCGCCCGCGACGTCGCCGAGTAGACCGGTCCGCTCGTCGCCGCCCGCCCGACGCGCGCAACGGGCCGACGGGCCGGTCCGGTTGGCCGGCTTGTACGTCTCAAGCCGGGTTTCGGATCGCGTCGATCATGCTCGCGAAGGCGTCGGCGCCGTGGCCCCGGGAGATCGCCCGGCCGACCACCGAGGCGAGCGCTTCGAGCACGCCGACGTCGAGGCCGCGCGCTCCGGCGGCGTCCACGATGTGCCCGATGCCGGCCGCCTCCATCGCCAGGCTGCCCTGGTCCCCGGGGAACTCGCCCGCGTCGATCGCGCCGGCCACCCGGGTCATGATGTCCGGCAGGATGCCGAGGATGCCCCGGGCGAACGGCAGGAACTCGCCCGCCGACACCCGATCGGCGCCGACCAGCGCGAAGGAGTGCACCAGGCCGGCCATCGTGGTGTAGAAGAAGTCCAGCAGGCCCAGGTCGTAGAGCGCGGCCAGGCCGTGATCCTCGCCCAGGAAAGGGGAGTTCGGGCCGAGTACGCGCAGTGTCGCCGCGTGCTCGTCGTACCCGGCACGCGTCCCGCTGTACAGCAGGAGGCCGCCCGGGGTGCCCACGACGGAGGTCGGCACCACGACCGCGCCGTCGAGATACGGGACGCCCACGCCCGCGGCCCACTCGGCGGTGCGCCGGGCCCGCTCGGGGGTGTCCGAGGTCAGGTTGACCAGCGTGCGGCCCGCCCACATGTCGGCGCCGCCGGCCTCGGTCGCGGCGGCCAGGATCGAGTCCGCGACGGCGTAGTCGGTCACGCATACGATCACCAGCGCGCTCGCGGCGACCGCGGCGGCGGGCGACTCGGCCCGCACGGCGCCGCGCGCGATCAGGGTGTCGGCGCGGCCGGGGGAGCGGTTCCAGACGGTGACCGGATGCCCGGCGGTCAGCAGCGCGCCGGCGAGCGCGGTACCCATCGCGCCCAGGCCGAGGACGGTCACGGGAGTGGCGGACGAGGATGCGGCGGCGGACATGTCGGTCTCATTCCATGGCGGTGACGGGAACGCGCGGCGAGACCGTCCGGGGGTCGTCGCGACCGCCCCGGGAAGCTCGGCGCGCGTTCCCGATGTTGCTCGGGCACCGACCGCCGCTCAAGTACCCACTTGAAAGTCACCCACCGGATCAAGGGTAAGCATCCAGGTCAGAGCCCCACCATCGGCAGCTCCGACTCGCTGACGCCGCTCGGACCCGCCTCGACGCGATACGCCCGAGCCTTGGGGAGTTCGGTCACGAACCGGTACGGCTCGCCGTCGACGAGGTGGATCGCCGCGCCGTCGTCCAGCGCGTAGCCGGGCGCGAGGGTGCCCGCCGCCACCGCCGCGTGGTAGGCCGGGCGGCGGCCGGGCTCGCCGTCGTAGTGCGGACACACGCTGCCCCGGGCCCAGCCGAGGCCGTCCGCGAGCGGGCGCAGCCGAGGTCCGTAGGAGTCGGTGATCCCGCCCTCGAACCAGCACAGCGCGCCCGCGCTCAGCCCGCACACCACCAGGTCGCGCCGGGCGGCGCGGGCGGAGAGCGCGGCGTCGAGGCCGTGCAGGCGCCACAGCGCGAGCAGGTTGAGGGTGGAGCCCCCGCCGACGTAGATCACGTCCGACTCGGCCAGTACGTCGGCGAGTTCGGTGTCGGTGCGCTTGAACAGGCTCAGGTGGTCGAGCGAACAGTCCCACGAGGCGAACGCGCCGCGAAACCGCTCGACGTAGCTGTCGGCGTCGCCGGAGGCGGTCGGTACGAAGCACACGTTGGGACGGGCGCGGCCGGTCAGGTCGAGGACGTAGCGGTCCAGCGCCGTCGCCCCGTCGTTCATCGAGAATCCGCCGCCGCCCATGGCCACCAGGTGTGTCGTCATCGGCTCATCCTGCCGCGTGCGCACCGCCCGCGACGAGGAATTTTCCCCCGGTAGGGCGCGGGCCGGCGCGCCGATCACCCGGCCCGCAGCCGGGCGGCGTCCGCCTCGGGGAGCCGGCGCACCGCCTCGCGGAACGTCACCCCGGACATCCGGGACCGGTGCGCCTCGGTCCACGCGATCACGTAGGCCGGATCCCGCTTGGAGATCTCCCGAAGCACCCAGCCGATCGCCTTCCGGACGAAGAACTCCTTCTCGTCCAGCATCGAATCCGCGTAGCGGTCGAAGCGGACCAGGTCGGGCGCGCCGGCCCGGACGCCGGGCAGCAGGGCGAGCAGCGCCGAGCGACGCACCCAGAAGTCGGCGTCTGCGGCCCAGGCGTCGGCGGCGCCGAAGTCGGCGGGCGTACGGCCCATCAGCGGGCCCGCGACCTTCTCCGCGAGCGTGTCCACGTACACCCAGCCGGCCGCCTCCCGGATCAGCCGCTCGATCCGCGGCAGGTCGGCGCGGGTGAGCACGCGCAGATGGATCCGCAACAGTTCGATCGCCGCGAAGCGGCTCTCGTGCAGCCGCCGGGCCCACAATGCCTCGACCCAGGCGAGCAGTTCGGCCCGGGTCGGCGCGGGCCGGGCGCGCGTCGCGGCGGTCACCGTCCTGCGCAGCACCGGGACCGTGACGCCGAGGAAGTCGAGATCGCTCTTGAGATACGCCTTCTCGGCCTCGGCGCGTGCCGGTGTGCCGAGCGCCGCGAGGTCGGCGAGCAGGGCCGTGGTGGCTTCGTCGGGATCGAACATGGGCCCACCGTAGGTGGTGCGCGTCACGGTGTGCGGATGTGCGCAGGGGGTTCGGCGCACTTGACATGAAGTCGGCTTGAAGTTCGAGAATTCTCGCAACGCGATCGGGGGGAATGCGCTCCGGTCCGGTCTCCGTTGGCCCCGTCGGCACCGGCCCGTCCCGAATGGGCCGGCACAGAACCCAGGAGTGCACGATGCGCGCGATGCGATTGAACGAGTTCGGTCCGGCCGAGAACCTTCGCTTCGAAGAGGTGGCGACGCCGGAGCCGGGCCCCGGCGAGGTGCGCATCGCGGTCGCCGCGGCCGGGGTACACCTGGTCGACGTGATGCTGCGCACGGGGCGGGTGGAAGGGCCGTTCCCGGAGCCGGAGTTGCCCACCACCCTCGGCCGCGAGGTGGCCGGCACGGTGGACGCGGTCGGCGCCGGGGTGGATCCGACCCTGGTCGGTCGCCGCGTGGTGGCGCACCTGGGCAACCGGGGCGGCGGCTACGCGGAGTTCGCGATCGTCGACGACCAGGCCCTGCTGCCCCTGCCCGACGACCTCGCGGCCGAGGTCGCGGTGGCGATGGTCGGCACCGGGCGCACCGCGATGGGCATCCTGGAGGTGGCCGCGATCGGCGCCGACGACGTGGTGCTGGTCACCGCCGCGGCGGGCGGCCTGGGCACGCTGCTGGTCCAGGCCGCGCACCGGCTCGGCGCGGTGGTGATCGGGGCGGCCGGCGGACCCGCCAAGGTCGAGGCGGTGGCGAAGACCGGCGTCGACCTCGCGGTGGACTACAACGCCGCCGACTGGGCCGACCGGGTGCGCGAGGGCTTCGGCGGGAGGCCGGTGACGGTGCTGCTGGAGAGCGTCGGCGGCGAGATCGGCCGCACCGGGCTCGACCTGGTCCGCCGAGGCGGTCGGGTGGTGACCTACGGCTGGTCCTCGGGCGCGGCCGTCGCCGACCTGGACGAGGTCGCCGCGGCGGCCGGGGTGAGCGTGGAGAACCCGCTGGGCCCGCGCATGATGAACCGTCCGGGCGGCATCAAGGCCCTCGCCGAACAGGCCCTGGCCGCCGCCGCGGCGGGCGAACTCACCCCGGCGGTCACCACGTTCCCGCTGGCCGAGGCCGCCGCCGCACACACCGCGCTGAGCGACCGGCAGACCGTCGGGAAGGTCGTCCTGATCCCCTGACGCCGCTCGATCGTCGAACGGCCGCACCCCCGCCGCAGGCCCGCCGTTCGAGCGGCGGGCCGTCGCGGTGGTGCGGGTCAGCCCGACGTGTCCCGGTTCGCCGCGCCGATCTCCCGCTCCAAAGCCGCGAGTTCCGCCTGCTCGTCGGGCGGGATCACCGCATCGAGGTCGGCGAACCCCTCGGGCTCCCGCTCGTGCGCGAGCGTGAGCAGGATGCCCGGACCGGGTGCACGATTCGCCGCCTGGAGCGCCGTCGTCGCCGGTCGGCGCCGCTCCTCGTACCGGGCGAGCGCGTCGATCGGGTCCGCGTGGGCGGCCAGTTCGTGCGCGAGCACCGCCGCGTCCAGGATCGCCTGCGCCGCGCCGTGGGCGCCCCTCGGGAAGGTCGCGTGCGCGGCGTCGCCGAGCAGGGTCACCCGCCCGTCCGACCAACTCGGCAGCGGGTCGCGGTCGATCAGCGGGTACTCGTACGCCACGTCCGCGTCGGCGATCACCGCCGGCACGTCCAGCCAGTCGAACTCCCAGTCGGCGAAATAGCCCACCACCGTGTCCGGTTCGGCCGGCCGCTGCCAATCGCCGCGCTCGGGCGGCGGTCCGGCCGACGGCCGCTCGGCGACCCAGTTCAGCAGCGCGGGCCGCTCCCCCTCGGCCGCCCGCAGCGGGTGCGCGACGAACGTCCGCACGCCGTCCCCGGCGACGATCGTGGTGTGCCCGGTGAGCAGGTCCGGCGCGGGCGAGATCCCGCGCCACTGCACCCGGCCGTGCCACGACGGCGGCCCCTCGCCCGGATACATCAGCGCCCGCCCGGCCGAGTCGATCCCGTCGGCCGCGATCAGCACGTCGGCCTCGTCGATGACGATGTTCCCGTCCCGGTCGGTCAGTTCGACCGTGACCCCGGCCGCGGTCTGTGCGTATCCGCTCAGCCGCAGACCGGTGCGCAGCGACTCGGCGCCCAGCCAGGCCAGTTGGGCGCGCACCAGGAGCATCTGCAATTCGCCGCGATGGACCGACAGGTGTGGCCAGGCGTGGCCGGCGGCCAGACCGCGCGGCTCGGTGTGGATCCGGCCGCCGAAACGGTCGTGGTGGATCAGTTCCGTGGTGGCCACCGAGATCTCGGCGAGGTCGTCGTACAGGCCCAGCGCGGCCAGTTCGCGAACGGCGGGTGGGGGCAGGTCGATCCCGACCCCGTGCGGGCGGATCTCCTCGACCGCCTCGTACACGGTCACGTCGGCGATACCCGCCGCGTGCAGACTCAGGGCGGTGGCCAGCCCACCGATGCCGGCTCCGGCGACGACAACGCGCACGAGTGCCCCTGTACAGGTGGAAGGGATGTTGTCGCACGCAGGGTACGCGTCGACCGCGCTCGCCCGTTCGGGGGGTCTCGCCGAACCGTGCCGCGGATCGTGCGCGCGGGCCCGGACGGCGGAGCATAACGGGACGCATGGGCCACAAGGCGGCGAGAATCGGTGCATGGCCATCGCTTCGAGCAACCGCGCGAATCCCTCCGGATCCCCCGAACCCCGTCCCGACCTGCCCGAACTCCCTTATGCGGCATGGGCGGACACCTTGGACACGCTGCACCTGTTCGCGCAGATCGTGGGCAAGGTGAAGCTGGCCGCGAGCCATCCGCAGAATCACTGGTGGAACATCACCTTCACGGTCGACGCCCGCGGCCTGACCACCCGCCGGTTGAACGTGGCCGGGATCGCGTTCGACATCGCGTTCGACTTCATCGACCATCGTGTGGTCTTTCGTACCGATCGCGGCGAGGTGCGCGAGATCGCGCTCGTGGACGGGCTGAGCGTGGCCGCGTTCGACCTCGCCGTCCACGGCGTGCTCGCCGACCTCGGGATCGACGTACCGCTGCTGGAGAAACCCTTCGGGGTGCCGCACCTGACCACGCCGTTTCGCGAGGACACCGAGCACCGCACCTACCGGGCCGAGTACGCGCAGCGGTTCTGGCGCATCCTGACCTGGTCGGCGGACGTGTTCGAGGAGTTCATGGGCTGGTTCGACGGCAAGAGCTCGCCGGTCCAGCTGTTCTGGCACTCCTTCGACCTCGCGCTCACCCGTTTCTCCGGCAAGCGGGTCGAGCCGCCGATGAGCGGGGTCGACCCGGTCACCGCCGAGGCGTACTCGCACGAGGTGATCTCGTTCGGCTTCTGGGCGGGCGACCCGACCGTCACCTACCCCGCCTACTACTCGTACGCCGCGCCCAGACCGGACGGCGTCGAACGGCAACCACTGTCCCCGCGCGAGGCGGTCTGGCTGCCGGACGGTTCGCGCTCCACGCTGGAATACGACGTGGTCCGCCGGGCCGAGGACCCGCGCCGCACCCTGCTCGGTTACCTCCAGTCCAACTTCGCCGCGAGCGCGACCCTGGCCGGCTGGCCGACCGACGAACTGCGCTCCAACTGGTGCCCCACCAGCGAACACCTGCGGGCGCTGGCGCGGGCCGGGCTGTGAGCGGCGGGCCGGCTCAGAAGCGGCCCTCGGCCCGCCTGCGCAGATCGCGCCGACGCGCCTCGCGGACCAGGGCGAAGCCGAGGACCACGGCCACCACCACGACCGAGGACAACAGCTGCGGCCGGGCGTCGGCGTCGAACAACATCAGGATCGACACCGCCGCGAGCGCGAGCATCACGAACCAGGTCAGATACGGGAAGCCCCACATCCGGATGATCAGCCGCTCCGGATCCTCGCGCTCCATCCGCCGGCGCAACACCAGTTGCGCGGCGGCGATGGCGAACCAGACGAAGAGCAACATCGCGCCGACCGAGTTCAGCAGGTGCTTGAACACCTGCTCCGGCCACCACACGTTGAGCAGCGCGGCGAGGAAGCCGAACGCCGAGGAGGCCAGCACGGCCGTCCGCGGCACGCCGTTGCCGGCCAGGCGGGACAACCCGCGCGGACCCTCGCCGCGCCGGGACAGCGAGAACGCCATCCGGGACGCCCCGTACAACATCGAGTTCAGCGCGGACAGCAGCGCGGTGAACACCACGACGTCCATCACGTGGGCCGCGCCCGGGATGCCGATGTCCTCCAGGACGGACACGTACGGGCTGCCCAGCCGGTCCGAGTCCCACGGGAGCAGCGTGGCGATGACCGCCACCGATCCGATGTAGAAGAGCAGGATGCGCCAGACCGCGGTACGCACCGCGCGGGCCACGTTGCGGGTGGGGTCGTCCGACTCGGCGGCGGCGATGGTGACGATCTCCAGACCGCCGAAGGAGAAGGCGACCGCGAGCAGGCCGGCGATCACCCCGTCCCAGCCGTTGGGCAGGAAACCGCCGTTGCCGGTGAGGTTGTCGAGCCCCGGGGCGTCGGTGTCCGGGAGCCACCCCATGATGGCCAGCACGCCCAGCACCAGGAAGCCGACGATGGCCAGGACCTTGACCGTCGCGAACCAGAACTCGGTCTCGCCGAAGGACCGCACCGTGAGCAGGTTCGCGCCGGTGAACACCAGCATGATCGCCAGTGAGAACACCCAGATCGGTACACCCGGCACCCACCCGTGCGCGATCGCCGCCGCTCCCGACGCCTCGACGGCGAGCACGATGGTGACCATCCACCAGTACAGCCAGCCGACGGTGAAACCGGCCCACCGCCCGAACGCGGCCCCGGCGTACTCGGAGAACGAGCCGCTGCGCGGGACGGCCGCGGCCATCTCGCCGAGCATCCGCATCACCAGCAACACCAGCACCGAGGCCAGCGCATAGGAGATCAGGATGCCGGGGCCGGCGGTATGGATGCCGGCGCCGGTGCCGACGAACAGGCCCGCGCCGATCGCGCCGCCGAGCGCGAGCATGGTCATGTGGCGGGGCTTGAGGGCGTGGCCGAGGTGATGGGTGTCGGCGGGGGCGGGGTGGGCCGAGGCGGGGTCGGGTGGGATGGCCTTGGCTGCCTTGCCTGCCCTACCTGCGGTGCCTGCGGTGCCTGCGGTGCCCGAGGTGTCCGAGGTGTCTGGGTTGCTCATGGTTGGCGCTGATCCTGGGGACGGGAACGGGCGTGCGACGGTCAGTATGGCCTAGCCCACATCGCCCCCGGCAAACCCGGACAACCCCTCGATGTTCGAGCGCCTGTCCCGGCCTCGGCGCCCCCTCACGCCTCCCGGGCGTCGATCGCGGCGAAGTCGGGCTCGCGGCGCTCGGCGAAGGCGGTCAGCGCCTCGATGTTGGCGGGGCTGCCGAGCAGTCGGCCGAAGGCCGCGTCCTCACGGCGGCGGGCCCGGGCGACCGTGTCCCCGAGGCCGTCCAGGACGGTGCGCTTGGCCTCGATCAGCGACGGGATCGACTTGGCGGCCAGGATCCGGGCGTGCCGCATGGTCACCGCCATCAGCTCGTCGGCCGGACAGACCTTGAACACCAGGCCCATCTCCAGGCACTCCGCGGCGCTCAGCCACTCGCTGCTCAGCAGCGCCCACATCGCGTTCTGCCGGCCGATCAGCTGCGGGAAGGTCACGCTGCTGCCCGCCTCCGGTGCGACCGCGAGCGAGGTGAACGGGCACTTGAGCCGGGCGGTGTCGGCCATGAAGGCGAGATCGGCGAAGCCCAGGACGGTCGCCCCGATGCCGAGCCCGAGTCCGTTGACCGCGACCAGGAACGGCTTGGGGAACGCCTGGAGACGATCGACCATGCCGCCGAAGCCGTGTCGGCCCTTGACCTTGGTGCCGCTGTTGAGCTGCGCCATCTCGATCAGGTCGGTCCCCGCCGAGAAGGCCCGACCCGCGCCGGTGAGCACCACGACGGCGACCGCGGGGTCGGCGGCGGCGTCGATCAGCGCGTCGGCGGTCGCGTCGTACAGCGCCTCGTTGAACGCGTTGAGTGCCTCGGGGCGGTCGAGGGTGAGGGTCCGGACGCGGTCGGCGTCCTCGATCCGGATCACGGGTGCTCCTGGTGACGGGGTGGGGTGGATGCGGTCTCGGGTTCGATGGACAGGAAACCTTACTTAGTTGACCGAGTCAAGTGTCTCGGCGATCGGGTGGTCGGGGCACTTCGAATGGGTCGGTTGTCCCGTGCTTCACGTGCGTAACGGCCCGGTGACGTGGGAAAGTCCTCGGACGGTACGTCGGGAATACGGAATGCCGCGCATATCGGGTCTTGATCCATAGCCGCTAAGGAGCCGTCGTGGAGTTCGACGTCGTTGTGGAAATTCCTGCGGGCAGTCGGAACAAGTACGAGATGGATCGCCGCACGGGACGGATCAGGCTCGACCGCATGTTGTTCACGTCCACCGCCTATCCCGCCGACTACGGCTTCGTACATCGCACCCTGGGCGGCGACGGCGGCCCGCTCGACGTGCTGGTGCTGCTGGACGAACCGACCTTTCCGGGCTGTGTGATCCGCTGTCGCACGGTCGGGATGTTCGTGATGAGCGACGAGAAGGGTCCGGACGAGAAGGTGTTGTGTGTACCCGCCCGCGATCCGCGGCGGCACGCGATAGAGGACATCGCCGATGTGCCGGCCTTCCAATTGAACGAGATCGCGCACTTCTTCGAGGTGTACAAGGACCTCGAACGCGGCAAGTCGGTGGAGGGTTCGCACTGGGAGGGGCGGGACGCCGCGGAGAAGGAGATCGTGGCGGCGTATGAGCGGCGCGAACTGGACACGGGGGAGTGGCCGTTCGAGGGTCGCTGAGGGCGCGGGCGACCCGGCCCGATCGGGGACGGTCGGGCCGGGCCGGGTCGCCCGCGTGGGGTGCTTCGAGGGGTTACGCCCGGTGTACGACGCGGCCCGCGACCACCGTCGCGGTGACGGGGAGTTCCGGTAGGTCGTCGGGTGGGCAGGTCAGCGGGTCGCCGCCGAATACGGTCAGGTCGGCCCGGCAGCCGACGGCGATCCGGCCGGCCACCCTCTCCTCGCCCGCCGCGTAGGCCGCCTGCGTGGTGTAGCCGGCCAGGGCCTGGCGGGCGGTGAGGCCGGCCGAGGCCCCGTACGCGGCGCGGTCGATCTCGCCCGCCGGGCGCCGCAGTTGGGCGCCGGCCAGGGTGCGTCGCGGGTCGAACGCGGCGACCGGCCAGTCCGAGCCGAGCGCGACGTGTCCGCCGGCGGCCAGGATGTCCGCACAGCGCCAGGCCCGGGCCGCCCGCTCCGGACCCACCCGGCGCGACCAGTTGTCGGAGTGGTCGGGCAACGACCAGTCCATGTGCGTCGGTTGCATCGACGCCACCACGTCAAGCGCGGCGAAGCGCGGTACGTCGGCGTCGCTCAACACCTCGGCGTGCTCGATGCGATGCCGGGTGCCGAACGGCGCGGTGTGCCTGGCGTATACGTCCAGGGCGCGGGCCACCGCCCGGTCGCCGATCGCGTGTGTCCAGGCCGGCAGGCCCGCGCGGGCCGCGATGGCGACGGCATCGGCGTAGCGGTCGAAGTCCTTCCACTGGGATCGGTGCGACTGGCCGCAGCAGTCCGGCTCGTGCAGCCACGCGCCGCCGCCGTCGATCGCGCCGTCGGCGAAGAACTTGATCGCCGCGAGCCTGACCAGCGCGTCCGGCCCGCCCAGGGACCGCAGTTCGCCGATGCGCTGGGCCAGGTCGTCCACCTCGCCCGGCGGACACCACGGCGCGAGGTGTACCCGCATGCTCAGCCGCCGCTCGGCGTCGAGGCCCGCGAGCGTGTCGACCGTGCCCGGCGCGTCGTCGAGGATGTGTACGCCGGTGACCCCGTGTCGGTTCTGTTCGGCGAACAACTCCTCGACCCGGGCAAGCATTTCGCCGCGCGGCATCGGCGGTACCGCGCGGTAGCCCAGGAAGCACGCGGTCATCTCGTGCAACTCGCCGGTCGGACCACGCTCGTCGCAGACGATCTCGCTTCGGTCGGCGAACTCGCGCGGCCCGGTCAGCCCGGCCAGGCGCAGCGCGGCCGTGCTCAGCAGCGCGGTGTGGCTGTCCGCCATCCAGACGAACGCGGGCCGACCGTCCACGGCGGCGTCGATCAGGTCGCGGTGGATGGCCCGGCCGGCGAACGCCGCGTACTCGCCGCCGAAACCGACCACCCAGTCGTCCGGACCGCACGGCGCTGCCTGTTCGGCGAGGCGGCGCTGTACCTCGGCCAGGGTGACCGCGCCGACCAGGTCGGCCCCGCGGGTGCTGCCGGCGCCCATCACGGAGTGCTGGTGACAATCCGTCAGGCCGGGTGTGACGGTGTGTCCGGTCGCCTCGATCACCTCGGTACGCGGGCCGATCAGCGCCCGGGCGTCGGCGCCGAGCGCGACGATCACCCCGTCCCGGACGGCGATCGTGTCCGTGACCGGTCGGTCCCGATCCATGGTCAGTACGTGCGCGTCCGGGACGACGAGGTCGGCGGTGGTCATGCGGTGCTCTCCACGGGGGTCGAGGGTTCGGGATCGGTGCCGCCGTCGGCGAAGCTCACGCTGATCCGCACCTTGTCCTGGGGGCGCTTGATCAGCAGGTACAGCACGCCGGTGCCGACCACAATGGCGATGCCGATGACGGCGGCCCACACCTGATAGGCGGGGGCGTCCGGCGGCGCGAGGATCCTGCGCGGCCAGGCGATGTTCACGAATTCGAAGGCGAGCCAGGCGACGGCGAGCACGTTCAGCGGGGTGCCCCACCGGCCGAGCCGGACCAGTCCCGCGGGTGTCCAGGTGCCGCGCAGTCGGGCGATCAGCGCGGCCACCGCGATCAGCAGGAACTGGAGATAGATGGCGGCGCTGCCGAAGGTGATCAGGCTGCCGATCGCGGAGCTGTCCAGCGCGAGGAGCAGGGCCGAACAGCTGATCGCGGAGGTGATCAGCAGCGCGCCCACCGGGGCCTGGCGCCTGTTGATCTTTCGCAGTGCGCGCGAGGCGGGCAGTACGTCGTCGCGGGAGACCGAGTACACCGCGCGGGCGGCGGACGCCTGGGAGGCGAGCGCGCACGCGATGAAGGCGATGATCACCACCACCACGAAGGGTTTGGCCGACCACGAGCCGAACGAGTTCACCACCGCGGTGGTGACCGGGTCCAAGTCCTCGCCGTGCACCACCTCGGCCGGATCGGGATGGGCCAACTGCACGGCGACGGCGTTCAGTACGACCAGGCCGCCGACGCTGATCAGCGTCCACCAGATCGCGCGGGGTACCTGCCGGGCGGCGTCCCTGGTCTCCTCGGAGGAGGCCACGCACGCGTCGAAGCCGATGAACGCCCAGCCGCCGACCGCGAGCACGGTGAGCAGGGCCGAGGGGGTCGAGCCCCCGGACAGTGCCTGTGCGCCCATCGTCTCGGTGAGGATGCCGAACCCGTTCTCCCGGAAGAGCAGAAGCAGTGCCAGACCCACGCCGAGCGAGGCCACCGCCTCGGCCGCGATGCCGGCGGCGAGTACCAGGCGCAGTACGTCGATGCCGAGCACGTTGACGGCGGTACAGCAGAGCAGGAAGATCGCGGCCACCGCGACGATGCGGCCGGGCGTGGGCTCGGCGTCGAACAGGGCGAAGAACCAGGGTGCGCCCAGGTAGACGATCGTGGTGTTGGCGAAGACCACCGCGCACAGCGCCACCCATCCGGCGAGCCACGCGTAGGTGGGCCCGAGCAGGCGACGGGCCCACTGGTAGGCGCCGCCGGCGATCGGATACTGCGAGGCCAGCTCGGAGTACACGCACATCAGCAGCGCCTGGCCGAGCAGCGCCACCAGGAGCACCCACACCCAGGCGGGGCCGGCGACGGTGGCGCCGACCTGGACGACGGCGTACAGGCCCACCACGGGGGAGACCGTCGCGAAGCCGATGGCGAGGTTGCCCAGCACGCCTAGACCGCGCTTGAGCTCCTGCTCGTAGCCCAGCTCGCCGAGCCGCGCGGCGTCGTGGTCGGGCGCCTTGCCGGTGGGGGTCGGTGGGCGAGAAGTGCCGTGGTTCATCGGGACCTCGCAACGGGAACGAATAAAACTTACTTAGTTAGTTTGAGGACCATAGCTCCCGGCCGGGTGTAGGGGAAGAGGTCGATTCCGGCTAGGTTGGCGACGCGGAGTGACCGACGACGGCGCTCGCGAACGGCACGAGGTGAGCGCACGATGGGTCGACCCAACCGCCCCAAACTCGACCGGGAACTGATCGCCCGCGCGGCGGTGGAGCTCGTCGACGAACACGGCATGGGCGCGCTCACCATGCGGGCACTGGCCACCCGGTTGGACGTGCGGGGGCCGTCGCTGTACAACCACGTGTCGTCGAAGGAGGAACTGCTCGACGCGATCACCGTGGTGATCACGAGGGAGATAGACCGCGCCCCGCTGGACGATCCGGACTGGCGGGTCGGCATCACCGCCTTCGCTCGCGGCTACCGCGCCGCCTACCTGCGCCACCCCGACGCGCTCCCGGTGATCGCCCGCCGACCGGTGTCCACGGAGCAGGCCCTGTCGGCCTACGACGCCGTCGCCCGCACGCTGATCCGGATCGGCCTCCCTCCGGCCGAGGCGGCCGAATTCTCGGCGGCGCTCGACTACCTGGTGGTCGGGTCGGTGATCGAGACGTACGAGGAGGGCTTCACCCGGCCGGCCGAGGAGTACGGGGCCGAGTACCCGTCGCTGGCCCGCTCCCTGGCCGCCGGCGACCGCGACACCCTCAACGCCCGCGGCTTCGACACGGGCCTGCGACTCCTCCTGGACGGCCTGGCCGCCCGCCTGGAGAACTGATCCGGAGGGCCGCCGATCGAGGCGGGCGGGGCGGGGGCCGTGGTGTCGGGGCGGGAGCCGTGGCGTCGGCGTCGGGCGCGGGGCGTTGACACCGCTCTATTGAATGCCGTTCAATCTGGATTGAACGGCATTCAATACGGAGGTTCGTATGCGGCTGACGCCCACCGAGCGGGATCGGTTGCTGATCTTCACAGCCGCCGAGTTGGCCCGGGCGCGGCGTGCCCGGGGGCTGCTTTTGAACGTGCCCGAGGCGGCCGCGTTGATCGCGGACACGGTGTGTGAGGCGGCTCGGGACGGGGCGCGGCTCGCCGACGCGATCGAGGCGGGGCGGTCGGTGCTCGGTGTCGCCGATGTGCTGCCCGGGGTGGTGGACGTGTTGGCCGACGTCAAGGTCGAGGCGGTGTTCGACGACGCGACGCGGCTGGCCGTGGTGACCGACCCGTTCCGCTCCGGCGAGGGCCTGCCGGTCGGTGCGGGTGAGGTGCACTGTCACGGGCACGGTTCGCGCTCGGGGGCGGTTGCCGCGCCGGTGTCCGGGCCCGGCTCGTTGGGGGACGACGCGCCGGGGGCGGTGATTCCCGGTGGGCCGGCGGTCGACCCGTACGTGGACGCCGATCTGGTCCGGGTGCCGGTGACCAATACGTCCGAGGTGCCGATCAGCGTCACCTCGCACTTCCACTTCTTCGAGACCAACCCGCGCCTGCGCTTCGACCGGGCGGCGGGGTACGGCCGTCGATTGGCCATCCCGGCCGGCTCCACCGTGCGGTTCGATCCGGGCGCGACGGTCGAGGTACGGCTGGTGCCGATCGCCGGCGCGCGGGTCGCGATCGGCTTCGCGGGGCTGGTGGACGGGCCGTTGGACGCGCCGGGCGCGCGTGAGGAGGCGTTGCGTCGGGCGTACGCGTGCGGGTATCTGGGCGCGGAGCCGGTCGGCGGTGCGGCTTCGGGCTCCGGGTCCGATCCGGCGGCGGGTTCCGGGAAAGCGTCCGGCTCCGATGCGACGTGGGGTTTCGGTGACGGTGGGGAGCGGGGTGCGCTGTGAGTGGTGGTGGTGGTGATGTGATGGATCCGCGTGACTACGCGTCCACGTACGGTCCGCGGGCCGGGGATCGCATGCGGCTCGGGGATTCCGGGCTGGTGATCGAGATCGAGCACGACTCGGCGCTGCCGGGTGACGAGTTTCTCGCGGGCTTCGGCAAGACCGCCCGGGACGGGCTGCATCTGCGGGCGATCCCGGTGCGCGACACCTGCGACGTGGTGATCTCCAACGTCGTGGTGATCGATGCGATCCAGGGCATTCGTAAGGTCTCGATCGGCATTCGCGAGGGGCGGATCGCCTCGATCGGGCGAGCCGGCAACCCCGATACCCAGGACGGCGTCGAGGTGGTCGTCGGCACCGGCACCACGATCGTCAGCGGCGAGGGGCTGATCGCCACCGCCGGCGCGATCGACACGCACGTGCACCTGCTTTCGCCGCGGATCATGGAGGCGTCGCTGGCCTCCGGGGTGACCACGCTGGTCGGCCAGGAGTTCGGGCCGGTCTGGGGTGTCGGGGTGAACTCGCCCTGGGCGCTGCGGAACGCGTTCGCGGCGTTCGATGCCTGGCCGGTCAACATCGCCTTCCTGGCCCGGGGTTCGTCGTCGGGTCGGGGGCCGCTGGACGAGGCGTTGATCGAGGGCGGGGCGTCCGGCTTCAAGGTGCACGAGGACATGGGCGCGCACGCCCGCGCCCTGGACACCGCGTTGCGGGTGGCCGAAGACCACGACGTACAGGTCGCGTTGCACACCGACGGCCTCAACGAGTGCCTGTCCGTGGACGACACGCTCTCCGTGCTGGACGGGCGCACGATCCACGCGTACCACATCGAGGGTTGCGGCGGCGGCCACGTGCCGAACGTGATGCGGATGGCCGGGGTGGCCAACGTGATCGGCTCCTCGACCAACCCGACGCTGCCGTTCGGGCGGGACGCGCTCGGCGAGCACTTCGGCATGATCGTCTCCGCGCACGGGCTCAAGACCGACCTGCCGGGCGACGCCGCGATGGCCCGGGACCGGATTCGGGCCGGGACGATGGGCGCCGAGGACGTACTTCACGACCTCGGGGTCATCCCGATCACCTCGTCGGACGCGCAGGGCATGGGGCGTGCGGGGGAGACCGTGCGGCGGACGTTCGCGATGGCCGGGAAGATGAAGCTGGAGCGCGGCGCCGAGCACGAACGGCACGACAACGCGCGGGTCATGCGCTATATCGCCAAGCTCACCATCAACCCGGCGATCGCGCACGGCCTCGCCCACGAGGTCGGCTCGATCGAGGTGGGCAAGATGGCCGACATCGTGTTGTGGCAGCCGCAATGGTTCGGCGCCAAGCCGCAGTTGGTGCTCAAGAGCGGATTCCCGGCGTACGGCGTGGTGGGCGATCCGAACGCCTCCACCGACAACTGCGAACCGCTGGTCATGGGCCCGCAGTTCGGCGCGCACGGGGCGGCGCCGGCCGAGTTGTCGGTGGCGTTCACCTCGCAGGCCGCCGCGGCGACGGGCGGCGACCTGATGCCGACCCGGCGGCGCCGGGTGGGCGTACGGGGCACCCGGGGCATCGGCCCCGCGGCGATGATCCACAACAACCGCCTGGCGGAGGTCCGGGTCGCCGCGGACACCGGTCTGGTGACGATGGACGGCGAGCCCGTGATGTCGGAGGCCGCCGAATCGGTGTCGTTGAACCGGCTGTATTTCCTGTAGCGGTCGTAGGTCCCGTGATGTCCATTGATGTCACGTGCTGCCCCGTGGTTCCCGACGAAGGACGAAAGAAGCAATGACATGACGAACACCCCCGTCGCCGACGGCTTTTCGATGCCGGCGGAGTGGGTGCCGCACGAGCGCACCTGGATGGCCTGGCCCAGCCGCAACGAGACCTTCGCCGAAGAGGACCTGCACACCGCGCGCGCCGCGTGGGGCCGGGTGGCCGGGACGATCGCCCGCTACGAGCCGGTCACGCTGATCACCGACCTGGGCGAGTCGGACACCGTGGCGCGCTACGTCGACCGGCCGCTGACCGTGCTGGAGAAGCCGCTCGACGACGCGTGGATGCGCGACATCGGGCCGACCTTCCTGACCGACGGCCGAGGTGGCATCGCCGCCGCCGACTGGGTGTTCAACGGGTGGGGCGCCCAGGAGTGGGCCTCGTGGGAGCACGACCGGCACATCGCGGAGCATGTGATCGAGGCGGCCGGCGTACGTCGTTACGCGTCGCGGATGGTCAACGAGGGTGGCGGCATCCACGTCGACGGCGAGGGAACGGTGCTGATCACCGAGACCGTGCAACTCGACGAGGGCCGCAACCCCGGGTGGACCAGGGAGCAGGTCGAGGCCGAGCTGAAGGCGTTCCTCGGGGCGCGGAAGGTGATTTGGCTGCCGCGCGGACTCACCCGCGACTACGGCCTGTACGGCACCCGGGGTCACATCGACATCGTCGCGTCGTTCGCCCGACCCGGCGTGGTCCTCGTCCACGTGCAGCCCGATCCGGCGCACCCGGACCACGAGGTGGGCAAGGAGAACGCGGCCCTGCTGCGCGCGGCCACCGATGCGCAGGGGCGTTCGCTCGAGGTCGTGGAGATCCCGGCGCCGACGGTCCTCGAAGCCCACGACGACTGGGTCGACTTCAGCTACATCAACCACTATGTGGCCAACGGCGCGGTGATCCTGTGCGCGTTCGACGACCCTCGGGACGAGGAGAACGCCGCGACCTTCGGCAAGCTCTTCCCGGGCCGCGCCATCGAACTCGTGGACGCCCGCGACATCTTCGCCAACGGCGGTGGCATCCACTGCATCACCCAGCAGCAGCCGAGGGTCTGACGGGCACGGTGGCGGGCGTCCGGTCGGCGCGTGGCCGGACGGTGGTCAGCGCCCTGGCGGCGGTGGTGTGTTGCCGAGAACGGCCGCGGGTTCGCCCGGGGTGGTGGGCGGTTCGGTCGGCTTCGGCGGCCGGGTGGTGGGGTGGGCGCGCTCGCCGGCGCCGAATGCGGCGAGGGCGAGCAGGAGTATGGCCAGGGCGACGGTGGTGACGGTCGGGATGTACCAGCCGGCGTCGGTCGCAGGTTCGGTGAGTGCGGCCAGCGTTGCTATCCCGCCCGCGTAGAGGAGGGCGCCCGCGAAGGCGGGTATGCCGCGCCGACCGGCGCCGGCGGCGACCGCGCCCGCGATCAGCGCGAGCAGGAGCAGCAGGCCGGACAGGCCGATCAGGGACGGCCCGAAGTCGTCCCCGGTGCAGCCGCGTTGTCCGAAGTCGTCGCACGAGCCCAGGGCGGCGGCGCGGATCGCGTAGGTCCCGATCAGCCAGCCCGCCGAGGTCGCGCCGGCGAACGGGAGGAGCCACCCCCGAAGGGCGGCCGGGACGGGGTGGGACGCCGGTGCGTCGGTGCTCATGGTCGGAGGCTAGGCGGCGTGCGGGACGCGCGGATGAACGGCCAGGAAGCGTGGAGTGAAGGCTGCGTGGCCCGGCGGACGGGCGGACCGGGTGGGGGACGCAAGCGACCGGGACGGGGCAGGGACGGGGCGGGATCGGACCGGAATGGAGCGGTTCGGGGTTCCGGACCGGCCGTGGTGGGTCGATCCCGGCCCCTCGGCCCTCTGCCTCCCGCCCCCGCCGGGCGGTCGGGTCAGGTCTTGGGCGTCGCGCCGTGTGCGGCTGCGAAGGCGGCGATCCGGGTGGCGAAATCCGTGTCGGCGGCGGTGATTCGGTCGCCGGCGTCGTGGGTGGTCAGGGCGAAGGTCAGGGTGCCGTAGAGGATGGTGATCCGGGCGTGGTGGTTCGCCTGGTCCTCGGCGGCGGCGACGGTCGCGTAGAAGGCGGGTACATCGGCGCGGGCGCAGGCGTATGTCGCGGTCAGTTCGCCGTCGGTGACCTGCCAGCCCGGGAGGTCGGCGAGGGCCTTGGTCAGTTCGGCGTCGGTGAGCGGCTGGGGTGCCACGGGGGGTCCTCTCGTCGGACGTGGGCGCGGACGCCGGGGTCGCGGACCGGGAACCGGCTCCGGTCGCGGCACCGGCTCCCGCCAGTATGGCGGCGTCGGTTCGCCGGGCGCGGTATTGAACGACGTTCTAACATGGCGGCAGGCGAGGTCCGCCGTCGAACGAACCAGGGGTGCTGAGCATGGCGGGGACACGGCGCAAACGGCTGGAGCAGCCCCGGGAGGTGGTGCTCCAGGCCGCGATGGACGCGATCGCCGAGCACGGGCTGACGCAGCTGACCATGGCGGGCCTGGGCAAGCGGATCGGGATCAGCGGCGGCCATGTCGCCTACTACTTCGGGTCCAAGGAACAACTCCTGGTCGAGACGCTGCGCTGGAGCGAACAGGGATTCGCCGAGCGGCGACGGGCCCTGCTGGGCGCGACCGAGGTGCCGCGCGCCGAGCGGCTGGCCGGCTACATCGACCTGTACCTGCCCGACGAGCGCGCCGACCCGCGCTGGACGTTGTGGCTGGAGGTGTGGACGCGCTCCCTGGCCGACCCGGACGTGCTCGCCGCGAGCGTGGAGATCGAGGGCCCGTGGATGGCCGATCTGAGGGCGATGATCGCGCCACACCCGGATCCCGACGGGTACGTGTTGCGCCTGCACGCGCTGCTCGACGGGCTGGCCACTCGGATCGTGATCGGCGCGCCCGGGCCGTCTCGCGACGAGATGGTTCGGCAGGCGACCGGGTTCGCGGTACGTGAGGCGGGTGTCGAGCCGGGGGCCGAGCCGGGCGCGGATCCGGGCGTCGGGCCGGGGGCGGATTCCCGTACGAACCACACGGACAGGTGATCGGGGGCCGAATTCCTCCCGTTCGGCGCGGACCGGTCGCATCGTGGACGGATGAAGTGGTGGCGGAACCCGAAGCTGCTCGCGGTGCTCGGCGCGGTGGTGGCGGTGCTGGTGGCCGTGGGTCTGGCCCATCGTGACGGGCCGGCCGGGACCGGTCCGGCGTCGGGCGAGGGGGCACCGGTCGGCGCGGTCGCGGAGGTGGCTCCGAGTACCCCGGTGGTTTCGGCGGTTCCGAGCCACGCGGCGTCCGCGAGTCCTCGGGCGACGAAGCTCTCGTCCGTGCCCAGGAACGTGCTGCCCGATCTGGTCGGTGCGGACCTGCAGGAGGCGTGGGACGGTGCGCGCCGGGCCGGCTACCGGTTCGTCACCTCGCACGACGCGAGCGGGCGGGGGCGGCGGCAGTTCATCTTCAGCAGTTGGAAGGTGTGCGACCAGAGTCCCGATCCGGGGCCGCTGGACAAGGGACTCCGGGTCGAGTTGGGCGTGGTCCGGCACGACGAGAAGTGCCCCACCGGCGCGGCGCCGACCGCCGAGCCCAAGGTGGTCGACGGCCGGATGCCGAACCTGGTCGGGCGCAGCGTCATGGTCGTCCGGCGCGGCCTGCGCGGTGACGCCCACGTCGACGTGGACGACCTCGGCGGCGGGCGGCCGGTGCTGATCGAGACGCACTGGGTCGTCTGTACCCAGCGGCCGGCCGAGGGGCAGCCGGTGCCGGACACGGTGGGGGTGGGCGTGGTGAAGTACGGGGAACGCTGCCCGGGTTGAGGCCCGGGGGGCCGCGCCGCCGTCGGTCAGAGTCCCAGTGCTTCGCGGGCCGGGTCCACCAGCTTTTGTACCGTGCGACCGTCGGCGAATCGGCCCAGCGCGGTCATCGTCCAGATCGGTCCCTCGCGGACGAGCTTGCACATCAGCACACCCGTGCGCGGTTCGGAGCCGGACAACTCGAAGCGCACCAGTTCGGTGTCGGTGGTGTCGTCGACCAGGCGGCAGAAGGCGCGCGAGACCTGGGTGAACTTCTGGCCCAGGAACGAGTTCACGGTGAAGACGAGGCCGGTGACGTGCGGCGGGAGTGCGTCGAGGCGGACCACGATCGACTCGTCGTCGCCCTCGCCCTCGCCGGTCAGGTTGTCGCCGGTGTGCTTGATCGCGCCGCCCAGGCCGGACAGTTTCATGAACCAGACCGCGACCACCTTCCGGCCGTGCGCGTCGAAGGCGATGCAGGAGGCGTCCAGGTCGATGCTGCCGCCGGACTTGGCCGGGTCCCAGCCCAGTCCCATGCGCACCCGGGTCAACGGCGGCGCGCCGGTCTTGACCAACGACACCGACTGGTCCTTGCGCAGGCTGACGCGGCCCTTGTCGAGATTGATGGGGGTGTCGGTGCGGGTGGCGGTGCCGGTGCCGGTGGGCAGGGGGGCGGTACGGGCCTCGGCGGGGGCGGGGGCGGGTGTCGGGGGCGGGGGCGGCGGGGGCGGCGTCGTCACCGGGCGGCGGGGGATCGGCGGCGGGATCGGCGCGGGCCTGGGCGGCTCGTGTGGCAGCAGCGGGGCGACGGGCGCGGTCGGGGTGTCGTCGTACGCGGGGGGCTCGGGGCGGGTGGGCGGCGCCGGCTGCGGGCGGGTGGGCGGCGGCGGGGCCGGGTCGTCGTCGACGGAGACGCCGAAGTCGGTGGCGATGCCCGCGAGTCCGTTGGCGTAGCCCTGGCCGACCGCGCGCACCTTCCACGCGCCGCCGCGCCGGTACAGCTCGAGCAGCACCAGCGCGGTCTCGCGGCCCAGGCCGTGCGGGGTGAACGTGACCAGCGCCTCGCCGGACGGGTCGCGCACGGTCGCGGTGGGCGGGGTGGTGCCGCCGAAGGTGACCGGTGTGCCGGGGCGGCCGTCCAGGCTCAGCGTCACCATGATCGTCTGCACGTCGGCCGGCACCGCGGCGGTGTCCACATGCACCGCGGCCGGTCGACCGGGGCCGGCCGCCAGATAACGGACACCTGGTCCGTTCGGCTGGTTGTAGAAGACGAAGTCGGCGTCGGAGCGCACCTTTCCGGTCCCGGCGAGCAGCAGCGCCGATACGTCCACCGGCGCCGCGAAGGCGACCTCCACCACCACGGCGGCCACCGCCAGCGGGCAGTTGCCACCCTTCGAGAGCGTCACCGACATGCGCACCCCTCCGCTCCCCGGACCCCACCGAGCCGGCCGGTACGACACTACCGACGCGGGCCCGCCCACCGCAGCGAACCACCCACGGCCCCCGACCCGAACCCCAGCCGTTCGACCCCCAACCACCTCCACCGCACACCGCCCCCCGCCCTCCGGCACCCACCACCAAACCACCGGCGGCGCTCACCACCCACACCCCGGCCGGCCCCACAACCCGCTCACCGGCCGCCCACTCACCCGCAGCCCCTCAACCACCGGCGCCGATGTCCGCTCACCTGCCACCGGCACCCCGCCGACGCCTGCTCGCCCGCCATCCGCTCGCCGTTTGCCCGCCTGCCGGCTCGTCGCCCCTCACGCACTGGCGCCCGCTTTCCTCCGACGCCTGCTCGCCCACCTCCCGCCTGCCGGCCCGCCCGCCGCCCGCTCACGCCGTCGGTCGGCCCGCCCCGTCGCTATCGCCGGATCAGGCCCGCGTCGTATGCCAGTAGGCCTGCCTGGGTTCGGTTGGTGCAGGCGAGTTTGGTGAGCATTCGGGAGACGTAGCTCTTTACCGTGGTTTCGCTGAGGAACAGGCGCTCCGCCGTTTGGGCGTTGGACAGGCCCTCTCCGATGCAGGTCAGCACCTCGATCTCGCGTTCGGTCAGGGACGCGACGGCGAGGGCGGCGCGTTCGCGGGCGGCGTTGCGGCCGGAGGAGGCGGTCACCAGGTCGCGGGTCACCGCCGGGGACAGGACGGTGTGGCCGTCCATGGCTACCCGGACCAGGCCGATCAGGTCCTCCGGCGGGGTGTCCTTGAGCAGGAACCCGGCCGCGCCCGCGTGTAGGACGCGCAGGATGTACTGCTCCAGCCCGAACGTGGTCAGCACGATCACCCTGGGCGCACCCGGCAGGTCGACGATCTGTTCGATGGCGGTCAGGCCGTCCACGCCCGGCATGTGCAGGTCCATCAGGACCACGTCGGGCCGATGGCGCAGGACCGACTCGACCGCCTCGGCGCCGTCGTACGCCTCGCCGATCACCTCGATGTCGTCGGCCACGCCGAGAATCGTGCGCAAGTGGGCGCACACCATACGTTCGTCGTCGACGAGCAGGACGCGGATCATGCGGGCTCTCCGGTGGTCGTGGTCGTGGTCGTGGCGCCGGCGGGCAGTATGGCCAGCAACTCGTAGCCGCCGTCGGGCAGTGGGCGTGTGCGCAACGTCCCGGCCACCAGCTCGACCCGCTTGCGCAGACCGAGCAGGCCGCTGCCGCCCGAACCCAGGGCGACGTCGACCGCCCGGGTGGGAGCCGAGTTTCGCACGGTGATCCGGACCTCGTCGCCCACGTAGTGCAGGCGGATGTCCACCCCCGCCCCCGGCGCGTGTTTGTGCACGTTGGTCAGCGCTTCCTGGACCACCCGGTAGGCGGCCCGGCCGACCACGGGCGAGGTCGGGTGCGGCTCGCCGAGCGTGACCAGGTCGACCGGGATGCCCGCCGAGCGCGAATCGGCCACCAGGTCCGATACGTCGAGCACGGCACGCGGGCCGACCACCACCGAGCCCACTTGCCGCTCCGATCGGGTCACCGCGACCAGCCCGCGCAACTCCTCCAACGCCTTGCAGCCCACCAGGCGCAACTCCTCGGCCGACGCCCGTACGTCCTCGTCCCGAGCGCGGGTGCGCAGCGCGCCCGCCTGGAGCACCATCAGGCTGACCCGGTGGGTGATCACGTCGTGCATCTCACCCGCGATCCGGGCCCGCTCCTCCATCCGCACCCGTTCGAAGCCCAACTGGCGCTCCCGAACCTCCCGTTCGGCCCGATCCGCGCGCAGTCGGCGGCGCGCGGCGACGTAGAGGCCGAGGAGGACGGGGACCAGCGCGAGGCCCGCGCCGGTGACGATGTTCAGCGGGCGCGGATGGCTCCACGGTTGTGCGGTCGTCACCACCAGCGCCCCGATCAGCCCCCACGCGCGCCGTCGGTCCTCGACACCGGCCCCCACGGCGTAGGCCGCGAAGTAGAGCACGTGGGTCGGATACACCAGCCCCACCGCACAGATCGCGGCGCCCGAGCCGAACGGCGCACGTCTGCGGTACAGCAGCAGCGCACCGCTCAGCACCGCGCTCACCTGGTGCAGGTACGGCCAGCCGACCAGGCCGGCGTCGCGCCCCATGCGCAGCGTCAGCCCCAGGGCGACGCCGATCGCCGCGACCAGCACGTCGAACCCGAACGAGCGGCGACTCGCCCACCAGGCGCGGATGCTCACCAGGTCACGGTAACCGGCCCCGGGAGCGGGTCGCACGAACGGCACCGACGGTGCGCCGGCACAGGAGCCCGACGCACCGCCGCAGGTCATGGGACCGTCGATCATCGGCCGGCGGTCATTCCGTGGAGATCGCGGCCAACACGTTCATCCGCGAGGCGCGCAGTGCGGGCAGCAGGGCGGCGAGCAGGCCGACCACGCCGGCACCGACGACCACCGCGGCGATCGTCCCCCACGGGATGGTCAGCACGTCGAGGCCCTGCGAGGCGAGCATGCGCTGCGCCGCGACACCCCAGCCCACCCCGAGCGCCAGTCCCAGGACCGCGCCGAACACCGCGATCACCGCCGACTCCAGGCGGATCATCCGCCTCAATTGGATCCGCGACATGCCGATCGCGCGCAGCAGTCCGATCTCGCGTGTGCGCTCGATCACGGACAGCGCCAGGGTGTTCACCACCCCCAGGATCGCGATGATGATCGCCAACCCGAGCAGGCCGTAGACGAGCCGCAGAATGATGTTGGTCTGATCCTGCACGGTCTGCTTGTAGTCGGCCTGATCGCGCAGTTTCACCTGCGGGTAGGGCTTGAGCGCGGTCTCCAGCGCGGCCCGCACGGTCGAACTCTTCGCCCCGTCGGCGACGTTGGCCATGATCACCGAGTCGAGCAGGTCCGGGACGAGCTTGGCCAGCGTGTCCAGGCCGACTATGCCGGAGCCGGCGTTCGCGAGGCCGATGCCCTCGTCGTTGATCACAGCGCCGACCCGCAACTCGGCGGTCCGACCGTTGGGCGTGCGCAGCGTCACCGTGCCGCCGACGCCCAGGTCGTGCTTCTTCACATAGGACTTGGGCAGCGCGATCCGACCCGGGGCGAGCCCGTCGGGGGCGCTGCCGGCGGTGTACTTCTGCTTCAGCATCGCGTCGATGCCCGGATCGGCTCCGGTCACCGTGATGGTCTCGGACGATCCGTTGAACAGCACCTTGGCCTCGGTCTCGCGCTGGCGCACCACATTGCTCACGCCGGACACCTTGCGCACCGTCTCCGCCACGTCGTGCGTGAAGTTGAGCCCGCCGTCGCTTTCCAGGGTGTAGTCGGCGCCCAGGCGCTGGTCGATCTGCTTGCCGACCGAGTCCTTCATCGACGTGGCCACCACGGACAGCGAGGCGACCAGCGCCACGCCGATCATCAGCGCGGCGGCGGTGGCGCCGGTGCGGCGCGGATTGCGCAGCGCGTTTTCCCGGCTGAGCCGGCCGACCGTGCCGAACAGGCGCGGGAACGCCCCCGCCAGCCACGGGATCACCGCTCGGGCCAGCACCGGCCCGAGCACGATGAAGCCGACCAGGGTGGCGACCAGGCCACCGGCCAGGGCGATCCCGTGCGCCGCGTCCAGCTTGGTCGCGGAGGCGCCGACCGCCAGGCCGATCGCGCCGAGCGCGGTGACCGCGGTGCCGCCGACGGCGCGCCCGCGCAGCGACTTCGCGGGCGGTGCGCCGGCCTCGCGCAGCGCCGCCATCGGGCTGACCCGGGCCGCCCGGCGCGCGGGCAGGTAGGCGGCGACCAGGGTCACCACGACCCCCACCGTGTAGGCGATGATCGGCGTCGCGGATTTGATCACCAGCGGGGCGCCCTTGAGGTCAACTCCGAGGGACTTCATCAGCGTCAACAGGCCCTGTGCCAAGCCGAGTCCGCCGAGCAGGCCCAGCGTGGAGCCGACCACCGCGAGCAGTGTCGCCTCCACCAGCACGGAGCGGTTCACGTCGGCCCGACTGGCGCCGATCGCGCGCATCAGGCCCAACTCGCGCGTGCGCTGGGCGACCAGCATCGAGAAGGTGTTGAAGATCAGGAACGTGCCGACCAGGAGCGAGACACCGGCGAAGCCGAGCAGCGCGTACTTGACCACGTCGAGCGCCTGGCCCAGGTCGGCCGAGGAGGCGTCGGCCTCCTCCGCGCGGGTCCTGACGTCGACGTCGCCGCCCAGCTTGGCGGCGACCCGCGCCTTCAGCTCCTTTTGGTCCACACCGGGCTCGGCGGTCAGCGATACCGACGTCACCATGCCCGGCTTGCCGAGCAGCCGATCACGGGCGGCGGCGCCGTCCAGGAACAGCATGGTCGTGCCGGGGTTGATCGTCTTGAAGTCGGCCAGGCCGACCACGGTCGCGTCGAACGCGCCGGGCGCGGCGACCACGTGCACCTTGTCGCCCAACCGCACCTTGTTGTGGTCGGCCGAGTCGCTGTCCAGGATCACCTCGCCGGGACCCTGCGGCGCCTTCCCGCGCTCGAGCACGACGGGGGACTGCTTGGTGGGGAACCAGTCGGCGGCCTGCACCTGGGGATCCGAGGTCAGCCCGACCTTCTTGCCCTTCCCGTCGATCACGATCACGTTGGTGACCGTGATGTCGGGATGCGCGTCGGCCACGCCCGGCACCGAACGGGCGGCGGCCACGATCGAGTCGGGCACGGTCGGCTGCTGGCCGCTCTTGCCGAGCCGGTCCTCCCGGAACTCCTTCTTCGGCTTGACCGTGACATCGGCCGCGGCGGTGCGCGAGAGGTCGTGAAACGTCTTGCTGATCGTGTCCGTGAACATCAGCGTGCCGGCCACGAACGCGACCGAGAGCAGGATCGCCAGCGCGGAAAGGACCATGCGCGCCTTGTGGGCCAGGAAGCTGCGGAGCGTTGCCTTGAGCATGTCGGCGCCTCAGTTCGCGGAGCGGGCGAAGCGCTGCATGCGCGCGAGCACCGTGTCGGAGGTCGGCGACAACATCTCGTCCACGACCCGACCGTCGGCCAGGAACAACACCCGGTCCGCGTAGGAGGCCGCGTTCGGGTCGTGGGTGACCATCACGATGGTCTGGCCCAGGTCGTTGACGCTGCTGCGGAGGAAACCCAAGACCTCGGCGCCGGAGCGCGAGTCGAGGTTGCCGGTCGGCTCGTCGCCGAAGATGATCTGCGGTTTGCTCGCCAGCGCGCGGGCGCACGCGACACGCTGCTGCTGGCCGCCGGACAACTCGCTCGGCCGGTGCCTGAGCCGGTCGCGCAGCCCGACGGTCTCGATGACGGTGTCGAGCCAGGCCTTGTCCGGCTTGACCCCCGCGATGTCCATCGGGAGCGTGATGTTCTCCAGCGCGGTGAGCGTGGGCAGCAGGTTGAACGCCTGGAAGATGAAGCCGATCTGATCCCGCCGCAGCCGGGTCAGGTCCCGGTCCTTGAGTCCGGTGATCTCGGTGTCCCCGATCCAGCTGTGGCCGGAGGTCACCGAGTCGAGGCCGGCCAGGCAGTGCATGAGGGTGGACTTGCCCGACCCGGACGGGCCCATGATCGCGGTGAACCGGCCGCGGCCGATCTGCACGTCGACCTCGTCGAGCGCGACCACGCGGGTCTCGCCCTCGCCGTACCACTTGCTCAGCGCCCGGCAGCCGGCCGCACTGCCCTTGGCCCGATCCTCGTGATCGATGCGCCGGTACGCGTCGGGTTCGGCGGGCCCACCCGACGGGGAGGTCGGGGTCGGGGGGCGCCGGCGGTTTCCGGGAGACATGCGAGGTGCTCCTTGCGATGGGGGTCCTGGCTACCTCCCCAGCCTTGGCCCCGGGCGGGTGCGCCCGATAGCCGCGAACGTGGCCACCGCTGTCACTAAAGTTGCATCCAAGATTTCCTTTGTTGTCGAACAGCCGCCCGCCCTCACGCCGTCGACGTCAGCCGGGCCAGTACCAACCCGCCCACGATCAGCACCAGAGCCGCGATCCGTCCCGCGCTCAGCGCGTCGTGCTGGATCGTGATGCCGAGGGTGATCGCGCCGACGGTGCCGATCCCGGTGAACGCGGCGTACGCGGTGCCCACCGGCAGGTCCCGCATGGCCACCGACAGCAGATACACCGCCGTCGCGCCGAGCAGGAAGCAGATCACCGTCGGCAGCGGCCTGGTGAATCCCTCGGTCGGCTTGATGCTCTGCGACCACACGACCTCGACGAGGCCCGCCGCGAGCAGGATCAACCAGGCCATCAGTACCCCTCCACGAGTGAGCGTCCCAGCTCCGCGGCGCGCTCCAGCGCCTCCGCGTGCGAGGAACGGTGCTGCTCCAGCCGCTCGGCCAGCGCCGGGTCGACGAGCGAGTTGGTCAGTTCGGTACCGAGCACGATCGCGTCCGTGACGGCGTAGTGCCCGGTGAAGAAGTCCAGGAGATAGCGCGTCTGGTGGTCGAACGGCGCCCGGGGGGTGCCCGGCAGGTAAGACCCGCCGCGCGCGGAGGCGACCACGAAACGACGCGGCGCGAGCGACATCTTCGGGAAGGTGACCTGGTCGATCCACGCCTTGAGCTGCGCGGACACGCCGAAGTTGTACATCGGCGCGCCGATCAACACGACGTCCGCGGCGACCAGTTCGGCCAACAGCGGCTCGACCGTGGCCCATGCCTTGCGCTGCTCGGGCGTACGCACGGCCTGCGGGTAGTCGGCGATCGCGGTGATCCCCTCGCGCAACATCGTGTCGCAGATCTCGGTCCACGCCTGGTCGATCGGCGGGACCGGCCGCGCGGTGAGGTCCCGGTAGGTGTACTCGGCGTCCGACCGCGCGCCGCGCCAGGCGTCGGCGAAGGCGGCGCCCAGGGTCCGCGAGAACGAGTCGGCGCGGGCGCTGGAGTCGAGGTGGAGCAGGCGAGGCATGGTCACTCCCGAGGTGTAAGCGGACGGACTGTCCGCTTGATGGGTGAGACCGTAACAGGTAAGCGGACATGTCGTCCACTTAACCGATCGCGCCGCCGCTGGGACCGCCTCGGGATAAATGGACGCGACGTCCACTTGCTGGTTAGGGTGGGGATCATGACGAAACGCACCGACTTGCTCACCGGTCTCCCGGTCGCCGCGGACGGTGCGGCGCCGCCACGGGAACGTGCGGACGCCGCCCGCAACCGGGCCCGTGTGCTGGCCGCGGCCGAGGAGCTGTTCGCGACCGGCGATCCGGCCGAGGTCACGATGGAGGACATCGCCAAGGCGGCCGGCATCGGCCGCGGCACGCTCTACCGCCGCTATCCGGACCGGGCCTCCATCGCCCGCGCCCTCCTCGACGAACACGAGCGCGCGCTGCAACACGAAATCCTGCGCGGCGCACCGCCGTTGGGCCCGGACGAGCCGGACCCGGCGGCCCGCCTGGCGGCCTTCTACGCGGCGATGGTCGACCTGCTGGAGCGGCACGTACACCTGCTCCTGGGCGCCGAAACGGGCAGCGCCCGCTACCGAACGGGCGCGTACGCGTTCTGGCATACGCACGTACGGATCCTGGCCGCGCACACCGCAGACCCGACAACCCTCGCCGACGTGCTTCTCGCCCCACTGGCCCCGGAGCTGTACCGCCGCCAGCGCGACCAGGACATCGAACCGGCACGGATCAAGGCGACATTGGCGGGGTTGGCGTACGCGATGTTGTCGGCGGCTGGTGGGGGAGGCCGGGCTGCGGGGTGAGCGGGGGCGGGGGGTGCAGGTCAGGCGGGCAAGTCCCGGGCCGGGGCGCGAGGTGAGTGCGGCGGGGCGGCGGAGTCGCAAGGTGGGCGTGTCGCGGAGGTGGGGATGCAAGGTGCGCGGGTCCGGGAGGCGGAGTCGCCGGCGGGAGCCGGTCGGGCAACCGGAGTCGTACGCAAGTCGGGGTGAGGCGGGGTCGTGTTCGCGGCGTTGCTTCTTATCGGGCGCTTCGCGCCGGCTCGCGAGGGGCCGCTTTTTTCTCTCCCCCGCTTCGCTCCTCCGAGAAAAAAGCGGCCCCTCGCTCGGGGCCGGCTGTCCCTCCGCTTCGCTCCGGGCCACCCGACCCAAAACTCGCGGCTCCGCCGCTCTCCGCGCTGCGCGCGTCGATCACGCGGGCGGCCCGGGTCGGGGGCGCTGGCGCGCCGAAGGGGTGCGTCCACGACTCGGTCACCGGGGAAGGCCCGTGTCGCGACGGTGGCCATCTCGGGGAGCCGCGTCGTATCGGGGGCCGGGCGTCCCCGACCGCCGCCCGCGTGGCGCGTCAGCGCCCACGACTCGGGCCGCCCACGCGATCGACGCGCGCAGCGCGGAGAGCGGCGGAGCCGCAGAACTTGGGCTGGGTGACCCGGAGCGAAGCGGAGGGGCACCCAGCCCCGAGCGAGGGGCCGCTTTTTCTTGGAGGAGCGAAGCGGGGGAAAGAAAAAGTGGTGCCTCGCGAGCCGGCGCGAAGCGCCCAATAAAAAGCAACGCCGCCCATACGACCCCGCTCCCCGCCCCGCTCACCCCGCGACTCCGCCTCCCCGCCCCGCCCCTCCCCGCCCACCAGCGGCCAGGTCGCCCCTGAATGCCTCCACCCGAAGCGCCCATCCCCTCCCCGACCGCGCCGCCTTTGCCCCTGCGGCCGCCGGCCAGGACGACTCGCGAACCAGCGCCGGGACGTTCCGACCACGTGACGGGCCGCCCGTCGACCTGGCCATCCGGGGGTCGGTCAAGCCGGCGCGACCCGAGCGTTGGGCGCTCATACTGGGTGCCACGGCGTGGAGTGCACGGTCGATGTGGGGATCGGGGCGGAGCGCGGTGGATCCGGTGCAGGGGCGGTTGTTGGCGACGGCGATCGGGGGTGCGTTGCGGCGGTTGACCGCGCCGCCGGCGGGGGCGCGGCTCGTGGATGCACCCGTGCGGATGGGTGGGCGGGTGGCGCGGCGGCGGGAGCGGCGCGAGGTGCGTACGGCCGACGTGGATCGGCTGACCCGCACGCTGACCCTGCGACTGGCCGATGCCGAGCCGGACTTCGCCCGCCTGACGCCGGCCGAGGGTGAGCGCATCGTCGCGGCGGTCGTGCGCACCCTCGACGGCACGGTGACCATGGACGACGTGCAGGCCGCGGGCCTGGATCCGGCCGCGCTGCGGATGCGGATGGAGGCCCGTGTCGAGGCGTCGGCGGAGCGCGCGGCGCCGCTGTACGGCGTGTTGCTCGACGAGTGTTGCGCGCAGATCGTGGACTTCTTCACGAAGCAGCCGGAGTTCCTGGTCCGAACCATGGTCGAACAGGCGGCGGGCCAGGCCGAGTTGTTACGCCGGGTGCCGGAAGCGGAGGCGGTGGACGAGGAGTTCGCGCGACGCTACTGCGCCGGCCTGCGGGCGAAGTTGGACCAGGCCAGGCTGTTCGGGGTCACCGAACTCGACCCGGAGGACAGCACATACGAGTTGACCACGGCTTACGTGAGCCTCGTCGTGCAGACCCGTCGCGACCAGAGGCCACTGCGGCGGTGGGACGACGAGGCGGCGCAGGCGGACACCACGCGCAGCCTCCTTGAAGATGCCCTCTCCCGTCGCGACCGCATGGTCCTCGAAGGCCCGGCCGGATCGGGCAAGAGCACGCTGCTGCGCCGGCTCGCGGTGCACGTCGCCTCGGGCGATCTGCCGGACCGGCTGGCGTCCTGGTCCGGGCGGGTGCCGTTCCTGTTGAAGCTGCGGGCGATGGTGGTGGACGACCGGCTGGTGCTCCCGAATGTCGCCGACTTCGTCACCGCGTCCGGGTCGACGCTGGGCGGCGAGCAGCCGCCGGGGTGGGCGGCCCGCCGGCTGCGGGCGGGGCGGGCCGCGGTCTTCGTCGACGGCCTGGACGAACTGCCCGAGGAGCACCGGGCGGACGCGCTCGATTGGGTGGAACAGCTGTGTGTGGACTATCCGGACGCGGCCTACCTGCTCACCTCCCGACCCCGGGTGTTGTCCGAGCGGCGGCATCGACGGTTCCGGGAGGCGGGCTTCGTCGCCGGTGAACTCCAGCCCATGTCGAGCGCGCAGGTCGAGCTGTTCGTCGACCGCTGGCACCGCGCCCAGCCCGGAGACCCGGACGATCTCGCTTCCTGCGCGGAGCAGTTGAAGCACACCCTGGACAGCCGCCGGGACCTGGCCCGACTCGGCACGAACCCGCTGCTGTGCGCGCTGATGTGCGCCCTGCACCGACACGCCGACCAGGCCCTCCCCGAGGGCCGCACCGAGTTGTACCGATCGGCGATGGCGATGCTGCTCGGCGGCCGGGAACGAGCGCGGCGCATCTCCACGAGCCGGGTGCGTCTCCAGCCGACGCAGATGGAGAAGGTACTGGCCGCGTTGGCGATGTGGATGACCCTCAACGGCCGCCGATCGATCCCGGATCGGGTCGCGACGTCATGCGTGGCCGACGTGCTCACCCGATTCCGCCAGACGGTCGAACCGCCCTACACCGCACGGGAGGTACTGGACAGCCTGGTCGACCGCAGCGGCCTGCTCCAACAACCGGAGGCGGACGTCCACGAGTTCCGACACGCAAGCTTCCAGGACTACCTGGCGGCACTGGAGATCATCCGATCGGAACACGTCGACCATCTGATCAACCACGCCCACGACCCGCTCTACCACGACGTCTTGATCATGGCGGTCGCCCGCACCCAGGACGACCCTTCGCGGCAGCGGGAGTTGCTGGACGGTTTGATCGCGCGAGCGGAAGCGGACGAGGAGCATCGGGCACGGTTGTGGTTGCTGGGCGTCGCGTGTGTGTCCGGGGCAGGCATGGTGGACCCGGAGCCGGCGGCCCGGTTCCGGGAGGAAACGGCCAAGCTCCTGCCCCCGCAGGACGCGAGTGCGGCGGAGGATCTGGCCACCGCAGGGGAGTTCGTGCTCGATCTACTCGCGGACCTGACCCGGACGCAGCGAGTCTCGGACGAGATCGCGACGAATATCGTGCGTGTGGCGCGCCGGATCGGAGGCGAGGCGACGATCCCGCTCCTGAGTCGATTGCGGGACCGGGATTCGACGCGGATCCGCCTGCCACTGTTGGGAATGTGGGAGACCCTGAAGGATCGGGAGCGCTACTACACAACGGTCCTGACCCACGTCAGGCTCGACGACTGTCAGGTGCCGATCCCGGATCCGGCGGCTCTGGGACTGCTCGCGGGACGTCGGGATGTGCGGAGCATCAACCTCCCGGCCGAACTGTCGGAGATTCCCTCGTCGGCGCTCGCCGCGCTCCCGCGGCTTTATGCGCTCGGAGTCGCCCACACCTCGATCACGGACCTCGGCCCGCTGACCGAGCTGCCGCAGGTGACTTCGTTGACGCTCGGCCCCGCACAGCGCGCGGAGCCGGCGCTGTTGGCCCCTCTGCCGTGGATCACCACCTTGTCCTTTCACGGTGATCCCTCGGTGGAGAGTGTGCGTGTCCTGCCGGAGGCGCCGAACCTGAGCCACATCTATCTGCACGACACGGGCATTCGAGATCTGTCGGGCCTGACCAAGTACCCGAACCTGACCACGCTGGGCATGGTTTCCACCCCCGCCACCGACCTGAGCGCGCTGCGCGATTCACCCACGCTCGAAACATTGTTCATCGACGACTCCCGGGTGACGGACATCTCCCCATTGGTCGACCTGCCACGGGTTTCTCACCTGGGCATCGCCGCATGCCCGATATCCGACCTCAGCCCCTTGGCCGACCTCCCGGCCCTGAAGTGGCTGCGGATCGACGAGACACAACGGGACAACCTCGGTGCGCTCACCCAACGGGTCGCCGAAGGCCGACTCGAACTGGACGTGAGCGCGGACTTCGGCTGACCTCCGCAGCCGGCGCCTAAACCTCCGACGGCGTCGCCACCCGCAGCCGGTTCCCGTCCGGATCCCGCAGATGCACCTCCCGCGCCCAAGCCTGCTCCTCCACCACCACGCCGAATTCGCGGGCCACCTCATCCACGTCGGCGACCCACATGTACACCAGCGTGTCCGGGGTCGCGTCGCCCGTGTGTTCGCTGAGAAACAGCTTCACCTCACCCCTCGCAACCTCGACGAAGGCCGGGAGGTGCGGCTCGAACCGGTGCTCCCACTGCTTCACAAAGCCCAAACGGCCATACCAGGCCACGGACACGGCAGCATCGACCACACGCAGGATCGGGATGACTTGTTCCCTCATGACACACACCCTCGCACCCCGCCCCGACATCCGGCCGGTTCCTCGACGCGTCCTGCAATCGTGCTCGACCGGCCTCGAGCCGCATGGCAGGGTGATCGGATCTCACGAGCGAAGACGGCGAGAGCGGGGGCGTGAAGTGGGTTCGTTTCTGACGGTCGGCGAGGTCTACAGGTATGCCAAAACGAAGGATCCCGGTCCGCAGACGGTGGAGGGCCTGCCCAACTTCTGGCACGTCACGGATACGCCGGGTGGCAATCGCGCCATGCTCGAGTCCGGGATCAATGGCATCGCCCCGATCAAGGCCGTCGACGGAAGACGCCGTCCGGCGGTGCTGATCCGATCGAGTCACTGGAAGTTCGGAACCGTGCAGACCCCGTGGCACGACCTGTTCCATCCCGGTGGTGAGGGGTTGCGGTATTACGGTGACCACAAGCCCGAACAGCTTCAGCGGGTGGGAACCACCAAGGGCAACGCCGCGTTGCTCGCCGCCTGGGGGCGCCAACTGGCGCTCGTGGGCGCGGACCGGCGCGTCGCCGAACCGCTGCTGGTCTTCAGTTCGGTCCCCGGCACCGGCATACGCAAGGGCAAACAAAAGGGCCAGGTGCGGTTCGACGGCGTCGGGCTCATTACGCATGCCGAGCGCGTCGAACAAGGTGGCGGTCCGGACGGTCCGGTGTTCCCCAACTACGCGTACGAGATTTCGCTGATCCCGCTCGACGACGGTCGCCTCGAGTGGCGTTGGATTGCCGACCGTCGCAATCCGAAGTTGACTTCGGAGCAAGCGCTGTCCGCCGCCCCGCGGGCCTGGCGCGAATGGATCGAGGAAGGACGTCTTGCACCCCCGCGGGTTCGACGACCGAGACCCGAGTTTGCCGAGTCGGCCGACGCGGCCCCCAGGGGAGCGCGTGCCCCGGGCTCGGGCGGGGACGCACCTGTCGGCACGCCGGCTGCCACGACGGACATCGACGAGCCGAGCGTGGCACGAGGTCGGCTCATCACCGAAGCCGAAGTGCTGGTCGAGGAACTCTTCGAACACCTGGAGGCGATCACCGCCATCACGGATGCGAGCGCCGCTGCCGAGCACGAATTGCACGATGCCCTCGGCCTGTTGGACTGCACGACGTCGGTCGCCGCACCGACGGCGGCGGAGCCGGTGACCCGACGCGAACTGTTGTTGTGGCAGTTGATTCGCGATGTTGCGCTGGCCCGGCACGTGAAGGCACTGCACCACGACAAGTGCCAGGTGTGCGGTCTGCAACTGCAGATACGTTCGGGAGCCTCGAGTCAGGCCGCGCACATCCGTGGGCTCGGGAGGCCGCACAACGGGCCCGACGAGTTGGCGAACCTGCTGTGCCTGTGCCCGAACCATCACGTGCTGTTCGACGGCCTGGCCATCTACGTGGACCCGCACGGAACGGTGCGACGCACCGAGGACCACGCAACGATCGGACCGTTGCGTCGCCATGCGCAGCACGAGATCGACGAGGCCCACCTTGCCTACCATCGCGAGCGCTGCCTCTCCCCGGCTTGATGCCATCCGGATCGGCCATCGGTTCTCGGGGCGGGTGTCGTGCCACGGCGGACATGATTCGGGCGGTTGTGTCAGCCGAGGTCACGCGGGTAACGGGTGAGCAGTTTCAGCGCCTGTCGCAGTCGTGATCTTTACCTGGAGGACCCATGGCCATCGCGTCCGTCAATCCGGCTACCGGGGAGACGATTGAGGAGTTTGCCGAGATTGGGGAAGGTGAGATCGATGCTCGGATCGGGCGGGCCGATGAGGTGTTTTGGGGGCATCGGGGGGACTCGTATGAGTCTCGGGCTCGGTTTATGCGGCGGGCTGCCGATCTGCTGGATGCGGAGCGGGATGAGGTCGCGGCGGTGATGACCGCCGAGATGGGGAAGACGCTGGGTGCCGCTCGGGCCGAGGTGGGCAAGTGTGCTCGGCTCTGTCGGTTCTATGCGGAGCGGGCGGCGGGGTTTTTGGCGGATGAGCCGGCCGATGCCGATGCCGTGGGGGCGCGGCGGGCCTATGTGCGGTATGAGCCGCTCGGGCCGGTGCTGGCCGTGATGCCGTGGAACTTTCCGTTGTGGCAGGCCATGCGGTTTGCCGCGCCCGCGTTGATGGCGGGCAACACCGGGTTGCTCAAGCACGCGTCGAACGTGCCGCGTACTGCGTTGTACATGGGGGAGTTGTTCACCCGCGCCGGGTTTCCCGAGGGGGCGTTCCAGACGTTGTTGATCGGGTCGAAGCTGGTCGAGCGGGTGTTGTCGGACCGGCGCGTGGTGGCCGCGACGCTCACCGGCAGTGAGGGGGCCGGGCGGTCGATCGCGGCGATCGCCGGGCGCGAGTTGAAGAAGACCGTGCTCGAACTGGGGGGCTCCGACCCGTTCCTGGTGTTGCCCTCCGCCGATGTCGAGGCCGCCGCGCGGACCGCGACCACGGCTCGGACCCAGAACAACGGGCAGAGCTGCATCGCGGCCAAGCGGTTCATCGTGCACACCGATGTGTACGACGCGTTCGCCGAGGCGTTCACGGCGAATATGGCGGCGCTCCGGGTCGGGGACCCCACCGCCGAGGGCACCGACGTCGGCCCGCTCGCCCAGGAGCAGGGGCTGCGCGACGTCATGGAGCAGGTCGAGGACGCCAGGGCCAAGGGCGCCCGGATCCGGTGCGGCGGCGAGCGCCCGGCCGGCCCCGGCTGGTACTACCCGCCGACCGTGGTCGCCGACCTGACCCCGGACATGCGGATGTACACCGAGGAGGTGTTCGGGCCGGTCGCCGGGCTGTACCGGGTCGCCGACCTCGACGAGGCGATCGACCTCGCCAACGCCACCGCGTTCGGCCTCGGGGCCAACGCCTGGACCACCGACGAGGCCGAACAGGCCCGCTGCATCGCCGAGTTGGCCGCCGGGGCGGTGTTCGTGAACGGCATGGTCACGTCCTACCCCGAACTGCCCTTCGGCGGGATCAAGTCCAGCGGCTACGGCCGCGAACTCGCCGCACTCGGCATCCGCGAGTTCTGCAACGCCAAGACGGTCTGGGTGGGCTGAGCGGCGCGGCCGGCGCTACCGCTGCCGGATCACCGCCTCCTGCACCACCGAGGCCACGAGTACGCCGTCGTGGTTGTAGAACTCGCCCATCGCCAGCCCGCGCGCGTCCTGCGCGGACGGGGACGCCTGGGCGAACAGCAGCCACTCGTCGGCCCGGAACGGACGCAGGAACCACACCGCGTGGTCGAGCGAGGCCATCTGGAGCGTCGCCGGGTTGGTGATGTACGGCTTCGCGGCGGTGCCGGCCAGGGTCAGGTCGGACATGTAGGTCAGCCCGCACACGTGCAGCAGCGGGTCGTCGGGCAGCTGCTTGGCGGCGCGCATCCACACCCGCTGGTGCGGGATGCCGTCGACCATGTGGGTGCCCGGCGAGCGGTCCTCCGGGACGAAGCGCAGGTCCATCAGGAGCCGGGTCTGCGACTCCTCGTAGTGCGCGCGCTCCTCGGCGGACAACTTCTCGTACGGGTCCGGCAGGTCCTCCGGCAGCGGTACGTCGGGCATCGCGCGCCGGTGTCCGGGGGTGTCCTCGGCCACCTTGAAGGACGCCGACAGGGTGAAGATCGCCGCGCCGTGCTGTACGCCGGTCACGCGCCGGGTCGCGAAGGAGCGCCCGTCGCGGACCCGGTCGACCTGGTACACGATCGGCGCCGTGGTGCTGCCGGGGCGCAGGAAGTAGCTGTGCAGCGAGTGCACGTGCCGCTCCGGGACCACCGTGCGGCCCGCCGCGACCAGGGCCTGTGCGGCGACCTGGCCGCCGAAGGCGCGCAGCGGGGCGCCCGCGTGGCACCAGCCGCGGAAGATGTTCTCCTCGATCTGCTCCAGCCGCAGCAGGTCGAGGAAGGTCTCGGCCCGGCCCGGGCCCTCGTCGGCAAGATCGTGTTCGCTCACCCTGCCCATGATGGACTACGGCCGCTCGGGCCGTCGCCCAGCCCGTCGACGCCCGCCCGCGCCGCGGCCCGGCCGGCCGCCGCGCCCGTCGCCTGGCCCGTCGCCCAGCCCGTCGACGCCCGCCCGCCGCGTCGCTCAGCCCGCCGCGCTCAGGAACGCCTTCACGATCGGCCCGGCCGACTGCCCGCCGGTCACCCCGCCCTCGACCCAGACCGCCACCGCGATGTCCCCCCGGTAGGCGACCATCCAGCCGTTGTTGGGCCGACCGCCGCCGACCTCGGCGGTGCCGGTCTTGGCGCCCACGTCGCCGCTCAGGCCGCCGAGCGAGGTGCGCGCGGTGCCCTCGGTGACCACCGCGCGCATCAGCGTGCGCAACTGCCCGCTCACGGCGGGGGACAACGAGTTCGGGGCCCGCCACAGGCCCTCCTGGTCGGTGAGCAGGTGCGGCTGGCGGAAGGTGCCGGACTTGGCGGTGGCCACCACCGAGGCCATGGTGAGCGGGTTCATCTGTACCTGCCCCTGGCCGATCATGTTCGCGGCCTTCATGGTGTCGTTCGACGCGGCGGGCACCCGGCCGTCGAACGAGACGATCCCGGTCTTCCAGTCGCCGCCGATGCCGAAGCAGTCGTGCGCCATGGTGGACAGGTCCGCGCCGGTGAGCTTGCCGGAAAGGTTGGCCATGGTGGTGTTGCAGGACTGGGCGAAGGCCAGCTTGAAGCTGCCCTCCGGGAACGCGCGGCCCTCGGAGTTGGTGAACCGCATGCCGCCCGCGTCGGCCGATTCGGGGCAGCCCACCTTCTCGTCGAGGCCGACCGCGCCCTTGGACAGCAGCGTGGCGGCGGAGACGATCTTGAACGTCGAGCCGGGCTGCGTGGTGGCCAGGAAGGCGTTGTTAGGGCCGGCGGCCGGGTTGTTGGCCACCGCGACGATCTCGCCGGTACTGATCCGCACCGCCGCCAGCGACGCGGTCCGCGACTCGCCCTTGACCGCCCGCTCGGCCGCCGTCTGGAGGTTCGCGTCGAGTGTGGTGCGGATCCCGCCGTCCCGGGGCGCGGCGGTGACCGGCTCGCCGAGCGTGGCGAGTTGTTTGACCGGGGTCCGGGTGGCCGTGTCGACCAGCCGGACCACGCCGCCCGGCTTGGCCTGCTCGCCGGGCTTGGCCTTGCTCGCCAGGCCGGTACGGATCGCGGCCAGGGACGGGTTGTCGGTCGGGGACAGCGCCGTACCGTCCTTCGCCCGCAACACGTCGCCGCCCACTCCGCCCTGGTTGGGCGCCAGTTCGAGCGAGGTGCCCGAGGTCAGCTCCGGATGCGGGGTGGCCGGGGACCAGGCGACCAGGTAGCCGCGATCCGCGCTCTTGGCCACGTCGAGGGCGCCGGTGTACGACCAGTCGCCGGCGGATCCGAGGGTCAACGTGGCGGTGAACGGCACCGGCACCGTCCCATCCGGCCGCGCGGGGGCGGGCTCGCCCACGGTCAGCGTGCGGGCGGTGACCTTCAGCCCGTCGTTCAGGGCCGGCAGCGCCGTGGACGCGGCGCTCACATCACTGGTGAGCCGGGCCGCGCGGGTCCAATTGCCCGCCTGCCATTCGCCGAGGAATAATCGCGCGGCGTCGAGCGGGCTCCGCTCGCCCCGAGCCGCGGTCTCGCTCGACCGCGCGGTCGGGGCCGAGCCGTCGTCGTCCTTCAGGAACGAATAGGCCCCGTAGCCGGTGCCGAGGACCAACACCAGGGCCAGAACCAGGAAAATCCAACCACCCCGGCGTCCGGCCCCGCCGTGGTCCGCGTTCTCGTAGTCGTCGAATCCGCCGTCGAATCCGCCGCCGTACTCGCGCTCGTCGCGCTCTTCGCTCCGGTAGTGCTCTGCGTCGTGCATGCCCACCCCCATGCGGTGCCGCCGGCTCCGGCGGCAGGGGCGTGAGTTTACGGTCCCGCCAAAGAGTCGGTGGGCGCCAAGGCCCTTTTGTTGTCGAGGGGAAAGCGCACTTGTTCGAACAAGAAGTCGCTCGGCGACCCGAGGCGGACGCCCCGGGATCACGTCGTCAGGAGCGCCACCAGCCGGTTCGTCAGCTCGTCGGCCCGCGCCGCCATCACCCGGAACGACTCGATCGGCTCGCCCATCGGGTCGTCGAGTTCGTCGGCGGGACGGGCCAGTCGGCTCGCCGGTCGCCGCGCGTCCACCCCGGCCACCCAGTCGGCGAGCGGCAGCGCGCCGCGCGGGCCGAACGCCTCGCCCAGGCGCACCAGTTCGCCGAGCAGGAAGGTGCGCGGCAGGGCGTCGGCGGCGAGCGCGTCGATCGCCCAGTGGTGCTCGCGGGACATGCCGATCACCAGGTCGGCGGCGCGCAGCAGGTCGGCGGTGAGCTTGCGGCTGCGGTGCGCGGGCGGGTCGATGCCGTGCTCGATCAGCACCAGCGCGCTGTTGTCCGCCATGGGCCGGGCGTTCCAGTCGATGGTGCCCGCCGAGGACACCTCGCTCGGCAGCGCGGACCCGGCCAACCGGTCGCGCAGCATGGCCTCGACGACGGGGGAGCGGCAGATGTTTCCACTACATACGACCAGCACCGATGCAGTCACGCTGCGGATCCTAGAACGCCGCGAGCGCGGCCCTCGGGCCGCCCCGGGGTCCGATCCCGGGCGGATCCGTACGGGGATGACGGGTGATCAGTAGGCTGACCGCGCTGAGGGGGCCAGGAATCGGCGCAGTGAATGGGGCGAGGGCTTGTTCGGGATCATCCGGCCGTGCCGGCATCGACTGTCGGAGAAGTTGCAGAGCGAGTGGATGGCGCACCTGTGCGGCATGTGTCTGGCGCTGCGGGACGACCACGGGCAGGCGGCGCGCGTGGCCACCAACTACGACGGGTTGATCATCTCGGTCCTGGTCGAGGCGCAGTCCGCCCGGCCGACCGCGGACGGGCGGCGCAAGGCCGGTCCCTGTCCGCTGCGCGCGATGCGCCGGGCCGAGGTGGCCATGGGCGAGGGGGCGCGGCTCGCGGGCGCGGTGTCCCTGGTGCTCGCGTCGGCGAAGATGCGCGACCACATCGACGACGGCGACGGGGTGTACCGGCGGCGCGCGGTCGCGGGCGGTGCGCGCCGGGTCGCCGAGCGCTGGGCCCGGCAGGGTGCGGGCACCGCGCTCGACGTGGGCTTCGATACGGCCGTGATGGTCGAGGCGGTGGACCGGCAGGTCGAGGTCGAGGCGCTGGCCGGACCGGGCGTGTCGGTGCTGGTGGTGACCGAGCCGACCGAGACGGCCACCGGCGCGGCGTTCGCGCACACCGCGGTGCTGGCCGAACGGCCCGACAACGCCGAGTCGTTGGCCGAGGCGGGACGGTTGTTCGGCCGGCTCGCGCACCTGCTCGACGCGGTCGAGGACATCCACGCCGACCGGGCGGCCGGCGCGTGGAACCCGCTGTTGGCCACCGGGACCGGGCCGGACGAGGCGTACCGGCTGTGCCGCGACGCGGCGACCGGTATCCGACTGGCCCTGGCCGAGGTCGAGTTCGTCACGGGCGCGCTCGCTCACCGGCTGCTCGTGCACGAGGTCGACGAGGCGATCGACCGGTCGTTCCGGCACGCGGGCTTCCCCGTCGAGAACCCCTCCTGCTCGGTCGGCGGCAAGCACGGTAGTGGCTGCGCCAAGCACGGCGAGCGGGCCGAACCCCGGCTCGCCGCACGCCCCGACGGGTCCTGGCCGAACCAGCCGCCGAACCGGACGCCCACCCAGCCGCCGCCCGGCAGCCCGTACGACCCGAACAGCCCGTGGGGTCCGCCCGGCGGCCCCACTCCGCCCCCGCCGCCGCCCGGCGGACACAACGTGTTCGTCGCCTGCGCGATCTGGGCCGGGTTGTGCTGTACCTGCCAGTGGTGTTGCCGGGAGACCTTCGAGGATCCGTGCACCGGTCAACAGCGGCAGGGGTGTTGCCACAAGTGTGACTGTGGGGACTGCTGCGACGGATGCGACTGCTGTGGCAACTGCTGCGAATGCGGCGAATGTTGCTCGTGCGACTGCGGTTGCTGAGCGCGCTCGACCGCACGCGGGCGCTCGCGTCGATCTTCGCGCGGGCGCCCGCACCGACCCGCTCCCGGGTGCTCCCACCGGATGCGCCGTATCCGACAAGGCGTCGGAAAGCCGAGAAAATCCCCGAACTGGCATTCGACGGGAAAAACGCCCAACCGTAACGTCTTGGCAAAGCATCTTCGGTCCGATTGACCCTGCTTTCGCCACCCAACCACGATCAGCGATGACCGGGTGTCGTGCTATCAGCACCCGGTGTCACCGATTTCGGGCCGGTTCCGCCGGCCCGATGCCGGGTGCTCTCCGGGGCACGCGGCAGACGGGAGGGGGCCGTTCATGCACGACACGACGCACGCGACGCACCCGAAACGCCCATTGCCCCGGATTGCCGAACTGCCCGGCGCCGCCCCGGTACGAGCCGGACAGGCACCGGCCGACCCGGTGTCCCGGGACCGGGTCACCCTGGTCGTGCCGGCCCGCAACGAGGCCCGCAATCTGCCCTGGGTGCTCCAGCAGATACCCGAAGGCGTCGACGAAGTCCTGCTGATCGACGGGGACTCCACCGACGCCACCTCGCTGATCACCCGCCGCTACCTGCCGGCCGCCCGGGTCATCCCGCAGTGCGGCCCCGGCAAGGGCAGCGCCCTGCGCACCGGATTCCGGCACGCCACCGGCGACATCATCGTCACCATCGACGCCGACGGCAGCATGTCGCCGCACGAGATCCCGCACTACGTGCACTTCCTGAGCAACGGCTACGACTTCGTCAAGGGCTCCCGGTTCGTCGGCGGCGGCGGATCATTGGACCTGACCGCGGTCCGCAGCCTCGGCAACCACGCGCTGATGGCCCTGGTCAGCCGGCTGTACGGGTATCGGCTCACCGATCTGTGCTACGGCTTCTGCGCGTTCCGCCGGTGCTTCCTGGAACACCTGGACCTGCGCTCGACCGGCTTCGAGATCGAGGCCGAGATGATCGTCCGGGCCCTGCGCGCCGGACTGCGGATCGCCGAGGTACCCAGCCTCGAACTGCCGCGCCGGAGCGGGCGATCCAACCTCAACGCGCTCCGCGACGGACGCCGGGTGCTGCGCACCGTCCTGCGCGAGCACGCCGGCGCCCGCCCGGAGCGAGCAGGGGAGGACGCTTGACGCCCCGCCGAGATCCCGAACCCGACCCGAGGCCGCTGATCCCGAGGCAGCGCCCGGCCGAACCGAACCCCCCGCTGCCCGGCCCGCGCCCACCGGCCACGCCGACCCCGATCGCCATCCCGCGCCCGGCCTCGCCGACGGCCGCCACGCCGACCGCCGCCACGCCCGCCGAGTCCGCGCCACAGGCCGAGTCCGCGCCACCAGCCGGGCCCGCCGCGCCCGCCCCGGCTCCACCCGCCCCACCCCCCGACCTCGCGCACGTCCGCGTCCTCGACCTCGTCGCCGACGCCGGGCCGAGGTTGAGCACCCCCGACGGCACCCCCGCCGACTGCCCCGCCGGCGCCATGCTCGCCCTGGTCCGGCACGCCGGCACCCCCGTCGGCCTGCTCGACCTCGAACTGCCCACCCCCGCCCCGGACCGGCTGATCGCCTGCGCGACGGCCCGCTTCGGTGCCCCCGCCGCACCCGACCACGCCCCCGGCCCACCCGCCCCGCGCGGCACACCCCGGGTCAGCGTGATCGTGGCCACCCGCGAGCGGCCCGAACTGCTCGCCGCGTGCCTGCGCACCCTGCTGTGGCAGACCTACCCCGACATCGAACTGATCGTGGTGGACAACGCCCCCACCACCAACCGCACCGCGAGCGTGGTCCGGGGCGGTTGCGCCGGCCTGGTGCGCTACGTGCGCGAACCGCGCCCCGGGCTGGCCCTCGCGCACAACCGCGGCATCGCGGTGGCCACGGGCGAGTTGCTCGCGTTCACCGACGACGACGTCCTGGCCGACCCCGGCTGGGTCGCGGCCCTGGTCGCCGGCTTCGCCCGCGCGGGCCGGCCCGCGTGCGTCACCGGCCTGATCCTGCCCGCCGAACTGCGCACCCCCGCGCAACTGATGCTCCATCACCACGGGGGCTTCGCCAAGGGTTTCGAGCCGATCCTGTACGACCCCCAGGCGCCGCCCGCCGACCCGCTGTTCCCGTTCGCCGCCGGCCGCTTCGGCTCCGGCGCCAACATGGCCTTCCGGGCCGACGTCCTGCGCGCGATGGGCGGCTTCGACCCGGCCACCGGCGCCGGTACCCCCGCGTGCGGCGGCGACGACCTGCTCGCCTTCTTCCGTACCATCGTGCGCGGACACCGGATCGGCTACGAACCCGGCGCGCTGATCTGGCACCGACACCGGGCCGATCGGGCCGCGGTGGCCGCCCAAGTGCGCGGGTACGGCACCGGCCTGGGCGCCTACCTGACCGCCGCCGTACTGCGCGAGCCGCGCACCCTCGGCGCGCTCGCCAGACGCGCCCCCGACGGAATCCGCTACGCGCTGGCCCGAACCCGCGCGCCCGGGCGGCCCGATGTCCCCTGGCCCGCCCGGCTGGCCGCGCTGGAGCGCCGCGCGCTGGCCGCCGGCCCGCTCGCCTACCTGCGCTCGCGGGTGCGGATGCACGGCGTGCGCACGCCCTGGGAGCAGGCGGAGCCCGACCGGTGATCCAGGCCGGGCTGCGCCGATCCGCCCGACCCCGGGTGGACCCGCTGCTGCGCAACGGGCATGTGCTGACCGCCGGTTCGCTGGTGACCTCGGCGTTCGGCGCGGGCTACTGGGCGCTCGCCACCCGCTGGTACGGCGACGCGACGGTGGGGCGCACCTATGCGGCGGTGTCCGCGATGATGCTGCTCTCGGGGCTGGGCCAACTCGGCCTGGCCAACGTGCTCGTACGCTTCCTGCCGCAACCGGGCGCGGACCGGCGCGGGCTGATCCGCGCCGCGTACGCCGCCGCGTTCGGCGCGACCCTGGTGGCCGTCCTCGGCTTCCTCGCGCTGATCCCGCTGTGCGCGCCGGGCCTGGGCTTCCTGCGCGAACCGGCGGCCGGCTGCTGCTTCGCGGCGACCACGGTGGCCTACGCGCTGTTCGCGCTCCAGGACGGCGCGCTCACCGGCCTGCGCCGACCCGGCCTGGTGGTGGGCAAGAACAGCGGCTTCGCGATCGCCAAACTGGTCCTGGTCGCCGCGTTGGCCGCGTTGTTGCCCACGCTCGGCATCCTGATGTCCTGGACGCTGGCCCTGGTGTCGACCCTGCTGGTTGTCGACACCTGGCTGTTCGCGCGCCTGCTGCCCGCCCGGAAGTCCGCCCGGGCGGCGGGCGTCACCCCGGGCCCCGACCCACGCGTCACCTCGGGTCCGGCCCCGGGCGACGACCCGCGCCCGCCGGCCCGGCAGCGAACCCCCCACCCCGGCGCGCGATTTCGGCCCGGAGCCAGGCTCGTGCGGTACGCCGGGGCGGACTACCTCGGCACGCTGTGCTGGCTCGCGGCGACCACCGTGCCGCCGATCATCGTGCTCGAACGCGTCGGCGCCCGGGAGAGCGCCTACTTCTCACTGGCCTGGGTGGTGGCCAACACGCTCTACCTGGTCGGACTCAACATGGGGGCGTCGCTGCTCGTCGAGGCCGCCGGCGGCACCGCCGGGCTCGCCGCCGGCTGCCGGCGGGTGTTGCGCCACACCGGGGCGCTGCTCCTGCTCGCGATCGTCGTCCTCGTCCTGGGCGCGCCGCTGGTGCTGCGGGTGTTCGGCCCCGGCTACGCCCGCAACGGCGCCGGGCTGCTGCAACTGCTCGCCCTGTCCGCGCTGCCGCACCTGGTGGTCGCGACCGCGATCAGCGCCTGCCGGGTGTTGCGCCGGATGCGCGTCGTGGTCGCCATCCAGGCCGGCCTCGCGGCGACCGTACTGACCCTGACCGTCGTCCTGTTGCCCGCGCTCGGCCTGCTCGGCGCCGGCATCGCCTGGCTCGGCGCCCAGACCGCGACCGCGCTCGTGCTGCTCGCGGCCCGCCGGATCTGGCTCCCCACCGTTTCCGGGAGGCCCGCATGACGGAGACCCCACCGCGCACCAGACGTCTGGCCTGGGTGGCCATCCGCGCCGAGGAGGCCGCCGCCAGGCGGGCCCTGGTCCGCGCCCGCGGCGCCGGCCCCGCCGTCGAGCGCACCCCGCCCCGCCCCACCCTGACCGTGGTGGTCTGCGCGTACACCATGGAACGCTGGGCCGACCTCACCGCCGCGCTCGACTCGCTCCGGGCCCAGGACGAGGCACCCGCCGAGATCATCCTGGTCGCCGACCACTGCCACGAACTCGCCGCCCGCGCGAGCGCCGCGTTCCCCGACGTCACCGTGCTGCGCAACCGGGGCCGACGCGGTCTCTCCGGCGCCCGCAACACCGGTGTCGAGGGCGCGCGGGGCGACGTCGTGGCGTTCCTCGACGACGACGCCGTCGCCGAACCCGACTGGACCATGCGCCTGCTCGACGGCTACGCCGACCCGAACGTGCTCGGCGTCGGCGGCCGGATCCGGCCGAACTGGGACACCGCACGCCCGATCTGGTTCCCCGCCGAATTCGACTGGGTGGTCGGCTGCACCTACCGGGGCATGCCCGAACAGGCCGCGCCGGTAAGGAACCTGATCGGCGCCAACATGTCCTTCCGGCGCAGCGTGCTGCTCGACGTCGGCGGCTTCCGTACCGACCTGGGCCGCGTCGGCACCCGCCCGCTGGGCTGCGAGGAGACCGAGCTGTGCATCCGCGCCGCGGCCCGACACCGCGGCGGCGTGCTCGGGTACGAACCGGCCGCCGTGGTCCGCCACCGCGTGCCCGCCGCGCGCACCACCTGGCGCTACTTCCGGGCCCGCTGCTGGGCCGAGGGCCTGTCCAAGGCGGTGGTCAGCCGGCACGCCGGCACCGGCCGCGCGCTCGCCTCCGAACGCTCCTACCTGGCCTCGACCATCCCGCGCGCCCTGGTCCGCCCGCTCGCCCCGGACCCCGGCCCGCCCAAGGCCACCATCCCCGCGCTGGTCCTGGGCGTGCTCACCACCGCGCTCGGCTACGCCGCGGGCCGGGCACGCGGTCTGGGCCGGGATCCGCTGCCCACCCCCGCCGCGCTCGCGTTCCGCGCGTTCGGCCGGCTCGCCCTGCCGATCGCCGCACTGCTGTGGGTCCTGGCGATGCGCATGCCGGTCGCGGTGGACCGGATGGGCGGACTCGGGCTGCTCGACGTGCTGCCCGCCCTGTACTGGTGCGCACTGGCCGTGCTCACCGTCGGCTTCGCGGTGAGCCTGCTCGACCGCACCGCCCGGACCCGGCGCTACGCGCTGTACACCGGCGCCCTGGTGACCATGCTGCACGCCACACCGGCGGTGCTCTACGAGCACTTGCGCTACGCGTGGGCCTGGAAACACGTCGAGGTGGTCGACCAGTTCCTGCGCACCGGCCGAACCCTGCCGGACGCGGGCGAGTTGGCGCCCTACCACCAGTGGCCCGGGTTCTTCTCCGCCGCCGCCACGGCCGTGCGCGCATCCGGCGCGCCCGACGCGCTGACCATGGCCACCTGGTCGCCGCTCGCCTTCGACCTGCTGCTGATCGGCCCCCTGGTCCTGCTTTACCGCACCCTGACCCGCAACCGGCGGATCGTGTGGGCGGCGGTATGGATCTACTTCGCCACCGCCTGGGTCGGCCAGGACTACTTCGCCCCGCAGACCTTCGCGTTCGTCCTGTACGTGACCATCCTGGCGCTGGTCCTGGACCGCGACCGGCGCCCGCTCGCCACCGTCGGACTGTGCGCGCCGCTGGTGCTCGCCGTGGTGACGGCGCATCAGCTCACCCCGCTGATGCTCGTCGTCGCACTGGCCGCGCTTGCCTGCTCGCGCGCCCATCGGCCCGTCGCCCTCCCGCTGCTCGGGCTCACCGCGGTGGTCGTGCTCGGCTGGGACCTGACCGTGGCCCGACCCTTCCTGTTCGAGCAATTCGGTTCTGCCTGGGCCCAGTTCGGCGACTTCGAGTCGAACGCGCATGCCGGCATGGTCAATCTGGGCAGCGCCGAACCGGGCCAGGTGCTGGTCGCCCGGGTGGACCGGGCGCTGACCGCCGGTGTCGCGCTGCTCACCGCCGTCGCGCCGATCCGCAGTCCGCGCCTGCGCCGCTCGCCCGCCATGCCGCTGGTCCTGGCGCCGCTGCCGCTGCTCGCGGCCGGCGCGTACGGCGGCGAAATCATCTTCCGGGTCTACCTGTTCGCGCTGCCCGCCGCCGCGTTCCTGATCGCCGGCCGGCTCGCGCCGCTGTTCGGCGACCGGGGCCGGCCGCGCCCGCGCGCGGTGGTGCTGCCCGTGCTCTTCGCGCTGCTGCTCACCGGATTCGTGTTCGGCTACTACGGCAAGGAGCGCCAGAACCACTTCGACGACGGCGAGATCGCCGCCCGGCAGTGGCTGGCCCGGGTGTCCGCGCCCGGCGACCTGATCGTCGCGGCGAGCAACAACTTCCCCGGCGCCTACGCCGACTACGAGCAACAGCGACACCGCTGGTTCGCGATGGAGACGCCCGCGCTGCGCGAGGGGGTGGTGCGCGACCCGGTGGCCGGGCTGAGCGCGCTGGCCGACGAGTATCCGGGCGACACGGCGTACCTGTTCCTGACCGCCGGCCAGCGGGCCGAGTGCGAACAGACCGGACTGCTGCCGGCGGGCACCCTCGGGCGCATCGACCGAGCGCTGTCCACCGCGCCCCGATTCACCCTGCTGCTGCGCGACCGGGACGCGGTGATCTACCGGATCGGCCCCCGACCGGGGCCCGTGCGATGAGCGGCCCGATCCGGGCCCTGTGGCCCGCCGCCGCCGGGTGGTCGGCGTTCGGCGCGCTCGAACTGCCCGCCGAACACCCGCTGCGGGTCCTGGTCGTGGTCGCCTTCCTGGCCGTCGGACCCGGCTACGCCCTCGCCGGCGAGGGCGCGAGCGTCCTGGCCACGGCGGTGACCTCGGCGGCCGGCAGCGCGGCGCTGTGCGCGCTGACCGCCGAGGCATACCTGCTCGCCGGCGCCTTCTCCGCCCCGCGCGTGATCGGCACCCTCGCCGGCCTGACCACCACCGCCGCGCTGATCCGCACCGTCGTGCGTACGCACACCTCCCGAGAGGAGCTTCGATGAGATCCGAGGCCGCGGTACCGGTCCTGCTCTACCACGCGGTACGGGACGACCCGCCGCCGTGGATCGCGCCGTTCACCGTCACCCCGGCCCAGTTCGGCCGACACCTGGACCGGGTCTCGGCGAGCGGCCGGGTCCCGATCGGCCTGGACCGGTTCACCGAGGCCCTGCACGGCGGTCGCGACCTGCCCCGGGAGAGCGTGCTGATCACCTTCGACGACGGCTACGCCGACTTCGCCCGGTACGCGCTGCCGCAACTGGTCGAACGCGACCTGCCCGTGACGCTCTACGTCACCACCGACGCGCTGTGGCCCACCCCGAACCCGGTACTGCCGCCGGCCGCCATGCTCACCTGGCGCGAACTGCGCCAAATCGCCGACGCGCCGGGCCTTACCATCGGCGCGCATGGCTGCACGCACCGCGAACTCGACACCCTCCCGCTCGAATCCATGCACCGCGAGATCGCCTGTTCGCGGCAGCGCCTGGAGGCCGAACTGGAGCGCTCGGTCACCTCGTTCGCCTACCCGTTCGGCTACAACGACGCCGCCGTGCGGGCCGCGGTGCGGCACGCGGGCTTTCGTACCGCGATGGCGGTACGCGACGCGCACAGCTCGCGCGAGGACGATCCGTGGCGGATCTCCCGGCTGATGGTGCGCGCGGACACCGGGCTCGACCGCCTGGACGCCTGGCTGGCCGGTGCCGGCCCCCGGGTCGCGCCGTTTCGGGACGGGCTGCCCACGCTCGGCTGGCGGGCCTGGCGCCGGATCAGGGCCCGCCGGCGCGGCCGGCCCGATCCCTGGCACGAGCACTCCGACCCGGTCGCCGGCCGGGCCGGTTGAGGTGAGCGCCCGACCGGGGCCGGCGCGCGCGGGTTCAGCGCTCCCAGACCCGCACCGCCCGGATCCGCATCTCCGCGCCGGTCACCGTGTCGGGGACCGGCTCCGGGTAGCCCATCGCGAGGGTGAACAACACCTCCATCGGCTCGTGCGGAACATGCGCCCGGTCGGTCACGGCGAACACCTGCTCGCCGTCGATCGACCACGTCACCCGATCCGGCCGCCAGTCGAGGGTGAACCGGTGGAACCTGCCGGCCCAGTCGCGCTCCGGGGAGGCGTGCGTCTGTGCATCGGGCCGGCCGTCGGGCCCGGTCCAGTGCACCGTGGCCCGGGCCAGGCCGTCCAGGCCGATCAGTTCGACCACGTCCAGCTCGGGAGGGGTGCGTTTGGCGGCGGGCATCAGCCAGAACGCCGGGAACGAGAACGGCTCGCGGGGCAAACGCAGTTCGGCCTCGACCCGGCCATAGGTGAAGGTGAACCTCGGCCGACCCGACCAACTCGGCCGCCCGGTGGACAACATGCCCGAGACCCACGGGTAGGCCACGCCGTCCGAACCGGTGGTGGGTCGCCGCGCGGCGGTCAGGATCGCCTGCCCGTCCCGCACCCGGACCTGCTCGGGCAGGTACCACTGCTGCTCGTGGTTGCCCGCGTTGGTACAGCCGGCCACGTTCCAGTCGTAGCACGTCACCCAGCGCTCGGCGGCGAGCGCCGACCCGGCGAAGTCGTCGGCGAACAACAACCGCGGCCCCGCCGGCGGCGCGGACGCGCACCCCGCGAGCAGCAGCACCGGCACCACGACCGGCAACACCGCGGTCAGCCGTCGGCGGACCCGCATCGCCCGACCCGTCTCCATCGAACCCACCCACTCTCCTCAGTGCCACCGCCGGCGCACGGCCAGAGCGAGCGTGCGCACCGCCGTGACCGCCGCCGGCAGCGGATCGTCCAGGGCCAGCCAGGCCGCCTCCACCCCGCCCCACCCCGGCGCCCGACCCGGTGGCCGGGCCACGCCGCAGCGCCCCCGGTAGGCCACGAACGCGGCGAGATCCAGATGCTCGGCGACATAGCGCCGACCCTCGCGCTGGCCACCCAAGGGAATCGGCCGCCCGGTCAGGTCCAGATGCAGCGCACGCACCACGTCCAGGCCCCGCGCGGTCTCGAACATGCGGAACTGGGCGCCCACCCGCGGGTTGAAGTCGACCAGCTTGTAGCGCCCGTCGCGCAGGTCGAGCCGCCAGTCCAGATCGGCCGGACCCCGATAGCCGAGCGCCCGACACAGCCGCGCGGAACGACGGGCGAGACCCGGGTTGGCCAACGCCCGGGCGTACGTGGTCACCCCCGCGTGCGGCGGCCAGGAGCGGAGCTTGAGGCCGGTGAACACCGGCGCGCATCGACCGTCCGGCGCGGCGTACAGGTGCACGATCCAGTCCTGCGCAGCTTCACGCGGCACGTACGCCTGCAACAACACCCCGCGCGGTTCGCCGACCAGCGCGAGCAGCGCACGCCGGTCGCGGACCAGCGTGGTGCCCGGCACCACCGGCGCCCGCAGCCGATCCCACGGCGCGAGATTCTTGACCACCACCGGGTAGCCCAACTCGGCCGCGAACGCGATCAGTTGTTCGCGGTCGGCGGGGAAGCGGGTGTCCGGCGCGGGCACCCCGTGGGCCAGGCAGCGCCGGTAGAGCCCGCGCTTGCCCGCCAGCCCGGCGGGCAGGTCCGGGTCGATCTTGGGCAGCAGGAAACACTCCGCGAGGCGGTCCTGGGCACCGGCGGCCAGCAGCGCCGCCTCGTCGTCGGTGGGCACCAGGACCGCGCGGGCGGGCAACCGGCGGCCGATGTCGAGCAGTTGCTCCACCAGCGTCCGCGGGTCCTCCAGGCCGGTGGTGGGCCACACGTGCCGCCGACTCAGGTGCCGGGACAGGGCGGTGGGGGTGTACGCGTCCTCGACCACCGCGTGCACCGGCACACCCGCGCGCCCGAGCGAGCGCACCGCGCCGACCGAGCCCTGGTGCAGCGGATAGCGGCCGACCTTGAACAGCAGCGCGGGCACCGAACGATCCAGCTCGACTCCTCGGACAACCATTTCGTCGCCTCCCCGTCCGGACCTTTCTAGCAGCGCGAACCGACTTTTCATCGAATAAGCCAATAATCCACTCGAATATCCGAAGGGCACCGCCATGACCGTGGCCATCGTCGGAGCCGGCCCCTACGGCCTCTCGCTCGCCGCCCACCTGCGCCAACTCGGGATGAGCGCCCGGGTGTTCGGCGAACCGCTGGAGAGCTGGCGGCGGCACATGCCGATCGGCATGCTGCTGAAATCCAGGCCCGACGCCTCCTCGATCGCCGCGCCGAGGCCCGGATTCACCCTGGCCTGTTTCCAACGCGCCCGCGGCGAACGCCCGCTGACGGGCGATCAGCCCGTGCCCCTGGAGTTGTTCGTGGCCTACGGGCGGTGGTTCGCCGAGCGCCTGGTCCCGGACGTGGAGCGCGAGCGCGTCACCGGCATCGAGCCGGCCGGGCACGGCTTCGTGCTCGCCCGGGACGGCGGCCCGGACCTGGCGGTCGACGCGGTGGTGCTGGCCACCGGTCTGGCCGCGCACCGCTACGTGCCGGCCGTGCTCGAACACCTCGGCGACGACCTGGTCTCCCACCCCGCGCAGCGCCCCGACCTGGCCGAACTCGGCGCGGACCGGGACATCGTGGTGATCGGCTCCGGCCAATCGGCCCTGGAGAGCGCCGCGTTGCTGCACGAGGGCGGTGCCGCACGGGTCCGGGTGTTCGGCCGGGCCGAGCACATCCGGTTCGCAGCCCCGCCCCGGGCCCGGCGGCTCACCCCGGACTCGCCGCTGGGAGCCGGCTGGACGATCGCCGCCGCCGCGCGGGGCCCGGCCGCGTTCCGGCTGCTGCCCGCCTGCGTCCGGGTCGACCTGGCCCGGCGCATCCTCGGCCCGTCCGCCGCGTGGTGGTTGCGCGATCGCCTGGACGGACGGGTCCCGGTTCGCGACGCGCAGACCGTCACCCGGGCCCGGCGCGAGCCCGACGGGCGGGCGCGGATGTGGCTGCGGGACCGGACCGGCTACCAGCGCGAGGTACACGCCGACCACGTGCTCGCCGCGACCGGCTACCGGGTCGACCTGGCCGCCCTCGGCTTCCTGACACCCTCCGTGCGGCGCCGGATCGCCACGGTGGGCGGACTGCCCGCGCTCGACGCGTCGTTCGAGACCACCGTGCCCGGCCTGTACGTCACCGGCCCGCCCGCCGCCGCCACCTTCGGCCCGGCGCTGCGCTTCGTCCACGGCGCCGACTTCGCCTCCCGCCGCCTCGCGGCGGTACTGGCGGCCCGATTCCGGGGCTGACCGCCGCCGGACCCCGTGGCGCGTCAGCGCCCACGACTCGGGCCGCCCCCGTGATCGACGCGCGAAGCGCGGAGAGCGGCGGAGCCGCAAAGTTCAGGTCGGATGGCCCGGAGCGACGCGGAGGGACAGCCGACCCCGAGCGAGGGGCCGCTTTTCTGCGGAGGAGCGAAGCGGGGGAGCAGAAAAGCGGTCCCTCGCGAGCCGGCCCGAAGGGCCCAACAATCAGTGCGCGTGCGGCTCCAGGCGGACCACGATCGACTTGGACGTCGGTGTGTTGCTCTCGTCGGCCGTGCTGTCCAGCGGCACCAGCACGTTGGTCTCGGGGAAGTAGGCCGCACAGCAGCCCGCGGCGGTGTCGTAGGACACCACCCGGAACGCCTCGGCCCGCCGCTCCGACCCGTCGTGCCATTCGCTGACCAGGTCGACCAGCGCGCCGTCGGCCAGGCCAAGGGCGGTCAGGTCGACGGGGTTGACGAACACCACCCGGCGACCCTGCTTGATCCCGCGATAACGGTCGTCCAGACCGTAGATGGTGGTGTTGTACTGGTCGTGCGAGCGCACCGTCTGGAGGATCAACCGACCCTCGGGCACCCGCAATACGGCGAGTTCGTTGCGGGAGAAGTTGGCCTTCCCGGTCGTGGTCGGGAACCGCCGCGCGTCGCGCGGCCCGTGCGGCAACACGAACCCGCCGGGCTCGCGCACCCGGCGGTTGAAGTCGGTGAAGCCCGGGATCACCCGCTCGATCCGGTCCCGGATCAGGTCGTAGTCGCGCGCGAGGTCGCGCCACGGCACCGACACCCGGTCACCGAGCACCCGTTCGGCCAGCCCGCAGACGATCGCCACCTCCGAGCGCAACCGCGGCGAGGCCGGCGGCAGTTTGCCGCGCGACATGTGCACCGCGCTCATCGAGTCCTCGACCGTGACGAACTGGTCCCGCTCGGTCCGCCCCAGGGTGGGCAGGATCAGCGCCCGCCGCCCGGTGACCGCGTGCGAACGGTTGAGCTTGGTGGATACCTGCACGGTCAGCCGGGTGGCCCGCAGCGCCGCCTCGGTGGCCGCGGTGTCCGGCGTCGCCGAGACGAAGTTGCCGCCCACCGCGACGAACACCTTTACGTTCCCGTCGCGCATCGCCCGGATCGTGTCCACCACGTCGTGCCCGTGCGCGCGCGGCGGCGCGAAGCCGAACTCCTGCTCCAGCGCGTCCAGGAACGCCGGCGCGGGCTTCTCGTAGATGCCCATCGTGCGGTCGCCCTGCACGTTGCTGTGCCCGCGCACCGGGCACACCCCCGCGCCCGGCCGGCCCACATTGCCGCGCAGGAGCAGGAAGTTGACCACCTCGCGAATGGTCGGCACCGAGTTCTTGTGCTGGGTCAGGCCCATCGCCCAGCACACCACGATCCGCCGCGAGTCCAGCACCCGCCGATGGATGCGCTCGATCTGCTCGCGCGACAGGCCGGTCGCCTCCAGCACGTCGGCCCACGGCGTGGTCCGCACGTCGGCCGCGAACTCCTCGAACCCGTGCGCGTATTCGTCGATGAAGGCGCGATCGAGCACGGTGCCGGGCGCGGCGTCCTCGGCTTCGAGCAGCAGCCGGTTCAGCGCCCGGAACAGCGCGAGGTCGCCGTTCACCCGGATCTGCGCGAACTCGTCGGTCAGTTGGGTACCCGAGCCGAGCACACCGGAGACCTTCTGCGGATTCTTGAACCGCAGCAGACCGGCCTCAGGCAGCGGGTTGACCGCCACGATCGAGGCGCCCGCCTGCTTGGCCTTCTCCAGCGCGGACAACATCCTCGGGTGGTTGGTCCCCGGGTTCTGACCCACCACGAAGATCAGGTCGGACCGGTACAGGTCCTCGAGCGAGACACTGCCCTTGCCGACCCCGAGCGTCTGGGTCAGCGCCGAACCGCTCGACTCGTGGCACATGTTGGAGCAGTCCGGCAGATTGTTGGTGCCGAACGCGCGGACGAACAGCTGGTACACGAACGCGGCCTCGTTGCTGGTGCGGCCCGAGGTGTAGAACGCCGCCGCGTCCGGCGAGTCCAGCGCCGCCAACTCCTCGGCGACCACGTCGAACGCGCCCTCCCACGAGATCGGCGCGTAGTGCGTGGCGCCCTCGGCGAGATACATCGGCTCGGTCAACCGACCCTGCTGGCCCAGCCAGTAGTCCGACTTGTCGGCCAACTCTGCCACCGGGTGCGCGGCGAAGAAGTCGGCGCCCACCCGGCGGACCGTGGCCTCCTCGGCGACCGCCTTCGCGCCGTTCTCGCAGAACTCGGCGACACTGCGGTGGTCCGGCTCGGGCCAGGCACACCCGGGGCAGTCGAAGCCCTGCTTCTGGTTGACCTGGACCAGGGTCAGCAGGCTGCGCTTGACCCCCATCTGGCGGCCGGCGTGGCGCAGCGACCAGGCGACGGCCGGCAGCCCGGCCGCGTACTCCTTGGGCGGCCCGACCACAAGCCCCTCGTCGCCGACGTCGTCCACGGGTGGCTTGCTGACCATGCGGGTGCTCCTGCGGCTCGAAGCGGTCGTATCGACACGACTCGACACGACCCTGATGACCCGTACGTTACGCCCCCGGGTCCCGCCCACCGCAGCTCAGCGGCCCCGGAGCAGCACCGTCCCGCCGGCCGCCCCGTCCAGGCTCTCGGTACGCAGGCGCTGCGGGGCCACCCCCAATTCGCCGGTCAGGCGGTGTGCGGTGGCTTGGACCAGGGCCGCCGACCCGCTGACGAACACGTCGTGGTCCGCCCAGTCGCCGTACCTGGCCAGCACGTCGGGCAGCGCGCCCTGGTCGCCCGCGAACGAGCGGTCGTGGGTGACCGCGGGGATCACGTTCAACCACGGGTACACGTCGGCCATCGCGGACAGCGCGCCCAGGTCGTACAGGTCCGCCCGGTACTTGGCGCCGATGAACACATGCGCGCGGTGCGCCAGCTGACGCTGCGCCATGTGCTCCACCAGCGCCTTGATCGGCGCCAGGCCGGTGCCGTAGGCCACGCACAACGTCCGGCGCAGCGTCTCGCCGCGCAACACCAGGCCGCCGCGCGCCGGGCCGAGCCGGATGCGGTCGCCGACCCGGGCCCGATGTACCAGCGCGCTGCTCACCCACCCCGCCGGCACAGCGCGCACGTGCAGCTCCAGCCGGCCGTCGACGCGCGGGGCGTTGGCGATCGAGTAGTGCCGCCACACCCTGGGCCACCACGGGGTCTCCACCGTGACGTGCTGGCCGGGGTGGTAGGGCAGCGGGCGATCCGGCTCGACGGTGATCACCGCGATGTCCCGGCCGCGCGGCTCGTGGGCGGTGATCACCGCGTCCCACCACGCGGGCGCGTCCTCGGCGTCGTCGGCGGCGGCCTCGATCATCACCGCCGCCGCCCACGTGTACACCTCCACCCACGCGGCCTGCAGTTCCGGCGTCCAGCGCTCGCCCAGGTAGCGGGCCAGCGCGCCGATCAGCGCGCTGCCGACCGCGTCGTAATGCTCGTCCAGCACCCCGTACTTGCGATGGTCCCGGCCCAGTCCGCGCAGATAGCGGCGTAACTCGTGCGGTTCGTCGCTGCTCCCGCCGACCCGGAGCAGCGCGGCGAGCAGGCGATCGCGCTGGTGGTCCATCGCCGGCGGGAACAGCGCGCGCAGGTCGGGGCGGCGCAGGAACAACAGCGCGTAGAAGTGCGAGACCAGATCGTGCGCGGCGGGCGCGACGGCCTCCAGGCTGCCGCGGAGCAGATCGGCCCGGGAGGGATCGGGACTTCCGGACATGACGGACCGCATCCTCGTGTGCTCGGAGAGCGATCCGAAGGCCGGACATGTACCACCGAAGCCGGAAACCGCCGGTCGCCCGAAGGGGAAGTGACCCGACGGTATGCGCCGGTCCGACTGCGGAGGGTGGGTAATGCGGTAAGCCCGCCGCGGGGAACCGCGACGGGCTTACGCTTGAGGATTTCTTGCGCCGTGTGGGTGACACGGCGGCCGGGCTTCGGCCGCCCGGTCGAGGAGCGGTCGCCGGCTTCGGGTCAGGGCTGGTATCGGCCGAAGGTGCCCGCGATCTTCGCGTCCTGGTCGGCGCCGACGACGACCGGGTCGGCGCCGCCCAGCACGTTCTCCGCGAAGTCCTTGATCGGAACCGCCGTCCAGCCCGGTGCGGCCGGATACGGCTTGCCCTGGGCGAGCGCGGTCAGCGTCGCGGCCCGAGCCGGGTTCGCGGCGCCCGAGGTGGTGGTCAGGCCGCCGAGTGCCGGCATCGTCTCGTTTTCGTTCGCCCAGCGCTCCTGCCACACCGACGAGGACATCACCCGGAGCAGATTGCTCGCCCCCACCGGATGTTCGGTCTTCGCCGACACGGCCAGCACGCCGGCCCACACGCCGACCGCCGCGGGCTTGCCGGCGGTGGTCCCGGGCATCGGGAAAGCGCCCAGGTTGCGGGCCGTCTCGGGGGAGGTGCGCAGCAGTTCGGCCACCACCCAGTCCGGCTGGATCGCCATCGCCGACTTGCCGGCGGTGAGCACGGCGATGATGCTGCCGGCCGGGTCCTTGTACTCCTCGACGTTCTTCGGCGCGCTCGAATAGGACTGGAGCTTTTGGAAGAACGCGATGCCCGCGCGGCCCGCGTCGGTGTTCAGGCGCCCGGCCCAGCGCTCGTTCTGCGGCACGGCTATCTCGCAGCCGCTCGCGAACAGGCACGCGGCGATCGTCTGCCAGGCCCGGCCGACCAGGTGCAGCGCCTCGAACTTCGGGTCGCTCGCGTAGTGCTGCTTGAGCTTGTCCAACTGGGTGATCCACTCGTCGCGCGTGGTGGGCACCACGAACCCGGCCGGATCGCACAGCCGCTTGTCGTACAGCACGACCGGGGCGTACACGTCCATCGGCAGCGCGTACAGCTTGCCGTCGACGGTGCAGGCGGCCCGGGCCGCCGGGTGCCAGGAGTCCGCGTTCAACCGCTTCGCGTACGGGGTCAGGTCGAGCAGTGTGCCCTGCTTGACCCGGCGGGCCAGGACCAGGCTGTCCATCTGGAAGAGGTCGGGGCCGTTGTCCGTGGCGAGCGCGGTGTCCAGCTTCGCCGGATCGACGAACTCCTGGATCTCGCTGCGGAGGGTGCCGAGCGGGTCCGCCTTGACCAGCGCGGCGGCCACATCGGTGTTGGTCTTCGCCTGGTCGACGCCCGGGGTGTAGATCTTGTCCAGCCACATGGTGAGCGTGTACGGGCCGCTCTCGGTGGTGGGCGGTTCGGGGACGGCCGGCGGCCCCGGCGGCACCGGTGCGGGGGTGGTCGGGTTCGGCTCGGGCGGCGGGGCGGCGCTCTTGTCGTCGCCTCGGGTGAGCAGCCACGCCGCGACCCCGCCGCCGGCCGCGACGGCCGCCGCGACCGAACCGGCCACGATCACCCGGCGCCGGGAGGTGCCGTCGCCTCCGGCGGGCTGCGGGGGCTGCGGGGGTTGCGGGCCCCAGCCGCCGGGCGCGCCCGGGTACTGCGGCGGCCCGCCTGGGTAGTGCGGGGCGGCCCCGGGGTACGACGCGCCCGCGCCGTACGGCGCGCCCTGGGCGGGGGGCTGCGCGGATTGCGCTGCCGGGTACTGCGGTGCCTGGTTCGGGTATTGCGGAGCCTGGCCGGGGGGCTGCGCGGGCTGCCCTGCCGGGTACTGGGGTGCCTGGTTCGGGTATTGCGGAGCCTGGCCGGGCGGGTAGCCCGGCGCCGCACCCGCCGGCGGTTGCGGCACCGTGTCTGCCGGGGGTTGCGCCCCCGCCGGGTATCCGGGGGCCTGGCCGGCCGGGAACTGTGCGGCCGCGCCGGCCGGGTGGCCCGCCGGCTGTTGCCCCGCCGGTCCGCCGGCGTACTGCGCGGGCGGTCCGGCCGGCTGCCCCGGGGGCGGCGGCACGGCCATCGGGGCGTACGTGGGCCGAGGCGGTGGTTCGGCCGACGGGTCGTCGTCCCTCGACGCGGGTGGTTCCTCGTTCCACGACGACACGGTGCGGCTCCTCCGAGAGTGGGCGACAGGCATGGCCGGATGCCATGCCTGCGCAAACCTTAGGGCGCGCGGTGATCGTTGCCGCCGGGGAGATCCGTCAGGTGGGGTCGACGCCGAATTCGCGGGCCACGATCGTGTTCGCCGCGGCCGCCGCCGCCAGCGGGTCGGTGCCCGCCAGCGTCTGCCGGGAGAGTTCGGTCAGCGGACGCTCCGACCACCCCGGGGCGACCGGATACGCCCGACCGCCCACGGGCAGCGCGGACAGTGCGGCCTGGATCATCGGATTGTCCGACGGCACCGCTCGATCCAGGCCACTGCGCACCGGAACCAGACGGGCCTCCGTCGCGATCCGGGCCCGCCAGCGGTCGGTGGCGACCAGGGAGAGCAGGTCGATCGCCGCCTCCTTGAACAGGCTGGCCGCCGACACCGCCAGGACAGTGCCGCGCACCCCGACGGCGGCCGGCTTGCCCGCGGTGCGGCCCGGGATCGCGAACGCGCCCAGCACCGGGCGCAGCGCCGGATTCGCCGCCACCACCGCGTCGTACAGCGACGCGTCGGCGATCACCGACGCGACCCCGCCCTTGGCGACGCGGGTCGTGGTCGCCGGGTCGTCGTTGCCCGCCCCGACCGCGTCCGGCGCGTACGACTGGAGGTGTCGGAAGAACCGGGCCCCCTCGACCGATCCGGGCAGGTCGAGCGTGCCGCGCCAGGCGTCGCCCTCCTGCACCGCGATGGTCCCGTCGTCCTCCCACACGCACGAGGCCAACACCGGCCAGGCCCCGCCGGGTACGTACAGCGCGCGGTAGTCGGGGTTGGCCGCGTTGGCCTGGCGCAACTTCTCCAGGTCCGCGACCCACGTCACCCGGTCGGTCGGCACGCCCACCTGCGCGGCCTGGAACAGCCCCTTGTCGTAGAGCACCACGGGCACACCGGCGCCCAGGGGCAGCGCCATGATCCGGCCCCCCGAGGTGACCGCGGCCCGCACGGCGGGGAACCAGCTGCCGCCGTCGAACCGGCTCTGCAGCGGGGTCAGGTCCATCACGAGGTCGGCGGCCTTGAACCGGGCCAGGGCGAGCAGGTCGAGTTCGAACACGTCGGGTCCGCGGCCGGCGCGCAGCGCCTGTTCGAGCGCCTGGGTGTAGCCGGCCTTCGGCTGCACCCGGGTGCCGATCCGCACTCCGGCGCCGGTGGTGCCCATTTTGCCGAATTCCAGGCCGAGTTCGCCGAGCAGTCCGGCGGGGACCAGGCTCTCGGTGGTCCAGACGGTGAGTTCGCGGACCGCGCCGGGTACGGCCGGGCCGGGTGTGTGCGTCGCCGAACTCGGTGCCGGTGCCGACGGCTTCGGGGCGGACTTGGGCGTCTTGTCGCCGCCCCGGCTCAGCGCCCAGGCCGCACCGCCGCCGCCCAGGATCGCGGCGCCGGCCGCGACGGCGAGGAAGCCGCGGCGGGACTTGGCCCGGGAGGAGCCGGCGGCCCGGTGTGCGCGGGTGGGCGGTTCGCCCCCGGCGGGCGGCGCGGCGGGTTCGGTCCGGGCCGCGCGGTGGGTCCGGGCCGCGGTGGTGGCCGGCGCCGGTTCCGGCTCGGGGGCGGGCGGCGCGGCGGGGGAGGGCACGGGCGTGGGCGTGGGCTCGGGCTCGGCCGGCGGGGTCGCGCCGGGCGGCGGGGCCGGTACGGTGTCGGCCGCGTACGGCTCGCTGCCGGGCATCGGCTCGGGCGGCTCCCACGGGTTGGCCACCCGCTCGGCCACCCACGTCGCGGTGGCCGCGGGCAGCCAGCTCGGGCCGGGCGTGCCGGCCGCGACCCGGGCCACCTCCTGCGGAGCGGGCCGCCGGTCCGGGTCCTTGACCAGGCAGGCCGCGATCAGGTCGCGCAACGACGCGGGCACGTCGCCCAGTTCCGGCTCGCCCTCGGCGACCCGATCGGCCGGCGAGCGCTCGTCGCCCCGGTCGAACGGGCCCGCGCCGGTCGCGGCGAACACCAGCACCGACCCGAGCGAGAACACATCGCTCGCCGGACCCACCGTCAGATCCCGTACCTGCTCCGGCGAACGAAAGCCGGGGGAGTCGAGCACGGTGCCGATCACCACGCCGTCGGAGGTCACCGACGAGCCGAGCGAGGCGTGCGCGATCCCGACGTGCGGCAGCCGGGGGCCGTTCGGATCGAGCAGCACCGCGCCGGGGTCGAGCCGCCCGTGGTACAGCCCGGCGGCGTGCAACAGGTCGAGCGAGACGGCGAGTTCGCCGGCCAGCGTGCGCAGCGAATGGCCGGGGAGCAGGCCGTGCCGACGGACCGTCTCGGCCAGCGTCGGACCGGGCACGTGCGTGGTGGCGTACCAGAGTTGCCGGCCGGTGGTGTCGGCGTCCAGGACCACGGCGGTGCCGGGGCCGGGCAACCGCCGCGCGGCGTCCACCTCTTCGCCGAAGCGGGCGCGGAAGGCGGGATCACGCCCGAGGTCGGCCCGGATCACCCGCACGACGACGGGGGCGTCGTCGGGCGCGGCGCCCAGATAGGTCCGAGCCGTGGTCCCTTCGCCGAGCCGGCCCACCAATCGGTAGGCGCCAACGCTCGAAGGGTCCTCGTCGTGCAGCGGCCGCATGGCAGAAACTCCGTTTCGCTCACCGGTGTGAACGGTGCCGAAGTCTGCCATGAAGCGCGCCCGCTTCCGGCCACCCGTTCGGCGGTACCCCCGCCGAGCCCGTCATATCCGTAAAACACCGGGCGGCGAGCCCGCGAGCGGCCCGCCCGCCCGGCACGGGACCCGCGTGCGGGTCCCGCCGTACCTATCGCGACCGGGGCAGCCCCAGCCGGTGCTCGGCGATGTTGTTGCGCTGGATCTCGCTGGTCCCGCCGTAGATCGTGGTCACCGGCGCGTCCCGCGCGGCGTGGTCGACGAACCACGCGTCGCCCGGCTCGCCCAGCAGCCCCTCGGGTCCGGCCATGTCCAGGCACGCCTCCGCCGCCCGGTTGTACGCCTCGCTCGCGTACAACTTGGCGATCGAGCCCTCGGTGGTGGGCAGGCCGCCCGCGCTGGCGATCAGCGCCGGGCGCAGCGCGAGCAGCGCGGTGATCTCGTTGTCGATCGCGATCCGGGCCAGCCGCTTGCGCACCGCGGTGTCGTCCATCGCCCCGGTCTCGGCCGCCCACCGGGTGAACCGGCGCAGCAGCGACACGCCCTGGTTCATGTTGCCGAACACGCCCCGCTCGTAGGCCAGCGCCACCTTCATCACCTCCCACCCGCCGTGCACCTCGCCGAGCCGCCAGCGGTCGGGGACGCGGACGTCGGCGAAGTAGGTGATGTTGGTGCGGTCGCCGCCCATCGTCTGCACCGCCTGGAAGGAGATGCCGGGCAGGTCGGTCGGCACCAGGAACATGGTCAGGCCGCGATGTTTGGCCACGTCCGGGTCGGTGCGGGTCAGCAGGATCACATAGCCGGCCTCGTGCACGAGGGTGGTGAACATCTTCTGCCCGTTCACCAGCCACACCGGCTCGTCCTTCGGGTCCCCGGGCACCCGCTCCGCGCGGGTGGCCGCCGCCGCGACGTCCGATCCCGAGCCGGGTTCGCTGTAGCCCAGTGCCGCGATCGCCTCGCCCCGATGGAACCGGGGCAGTACCTCGGCCAGATGGAACGCGCTGCCGATCTGCTCCACGACCCCCGCAACCAGCATGGTGTTGGCCAGCCCGTAGAACGGCGCGTCGGCCAGCCCCAGTTCGTCGAAGAAGACGTACAGCTCCAACGGGTCGCGCCCGCCGGCCCGCCCGGGCCCGGCCATGCCCTCGGCGATCACCCCGGTCGCGGCCAGCGCGCGGTGGAACTCCCAGTCGTGGAAGGTGCCGGTGCGCCGGGCCCGCTCGATCATGTCCTCGGTCAGGTGCTCGGCGACGAAGCCCCGGATCCACCGCCGGAACTCCTCGACCGATTCCTTGGGTCGAAAGTCCATCAGACGCCTCCCACCGCTCCGAAGAGATCGTCGGCCAACGCCCGGTACTCCTCGTCCGGATCACCCAGGACCAGCGGCCAGCCCCGGGCGCGCCGGAAGTAGAGCTGGATGTCGTATTCGAGGGTGACGCCGTATCCGCCGTGGAAGTGCACCGCGCGATAGGTCGTGGTCCGGGCCACCTCCGTCGCGGCCAGGAACGCCATCACCGCGAGCCGGCCCGCCTCGGCCGGGTCGCCCTCGTCCGCGCACCACGCGGCGCGCGCGGTCAGCAGCCGGATCCCGTCGATCGGCCCGACCAGATCGGCCAGCCCCTGCTGGACCGCCTGGAACGCGCCGATCGGCCTGCCGAACTGCTCGCGCTCCAGCGTGTACGCCACCGCCGACTCCAGCGCCCGCTCGGCGAGCCCGACCAGTGTGGCGGCCGTATACAGCTGCCACTCCCGGCGCAGCGCGGCGTGTCGCCGGGCCGCGTCCTCGCCGCGGGCCAGCACCACCCGCCCGCCCCGGTCGTCGCGCACGTACCGGTCGGCCAGCGGCGCCGCCGCGTGGTTGACCGGCCCGCTCATCGGCGCCTCGCCCCGTATCGCGACCAGTTCGTCCTCGTCGAGCGCCACCACCACATCGGCCACCGCGCCGCCGGGCACCAGTCGGGCCAGCCCGTCCACGGTCGGCCGCAGCGCCGGCGCCGCGATCAGCGTGCCGTCGGCGACCCCGGCGCACCATGGTGTGTCGAACAGCAGCCGGGACGCGGCCAGGTGTGCGCTGAGCGGCACCGGCGCCAGTACCCGACCGGCCTCGTGCAGCAGCAGAATCAGCTCCGCGCGGCTCGCGCCGCCACCACCGGCGACTTCCGGCAGCGCCATTCCGGGTACGCCCATCGCGGCCAGGCGCCGCCACAGATCGGCCGCGAAGCCGAGTGGTTCGGCCGCGCGTACCACGGAAATCGGACATCGGTCCGTGAAGAACTCCGAAAAGGCGCTCCGTACCGCCTTTTGATCTTCCGTCGGTTCAAGATCCACCGGCGACCTCCGTTCACACCTCACCGCTCGCACGAGCCGGCCGGCGCACGCTAGCCGGTGTCGCCGCACCCTTCCATGGCATCGCGGGGGCGAAGTGACCGATGTGCCGGAGATCTCGATCCCATGACATTACTTGCCGGTAGCTGACTGGCGGGTTGCTCTTTGCGAAGATCGGCTGCCCGAGTGACATCCGACGAGAACAGCTGCTTTCCGCCGTGCGGGTCCTGGGGGATCGAGCCGATCACCCATACGATCCGAGGAATAACGGAAAGCGAAGGGAGAACCCGCTGTGCGTGCATACCGCCACGTGGCGCTGGTGTTGATCGCCTTGCTGGGTGCGGCCCTGATCATCTTCCCGCTGGCCGCCGGCCTGCCGAAGAAGACGCAGGCCGTCGACGACCTGACCAATGCCTTCCGGCCCGCCTTCACGCCGCAGGCCATCGAGCAGAGCCGGACCGACCTGGCCACCATGAACCAGATGCTGGAGCAGCTCCAGGCGGAGACGCTGCCCGGACTCGCCCAGCAGGCCGGGATCCCCACACCTTCGCTGATCAACCTGATGGGCACCACCGCGCCCGAGGTCGGCAAGGGTCTCAAGGAGATCCCGACGATCATGCCGCGGTTCAACAAGCTCGCGGGCACCATGGACGCGCAGGCCGGGAACTTCCGCCAGGCCGACGACATCCCCACCGCGGACGCGCCGAACACCGCGGTCACCTATCTCTATCTGATCCCGGGCATCGTGCTGCTCGTGGTGGGTGCCGGCGGGCTGCTGTTCTCCTTCGTCGGATCGCGCGCCGTGGTGAGCACGGTGTGCCTGGTGATCGCCGCGGTGGTCGGCCTGGGCATGGTGGTGGGCACCCTCGCCACCGGCGTGATCGGCAAGACCAAGGCCTCCGAGAAGATGTTCACCGCGTTCCGGCCGACCTTCACCGACGCCGGGTACAAGCAGGCGCACGACGACCTGGACACGCTGGGCAAGATGGCCGTCGGGATGAAGACCAAGTCCATCCCGTCGATGGCCGCGCTCCTGCGCAAGCCCGTCCCGCAGTTCACCGCCGAGCTGGCCACGCAGTACCCCAAGGTCGGCAAGGGGCTCGCGGAGACCGACCGGATCCTGGCCAAGTTCAACGCCCTGGTGGAGAACATCGGCGCCAACGTCGACACGTTCGAGAAGGCGGACAGCATCCCCAACAAGGACACCGAGGTCTCGGTCATGCCGTGGCTGCTGCTCGGCCCGGGTGCGGCGGTCTTCCTGCTGGCCGGCGTCGCGCTGGTGATCCAATTCACAGGGCGCGGCAACGGCTCCACCGACCCGAACACGGGGGCGCCCAGGCAACCGTCCGGTGCGGCGGTCTGACCACTCGACGGCCACGCAGCGGAAGCGTCCGTCAACCGTGTGTCTAGGTTGTCCGGATTATTCCTGGTGTAGGACCAAAAGAAAGAAAAGACTGGTTCCCTGAATGTCCGGGAACCGGGTGTAAAGCGGCCCTTGGTCGATCGAAATGCACGTGCATCGGCGCGGTGCAGACGCAGAAATCGTCGATGCACGTGCATCCGGTCTTGCAGTTGGGGTCGGCATCCTCATAATGAAGTGTGTGCATGTGCACGCGCATGTGCATGGACGCTCTGTGAGGCGAGTCCTCTGGCGGCGTTCCCAACAGGCCGGGGACCAGTACCCGCTCGGAGGCACGGATGACCGTCGCGAGTCCCGCAGGGTTCCGGACGTCGACGTTTCAGTGGATGGAGCCTCTGGCCGGGGATATGGGCCCAACATCCGATATCGCGATACAAGCCCTCGCCGCACGTCGGGAGTCGGTCAAGGCCGCTCGTGACTTCACGCAGTCGGTGCTCGCCGGCTGGGGCGCCGCCTGTCTCGAGGACGACCTCGCCCTGGTCGTGTCCGAACTCGTCACGAACGCACTGTGTCACGGCCTGGGTGCGGGCCGCGACGACGCGACGGATGTCGCGCACAACATCCAACTGGCGCTTCTGCGCAAGGGCGAACGTGTCATGTGCGCGGTGCAGGATCCGGGCGAGAGTCTGCCCGAGGCCCAGGCCGGCGGCGAGGACGAGGAATCGGGTCGCGGGCTGTATCTGGTGGGCTGCTTCAGTGATTCCTGGGGCTGGTTCCCGCTGAACGGTATGGGCCGACGCACCGGAAAGGTCGTCTGGGCCATGTTCGAGATACGCGGCTGATCCACACGTTCCGCAATATGGGGACCGCATTGCGTGGCGACATTGTGTTGCGGCGAAGCGGCGAGTTTTAATTCACATTCGCCGGCGGCAACGAATGCGGGCGGTATCCGAGTCACCCGGCGCCAAGCGTTTACCCGTCGATCCCGTCGACGGGTTTTCTGCATTCTTACGCCCGTTTCGTCCCCGCCGGCTTAAGCAGCTTTTACGCTTCCTTTGAAACCTTGAGGAATGCATGAGCCCTCACGTGTGGGTGAACTCCGGCTGCGCTATCATCGCCGTTGTACGCTGCAAATGCATGGTCAGATGCACGTGCATGCGTAAGTCGGACCGGTTTTGGAAGAAATTGCCACGGACCGGGACGAAGGAACGACACGTGCCGCAACCGGGGGCGGGCGACCGCTGTCGGGTCGCTCGGCGAGAGGTCCAGGAGAAGCGTCATGCAGGCAACGCACAACGGGGTATCGGCGACCGCGCTCGACGGGGTCACCTGGCAGAAGAGCCGCCGCAGCAACTCGCAGGGAAATTGCGTCGAAATGGCCGCGCTGCCGGACGGCGACGTCGCGGTCCGCAATTCGCGCCACCCCGACGGGCCGGCGCTGATCTATACGCGCGCCGAGATCGAAGCGCTCATCCTCGGGGTCAAGGACGGGGACTTCGACAACCTGCTGGCGTGACGACCCGCCCGGGGCGCTCCACCCGGGTGGGGGTATCCCCGGCCGAGGCGGCCGAGGGACGGGGCGACCGTGCCGGTCAGTTCTCCTTCAGGATGCGCTGGAGCAGATCCACGCTCTTGTCCGGCGGCATACCGTCCACGCTCAGCCGGTCCATCACCTCGGTGTACGCGTCCACCTCGTCCCGCTTGTCCAGATAGAGCGCGCTGGTGAGCTGCTCCAGGTAGACCACGTCGGGGAGATCGCTCTCCGGGAAGCGCAGCAGCAGGAACGGACCACCCTCGGCCGCGTGCGCGCCGAACCTGAACGGCATGATCTGGATCGTCACGTTGGGCAGGGCGGCCATCTCGATCAGGTGCCGGACCTGATCGCGCATCACGTCCCGGCCGCCGATCGGGCGACGCAGGGCCGCCTCGTCCAGCACCACCCAGAGCCTGGGCGGCTTGTCGCGGTAGAGGATCGACTGGCGCTGCATCCGCAGACCGACGCGCCGGTCGACCTCGGCCGCCGATGCCGAGGGTTGTCCGGCGATCACCACGGCCCGCGCGTACTCCGGCGTCTGGAGCAGGCCGGGGACGAACTGCACCTCGTAGGTGCGGATCACCGAGGCGGCCTCCTCCAGGCCCACGTAGACCTGGAACCAACTCGGCAGGATGTCGTTGTAGTTGTGCCACCAGCCCTGGGCGTTGGCCTCCGCCGCGAGGCCCAGGAGGGCGGCCCGCTCGGTCTCGTCGCCCACGCCGTACATGGTCAGCAGATCAGCCACGTCTCGCTCCTTGAAGCTGACGCGCCCCAGTTCCATTCGGCTGATCTTCGATTCGGAGGCGCGGATCTCGTAACCGGCCTCCTCCCGCGTAATGCCCTTCGCTTCGCGCAGACGGCGAAGCTGGGAACCGAGGAGAATACGGCGAACCGTCGAGCCGCTCCCCGGCTGCGTTGCGGGCATCTGCTACCTCCGGCTGAATGGACCAGCGCATAGTATGCCGGCGCGTTGCCACGCGTCCTCGGATCATGGTTACAACAGCACTCTCTTGACGATGTGCCACCACCCACCCGGATCGACCATGTGCCGCACACTCGGCTTGTCATGTTCGGGCTCCGGGCCCCAGCCGCCCATGCTCGCACAGGTGATACCACCTAATCGATGCCGTGGCACCGCGAATCCCCCTCTACCGCCGGGTAATCCGGAAGTTTCCGACGAACCGACGGCCCGATACACACGCTGCGCGCGCGGTTGGTGACACGCGTCGCATCCTGCGCCGAGCGAGTGACGTGGGCGCACTCGTGCACACGGGTGAGGCGGCCCGCATCCTTTCGGCCGAACTCGTCGCCGAAGGCGGCACGAAAGCACCCCGGCGCCCGCGCCGAGACCACCCGAGAGGACGCCGACAACATCCGATTCCCGCTGTCGGACGGGCTGTCTACGGTCTTCACATGTCCTCCCCGGTACATTCCTTCACCTATCTGCGGCCGTCCGCGCTCGGCGCCGTCGACGGCTCCCCCTCCCTCGGCCTGCAGACCTGCGGCGGGCTCGGCTCGCGCGGCCTGACCCCCTTCCCGCGCTTCTTCTCCGGCTTCCTGACCGCGCCAGAGGCGGCGGCCGGCGGCCTGCTCGCGGTCGCCGACGTCGCGGCGGCGCGCTACTACCAGCCGCTGCGGCCTGGTTCGCTGGATCCGGTGGTCACCGGCAACGGCGACCGGCTGCGCTTCGAGTCGTTCTCCGCCTGTTGCGGGGTGCACGCGCGCCTCGACGTGCTGCCGGCCGGCATCGACGGCGAGATGTTCGGCACCGGCACCACCAACGTGGACGTCAACGCGCCGCTGCGCGAGGCGCTGGCCCGGGTCGGCGGCGCCGATCCGCTGCACCTGGCGGTCGGCCCCGACGACGTCACCGTCACCACGTTCGACGGCCCGGTGGTGGAGAAGAAGGTGCCGCTGCCCGAGCGCTGGCTGCGCGGCTTCGCCGAAGTCCAGGTCATCTCCGGCGGGTTCGACCTGCGCGCCGAGGTCGGCGCGGGCGAGGCGGTGCGCTTCCTGCGGGCGCTGCCGCGCGGCTCCCGGCAGGCGCTGTGGGCCGTCCCGGCCGGGCGCTCGTTGCGGCTGACCGCCCGCCCCGTGCCGGGCGCGGTGTGCCTGCCCGGGCCCGATCGCCTCCAGGCGCTCGCCAGGCTGCTGCGGCACGCGCTCGCACTCCGTATATACGGACCCGCCGTGCAGGCGCGCAGCACGGCTGTGTCGTCCGCCTGGGAGGTCGAACTGCCCGGCATGCGGCTGACGTTGACGCTGTCCCCGGATCCGGCCCGCGGCTTCTCCGGCGAGGGCGCGGTGCTCACCGGCCTGGCGAGCGAGACGAGCGGCGCCGACGCGGACCTGATCTCCGCCCTGCTCGCCTGGGAACCCCGGGTCGAGATCGGCGAACTGGCCGCCCGCTCGGGTCTGGACACCGAGCGGGTGCGGGCCGCGCTGGTGCGCCTGGGCACCTCGGGCCGGATCGGCTACGACGTCGCCGAAGCGGCCTACTACCACCGCGAGCTGCCCTACGACACCGGCAGCGTGGAGCGGATGAACCCGCGCCTGCGCGACGCGCACGCCCTGGTCGCGGCCGGCGCCGTCACGCTCACCGGCGGCGGCGGGGAAGCCTCGGTGCGCAGCGGGGACCGCACCTATGGCCTGCGGTTGGCCGGGGACGGCAGCTGCACGTGTCAATGGTGGGCCGAGTATCGCGGCGGGCGTGGGCCCTGCAAACATCTGCTCGCCACGCAGATCGTGCGCGGCCGGGTCGGGGTCGACACGGGCGGTGGCGCGATCCCCGGCACCGCGAGCACCACCGGCACCGCGAACGGCGGCGCGACCGCGACCGCAGCCCAGGAGGCGAACCGATGACCGGCACCACATCGACCGGCACCCCAGCGAGCGACGCTCCGCCCACCGGCGCCGGCCCGACGGGCGGCGAGTCCGTGCGTGAGCCCCTGACGTGGGAGCGGGTGCTCGCGGTCGTGGACGACCCGGGGCGCCACCAGGACGACCCCGCGCCGATCGTGGCGCTGTTCGCGGGCCGCACCGAGGCCGAGCGCCGCGCGCTGTTGCCCGCCTACAAGGAGGCGGTCCGTAGCCGCCGCACCGGCGGGATCGGCCTGCGCCCGCTGCGCCACGTCGGCGTCGCGCTCCTGGGCGGCCCCGCCGGCATCGCCCAGTGGCTGCTGCGCGAGGACATGGCATGGCCCGAGAAGTTCGGCCAGGAGGCGGTATACACGATCCTCGCCGAGCGCGACCCTGCCTGGATCCCCGACATCGCCACCCGCATGGCCGCCCGGCTGCCGCTGGATCCGTGGGGCAACCAGTGGCACGTGGTTGACGCCCTGGTGCGCGGCGCCGGGTTGCCCACGCCGACCACGCCCGGCTTCGTGCTGCGGTGGATGACCGAGGTGGCCGGCCGATGGCGCGGCTCCGGCCGCCCGCTCGCCGAACACCTCGCCGCCGACCGCTACTTCCCCGACCTGCTGCCCGCGCTGTTCGAGGTCGCCGGGGTCGGGCAGAACCTGGACACCCCCACCACCGGACCGAACGCCGTGCGGCCCGGCTGGGACACCGCGCTGGCCGCGCTCGCCGACGCGAAGACGATCCAGCGCGACGTGCTCCTGGACGGCTGCCTGTCCCGGCTGCTGCGCGGCGAACGCCCCGGCGCACTGCGCGGGTTCGTCCGCCTGCACGAGGCGCTGGCGCCCGCCGACGACGAACTCGCCGCCCGCGTCGAGGGCTACCTCCGGCTGCTGCCCGACGCGCCCTCCACGGTGGCCGCACTCGCCCAGGCCGCGCTGCGCCGGGTGGACGGCGCGGACCTGCTCGATCCCGAACGCATCGCCGAGGCGAGTCGCAGTGTGCTCTTCCGCGCCGAGAAGACCCTGGTACGCGCCCAACTCACCTGGCTGGGCACGGCGATCAAGCGGCACCCGGAGCATGCGGGCACCCTGCTCGCCACCGCCTGCACCGCGTTCGGCTCACCCGCCGGCGACCTCCAGGAACGCGCCGTCGCGCTGATCGCCAAGCACGTCCGCTCGCTGCCGCCCGACCAGGTCGACCTCGTGCTCACCGAGGTGCGCGACGCGCTGCCGATGCTCGGCGACGCGATCCGCCCCGAGGCGGCCGCGCTGATCGGGGAAAGCGGGACACCCGAGCCCGCGTTCGTGGTCCCACTCGGGCCGCCGCCACCGCGCGAGCTGCCGCCGCCGATCTCCTCCATGGCCGAACTGGTCGAGGAACTGGCGGTGTTCTTCGGGAGCACCCCCAACCCGTGGGTCAGCCCGCGCGGCCAGGCCACCGACCCGCTCGCGGTGGAGCGGATCGTGGCCGCCCTGCTGCGCGAACACGCCCGGGACGGCGAGGCGCTGCACACCGCCCTGCTCCCGCTCACCGAGCAGCACGGGCACATCGTCCACCAGCAGTGGTTCGCCCATCAGGTCCGGGGCGCGGTCGGCGTCATGGTGGCCGCCGCCACCGGCCACGGCGGCCGACAGGGCTGGTTCCGCAGCCTGTTCGGCAAGGGCGACGCGGCCGAGCACGACCTGATCCCCGGCGACAAGCGCGACATCGAGCGGATCGCCCCGCCGCAACGTTTCCTGCTCGCCCGGCTCTACGAGGTGGGCACCCGGTTGCAGGTGCCGCACTCCGGCCCCTACCTGGCCGAGATCGCCGACGCGGCCGGATTCGTGGACCCCGAGGCCCTGGTGGCCGGCCTGGAGACGTGGGAGGCGTCCGGGCACAGCCCCTGGCGGCGCGACGTCGACCAGGCGCTGCTGCGGCTGCCGTCGCACCTCGACCCCGCGCCGATCGCCCGCGCCGGGCGGCTCACCTCGCCCGCGGGCCGGCGGGTGGCCCGGGTGATGGCGGCCGGAGGGCCCACCCCGGGCCTGATCGGGCGCGGGCGATTCGACCGGATCCACCGCGCATACTCCGCGCCGAAGGGCGGCTGGGTACACAGCGACGGGCCCCTGGCCACGGTCGCCCCCGGCGACCCGGACACCGTGCCGGAGACCGCGTGGGCGCTGTACGGACTCGCCGACCCGGGCGCCGCCGCACGCACCTCGGCCTGGTCCGAGGACTCCGGGCCGGACCTGCACTGCTGGCCGCTGCTGCTGCCCCGGGACCGGGACGTGATCGCGGCGCACCTGGCGATCTGTACCCAACGCGGCATCGACGCCCCGAGCCGGGGCGCGGAGGTGCTGCCGGCGCTGGCCGAGTCCTTCGGTCCGCTGGGCCCGGGCATGTCGTTGGCCCTGGCCTACGCGCTGGGCGCGCAGGCCGCCGAGGACCGCACCGGCGCGGTGGACGCGTTCGTGACGCTGAGCGCCCGGGACGACGCGTGGGACACCGAGGCGCTGGGCCGCGACCTGGGCGAGGCGGTGCGCACACGCGGGCTCAAGACCACCCGCGTGGTGGCCTCGCTGCGCGACGCGGCCCGAGCGGGCGCGACGGGCAGCGTCTGGGGCACGCTGAGCGGCTTCGTGCCGGACCTGCTTGCCGGGACCGGGACCACCGGGCTCGGCGACGTGCTCGCGCTCGCTGCGGAGACCGCGGCCGGCTCGGGCGCGCGGGGGGTGTCCATCCCCGGTCTGGCCGAACTCGCCGAGCGCAAGGGCTCGTCCCGGGCGGTGGTGGAGGCACGGCGGCTGCGCAAGGTGCTCGACGGCGACACCGGCTGAGCCGGACCGGGCCGGGTGCGCGGTGCCGGACGGGTCTGTGTCGATCCGTCCGGCACCGCGGCGTCGGCTCGCCGGTCCGGTGCCCGGTGTGCGCCCGCGGCGGGTCAGTCCTCGTCGAGCGCCTTCACCCGGGCCAGCGTGATCCCGTCCGCGACCGGCAACATCACCGGCTCCACCCGACGGTCGGCCTTCACGTGCTCGTTGAACGCGTGCACCGCCGCCGGCGTCGGGTCGCCGTTCGGCTCGAGCACCTGCCCGTCGTAGAGCACGTTGTCCGCGATCAGCAGACCGTTCGGCCGCATCCTCGGGACCAGCGCCTCCCAATAGGAGATGTAGCCGTCCTTGTTCGCGTCGATGAACGCCAGATCGATGTGCGGATGCGAGGGCAGCGCGTCCAGCGTCTCCAGGGCCGGCGCGATCCGCAGGTCGATGCGATCGGCCACGCCCGCCTCCCGCCACGTCTCGCGGGCGATGTCGGTCCACTCCTCGGACACGTCGCAACACAGCAGCCGGCCGTCCGAGGCCAGCCCCTTGGCGATGCACAGCGCCGAGTATCCGGTGAAGGTGCCGACCTCGACCGCGACCCGCGGCCGGACCACACCGGAGAGCAGCGTCAACAACGCGCCCTGCTCGGCGGGCACTTGGAGCTGGGCCAACCCGCCCATGCCCCTGGTGCGTTCGATCACCGCACGCTGCGCCGGGTCGGGCGCAAGCGAGTGGTCCAGGACGTAGTCGTACAGCTCCGGGGTGACGCGCACCTGCTTGTCGAAGGACATCGGTCAATTCTCCTCGGGTCGTTCCGGGCGCTCGGGCGGTTCGGGGAAGGCCGTGTCCCAGGGCAGCAGCAGACCGAAGTCGCGGACCAGCAGCCGCAGCACCTCGTGATCGTCCGCGAGCCGGCGCTCCTCGGTGGAGCCGTCGCTGCGCACCACGGTCAGCAGCCGGTCCACCACGTAGGCGCGCTCGTGCGGGCCGCTGCGCTGCACCCGCAGGGTGTTCCGGAACGGGGAGCCGGGATGGGTGGCGACGTACCAGTTCGCCACCTCGTAGTCGACCAACTCTCGGCGCTGGAGCGTGAACTCGTAGACCGTGAACCACCCGTCGTCGCCGTATACGGTCTGCAGCAGCCACAGATCGTCCTCGCGCACCAGCCGGTAGCGCCACGCGCCCTGCCGGCTGGACACCCCCGGCAGCAGCGGCAGCGGCTCCAACAGGCCGCCGCTGCCGAAGCCGACGTCGGCGATGTAGGGGTGCGCCTCGCCGGGCACCTCGACCGCGAGCAGTATGTGGGTCAGCGGCCGGATCGCGTCGGAGCCCATCCGCACCCGCGCGGCCAGCCGGGTCACCCCGAAGCCCAGCGCCTCCAACACGCCCGCGAACAGCAGGTTGTGCTCGAAGCAGTAGCCGCCGCGGCCCTGCCGGACCAGCTTGTCCTCCAGGTCGGCCGGCTCCAGCGAGGGCACCCCGCCCATGACGACCTCGACGTTCTCGAACGGGATGCCGACGACGTGCGCCAGGTGCAGCGAACGCAGCGTCGCCCACGTGGGCGCCCGCTCACCGGACCAGCCGATCCGGGCGAAGTAGGCGTCGAGGTCCGGATGGTGCTGATGGCGTTGCCGGCGCAAGAGCCGTCTCCTTCGGATCCGGGGGCCCGGGGCCGGGCGTGGACCGATTCTCACACGCGTGTCCGCGCGGGTGGGACGGCTCGCGCGGTGTGCCACCCGATAGGTTCGGATCGGGTCGCACGGCGGCCCGGCCCGCGCCGTGCGGGCCGTCACGTGCACGGAGGTCGTCATGAGCGAGCAGCAGCCCGAGTCGCGTCCGGAGTCGCCGTCCGCCGCGGACGAACGCGCCATCGAGGAGTTGGCCGGGCGCATGTTCGAGGCGGCGCGGGTCGGCGACGCCGAGACGCTGGGCACCTACCTGGACGGTGGGCTGCCGGCGAACCTGGCCAACGACCGGGGCGACACGCTGGTGATGCTCGCCGCGTACCACGGACACGCCGACGCGGTACGCGCGTTGCTGGAGCGCGGCGCGGATCCGGACCGGGCCAACGACCGCGGCCAGACCCCGCTCGCGGGCGCGGTGTTCAAGAACGAGCCGGAGGTGGCGGCGGCGTTGTTGGCGGCCGGCGCCGACCCCGACGCGGGCACGCCGAGCGCGCGCGAGACCGCGCGGATGTTCGGCAAGGAGGACATGCTTTCGGCGACCGGTGGGTAACAAAACCATGACCCTCCGTCAGTTCCCGCCTGCGCCAGGGACAGCCGGGCGTGGGGGAGTCGGGGGAGGCGCACACCATGTCCGACCAAGCCGCGATACCGCGACTCGACCTGGACGGATTCCCCACAGGCGCGGGGCTGCTGCACCTGCGATCGGATCTGCCCGAGGCCCTGGACGGAACATTCTCCCCCTGGTGTGATCGACACCACGACGACCTGCTCAAGGTGCCCGGCTTTCGGCGCGCCCGCCGCTTCGTGCTGTGCGGCGCGTTCACCAACGGTGAGGCCGAGGCCGGGCCGCCGGCCGCGCGGTACCTGACCGTGTACGACCTCAAGCACGTGGGTGTGCTCGCCGCCGCGGGCGAGGACGTGCACACCCCGCTGCCGCCCGAACTGATCGGCGCGATCACCTCGTCCCGGCTGGACTGCCGCGAGGTGCGGCGCTGGCCCAACGTGTCGGTGAGCCGGCTGTTCCCGGCCGGCGACAAGGTGCTGCACCTGACCGCGCACGGCTCCGGCACGGCGATGGGCCGCTGGTTGCACGAGGAGGCGGTGGCCGAACTCCTGCGCTCACCGGGCGCGGTGGGCCTGCGCTGGTTCGACGCGGGCGACGGCTTGCACGTACTGCTGTGCGAGGTGAGCGGCCCGATGTGGCCACTCCCCCCACACGTGCCACAGGACCTGGGCCCGGCGGTATGGAGCGGCTACCGCCAGGTATACCTGGCAGACGCCCCCACCTGACCCCCTGGCCAAGGGGCCGGGCCGGCCACGCCGAAGCTTGCGAACCCTCAGCGCGGTCGTTTGGCCCAGGGGCCGATCGGCCCCGCCGAAGCTTCTGAAGCCCCAGCCACCCGCAGCGTCACACCGCGGCCTGCACCACCTCGAACCCGGCCGCCTCCAGGTCCGGGGTCACCCGAACCGCATCGCCCTCGACCACGACCGCAAGCTCATCGGGCCGCAGATGGACCGCCGCCGCCCGAGAGACCGCGGCCCGATCCGTGGCCGCGATCTCGGCGTACTCACGCGTCACGTGATCGTCCGAAAGGCCATGCACGATCGCCTCGATCAACCTGCCTCCGATGCCGCCCGGCGTCTGCAGATTGATCGGCATGCTGCCGAGCGCATGGGCCCGCGTCGCGGCGAGTTCGTCCGCGGTGACCCCGTCGGAGTGCATCCGGCGGATCTCGGCGATCGTGTCCACCACCGCCGCGGCGGTCACCTCGGTGTGTACCGCGGCGGACATCGTGAACGAGCCCGAGCGGCGCCCGTGGCCGAAGCTCGCGTGCGCGCCGTAGGTGTAGCCCTTGACCTCGCGCAGCAGGTGGTTGAGCCGGGAGCCGAAGCTGCCGCCCAGCACCTCCGCGCACAACTCGATGGCGATCAGATCCGGCGTCGAGCGCGGCGCCGCGGTGTGCCCGATCCGCAACACCGACTGCACCGCGCCGGGCCGGTCCACCACGATCGCCCGCCGGGTCGAGGGCGCGCCGGTGAACTCGGCGAGTTCGGCGGGGTGTCCGGTGCCGGTCGCGCCCGCGAAGACGATCGTGCCCAGCGCCGCGAGGTCGATCGTGTCCAGGTCGCCGACCACGGCCAGGGTGCCGGGCGCGGTCATCCGGGCCGCGTGGAAGGCCCGGATCGCGTCCGCGGTCAGCGCGGCGGCGGTGTCCGGGGTGCCGCCGAGCACCCCGCCGAGCCGGTGTCCCGGTCCGAACAGGGCCTGCCGGAAGGCGAGTTGGGCGCGGGTGCCGGGCTGTGCCCAGGCGGTCTTCAGGGAGCGCACGTGGTCGGCGAGGAAACGCTCGACGTCGGCGTCGGTGAAGGCCGGGCGGCGGACCGCCTCGGCGACCAGGTCCAGGCCCTCGGTGAGCCGGTCGGCGGGCAGGTCGATGCCCACCTCCTGGGTCTCCCACCCGCAGGCGATGCGCCACTGCGCGCCCAGGGCCTCGACGGCCACGCCGAACGCGTCGGCGTCGCGGTCCAGGCTGCCCTCGTCGAGCAGGGAGCAGGTGATCCGGGCCAGGCCGTCCAGGCCGACCGGCTCGTGCAACGCGCCGCTCTCCATGACCGACTTGGCCCAGGCCAGGCGGTGGCCGGGCAGGTGCGCGCCGACCACCTCGCCGCCGGCCACGGTGACCCGGCGGACCTCGGGGAAGCGGTACGGGCGCGGCTCGGTGCCGGTGGGCCGCTCGGCGACCAGGGTGTGTCGGGTCCCGACGTGTGCGCTCATGCGGCGGCCTCCGGCTCGTCCGTGTCGATCCCGGCGCCCGCCTCGGCGGCCTCGGGCAGGAACTCCAGCACGATGCGGTTGTCCGCGTGCAGGATCTCGCGGGCGACGCGGTGCACGTCGTCGGTGGTGACCGCGAGCAGGTGGTCGAGGTGGTCGCGGATCGACTCGGCGTCGCCGAAGCGGGTGGTGAAGCGGCCGATCGCGTCGGCCCGGCCGCCGGCGGTGGACAACTCGCGCAGCCAGTCGCCGGCGAGCATCGCCCGCACCCGGTCGAGTTCGGCCTCGGTCACCCCCTCGTCCGCCACCCCGTCGCACACCGCGACGTAGGCGTCGAGGAGTTCGCCGGGTTCGGTGCCCTCGCTCGGCGCGCACGAGCCCATCAGGACCGACTCGTGGTTGAGGTAGCCCCACGCGGACAGGAACGCGCCGGTGGACTGGGCCAGATTGCGGGCGGTGACCAGCTCGCGGTACAGCCGGCTGCCCCGGCCGCGCCCGACGACCGCGGCGAGCACGGTCGAGGCCGGCGCGTCCGGGGTGCCGAAGCGCGGCGCCCGGTGGCACAGGAACAGGCGCGGCATGGGCACGTCCCGGTACACCGTCACATGCCGCCCGGCGCCGAAACGGGCGGGCAGCGGGTCGGGGGAGGGCTGCGGAAAGGAGCCGCGCGGGGCGATCCCGCCGAAGTAGCGCTCGGCGAGCGCGACCACCCGGTCCGGGTCGACGTCGCCGACCACGGTCAGCACCGCGTTGTCCGGCGCGTAGTACGTCTCGTGGAAGGCGGTGAAGTCGGCCAGTTCGGCGCTGTCCAGCTCCTCCATCGAACCGATCGTGGACGTCGCGTAGGGGTGGCCCGGCGGGTAGGCGAGGGCCGTCATCTCCTCGCTCCACGTGCCGTACGGCACGTTGTCGTAGCGCTGCCGGCGCTCGTTCTTGACCACCTCGCGCTGGTTGTCCAGGGTCTCCTGGGTCAGCGCGAGCGAACCCATCCGGTCGGCCTCCAGCCACAGCGCGAGGTCGAGCCGGCCCGAGGGCACCGTCTGGTAGTAGTTGGTCCGGTCCGGATTGGTCGACGCGTTGATCCCATCGCCGCCGCAGCCCTCGATCGCGGCGAAGTGGCCGCCCTTGTCGACGTGCGCCGAGCCCTCGAACATCAGGTGCTCGAAGAGGTGGGCGAAGCCGTGCTTGCCCTCGACCTCGTGCCGCGAACCCACGTCGTACCAGAGGTTGACCGCGGCGAGCGGCACCGTGCTGTCGGGGCAGACCACCACACGCAGACCGTTGGCGAGCCTGGTCCGGTGCAGGGCCCACGGGAAGTGGGCGGAAGTTGACGGCACGTCAGGTTCCTCCGGGGGTGCGGCGATCGACGACGGACCGCCATTGTTTCAGGCGGACGCGCCGAGCGGGCGCGACTGCGGACGCACGACGACCACCCGCCCCCGGCGTGTGCCCGGGGCGGGTGGTCGTGCTGTGTGGTCGTCCTGCTGCGCGGGGCGTTACTTGACGAGCGCGGCGAACTTGGCCAGCGACTCGATCAGCGCCTCCTGGGTGGCCTTGGTGACCTTGCCGGCCATCATCTGTACCGCGCCGCCCTTGACCTCGGACTCGATCCGCAGGATCGAACCGTCACCGGACGCCTCGACGATGAAGGTCTCGGTCATGATCACGCCCATCGGGCCCTTGCCGTCGAGCGCGAGGGACTTGCCCGCCTCGACGTCCTTGATCGTCCACTTGATGTCCGCCGGGAAGCCCATCAGCTTCATCTTCTCGTCGTACGCCACGCCGGCTTCGAGCTTGTCCGGGGCGCCGTTCGGGAACTCGACGTGCGGGACCATCCATTCGCCGAAGACGCTGTAGTCGGTCAGCTTCGCCCACACGGCCTCGGGACTGGCAGCGACCTCGACCTGCTCGTTGATGACGGGCATGCGTGTGTCCTCACGGTTTCGATCTGTTTCGATCAGCGGAGAGCTTGCGGCTCGGAGCGTGGAGTGCACGGAACGTACCGCCGATATGTGACACAGTCAATGGTGTCGGAGAGCAAAAAGAGAACATGTTCTAGTTACCGTGTCGCCCCCGTTGACTACGCTCGGGCGGCATGACGAGCACGCTGCCGGGGATACCGCCCGGCCCGGAATCCGGGGCCGGGGGAGGTGCCGTCCTCGAGGCCGTGCTGGAACGGATCACGTACCAGAACGACGAGAACGGCTGGACCGTCGCCCGGGTGGACACCGGCCGCAGTGGCACCGAACTGCTCACCGTGGTCGGCGCGCTGCTCGGCGCCCAGCCCGGCGAGTCGATCCGGATGCGCGGCCGGTGGGGCAGCCATCCGCAGTTCGGCAAACAGTTCCAGGTCGAATCGTTCAGCACCGTGCTGCCGGCCACAGTCCAGGGCATCCGCCGCTATCTCGGCTCCGGGCTGATCAAGGGCATCGGCCCCAAGACCGCCGACCGCATCGTCGAACACTTCGGGGTGCGCTCGCTCGACGTGATCGACGAGGACGCCACGCAGCTCATCCAGGTCCCGGGCCTGGGACCCAAGCGCACCAAGCTGATCGCCGCCGCGTGGGAGGAACAGAAGGCGATCAAGGAGGTGATGGTCTTCCTCCAGGGCATCGGCATCTCCACCTCGCCGGCGGTGCGGATCTTCAAGGAGTACGGCGACGCGTCGATCACCGTGGTGCGCACCGAGCCCTACCGGCTCGCCGCCGACGTGTGGGGGATCGGCTTCAAGACCGCCGACGCGATCGCCAAGGCGGTCGGGATACCGCACGACGCGCCGCAGCGGATCAAGGCCGGCCTGCAGTACACGCTGTCCGAGGGTTCCGACAGCGGCCACTGCTACCTGCCCGCCGACGTCCTGGTCGCCGAGGCGGTGAAGATCCTCGACGTGCCCTCCGACCTCGTGGTGCGCTGCCTGAACGACCTGATCGGGGAGGAGGGCGTGGTCTGCGAGGAGTTGCCCGGCCCGGTCACCGTGTCCGGGACCCAGGGCGATCCGGTCCAGGCGGTCTACCTGGTGCCGTTCCACCGCGCCGAACTCTCCCTCGCCGGGCGGGTGCGCGCGTTGTTGGGCGCGCGCGAGGACCGGCTGGCCGCCTTCGCCGACCTGGACTGGACCCGGGCGCTGACCTGGCTGCGCGGCCGGACCGGCACGGCGCTGGCGCCCGAGCAGGAGCAGGCCGTACGGCTCGCGCTGACCAGCAAGGTCGCGGTGCTCACCGGCGGTCCGGGCTGCGGCAAGAGCTTCACCGTACGATCCGTGGTCGAACTGGCCCGCGCGCGCGACGCGAAGGTGATCCTGGCCGCGCCCACCGGCCGGGCCGCCAAACGGCTCGCCGAGCTGACCGGATGCGAAGCGGCCACCGTGCACCGGCTGTTGCAGCTCCAACCCGGCGGCAACGCGGCCTACGACCAGGACAAGCCGCTCGACGCCGACCTCGTGGTGGTCGACGAGGCGTCGATGCTGGACCTGCTGCTCGCCAACAAGCTGATCAAGGCGATACCGGCGGGCGCGCACGTGTTGTTCGTCGGCGACGTGGACCAGCTGCCCAGCGTCGGCGCCGGCGAGGTGCTGCGCGACCTGCTCGCGGCCGAACGGGTGCCCCGGGTGCGGTTGACCCAGATCTTCCGCCAGGCCCAGCAGTCGGGCGTGGTGACCAACGCACACCGCATCAACGCCGGCCGCCCGCCGGTCACCGACGGGCTGAGCGACTTCTTCCTGTTCCCGGCCGAGGAGACGGAGGACGCGGTCACGCTGACCGTGGACGTGGTCGCCCGGCGCATCCCGCGCAAGTTCGGTCTGGACCCGCGCCGCGACATCCAGGTGCTCGCGCCGATGCACCGCGGCCCCGCCGGAGCCGGTGCGCTCAACCTGCTGCTCCAGCAGGCGCTCACGCCCTCGCGCGAGGGCCTGCCGGAGAAGCGGTTCGGCGGGCGCGTCTTCCGGGTCGGTGACAAGGTCACCCAGATCCGCAACAACTACGACAAGGGCGCCAACGGCGTCTTCAACGGCACCGGCGGGGTGGTCGTCGCGCTGTCCCCCGAGGAGCAGAAGCTCGTGGTGCGCACCGAGGAGGACGAGGAGGTCGACTACGACTTCGCCGAGCTCGACGAGCTGTCGCACGCGTACGCGGTGACCATCCACCGCTCGCAGGGCAGCGAGTATCCGGCGGTGGTGGTGCCGGTGACCACGGGTGCCTGGATGATGCTCCAGCGCAATCTGCTCTACACCGCGATCACCCGTGCCAAGCGGCTGGTGGTCCTGGTCGGCTCGCGGCGTGCGCTCGGGCAGGCGGTGCGGACGGTGTCGGCGGGCAAACGGTTCACGGGGTTGGCGCACCGGTTGCGGTAGGGGTGGGCCGGGACCTTGACTCACCCGACCCCGTGAGGCCCGGCCCCGGGCCCGGAAACGCCGGACGCCGCCACCCCGAGGGGTGACGGCGTCCGAAGCGGTGGTGGTGGTGCCGGCGGCTAGCGGATCATCCGCAGGCCGATGCGCTCCACGCCCTTGCGGGCCATCGCCATCGCGGGCACGAGCAGGGCCAGGGTGACCTGGGTGGTCGCGCCCATGTTGAGCATCCAGTCGCTGCCGGGCGCGTCGGCCGCCCAGGCGATCAGGCAGCTCATGCTCAGCGCGATCCCCGCCATGACCAGGATCGCCATGTTGCCCTGCGGCTTGGGGTACTCGATCCGACTGACCATCAGCCCGGACACGGCCACGATCAGCACCGCGGCCGGCGTGAACGGCAGGTCGAGCAGCACGATCGAGACGACCGTCATCGCGCCCATCGGGATGGGCATGCCCTGGAACACCCCTGGGCGCCCCGGCGTGGTCGCGAATCTGGCCAGCCGAAGGACACCGGCGATCAGCACCGACAGCGCGACCAGTACCGCGGCCGGCGCCTGACCAGCGTTCACCGGCACGGCGGCCCAGGTGACCACGAAGAACGCCGGCGCGACACCGAAGGTGATCACGTCCGCGAGGTTGTCCAGCTGCGCGCCGAGCGAGGACATCCGCAGCTTGCGGGCGACCATGCCGTCACACAGGTCGCACAACGCGCCGACCAGCATCAGCACCACGGCCGCCGCCATGCCGCGCTCGGCGGAGACGCCGACGTCGCCGCCGCGCTGCGCCATCACCGAGCAGGCGAGGAAGTAGATCGCCATGAACCCGCACGCCGCGTTGCCCAGCGTGAGCACGTCGGCGACCGAGATCCGCGAGGACAGGCACGCCTGCGGATCGTCCTCGACCGGGGTGCCCAGGATGTTCAGCTCGGCGACATCCAGGTCGGCCGTATCGTCGTAATCAGTCCCGGTCAAGACGTGTCTCTCCCGCCGTCGTCCGTTGTCCCACGGTCACCGCGGGCTCGACGCCCGGCGGCAGGTACACGTCCACGCGCGAGCCGAACCGGATCAGGCCGATGCGGTCGCCGCGGGCGACCTCCGTACCCGGCTCCAGATACGGCACGATGCGCCGCGCGACGGTCCCGGCGATCTGCACCAGCTCCACGTCGCCGATCGCGGTGTCGAAGATCCACACAACGCGCTCGTTGTGCTCGCTTTCCTTGTTGAACGCCGGAACGAATCCGCCGGCCTTGTGCTCCACGGACTTCACGACGCCATCGAGCGGCGCACGGTTCACGTGCACGTTCAACGGGCTCATGAACGTCGCGACCCGGGTGCGGCCGTCGGGCCAGGGGTCGATGCTCTGGACCACGCCGTCGGCCGAGGCGATCACGCCGTCGCCGATGACGCGCTCCGGGTCACGGAAGAACCACAGCATGCCACCGGTGAGAGCCAGCGTCGGCACGGCCGCGAGGGCCCAGCGCCGGTTGCGCAGTGCGGCCAAACCGGTCAACGCGCCGGTCACGGCCGTCGGCACCAGCCAGGGAGAAGCTCCCTTGGCCAGGCGCGGCCGTTGCGTCGGCACGAACCCCGCCGAAGCCGGCGAGGGGGAATCGTCACTCATCGAGAACCTTTGTCGGGGGGCGTGCCCGTCGGTAACGGGCGGCACTCGGCGGATGCTACCTAGACGGAGGGCCATCGCGCTTCCGGCGGTGATTGCTCACGACGTACCGTCATTGCCCAAATCGGCGTAATTCGGACGCCGATCGAGCCATTTTCGGTCGTGGAACCGGTTGCCCGTATCCACAAGGTTGCCCTCCGCGCATGCCCGCTGTGAAGAGGCCGCGGGTCCCGCTCCCCGTACGCGGTCCGTGGCATCGATCACGTTGGCCGTAGCGTCCCTGTGGTGCCTGCCCCATGGTGAAGGCCAGGCCGGATCGTCACGAAACCGTGACACGGCGGAGGGTCGGTGACCCACCGCCGTGTTCCAAGGGTAAGGGGAGTTATGTGACGTTCCGTCAGTCGGGCGACGAAACGAGCCCGACCATCGTGCCCGGCCGCTCCCCGGTGGGCTCGGCGTCGAGCACGGTGGGCACGCCGCGCACGATGGTGGCCCGTACGCCGGCCGGTCCGCGCGTGAAGCGCCACGAGCCGTCCGGGTTGTCGTAGCGCTTCTCCTCCGGCCGCACCTCGATCTCGTCGAGCGCGAACACCACGAGGTCGCCGGCCAGGCCCGGGGCGATCACGCCCCGGTCGCCCAGCCCGAAGAAGCCGGCGAGCTTGCCGGTGAGGTTGTGCACCGCCTGCTCGACGCTCAGCAGGCCGGTGTCGCGCACGTAGCGGGTGAGCAGGTAGACGTTCTCGCCCGAGCCGCAGAACAGTTGCAGGTGCGCGCCGGAGTCGTTGATGTTGGTCAGCGTGTGCGGCTCGGCGAACAGGCCGGCCACGACCGGCTCGTCGAACGCGTCCGGGATGCCGCGCAGGCAGGACAGGATCCCGTTGTGACCGATCCAGGTGGCCAGCGCGTCGGAGATGTGCAGCCCCTCCCGGTCGGCGTACTCCTTGAGCGAGATGCCGAGCGGGCCGTGCCCGGTCTCCGAGATGGCCAGGATCAGCGACTCGGGGCGATCCAGTCGAGATGTCGACGACGAGACCCGGTTGTCCCAGTCCTCGCGGGCCTGGGCCCGCCACTGCGGATCGGCGAGGGTGGCGAGCTTGGTCTCGGCCGGACCGTTGATCCAGTGGTTCCACGCGGCGACCCGCTGGAAGGTGAGCGCACGCTCGAAGTTGAAGAACGGCTCCAGCGGTTTATGCGGCACGTTCGGCCAGAAGTCGACGCCGTCGGCGCGCAGCCTGCGGTGCAGCGCGATGGTCTGTTCGCGCAGGTAGTCCTCCCGAACGGTGGACGGGATGGCGGTCCACTGGGCTCGGATCCCACGCGGCTTGCAGATGCGGGCGAAGCGCTCCACGTCGGCGTCGATGTTGTCCGGTTCGTTGAACCGGGTGATGAGTTGGAGGGTGGCCCCGGGATGCCGGGCGAGTACGTCGGCCAGCGCCTCGAACTCGGCGTCCTCGGCGAGCCGGGTGGGCACGGGCTTGAGATAGCGATCCTTGTCGAAGACATTGGTCGACAAGCCGATAGCTCCATGAGTCAACGACTCGTCAAGCAACGCGGCCATCTCGGCGATCTCCTCGCCGGTCGCCGCCCGCCCCCAGGACGCCTCCGCACCCATCACCGTGGTGCGCAGGGTCAGGTGCCCGACGAACCCGGCCACGTTGACCGCGACGGCCTGCCCCTCGACCGCGCGGCGGTACTCCGGCCAGCGCTCCCACGTCCACGGCACCTTGTCCTGGAAGGCGGAGAGCGGAAGGTCCTCCAGGAAGCAGAACAGATCGAGCACGGGCCCACGCGCACTCTCCCGCAACGGCGCCACCGACATCCCGCAGTTGCCGAACACGACGGTGGTGGTGCCGTAGGCGGGCAGCGGATCGAGATCCGGGTTCCACCACATGGCCCCGTCGACGTGCGTATGCGCCTCGATGAACCCGGGCGCGACGTAGGCCCCGCCCGCCTCGACGACACGCTCGGTGCCACCGTCCGGGAGCAGCCCGGGGCCGACCTCGACGATGACGCCACCCCTGATCCGCACGTCGGCGGGGGTGGGGGGCGCTCCGGTTCCGTCGACGACGGTGCCTCCGCGTACGAGCAGATCGGCCATGGGGCTTCTCCCTATTACTTGTGCCGGATTACCGGGGTGGGGTCGGGTCGGACTGCCGGGGCTCCCTTGGATTTACGTTACGTGTTGTAACTTAACTTGGTGAACTATTCAAGAGTGGTGGGTGGTTGGCGCGGGGGGAGGGGGTTGGGTCGGGTGCTTGGGTCGGGTGCTTGGGGGCCTTCCTGAGTGGGGTTGGGTGCTTTCGGCGGGCGTTGGTTCTTTGGTTGCGGGCCGGCCCGGCCGGCCCGCCGGCCGGCTGGTGCGGGGATGGTCAGGGTCGGTGATGGGCCGCCGCCGGCGTGCGGGGCTCCGAGACGGGGGTCCGGCGAGGCGGGTGCTTTGGTCGGTGAGAGCCGGCCGGCAGAGGGGGCGGGAGGGTGGCCGGGCCGGGTTCCCGGGTGGCGTTCCCGAGTGGGCCGGGCGTTTCCGGCGCGCGTTGCGCCTTTCGCTGGGGGTGGCCGGTCCGGGGCTGGTCAGAGTCGGTCGTGGGCCGCCGCCGGCGTGCGGGGCTTCGAGACTTCGGCTCCTGGCGAGGCGGGCGCGTTGCTTGGCAAAAGCCGGCCGGCAGCGAGGGAGCGGGAGGGCGCTCGGGTCGAGTGCTCCGGAGGGCCTTTCCGAGTGGGCCGGGTGCTTCCCGCGCGCGTTGCGTCCCTGGTTGCGGGTGGCTGGTGCGGGGTTGGGCTGAGTCGGTCATGAGCCGCCGCCGGCGTGCGGGGCTTCGAGACCCGGGGCTCCCGACGAGACGGGCGTGTTGCTTGGCGGAAACCGGCCGGCAGCGAGGAGCAGGTGGGTGGTCGAATCCGGTCCGCCGGGTGGCGTTTCCGAGTGGGCCGGGCGTTTCCGGCGCGCGTTGCGCCTTTGGTCGCGTGGGCCGGTGCGGGGCTGGTCTGAGTCGGTCGTGGGCCGCCGCCGGCGTGCGGGGCTTCGAGACCCGGGGCTCCCGACGAGACGGGCGTGTTGCTCGGCGGAAACCGGCCGGCAGCGAAGAACAGGTGGGTGGTCGGGTCGGGTTCTCCGGGGGCCTTCCCGGGTGGGCCGGGGTGTTTGGAGGGGGGTTGGGGTTCGAAACCGGATCGCGGTGGGTGGTTGTGGGCTTCGAGCTTCGGTGACCTGCGGTTTTGTGAGATCAGAGCGGAATGACGGGCGTCGTGTGCCGGTTTCGTGCCCTCCGGCCTCCTCATCGCCGCTGTGGAGACCGAAACTGCCCAGTCGGGTTGGCTTCGGGCGCTGCGACCTCGCAGAGGCTGTCGAGCCGACCGAAAGTGCCCAGTGGGGGTCGAAACCGGATCCCGAGACACTCGAAACGGCTTCCCTCCCCGCTGACCTGCGGTTTTCTCGCGCGCCGAGTCCACGGCACCTCACGCTGTCCGGTTTTGTGAACTCCCGCCCCCACACGCCCACCGCACCTCGAAATGCCCTGCCCGACCCACCCGGGAAGGCCCCCGGACGATTCCGACCCCCGACCACCCACCTGTTCTTCGCTGCCGGCCGGTTTCCGCCGAGCAGCGCACCCGTTTCGTCGGGAGGCGCGGGTCTTGGCGCCCCGCACGCCGGCGGCGGCCCACGACCGACTCTGATCAGCCCCGCACCGGCCTACGCGACCAAAGGCGCAACGCGCGCGGAAGGCACCCGGCCCACTCGGGAAGGCCCTCCGGAGGACTCGACCCGAGTGCCCTCCCGCTCCCTCGCTGCCGGCCGGTTTTCGCCGAGTAACACGTTCATCTCGTCGGGGGCCCCGGGTCTCGGAGCCCCGCACGCCGGCGGCGGCTCACGACCGACACTGACCGGCCCCGGATCGGCCTACGCGACCAAAGGCGCAGCGCTCGCCGAAGGCACCCGGCCCACTCGGGAAGGCCCTCCGGAGGACTCGACCCGAGTGCCCTCCCGCTCCCTCGCTGCCGGCCGGTTTTTGCCGAGTAGCGCGCCCGTCTCGTCGGGAGGCGCGGGTCTTGGCGCCCCGCACGCCGGCGGCGGCCCACGATCGACTCTGACCAGCCCCGGACCGGCCACCCCCAGCGAAAGGCGCAACGTGCGCCGGAAACGCCCGGCTCACTCGGGAACGCCGCCCGGCGGACCGGAGTCGACCGTCTCCCTGCTCCGCGCTGCCGGCTGGTTTTCGCCGAGCAAATGCGGCCGTCTCGCCAGAAGCCGGAGTCTCGGAGCCCCGCACGCCGGCGGCGGCCCATGATCGACTCTGATCGGCCCCGCATCGGTCACCCGCAGCCCAAGGCGCAGCGCGCGCCGGGAACGCCCGGGCCATTCGGGAAGGCCACCGGGGAACCCGACTCACCCCACCCCGCCCCCGCCCCCGCCGTCGTCAGTGCCCTTCCCCACCGCCACCACCGCCGGCCACCGGCCGCCGCACGCTTTCGATGATTCGGGCGAAGCTTTCCTTGCCGTGGCCCGCCGCGATTTGGCGGTCGATCAGGTGTTGCACGACGGCGATCACCTCCGTCCGCACGCCCTGGTCTCGGCCGGCCTCGGCGATGGTGTCGACGGCGGCCTTGTTGAAGGCCAGGCTCTGGGTTTCGGCGGTGTAGTCGGTGCTGTCGAAGTACTCCGCGTGGCCGGCCAGGCCGCCGGTCATGGCGGTGAGCCAGGGGGCCGCCAGCTCGGCGAACTCGGTTGCCGGGACGCCTTCGCTGCCGACCAGGGCGGCGCCGTAGGCGAAGCCGGCGAACATCGAGTACATCGAGCCGAGCAGGGCCAGGTCGTAGAGCGAGGCCAAGCCCGCGTCCTCGCCGAACCAGCGTGCGCCGCCGAGCAGTTCGAGGAGGTCGCGGTGGGTGTCGAAGGCGGCCTGCGAGCCGCTGTACAGGAGCGAGGCGACGGGCAGGCCGATCATCTCCGGGATGGCCATGATCGCGCCGTCGAGGTATGCGATCCCGTGCTCGGCGGCCCAGGTCGCGGTTTCCCGGGCCTGCTTCGGGGTCACCGTGGTCACGTTGATCACCAGGCGGCCGGCGAGCGGGTCGACCAGGGCGGTCAGCGTGTCGCGGACCGACGCGTCGTCGAGGAGGCACACCACGACCACCGGCGAGGCGCGGACCGCTTCGGCGGCGCTCGGGGCGAGCGTGACGCCCCGGGCGACCAGATCGTCGGCGCGGCCGGCGGAGCGGTTCCAGACGGTGGTGGGGTGGCCGCCCCGATGGATCGCGCTGGCGATGGCCCGACCCATCGCGCCGAGGCCGAGGACGGTTACTGGGATGTGGGACTGCTGCGCGTTCACAACGTTCTCCAGAGGGGGTGGAGGTGGGTGAGACGCCGGTGTCCGGCGCCGGGATTCATCCTTGATCGACGCACTCCAGTCGGCAAGTACCTACTAATAAGTGAGGTACTAACGAATTGGTAAGTATTGAGGCGAGCGGCCATGGCGGCGGCCGTTCGGGCCGCTACGCGGGTCGGAATCGGGGGAACTCCCCACGTCCTGCGAACAGGTGGTCGGTTTTCGCCCGGACGTCTTTCGGCGTCCATCCGGGACCGGCACAATCGCCGCCATGGCGATGATCGAGACCCGCGAATCCGTCGGTGAGCGGCTGAAGTCCGGTGCGCTCGGATTTCTTTCCGGCGGCGTGATCGGCGCTGCGCTGGGCTGCTTCGTGGCCGGGTGCATCCTGGAGAGCTGGCGGCTCTGCGTGGTCGGGGTCGGGCTCTTCCTGTTCAACATGGCCGCGTGGGCCGTCCGTGGGCGCCTCCAGGAGGCCCGGGACGTGCGTGCGCCGGCTCGGCTTGCGCTCGCCGTGATCGAGAGCCGGCGGGCCCTCGGGAGCGATACGGCCGACATCCCGGTCGAGTTCGAGCTGACCGTGGCGCCGGACGAGCGCACGGCGTACCGGGTGAAGATGCGTCAGGACCTCAACCTGGTCGACATCCCCGACTATCGGCCGCGTGGGGTCGTGGTGGTGGAGTACCGCCCCGACGACCTGTGGGACGTCAAGCTCGTGACCGAGCCGACCGAGGAGTGGGCCCGGCGCGCGAGCGTGGAGACGGTGGACTCCGCGCCGGTGTCCGCCATGGTCGAGGCCCCGCGCGGCGACGGCGCGTTCTGCCTGCTCGTCCTGCTCGGCCTGCTGGTCGGCGCGGGGATCGTGGTGCTGCTCTTCCGGGCGGAACTGGCCGACGAGCTCGGCGACTCGAGTACGAAAACCACATCCTCGTCGTCTTCCTCCTCGACGTACTCCGAGACGAAGGTCACGAGTGGCGTCTCGACGGGTACGACGGTCTCCGGCACCGCGTCGTCAGACTCGATGCTGGCCGAGGGGGAGCTTCGCCGGCTGGTCGGCTCGCTGGTGAGCGGGATGCGCACGGGCAACGCCGCCACGATCACCATCGACGACCACGGCATCTCGATGCAGGGCGTGCTCGGCGCGCCGGCCGACCCCGGCGCGGTGATCGACGTGAATGCGCTGCCGTTGGAGCGGTTGCCCGGACTGGTACGCATCGCGCAGACCAAACTGGGGATCGCCGAGCCGAATTCGTGGCGGATCACCTTCGAGCCGGTGGCCGGCTCCGCGCCCGGGTCCGGGGCCGTGGTCATCCGGGTCACCGTGACCGGGGCCGAAGGCAAGGCGTCGCTGGAGGCGGACACCGAGGGCCGGATCACCAAGCGCAACCCGCGCTGAGGCCACCCCCGCCCGGCGCGGGATCATCGGGTTCGTGATGCGTCGTCACCGTCTCGCGAACCCGCGCGAACCCTGCTCGCGAATCCGGGTGAATCCTTTCGCGTCCGCCGCGCCTCTCATGCGTGTGCGGACGAACACCTCGTCCGCCCCGCATCCCATCGGGAGGACCCCATGACCGTAGTCGTCATCGTCGTAGCGGCACTCGCCCTGCTGCTGTGCGTCTGCACCGTCACGCTGCGCCGCCGGAAGCGTCAGCGTGGCTGACCACACCTGGCCCGGCGCGGTCCTGGTCGCGGCGGCGCAGCGCGGTGACGTCGACGCGCTCACCGCGCTCGTGCACGGCTCCCACCCGCACGTGCGCCGGTTCGCGCACACGTTGTGCGCCACCCCCCAGGATGCGGAGGACGCTGCGCAGGAGGCGCTGATCATCCTCTACCGCAAGATCGGCATGCTGCGCGCCTCGGGGGCGTTGGCGTCGTGGATGTTCCGGATCGTCCGCAACGAGTGCCTGCGTCGCACCCGTGCCCTGGTCCACCACGCCTCGGCCGCCGAGTCCGACCCGTTCGACACCCCCGGCGGTACCGCGCGCTCCGCCGAGGAGGACGCCCTGCTGCGCCTGGAGGCCGAACGCGTCGCGGCCGCCGTCGCCGCCCTGCCCGACGACCTGCGGCAGGTGCTGGTCATGCGGGACATCCAGGGGCTGCCCGGCCGGATGGTCGCCGATCGGCTCGGGATCAGCACCGCCGCGATGAAGTCCCGCCTGCATCGATCCCGTTCGGCGGTACGCGAGGCCCTGCGCGACGAACCGTCCCGTAGTGAGGAGAACCGACGATGACGCTCGACTCGACCACGACCACGACCACGCTCACGAAGACACGCACCGCCGAGCCCGTCTCCCCTCCCGCCGATCCGGTCCGGCCGGCTGCCCACGACGCGCAGGCCGCCCTCGCCGCGCACGCCGTCCACGTCGCGCCCAAGCCCGCCGGCTTCGCCAGTGCCACCGTCCCGCGCCACCTGGCCCGGGGCGCGGTCGGGTTCGGCGCGCTCGTCGCGTCCCTGGCCCTGCTGCCGGTCGCCGGCTGGGTGAGCCTGCTGCTCGCGCCGGTCGGCCTGGTCGCGCTGCGCGGTTGCCCGATGTGCTGGGCGATCGGCCTGATGGAGACCATCTCGGCCGGCCGTCTGCGCCGCTCCTGCGCGAACGGGAGGTGCGAACTCACCCGTCCCGCGAAATAGGCGCCGCGCCGCGCCCGCGCCGCCCGGCGGATCCTGCCGCGTCGGGATCCGCCGGGCCGGGCGCGGCCCCGACTCGAACCCGGCCCCGACTCGAACCCGGCCCCGACTCGAACCCGGCCCCGCCCCCAGGCACCGCAAACACGCGCCCCCGGCCTCACATCCACGACATGGCCGACTCGTCCCCCCTGTTGTCGTAACCCGGGATCACGTGCTCGTAGCTCTCGTACGGGCTCGTCACGTCGAAGATGCGCGGATTGTCGAACTGGACGTAAAGCGTGCGCCGGCGGGCGGCGCCGGTCGCGGCCGGGCCCGCGTGCATCCCGCATCCCATGTGTACGGTCACGTCGCCCGGGTCGGTGGTCATCCCCACCACAGGCAGCCCGGCCCACTGCTCCGCCGTGTAGCGCTCGTGCGCGACCGTGCCCCATGACCCGGCCAGCGCGTACAGCTGTGAACTGTCCTGGGTCACCGCGTCGAGCCGGATGCCCACGTGTACGCGCGGACACGTGATCGGACAACCGCCGAGCGCGCAGTCCTTGTGCCAGGGCAGGTCCGGGATGGACAGCGGCTCGGGCGCGGTGCCGAACTCCTTGAGCACGGCGATCTGTCCGGAGTCCCGGTCGGTCACCGCGACCACGTCCTGGCCCGCGAGGCCGCACAACATGCGCACGGTCGGGTCGTCGGCCAGCGCCGCGATCCGCGGCGAGCGCATGCCCAGGTAGGTCAACCGGTAGGGCGAGCGCCGGCCGGCCGGGTCCGCGGCCCACAACGAACCCCGGTCGCCCTCACGACACGACCCGCGAATCCGGTCCACCTCGCCGGCCAACTCCTCGACCCGGTCCGCGTCGAAGACCTGACGTACCACCAGGTAGCCGGTGGTACGCAGGAAATGCGCCATCTCGTCGGGTTCATCCCGGGTGGTGAAGTCGCGGTACAGGTCGATCGGCCGATCCGCCAGGTCGCGCAGATCGAGCGCCTCGGGGTGGTAGATCGGCGTCCCGGAGTACATGCAGCGGATCGCCGGCTCCCAGGTGTCCCAGTCGGCGAACGTGCCGCGCACGAAACGCACCGCGTGCGACTCGACCAGGCCGCGGCTGGTGCGCAGTTCGTACAGGTAGTCCTGCCACGCGCCGGACGCCAGCTCGACGACCAGTTCGGCGTCCGCGCTCACCCCCGGCACGATGCGCACCTGGCCCCGGTCCTCGACATAGCTGTACGCCGAACCGTCGGGCATGCACATGGCGATCGGGGCGCGGCCGGCCACGTCCCAGGCGACCCGTTCGCCGAGTCCGCCCTCGAGCCGGCGTGGCAGTTCCACCCGATGAAACGAATCGAAGCACACGACCGGCCAGCCCAACACACTGAACGTGCCTCGGTCGGCGTCGTGCGCCACCGCCGATCCCGCGCCCGCAATCCCCATTGCCCCGTCCTCCCCGTTGTGCACCCGGCACACCGGCCGGGTCGTCACCAACGGTAGGCAAACAGCGTCAGAACAGCGTCAGAGCAGCGCGAAAGCGCAAGGTGACAGCCAGTCAGCTCCGCGACGGTACGCCAACGTCCGGCGAGTCTCCGAGCAATCGCACCGCGTCCTGAAGCGTACGCTCCGCGTGTCCGGGCAGGCCCAGTTCGACGCAGCGCGCGTACGCCGCCGCGAAGTGCGCGCGGGCGGAGGCCCCGTCGCCGGCCAGCGCGGCCAGGCCGCCGAGCACCCGGCGTACCGGGCCGAGCGAGGAGCCGGTCCAATCCAGGTGGTCCGCGTACGGCGCCAACGCCTCCGCCACCAGCAACCCCCGCTCGGTGTCGCCCAGTTCCAGGGACACCTCGCCGAGTCGCATCAACGAGCCGGTCCACAGCAGGTCCACCGGGATGGTCGCGAAGCCCGGTACGCACAGGGCGTGGAACTCCTCGCGCGCCGACTTGGGATCCGCCGACGCGGACGCCGCCCAACACGCCTGTACCCGCCACCAGGACACGTCCCGGGACCAGCCGGCCGCCACCCCCGCCCGACGCGCCATCACGCCCAGCCGGCCCTGCTCCCAGCGCACCGCCAGGATCTGCGAGAGATTGAACGAGCGCACCGCCTCGCGCGGCAGCCCCGAACGGCGGGCCAGACGCAGCGCGTCGGCCAGTACGTCCGCGGCCCGCGCGGTGCGTCCGCGCAACAGTTCCAGGCCGCAGCGGTAGATCAGCACCTCCCACGTGAACCACGGGTGCCGAAGCCGCCGGGCGACCCGCTGCGCCTGCGCGTACTCGCGCTCGGCGGCCGGGATCGCGCCGCACACCACCAGGTCGTAGGCCTGGTTCAAGTGGCTGCGAAACAGCGACTCCTGATCGCCGGTCAGCCCGGACAACACGGTCAACTCGCTGCTCATCCGCAGCCGTTCCTCGACCAGGTCGGGTCCGGACGCGGCCAGGTGATGGGCCTCCAGGCCCTGGGCCAGCGCGTCGTGCGAGCCCGACTCGCGGGCCGCCTCCAGGGCTTCGTACAGCATGCCCAGCCGGGCCTCGCGGTCCTGCCCGAAGGTGAGCGCCACCGCGAGCGCGGCCAGCAGCAACGAGCGCAGCGCGATGTCGGCGGGCAGCGCGGAGGCGATCGGCAGCGCGGCCAGCGCCTCGCGCAGCAGGGCGACCAACTCCAGGTCCACGCCGACCTGGTACACCTGCCCCAGACGGACCATGGCCAGCGCCACCCGGCCGAGCCGGCGCGAGTCGGAGAGCGCTCGGGCCTCCTCGGCGGCGCGGCGCAGCACCTCACGGCAGCGCCGGTCGCCGCACCGGTCCAGCGCGGCGCCGCGCGAGAGCAGCAGGTCGCAGCGGGTCTCCGGGGCGGGGTCGGTGACCATCGGCAGCACCTCCAGGGCCTGCCGGTAGTGCTCGGCGGCGACCTCGAACGCGCCGCCGTCGCGCGCCTCGTCGCCCGCGCGGCGGGCGTAGTCCAAGGCCCGGCGGGCCTCGCCGAAGCGGCAGGCGAGCCGGAAGTGGTGGGCCAATTCGGGCAGATGGGCGTCTCGATCGCCCCGGGCCTCCAGGGCCAGGCCGACCTTGCGGTGCAGTTGCAGGCGGCGCGCGGTGGGCAGTTCCTGGTAGAGCGTGGAGCGGACCAGGGCGTGCACGAAGGTGAAGCGGCCAGGGCGGTCGGTCTCCTCGCCGCGCACCACGTGCGCGCGCTCCGCGTCGTCGAGCGCGTCCACGACGGTGTCGAAACCGCCGGGGTGCACCGCCGCGACCAGGTCGATGTCGAACGAGGGGCCGACCACCGCGGCGACCGTGAGCGCCTCCAGGGTGGACTGCGGCAGGCCGAGCAGCCGTTGGCGCAGCACGTTGCGCACCCGGCGCGGGACGTCGGCCGGCACGCTCTTCCCCAGCGCCGACCAGTCGCTGACGTCGGCCCACTGGCGCAGCAGTTCGGTGGCCAGGAGCGGATTGCCGTCGCTGAGTTCGCGCAGTACGTGGGCCCGGACGCCCTCGGCGCGCGGCGGCAGCGGGCCGGCCAGTACGTGGGCCAGTTCGACCAGGGCGGCCACGTCCAGGCCGCCGAGCGGCACATGCAGCGGGTGCAGATCGCGGTAGAGGTCGGCGATCAGCCGGGTCATCGGATGCACCGAGCCCAGACCGGTGTCCCGGAAGGCGATCACCACCACCGCCCGGGTGCCGACCAGGGCGCGGGCGACATGCCGCAACATCAGCATGGTCGAGGTGGAGGACCAGTGCACGTCGTCGAGCAGCAGGATCAGGTCGCGCTCGCCGGCGGCGTGCCGGAACACCCCGGCGACCGCCTCGAACAGCCGATACCGCTCGGTGTCCGAGTCGGGCGGTCCCTGAGGCTGGGTCAGGCCCGCGGGCTCCAGCGGCAGTTCGGGCAGCAGTCGGTGCAACTCGCCGCCCAGGTCGCCGACCCGCTCGCGCAGTTCCTCCGCCGCGACGTCGCCGAGGTGGGCGCGCAGCATGGTCACGAACGGTTGGAAGGGCGCGGCCACACCCTCGTCGCTGCGTCCGGTCAGCACCAACGCGTTGCGGCCGGCGCGGGTCGCGAACTCGTTGAGGAGGAAGGACTTGCCGATCCCGGCGTCGCCGCTGACCAGGATCACCCGCGAGCCGACCTCGGCCCGGGTCGACTCCTCGAGCAGGCGCAGTTCGGCGGAGCGGCCCACGATCGGCCCGGGCGCGCCGTGCGGGAACACGTCGTGCGCGGAGCGGGTCGGGGCGGGCGCGGGCGGCGCGTCCAGGCCGGGTGTCGGTGAGGCGAAGCGGGCGGCGGGCGCGGGTACCGGCAGCGGTTGCGGCGTGGCGTCGCCGAGCAGGCGCAGGAACGCCGACTCGGTCTCGGGCGAGGGGCCCACGCCCAGTTCGGAGTTGAGCAGCCGCCGACACCGCTCGTAGGCGCGCAGCGCGGCCGCGCGGTCGCCGCCGGCGGCGTGCGCGGTCATCAGCAGGCGGTGACTGCTTTCGCGGAACGGGTCCAGGTCGACCAGTTGGGCGGCGCGGGTCACGGCCGCGTCGGCGCGGCCCAGGTGCAGTTCGGTGGTCACCGACACGGCGAGCGCGCGCAGTCGGGCCGAACGCCAGCGGGTACGCCGCTCGTTCACCCAGTCGCCGTCCAGGCCGGGCAGAAACGGCAGGGCGAGGATCTCGTGCGCGTCGTGCGCGCGGGTCCTGGCCTGCGCGAACGCGCCGTGCACGGCCAGTGCCTCGGCCTCGATCAGGGCGCTCTCCGCCGCCTCCACGTCGACCTCGGTGCCCTCGGGCAGAGACAGCACGTAGCAACCGGCCCGGTGGCGCAACACCGACGACGCGTCGTAGCCGGCCTGCCCCAGGAATCCGCGCACCCGGCTGAGCACTCCGCGCAGGGCGCCCTCCCACGACTTGGGCGCCTGCTCGGGCCACAGGAGCGCGGCCAACTCCTCGCGCGGCACCGGGTGACGGCGGCCGAGCGCGAGCGCGGCGAAGACGAGCCGGGCCTGCGGTCCGCCCAGCAGGTCCTCCGCGGCACGACCCGCGGGGCCGTCGACGCAGACATGGCCGAGAACACGTACCCGGACCACCATGCGACGGACCCCCCTCCTGCTGTCGTCGGCGCGACGACCGATTCCCCGGCGCCGGGCCGGGAGCGGTTCGAAGGACCCCGCGCGCCACATCGTACGAACCGAACGGTGCACCCGGCGCCCAATTGCGCCGGCGCTCAGGTCACAACCCGGCCAATCGCTTGATCCCTACCAGGGTTTGTCGCAAGCTTCGATCCGCACACGCGCGCTCCCGGCCGGGCGGTCGACGATCGGGCGGTCGCACGGGTCCGTTCGTGGGGTGGGCCCGCCGGCGTGGACGATCGACGGCGGGGCAGACGGTGGGTGGGCCCGGATCCGCGGGCCGGGACGGGTTGTCGACGGGATCCATGGGATCGGTGGGGTCGAGCGGGCCGCCGGGGACGGTCGGGCCGGCTCGAGTCCGGTCGGGGAGGAGCAGGGATGAGCCTGGACAGTTGGCAGTTGCCGCCGCTACGGGAAGGGCGGCCCGCGCCGGAGGAGTTGGAGGCGCGGCGACGTGGCACGGCCGCGTACCGCGAGGAACCCGAGGAGGGGGTGGCGGTCGCCCGACGCCTGGTGGGCGGGGTGCCGTGCACGTTCCTGGAGGTCCCGGTCCCGGCGCTGACGCTGCTCTACTTCCACGGCGGCGGCTATCGCATGGGCGACGCCGAGGGCTGGCTGGGGATCGCGTCGCGGATCGCGCTCGCGGCCCGGGCGCGGGTGATCCTGGTCGAGTACCGGCTCGCCCCGGAGGCGCCGTTCCCCGCCGCGCTGCACGACGCGGCGAGCGTGTACGACGCGCTCGTGACGGTGGAGGAGGAGGGCCTCGACGCGGCGCCGTTCGTGGGCGGCGACTCGGCGGGCGGCGGCCTGGCGGCGGCGCTCGCGATCGCGGCGCGGGGGGCGCGGGTGCCGATGCCGGCGGGCCTCGTGCTGTTGTCCGCGTGGTTGGACCTGACGGTGACCAAGCCCACATACGACTCGAACGCGGCCACGGACCTGTTCATCTCGAAGCGGTCGCTGCGCGAGGCCGCCGAGATCTACCTGCAACTGCACGACCCGAGCGACCCGTTGGCCTCCCCGTTGTTCGCCGACCTGTCCGGCCTGCCACCGATACTGCTCATGGCCTCGTGCCACGAGGCCCTGCTCGGCGACACCACGGCCTTCGCCTCCCGAGCCGCCGCAGCCGGCGTCCAGGTCCAGGCCCACCTGATCCCCGACGTCCCCCACGCCTGGCCCGCCATCGACCCGGAAATCCCGGAATCCACGACGGCCATCGGCGCGATAGCGCGGTTCCTGACGACACCGTCGGCGACCTGAGACGGAGCGCGAAGCGCGAAGCCGGACAGCTCCGACGTGCGTTGCGCTTTGGGCTGCTGGTGGCCGGTGCGGGGTGTGCCCGAGTCGGTGATGGGCCGCCGCCGGCGTGCGGGGCTCCGAGACATCGGGCTTCCGGCGGAGCGGGTGCATTGGTCACCGAGAACCGGCCGCCAGGAGGGGAGCGGGTTGGTGGTCGGGTTGGGTTCGCCGGGTGCCTTCCCGAGTGGGCCGAGCGCTTCAGGCGCGCGTTGGGCGTTTGGTTGCGGGTGGCTGGTGCGGGGCCGGTCAGAGTCGGTGGTGGGCCGCCGCCGGCGTGCGGGGCTCCGAGCGTCAGGGCTCCCGACGAGACAGGTGTGTTGGTCGGCGAAAACCGGCTGGCAGCGGCGGGCAGGGAGGGCGCTCAGGTCGGGTCCTCCGGGTGGCCTTCCCGAGGGGGCCAGGCGTTCCCGGCAAGCGTTGGGCGTTTGGTTGCGGGTGGCTGGTGCGGGGCCGGTCAGAGTCGGTGATGGGCCGCCGCCGGCGTGCGGGGCTCCACGACCCGAAACTCCCGACGGGATGGCCGCTTTGCTCACCGAAAACCGGCTGGCAGTGAGGGCGGGAGGACGGGGCGGTCGGGTTCTCCGGGGTGCCTTCCCGAGTCGGTCGAGTGTTTCCGGCGCGCGTTGCGCCTGGGGCTGCGGGTGGCTGGTGCGGGGCCGGTCAGAGTCGGTGGTGGGCCGCCGCCGGCGTGCGGGGCTCCATGACCGGGGGCTCCCGACGAGACAGGCGTGTTGCTCGGCGAAAACCGGCCGGCAGCGGGGGAGCCGGTGGGTGGTCAGGTCGGGTCCTCCGGGACCTTTCGGGTGGGCCGGGGTGTTTCGGGAGCGTTTGGAGGGGAGTTGGGCTTCGAAACCGGATCGCGATGGGTAGTTGTGGGCTTGGAGCCTCGGTGAACTGCGGCTTTGCAAGGTCGAGACGGAAATTCGGGCGACGAGTGCCGGTTTCGGGCGCTCCGACCCCTCAACGCCGGGCGCGGAGACCGAAACCGCTCACTCGGAGCCGGCTTCGAGCGCTCCGACCTCAAAGCGGCCGTCAAGAAGACCGAAAGTGCCCAGCGGGAGCCGAACCCGGATCCCGAGGCGCCTCAAACGCTCTCCTCTCCGCGCTGACCTGCGGTTTTCTCCCACACCGAGGCCACGGCACCCAACGCCGTCCGGTTTCGTGACTCTCGCCCACACACACGCCCACCACACCGCGAAATGCCCTGCTCAACCCACCCGAAAAGGCCCCCAGGCGGACCCAACCCAACCGCCCTCCCGCTCCCTCACTGCCGGCCGGTTTTCGCCGACCAACACGTCCATCCAGCCGGAAGCCGGAGCCCCGGAGCCCCGCACGCCGGCGGCGGCCCATCACCGACTCTGACCGGCCCCGTACCAGCCACCCGCAGCCCCAGGCGCAACGCGCGCCGGAAGCACTCGACCGACTCGGGAAGGCACCCCGGAGAACCCGACCGCCCCGTCCTCCCGCCCTCACTGCCAGCCGGTTTTCGGTGAGCAAGGCGGCCATCCCGTCGGGAGTTTCGGGTCGTGGAGCCCCGCACGCCGGCGGCGGCCCATCACCGACTCTGACCGGCCCCGGACCAGCCACCCGCGACCCAACGCCCAACGCGCGCCGGAAGCAGCCGAGTTGTGCGAAAGGTGCCGAGTCCGACCAACCTCTGCGACTCGCCCGCCCAACGCGCCATGCGGTTCGGGGTGTGGGGCCGGGTTGGTCTCGGCCGATGTTTGTGGAAGCCCAGCCTCCGCACCCGGCGTAACGGGTGGGCGGGTGGGCACACCGACCACCCCGCCCCGCCCACCCCACCCCGCCCGGCGGGGCCATGTGGCCGCGAGCACGGCATGATCGGGGGCGTGAGTTCCATCGAATACGTTCTCCCCCTCGTCGCCCACATCGAGAAGGACGAACCCCCCGCCCGTACCGATGCCCTCGAGGCCGCCGCGCGGGCCGTCCTCGTCCTGCTTGCCGACGTGCGCTCCACCGACCCCGAAGGGGAGTGGCACGACGTCGTCGAGGCATGGCAGGGGCATCGCATCCGCAAAGTGGTGCGCCGGGCCCGCGGCGGTGAGTGGCGTCGTGCCGGCGCCCTGCCCGGGATCACCGTGGCCCACCGCACCGCCGAGGTCCGGGTGTACCCGCCCATCCCACTGGACGGATGGCCCAAGGACCTGGCCAAGTTGCAGGTCTCCGGCACCGACCTGGACGAGCCGGTCGCGCCGCGCGCCGCCGATCCCGGGCAGCCGGTGTTGTGGTTGAACCCGTCCCTGGAGATGACCGCCGGCAAGGCCATGGCACAGGTCGGGCACGGCGCGCACATCGCCTGGATGGGGCTCGGTTCGGGTGCGCGGAAGGAGTGGGCCGCGCGTGGATTCGACCTCGCGGTTCGGGTCGCCGACCCCGCCGCGTGGCCCGCGCTGGCCGGCAGCGGCCGGCCCGTGGTTCGCGACGCCGGCTTCACCGAGATCGCGCCGGGGTCGTGCACCGTGGTTGCGGATGTGCCGTGGCCGACCCGCTGAACGGCGCACCGCTCCCGCCGCGTTGCGAGTCGAGGTGATGGCAGGTGACGTTGCGTCATCGGGGCGGTCGTTCGGGCGAGCGCCCCGACTCCCGGAGGCGTCCGGGATGATCCGTGTACGCTGCAACCGAGACCCGTACGTGACCGGATCGTCACTGCCCCGGTTCCTGCGGGCCACTACGGTAGGTCACAGGCCGGGCCGACCACCCGGCTCCCGAGCCACGTGTCCAGGTCCCGCCCGGATCCGTCGGTGCCATCCGCTGGGGGACGGGTTCGCCGATCGCTCCGGCCGCCCTGTCTCGCGCGGCTCGGGACACCATGGGCGAGGGGACTGCCGGCGCGTGACTCTTCAGGTGATCAAGGACGATCTCCAGGGCTGGACCGTGCTGCACGTCCTCGGGGAGGTCGACTACGCCGTCGTCCCCGAACTCCGCGAACACGTCAGACGCGCGGTCGCCGACGGCGACCATCGCATCGTCCTCGAACTCACCCGGGTCGAATTCCTCGATTCCACCGGCATCGGCACCCTCGTCGCGGCCCGCCGACTACTGCGCTCCACCGGCGGCTCGTTGCGTCTGGTGATGCCCGGCAACAACGACCACCACGTCAACCGCGTCTTCACCGCCCTGGGCTTGCGCCGCCTCTTCGACGTACACCCGGACCTCACCGAAGCCCTGTCCGACGACACCCCCACGGACGAGGACCTGAGCGCCGTGAGCTGACCGGCTCCGCCTCGCGCTATAACAGCTCGCCCACAACACCGCGCCTACAACACCGCCCCCGCCGCCGTCAGCGTGGCGCTCGCGCCGGGGACGTGCGTCAAGCGCGTGGCGAAGGCCCGATAGGCGGCGGCCAGTGCCTCGCTGGGCACGCGCCGGTGGCCCAGTACGCCGGCGAACCACCGGGTGAAATCGACGAACAGCGCGTCGTCGTCCAGGAACAGCGAGACGGCGAGCGTGTCGACCGCACTGGTCAGCCCGTCGCGCATGGTGGTGTCCGAGTGTTCGCCCTCGATCGGGGCCAGCGCCGACATGCCCGCGGCCACCAGCGGGGTGCGCAGCAGGCCGACGCCGTCGTCCGCCGGGTCGGACAGGTGGCGCAGGCGCGGGGCCGGCGTGGTGACGGTCGGCCAGCCGGGACCCGTCAACATCTCGGCGGCGCGTTCGGCGTCAGGCGCCCAGCCGTTCGCGCCGACGACGCCCGCCCAGCGCCCCTTCGGGCCGAAGCCGGGACCGCCGACCAGCACCGGCACCCCGACTCGGCGGGCCACCTCCACCATCGCCCGCGCGCCCGGCAGCGCGGTGGAGACCGTACAGCTCAGCACCACCGACCCGGCGCCCGAGTCGGGCACCACCCGGGCCAGTTCACCCGCGCCCGTACCCGGTGGCAGCACCGTGGTGTCGATCCCGCGCAGCCGCAACAGCGCCGCCAGGATCCGGGACGCGAGCCCGTGCCAGTCGCCCTGCGCGCAGCACACCACGATCCGGGTCTGCGAGCGCGGACGCGGCGTCGCGTCCGCGACCAGGTGCACCACCCGCCCCGTGACGTGCGAGGCGGCGTGCTCGCGCGCCACCGTCCACTCGCCCGTCGCCCACCGCTCGCCCACCACCCGCAGCGCCGGGATCACCAGGTCCGTCAACACCTCCTCGCCCGGCACCCCCTTGCCCAGCAGGTTGCGGACCAGGTTCAGTGCCTCGACCTCGTCGGCTCGACCCAGGTGTGCGAGGAACAGGTCGAGTTCGTCGGAGACCACGTGCGTCATGCGCCGTCCGGATGCTCGTCGGGACCGGGACGACCCGGCTCGGCCAGGATCGGCAGCGCCTCGTGGTCGTCCCGATAGGGGATGTGAATGGCCAACAGCACCACGTCGTCGATCACCGGGGCTTCGCCGAGATGCGTGAACAGCCGCTGTTCCAGGCGCTCCACCAGCGCCTCCACCGGCATGCCCGCACACGAGGCCAGGTCGTGCCGCAACGCCTCCACCCCGTACGCCTCACCGTCCGCGTCCCGCGCCTCGGTGACCCCGTCGCTGTACAGGAGCAGCGTCGACCCGGCCGGCAACGGCAGTTCCCGCTCGCCGAACACGGTGCCCGGGATGCCCGCCACCAGCGGATCGGTGAACGCCATCGCGGTCACCCGGCCCGCCGGGTCCATCCACAGCGGCGGCGGATGCCCGGCGCAGGTCAACCGCACCCGCGCGGAGCCGTCCGGATGCACCGAGCAGTCCCCGGTGATCGCGGTCAGCACCAACGAGGGATCGCCGAGGGTGAGTTCCGCGTCGAGCAGCGCCATCCGATGCGCGGGAGCGCAGCCCGCGCTCGCCGCCGTGCGCAGTATCAGCAGCGAGCGCGAGCTGAACATGCCCACGGGCGTGCCACGTCCGCACACGTCGCCGACGGAGAACGCCCACGTGCCGTCGACCGGGGTGGGATGCACGGCGTAGAAGTCGCCGCCCAGACCATTGGTCAACGACACCGGGCGATACCGGGCGGCGATCCGCGCGCCGGGCACCTCGGGCAGCGGGCCCGGGACGAGGGCCCGGGCGAGCAGCAGGGTGCGCCGATCCTGTTCGACGTACAGCCGCGAGGTGCGCAATGCCACGCCCACCCGTTCGGCGTAGTCCACGGCGAGTGCGATCTCCTCCTCGGCGAATGGCTCCGAGGTCGCCGAGCGCACGAACGTCAGTACGGACGGCGCGTCGTCGTCGGTGGGCACCGGGACCACGAGCGCACACCGCGCGTCGACGGCGAGCAGGTCCGCGACCGCCTCGTCCGGTACCAGGCGGCCGAGCAGTTCGCGATCCATCAACGGATGCAGTTCCTGCCGGCGGGTACGCAACACGCGGCCGACGCCCGCCGGGGCCGTCCACGCCGTGCCCAACCCGGTGGTCACCCGGGCGATCGGGGTGCCGGTGGCGGGCGCGTAGGTGGTGCGCATCCGGCCGTCCTCCATGCTCGGCACGGACAGCGCCACCCAGTCGGCCAGTTCGGGCGCGGGCAGCGTGGTGACCAGATCGGTCAGCCGGCGCGGGTGGGTCGTCGCGGACAACATCCGGCCCGCCTCGGCGAGAAAGACCTTGCGCCGCCGCTCGGCCAACAGCGCGTCCTCGCGCCGCCGTTCCGCCGTGGTGTCGCGGACGTACCAGGCGTAGTGTCCGCCGCTCAGGACCGCTCGGCGCCCCTGCACGCGCCGATCGTCGACCTCGCCGTGCCAGGTGGTACCGGTCGCGGGCAGGGTCGGGAAGGCGGTGCCCACCGCACAGTCGGGCAACAGGCGCGCGGCCGCGAGATTGACGTGGCACACGGTGCCCTCGGCGGTGTACACGATCACGCCGCTGTCGCTCTCGTCGAGCACCTCGGCCGGTGACCAGCCGGGCGGCGCCGTCTCGTCGGGGGCGTGCGGCGACTCGAAGCCGTCGCTCCGCCGAGCGGCGGCCGGCTCCTGCGTGTTACTGCCCCGCTCGTCGCTCGAGGGGCGTGGTCCGGTCATGGCTACGGAATCCCTTGCGTCCGTGCGTTTCGAGCCGGCTTGCGCCGGCGCTCGCGCGACCTTCACGGTACGACCGCCGGGGTCGGCCGGGGGTGGCTTCCGCCGGAATCACACCTAAAGGGGAAGACGGTCCACGAGCGACCGATGCGGCGAGTAGGGTGCCGATGCGGTCTTGCGTTCCGGGATGGATATGGGGGTTCGTCCCGGGATGCGCGCATCGTAGCGAGCGGTCGCGTGCCGCGCGACCGAACCGACACTCGACCGGGTGGAGTGGTCCCTATGAGCCTTGACGATCTCCCGCCGGACGACGTGGATCACACATCGTTCCCGGCCGGACCGTGCGTGGTGCACACGGCCCTGAAGGCCGACCTCGGTGGCATCGTGTCCGTACACGGCGACATGGACATGACCGCGGCACCGGCCTTTCGCCAGGCGGTGGACCGCCTCGTCGACGAGGGCGCGCGCAGCCTGCGGATCGACCTGTCGGGGGTGCCGTTCATCGACTCGTCCGGCCTGGGCAGCCTGGTCTACGGCTACCGCCGACTGCGCGACCGGGACGGGGACATCGTGGTGTGCGGTGTCGGTCCGCAGCCGGCGCGGGTGTTGCGAATCACCCATTTGGACCGGATCCTCAGCGTGGAACCGGCGGGTGTCCTCCGGAACCGGTGAGCACCGAACGCCGATTGCCGAACGCGAAGTGCCGATGCCGGCCGACGAGTACACGCGTGCCCGCGCGTGTGGCCGCCGCCGCGAGCCGAGCGGCCGATCCCGTCCCGCCCGTTGCACCCGCCCCGAACCGCCCCGCCCGTCCCGAACCGTCCCGCGGCGCAGTCCCCGCCCCCGTCCCGCCAGGCGCGCCCCCGCGCCCGTCCCGCCCGGCGCAGTCCCCGCGCCCACCCGCCCCGAGGGGCGGACTCACCGGCCCAGGCCGGCCTCCAGCTCACTCGCCGTACGACTGCGGATCAGGTCGTTGACCGCTTCGCCCGGTCCGACCTGCTCGAACAGCGACGGCGGCCGGAAGGTGACGTACATCGTGCGCCGCCCGCCCACCCCGGCGGGCGGCGGCGACGCGTGCAGTACGTCGGCCACGTGTACCGTCACATCGCCCGGCTCGGTCGGCACCGCGACATAGGGCAGGTTCGCCGGCTCCTCCTGCGTCGGTTGCGGGCAGGTGCGCCCGTGCGAGCCGGGGATCGCCTCCAGGTAGCCGGTCTCGGCGGAGGAGCCGGTCAGTTGGATGCCGATCGCCACCGACGGGCACATGATGTGGTGGCCGCCGAGACCGCAGTCGGTGTGCCAGGGGATGTTGGCCAGGCCCTTGAGCCGACCCGCCGGCTTGAGCAGGACGGAGACCCCCTCCATCCGGTCCATGGACGCGGCCAGGTCGTCGTGCAGCAGACCGGCCAGCCGGACCAGGCGCGGATCGCGGGCCAACTCACCGATCGGCGCGGAGCGTTCGCTCGCATACACGATCCGGCACAGCACCGCCTCACCCGACTCGGTCTCCGCCCACCAGGACCGGTCGTCGTCCGGACGGGCCTCGGCGGCGAGCCGGTCCACCTCCGCGTTCAGGACGGCGATCTCGGCGGTGGAGAACACCCCGCGGATCCGCATCACCCCGGTCGCCTCGAAGTGTTCGGCGAGTTCCCGATCGGAGCGGTCGAGGGTGAGTTCGGCCGCCGGGTTCACCGGCGCGCCGTGCCGGTCGTACAGCTCCGGGCCCTGCGGCAGGTAGATCTCGATGCCCTGGTAGAGCGCCCGCAACGCCGGTTCCCAGCGGAACAGGTCGAGCACCGTGCCGTGTTCGGTGTGCACCTCGCCCGCGATGGCCAGCGCCGCGGCGGTGCGCAGCAGGGTGACCAGGTCGGTCCAGGCGTCGGGGGACAGCCGCACCACGCAGCCGGCGTCCGGGTCGATCCCCTCCACGACGCGCAGCCGGGAGTCGTCCGCGCGATAGGTCCACGCCCCGGTGCCGATCCGCAGTCCGAGCGGGTCGAGCCCGGCGAGGCCCGCCTCGGCCCGTTTGCCATGTGCGCCGATGAGCAATCCGGGGACGATGTCCCGGTGGTAGGTTTCCGCGTCGATCCGGTCGTGCCCGAGCATCCTCGCGACCTCCTGCGCTGTACGTTGCCGCGCAGTATGCCGGGCCGGAGCGCCGTGTCACCAGAGCGTTGCGCGCTTTGCCCGAAGTCCGCGCGAGCGGTCCGCCGACAACCCACCCCCGGCGCCGACCTGTTGAGCGATCGCCTTACCACACGCGGTCGATGACGGTTCGTCAGCTATGTCGGCCGGATCGTTGACGGTTCGTCAGTTCTCCGGGGACGGCGTGTCTTCGCGGACCCGGGACACCTGCGGGTACGCGCGGCGCAGATGCGCGGCCACCGCGTCGGCCGCGGCGCGCGGGTCGCGGGCCACGATCGCGGCCAGGATGGCCCGGTGGTCCGCGCGCAACGCGCCCGTGTCCGGCCCCAGTTCGGCCACCGCGCGGCGCTGGTGTCGGCGTACGGTGTCGCGCAGCGCGCGCATGAACGTGGTCACCAGCGCGTTCCCCGACAACTCCGCGATCGTGGCGTGGAACTCGGTGTCCAGTTCGTTGAACCGCTCCGGGGGCAGGTCCGGGTCGTCCATCGCGGCGACGATCGCGCGCAGCCGGTCGAGGTCGGCCTCGCCCGCGTGCCGCGCCGCGCCCTCGACCGCCCACGACTCGATCAGCAGCCGGGTCTCCACCACGTCGTCCACGGCGAAGTTGGCCAGTGCCAGGTGCAGCCCGAGAACGCCGGTCAGCGCCGGGCCCGCCGAGCCGGCCAGGATCGCCCCCGCCTCCGGGCCGCTGCCCGGGTTGGCCACCAGTACGCCCATGGCCTCCAGGACCCGCATCGCCTCGCGCACCGAGGGGCGGCTGACCCCGAGCGCTGCGGCCAACGCGCGCTCGCCCGGGAGCTTGTCGCCGGCCCGCAGTCGGCCGCTCGCGATCTGCTCCTCGATCTGCGCCACGACCTCCTCGAACGCGCGTACACGCTTGACCGGACGCCAGTCGGGGCCGTCTGTCACGGGGGCTCCTCGGATGCGGGCGTCGCGAATCGCGAATCGGGGGGTGTCTTGTGGCCAAGCATGCCATGCCCTTAGCGTGAGCACACCACAGTGTGGTCAGACCACATGATTCGACCGTCGCGAGGAGGCCGCACGCATGCGCGTCGGGCTGTTCATCACCTGCGTCAACGACACGCTCTACCCCCGCACGGGGCAGGCCGTCGTCCGCCTCCTGGAACGGCTCGGCTGCACCGTGGACTTCCCCACCGCGCAGACGTGCTGCGGCCAGATGCACTGGAACACCGGCTACGGAAAACGGATCGAGCCGATGGTGGCCGGGTTCGCGGACACCTTCGCCGGCTACGACGCGGTGGTCACCCCGTCCGGGTCCTGCGGCGCGATGATCCGGGACAACCACCCGCGCGCCGCCGCCCGCGCGGCCGATCCGGGGTTGTCGGCCCGGGTCGCGGCGGTGGTTCCGAAGGTGTACGACCTCACCGAGTTCATCGTGGACGTGCTGGGCGTCACCGACGTCGGCGCCTATTTCCCGCACCGGGTCGTCTACCACCCCACCTGCCACTCCCGCCGCCTCCTGGGCCTGGGCGACCGGCCGACCGCGCTGCTCCGCGAGGTGCGGGGTCTGGAACTGGTCGACCTGCCGGGCGAGGAGGAGTGTTGCGGCTTCGGCGGCACCTTCGCGGTGAAGAACCCGGACGTGTCCACCGCGATGGGCGCCGACAAGGTGCGGCACGCGGCGGGGACGGGGGCGGAGGTGCTGTGCGCGGCGGACAACTCGTGCCTGATGCACATCGGTGGGCTGATGGATCGTCAGCGGACCGGCATGCGCGTGGTGCATCTGGCGGAGATTCTCGCCTCGACGGCGGGTTAGGGATTGTTTACCCGCCCGCTCCACCCGTTGCGTAGGCCGTACCGGCTGCGGTTTTAGGGGCAGCGGTGTGGCCTGGATGGCCTGTGAGCCGAATTTCCTTGACCCGTTGATCGGAAAGCTTTGTCATGACCTCACCGCCCACGTTCTTGGGTATGCCGCCGTTTCCCGAGGCTGCTCGATCTGCCGTGTCGAATCCTCAACTTCGGCATAATCTGCGCAAGGCCACTCATACCATTCGGGATAAACGGGCCCATGTGGTCGGTGAGCTTTCCGACTGGGGTGAGCTTCGGGCCGCCGGGGCGGCGATCAAGGATCGGACGCTGCGTCGGCTCGACGAGTACCTGGTCGCCGCCGAGGCGGCCGTCACCGCCGCCGGGGGCACCGTGCACTGGGCGGCGGACGCGGCGGAGGCGAACCGCATCGTCGCCGACCTGGTTCGGGCCACCGGTGAGACCGAGGTGGTCAAGGTCAAGTCGATGGTCACCCAGGAGATCGGGCTCAACGAGGCGTTGGCCGCCGAGGGCATTCGGGCCTACGAGACCGATCTGGCCGAGTTGATCGTGCAGTTGGGCGACGACCTGCCGTCGCACATCCTGGTGCCCGCCATCCACCGCAACCGGGCCGAGATCCGGGAGATCTTCGTCCGGGAGATGGCCGAGTGGGGGGTACCGGCGCCACCCGGACTGACCGACGAGCCGGCCGCGCTGGCCGAGGCCGCGCGGCGGCACCTGCGGGAGCGCTTCCTGTCCGCGAAGGTCGCGGTATCCGGCGCGAACTTCCTGGTGGCCGAGACCGGCACGCTGGTCGTGGTCGAGTCAGAGGGCAACGGGCGGATGTGTCTGACCCTGCCCGAGACGCTGATCTCCGTGGTCGGCATCGAGAAGGTGGTGCCGACCTGGGCCGACCTGGAGGTGTTCCTGCAACTCCTGCCCAGGAGTTCGACCGGGGAGCGGATGAACCCGTACACCTCGATGTGGACCGGCGTCACCCCCGGCGACGGCCCCCGGGACTTCCACCTGGTGCTGCTCGACAACGGCCGCACCGACGTGCTGGCCGACACCACCGGACGGCAGGCGTTGCGCTGCATCCGGTGTTCGGCCTGCCTGAACGTGTGTCCGGTGTACGAGCGCACCGGGGGACACGCGTACGGGTCGGTGTACCCGGGGCCGATCGGCGCGATCCTGGTGCCGCAACTGCGGGGCGTGGCCACCGGGAAGGTGGACCCGCAGACCGCGTCGCTGCCCTACGCGTCGTCGTTGTGCGGTGCCTGCTACGAGGTGTGCCCGGTCGCCATCGACATCCCCGAGGTGCTGGTGCACCTGCGCGAACAGGTGGTCGAGGGCGGCGGTCACCGGGCCGAGCGGGCGGCGATGCGGGCGGCCGAGTGGGTGCTCGACGACGCGAAGCGGCTGCGCACCGTACAGCGGGTGGCGGCCCGCTCGCGTCGGTTGTTGCCGCGCCGCGCGCCCGGGCCGGGTGCGGCCTGGTCGGACAGCCGGGCCCTGCCGGAGGTGCCGGCGCAGTCCTTCCGCGACTGGTGGGTGCGCGAACGCGGCGCGCCGCCGGCGCGGCACCCGGCCGCTCCGGCGCAACCGCCGGCGGAGAAGAACCGGATCGAGGAGGACGACCGATGAGTTCGCGTGCAGCGATCCTGGCCCGGGTCCGCCGGGCGCTCGCCGACGTGCCGAGCGGCGACGACTCCCCGGTCGTGCGCGACTACGCACGGGCGCATGTCACCGAAGGTGTGCTCGACCTGTTCGTCGAGCACCTGCGCGACTATCGGGCCGTCGTGCACGAGGTCGCCGAGGACGCCCTCCCGGACGCGGTCGCGGCGGCGGTCGCGCGGCGCGGGGCCCGCACCCTGGTGACCCCGGCGGGGCTGCCTGCGGCGTGGACGGCCGGTCTCGCCGAGGGGGTGTGCCTGGCGGACGGTTGGGCGTACGGGCAGTTGTACGAAAACCGTATTAATAACAGGCCTGAGATCGTCGAGCCCGCCGGCACCCTCAGCACGTCCGCCCTCGACACCGCCGACGGCGTACTCACCGCCGCCGCCGTCGGCATCGCCGAAACCGGCACGATCGTGCTCGACGCCGGGCCCGGCCAGGGTCGTCGGGCGTTGACCCTGGTGCCGGACTGGCACCTGTGTGTGATTCGCGCCGCCGACGTGGTCGCCTCGGTGCCCCAGGCGCTCGAACGACTCGACCCCGGTCGACCGCTGACCTGGATCTCCGGGCCGTCCGCGACGAGCGACATCGAGTTGAATCGGGTCGAGGGCGTGCACGGGCCGCGCACCCTCGAAGTCCTGATCGTGCGGTGACGGGCCGCCGATCATTTACAGTCCATAGGCGTGGCACCTGATACGAACGCACTCGTCCGCTCGACCAAGAACCTGATGGAGATGGTCGACCTCCTCGGCAACACCAGCCCGCCGGAGGCGTACGACGCGATCGCCGAGCAGTTGGCGAACACGCGGCGGCTGCTCGGTCAGTTGACCGCGCCGGCGCCGACCACGTTGTGCAACGAGCATCCGCACGGCCCGGTCGACGAGGACGCGCGGGACAAGTGCCTGTTCTGCGAGAACCGGCGACGGCGCGGCCGGGCCCGGGACGCGGCCGACGCGCGACCACGTTCGGCGCCGTGTCCCCGGCACCCCGAGCGCGGTCTGCTCGCGCTCGGCGAGACGTGTCCGCTGTGCGGTGGCCCCGAGGGCGCGTCGATGCCGCGTCAGGGTGTGCCGAGCGTGCGCGACCCGCGGCCGGCGCCGTTGGCCGGTGTCCGGGGCGTCGACATGCGGCTGACCGTGCTCACCCGGCAACTCGCCGGGATGGCGGGCGAACCGGGCCAGGACGCGCGCGGGGAGGCATTGCTCGCCGCGGCGGTCGACGCGCTCAAGGGCGCCCAGGGGCTGATCCAGGCGGCCAACGCGTTCTCCGAGGGGCGCGGCGACGAGGGGTACAACACCGCCACGCGGGTCGCGCGCGGTCTGCGCGCCACGGCCGCCGAGGTGCTGGAGGACCTGTGAGCCGGGCGGGTCGCGGGGCGCGAGGGCACGGCAGGGGTCGGGGCGCGTAGGCCGGCTCGGCCGCGTGGGTCGTCCGGTCCGCGCCGGTCGTCAGTCCTCGTAGGTCGAGGCGATCGGGTCGTGCCCGTTCCACACCACGAAGACCGACGAGGTCTGTCCGTGTCGGATGAAGTCGACCCGGATCCACCGGTCGCCCGGCCACACCTTGACCGCCCACCCCGAGTTCGGCGTCGCGGCGATCAGCGTCGCGATGGTCGCCTGGTAGCGGAACGACGCCCGCCCGCCGCGCACCTCGAAACTCTGCACCGCCGCGGCCGGCTGCTCCCGCAACTGCGCGGGCGGCGGCGCCTGCGGGGCCTTCGTGGTCGGCGGGGTCGTGGTCGGGGGCGGGGACGACGAGGTCGGCGGCGGGGTGCGGTTGACGGCCGAGATCAGGTCCGGCGCCTCGGAGGTCGGCGGCGCCGAGGGCGTGGGCGGCGATGTGGACACCGAGGGCGGCGGTTCGTTCCCGGCCACCGGGCTCGGCGGCCGGGGCGGCTCGAACACGGTCTCGCGCAGCACACTGCGCACCCCCCACCAGGAGAGCGCGACGGCGACCGCGGTCACCGCGAGCCACACCGAGATCGACGTGATGATTCTCCGCACGAGCCCTATCCTCCCGCCTCGGCCCCACCCCTCCCCGGCGGGGTGGGGCCGAGGTCGCGGGCCCCACCCGGGCTGGGCGGAGCCGACCGCGCGGGCCCCTCCCGGGCTGGACGGAGCCGACCCTACGGGTACGGTTCCGAACCATGGCACAGGTGCTCGTTGTCGAGGACGACCAATTCGTACGTTCGGCGCTGATCCGCTACCTCACTTCGTCCTCCCACGCGGTGCGCAGCGTGGGCACCGCCCTGGAGGCGCTGCGCGAGGTGGCCCAGTATTCGTTCGACGTGGTCATCCTGGATCTCGGCCTGCCGGATCTGGACGGATCCGAGGCATTGAAGATGTTGCGCGGCATATCCGACGTCCCGGTGATCATCGCGACCGCCCGGGACGACGAGGCGGAGGTGGTCCGGCTGCTCAACGCCGGCGCCGACGACTATGTGACGAAGCCGTTCTCCGGGGAGCATCTGGGTGCCCGGTTGTCGGCCGTGCTGCGCCGCGCGCGCGGCGGCAGCACACCCGAGGTGTTCACCACCGGCGGCCTGCGAATCGACACCCGGCGCCGCGAGGCGCACCTGGACGGCCGCGAACTGGATTTGACCCGGCGCGAGTTCGACCTGCTGGCGTTCCTGGCCGCGCGGGCCGGCCGGGTGGTGCCGCGGCGGGAGATCCTGGCCGAGGTGTGGGGTCAGGCGTACGGGGACGACCAGACCATCGACGTGCACCTGTCGTGGTTGCGCCGCAAGCTCGGCGAGAAGGCGCGGGAGCCGAGGTATCTGCATACCGTGCGGGGTGTCGGGGTGAAGCTGGAGCCCCCGGCGTGAGACTGCGCTCGGGCGGGCGCGGGGCGACGGGGCGGCGTGGGGAGGGCCGCTCCGGTGGTCGGACGGCGGGTGCGGCGGAGCGGGCCGGCGGGTCCGCCCGGGTTTCGGGGTCGGGCAGTCCGAGGTCGGAGCGCGGCCCGAGGCCGGCCCGGGCGCCGAGGGGGCTGCGCGGCACGTTGGTCCGGGTCTCGTTGGCGGTGACCACGATGGTGGCGCTGGCGTTCCTGATCCCGCTGGTGCTGGTGATCCGGGAGATTGCCGCGGACCGGACCTTCACCGATGCCGAGCGGCAGGCCGCCGCGTTGCAGCCGGCGCTGGTGATCACCACCGATCGGGCCGCGCTGGAGCCGGCGATCGCGAGTGTGCCGGCCGGTTCGGGCGGGCGGATCGCGATCCACCTGCCGGACGGGTCGGTGCTCGGGCGACCGCGGGCGAGCGAGCACAACGTGGCGGGCGCGCGCGAGTCGGCCCGCTCGTTCCGGGTCCGGGCGGGCGGCGGCTGGGCGCTGTTGCAGCCGGTGGTGCTGGATCAGGGGCGGATCACGGTGATCGAGGTGTACGTCCCGGACGGCGACCTCGACCACGGCGTGGGCACCGCGTGGCTGGTGCTGACGGGGGTGGCGGTGGTTCTGGTCGGTGGTTCGGTCCTGGTCGCCGACCGGCTCGGCGCGCAGGTGGTGCGCTCGGCCCGGTCGTTGGCCGCCGCCGCGCGGTCGCTGGGTACGGGCGACCTGGAGGCGCGGATCGCCCCGCAGGGCCCCTCCGAACTCCAGGAGGCCGCCACGTCGTTCAACACGATGGCCGATCGGGTCGAGCAACTGCTGGCCAACGAGCGGGAGATGGCCGCCGACCTGTCGCATCGCCTGCGCACGCCGCTGACCGCGCTGCGGCTGAACGCGGCGGCGCTCGGCGACGATCCGGTGGCCGAGCAGACCCGGCACGCGGTGGCGCAACTGGAGCGCGAGGTGGACGAGTTGATCCGCGGCGCGCGCCGGTCCAGCGCGAGCATCGAACGGGTGGGCTGCGACGCGGCGGAGGTGGTGCGGGCCCGGATGGACTTCTGGTCCGCGCTGGCCGAGGACGAGGACCGCCCGTGGCAGCTGGTGGGCGCGGAGGTGCCGGTACGGGTCCCGGTGTCCCGGGGCGACCTGGCGGCCGGTCTGGACGCGATGTTGGGCAACGTGTTCCGGCACACCGAGGAGGGGGTGCCGTTCTCCGTCACGCTGCACGCGGGCCGGGAATCGGTGATCCTGCTGGTCGCCGACGGCGGCCCCGGCATCGCCGACCCGGAGACCGCGCTGCGGCGCGGGCACGGCCAGGGCGGCGACGGCTCGACCGGCCTGGGCCTGGACATCGTGCGCCGGCTCGCGGAGGCCACCGGGGGAGAGGTCGGCCTGGGCCGCTCGGTGCTCGGCGGCGCGGAGGTGAGCGTGCGGTTGGGTGCGGGCCGTACGGAAGCGGTCACCCGGCGCAGTCGTCGGGCCGGCAAGAGTCGGCGCGGCCGGCGCCGGACCGGTGTCGGCTGAGTGCCCCGACACCTTCCGCGGGTTGTCGGCGGCGCCGATCTTCTCACTCTGAGTTACTGGTCGTGTGCCCCCCGGAACCTCGGCGACGATTCACTCTTAAGAGGGCCTTAAACCCTCGTCCCGGGCCCAATCCGGTCGGGTCGACAGGTGTTCTTCGGCCATGGTTTTCACTAGCCTTCAGAACGACGGTCCATTCGGAACCAACGGGACTCCCCCCTTTCCGAGTGGGCCAGGCGCAGCCCAATCCCCCCCAGGGTCTGTAGCCGTTCGGGGATCTGATCCCCGGCCGTTCGTGTCCCCACCCCCACCCGGGGCACGACGGCACCGGCCCGAGAGCGTGAGCTCTCGGGCCGGTCTTCTTTGTGCGCCCGTCGGCGCCGATCGTGGAGTCCTGGGTCGCCGGACCCCACGCCGGGGAGCCGATCGCCCTACAGCGCGCCGACACCGTGCAGGAACGCCTTCGTCTTCTCCGGCTCGTACATGAACTCCTCGAACTCCGCCGGGTTGTCGAAAGCGCTCATGATCGCGTCGCAGACGGCCGGGCAGTCGTTGCCCGCGCCCATCAGCACCTGCACGTGCTCCGGCGGGGCGCCGAGCAGGGCGGTGGAGAACTTCACCCCGTGCCGGGCGCGCTCCCAGAACGTGGCGAAGAGCGACTCCATCCAGGCCGCGTCGAACGGCCGGTCCCCGTGCGCCACGATCGCGTTCAGGTACAGGTCGGCGGCCCGCGCGGCGTTGTTGGCGCCCTGGCCGCTGAGCGGGTCGTTGGTGACCAGCACGTCGCCGATGCCCAGGGCGACGCCGCCGGAGGGGAGTTGGGCGACCGGCTTGCGCACGACGGGGGAGAAGCCGCCGCTGAGCACGCACATCGGGTCGGTGAGTTCGGCCCGGCTGATCCGGTCGTGATCCCACGGCGCGAACTGGCGGACCACGTCGCGCATCAGCGTCCAGTAGGCCTGCGGGTCGCGCACACCGCCGAACACGTCCAACGGTCCGCCGGGGATCGCCTCCAGCAGGATGATGTCGCACGGCCCGGACAGGGTCAGGCCCGGAAACATGATGATCTCGCCCGCCTCGGGGATGGCGTTGACGTGCAGCGCGTCGTGTCCCACCGCCGGCCTGGGCGTCGCGCCGTGGAAGTAGGCGACCGCCAACTGCCGCTGCGGGGTGGTGAATTCCGACTTCTCGTGGTCCCGGTCGAACATCGACACCAACTCGCCCTTGCCGGCGGCCACCACCACGAGGTCGTAGGCGCGGGTGAACCAGTCGATGTCGGACACCGCGACCGGGTGCACCACCAGGTTGCCGCCCCGGGCCACGAACAGCTCCATCCAGGCGGGCATCTTCATCCGCTGGTCCACCGACTGCGCGCCGCCCAAGTCGCCCAGCCAGTCCACCGCGGGTGTGCCGTCCGGGCCGGGGATGGTGAAGCCCGCCCGGTCGATCGGCGGCACCCGGTCGGCCCACAGGTCCAGCCCGTGCGGCCGTTCGAGGGCGATCGTCGACGGCATCATGATCTGTGTCGAGGTCACCCGGCCCGCGCGTATCTCGTCGGGCGTGCGCTCGGTCATCACGGTCACGTCGTAGCCGTGGGCGAGCAATCCCAGGCCGAGCTGGAGCCCGGATTGGCCGGCACCGACGATGAGGATCCTGCGCATGGCTGAAGTCCCTTCCCCTGATCAAGTCGCATGCATCGTATGGCTCGCGCTGCGTGTTCACAGGGGCACCGACGGGAACTCGGGGGCCGCCGACCGGAGATCGGGCCGCGGGGGTCGGGGAGCGGGCGTGGGCCGCGAGGGCGGCGCGCTTCGGGCGTCGACGTCAGGGGTGCGGCGCCGTCCACCGCTCGCGGGTGCTCCAGCCGGAGTCCCGGTCCCGGTCGTCCCGGATCCGTACGCTCCAGTAGTACGTGGTGCCCGACTCGTAGCGGAACCCCGACGGCCGTACCCCGGCGTGCTGCGCGGAGTGCACGACCCCGCTGTCCCACACGTCCGGGTCGACGCCGCCGGCGAGCACCGTGTCCAGCGAGCCCGGATCGGCGGAGATGACCAGCCGGTAGGTGCGCTGTGCGCGGTCGTGGCGGAGGTCGCCGTAGCGGACCGCCCAGCCGATCCCGCCCGCCCCCGCCCGCGCCTCGTCCGACATCGCGACCACGGTCGGCGCGCGTCGGGACGCCGGCGATCCGGAGCGGGCCGCGTACCCGAGCAGGCTGCCCGCCAGTACCACACCGGTGACCAGCACCAGGCCCGTGAGCAGCACCGGACCCACCCGCCCCACGCGTCGTGCCGACCCCACGAACACTCCCCGTCCCAGGCGGCGGATGATCACGCGACCCTAGAGATGTGACACGCGTCACCGGAAGCCCCCACGACCGGCGCGCGGAGCGCCGCCGCCGACGCGCGGGCGAGGTCGTATCCGGGTTGCGTCCGGGGCGGGGTCGGCGAGCAGGCAGGATAGACGGGTGACTCTCATCGATCTGCTCCCCGCCGAGGCCGACCCCGACGCCCTGTACGAAGCCTTCGCCGCGTACGCGGAAGAGCGCGGCCTCACCCTGTACCCCGCGCAGGAAGAGGCGCTGATCGAGCTGGTCTCGGGCAACAACGTCATCCTGAACACGCCGACCGGCTCCGGGAAGAGTCTGGTCGCCGCCGGCGCGCACTTCGCCGCGCTGGCCCGCAAGGAGCGCAGCTTCTACACCGCGCCGATCAAGGCGCTGGTGTCGGAGAAGTTCTTCGACCTGGTGGCCCAGTTCGGCACCGAGAACGTCGGCATGATGACCGGCGACGCCTCGGTCAACGCCGGCGCGCCGATCATCTGCTGTACCGCCGAGGTGCTGGCCAACATCGCGCTGCGCGACGGCGCGGACGCCGACGTGGGCCTGGTGGTGATGGACGAGTTCCACTTCTACGGCGACCCGGACCGGGGCTGGGCCTGGCAGATCCCGCTGATCGAGCTGCCGAGGGCGCAGTTCCTGCTGATGTCGGCGACGCTCGGCGACATGGACCACTTCCAGGCCGACCTGAAGCGGCGGACCGGCCGGTCCACCACGATCGTCAAGTCGGCCACCCGCCCGGTGCCGCTCTACTTCTCCTACCGGGTCACCCCGCTGCACGAGACCATCGAGGAGTTGCTGACCACGCGTGAGGCGCCGGTGTACATCGTGCACTTCACCCAGGCGTCGGCGGTCGAGCGGGCCCAGTCGTTGATGAGCATCAACATGTGCACGCGAGCGGAGAAGGACCAGATCGCGTCGGTGATCGGCCGCTTCCGGTTCACCACCAAGTTCGGCCGCCAGCTCTCGCGCTGGGTGCGGCACGGGATCGGCGTGCACCACGCGGGCATGTTGCCCAAGTACCGCCGGCTGGTGGAGCGCCTCGCCCAGGCCGGGCTGCTCAAGGTGATCTGCGGCACCGACACCCTCGGCGTCGGGGTCAACGTGCCGATCCGCACGGTGTTGTTCACCGCGTTGTCGAAGTACGACGGCCAGCGGGTGCGCCGGCTGCGGGCGCGCGAGTTCCACCAGATCGCCGGGCGCGCCGGGCGGGCCGGGTTCGACACGGTGGGCAACGTGGTGGCGCAGGCCCCCGAGTACGAGATCGAGAACCTCAAGGCGCTGGCCAAGGCCGGCGACGACCCGAAGAAGCGCCGCAAGGTGGTGCGCAAGAAGGCCCCGGAGGGTTTCGTCGGCTGGAACGAGGAGACCTACACCAGGCTCCAGGAGGCCGAGCCGGAGCCGCTGGCGTCCCGCTTCCGGGTCACCCACGCGATGCTGCTCGCGGTGATCAACCGGCCCGGCAACGCGTTCGAGGCGATGCGGCACCTGCTGGTCGACAACGACGAGCCGCGCGCGCAGCAGTTGCGGCACATCCGGCAGGCGATCGCGATCTACCGTTCGCTGCTCGACGGCGGCGTGGTGGAAAAGCTCGACGCCCCGGACGAGGAGGGCCTCATGGTGCGGCTCACCGTGGACCTCCAGGCCGACTTCGCGCTCAACCAGCCGCTGTCCACCTTCGCGCTGGCCGCGTTCGACCTGCTCGACCCGGAGGCGCCGACCTATGCGCTCGACGTGCTCTCGGTGGTCGAGGCGACCCTGGACGACCCGCGGCAGATCCTGGCCGCGCAGTTGAACAAGGCCAAGGGCGAGGCGGTCGGACAGATGAAGGCCGACGGCATCGAGTACGAGGAGCGGATGGAGCGGCTGGCCGACATCCAGTACCCGCGCCCGCTGGAGGAACTGCTCGAACACGCCTACGCGATCTACATGCGCAGCCACCCGTGGGTGGGCGACCACCCGCTGTCGCCGAAGTCGATCGTGCGCGACATGTTCGAGCGGGCGATGACGTTCGGCGACTACGTCGGCTGGTACGAACTCGCGCGCACCGAGGGCATCGTGCTGCGCTACCTGGCGAGCGCGTACAAGGCGCTGAACCAGACCGTGCCGGACGACGCCAAGAACGAGGACCTGCACGACATGATCGCGTGGCTGGGCGAACTCGTCCGCCAGGTCGACTCCAGCCTGCTCGACGAGTGGGAGAAGCTGGCCAACCCGGACGCGACGCAGGAGGAGCTGGACGACATCGAGGGGCGGACCACGCCCGTCACCGCCAACGAGCGCGCGTTTCGGGTCCTGGTGCGCAACGCGCTCTTTCGGCGGGTGGAACTCGCGGCGCTGCGGCGCTACTTCCAGCTCGGCGAGTTGTCCGAGCAGGAGGGCGACACGGCGTGGGATTCGGAGCGCTGGCAGGACGCGTTGGAGGACTACTGGGACGAGCACGACTCGATCGGCACCGGTCCCGACGCGCGCGGGCCCAAGCTGTTGCAGATCACCAAGGAGGACTCGGCATGGCGGGTCCGCCAGGTGTTCGACGACCCGGCGCAGGACCACGACTGGGGCATCACCGCCGAGGTGGACCTGACCGAGTCGGACGAGACCGGGCGCGCGGTGGTGCGGGTGGTGGCGGTGGACCGGATGTGAGGGGCGGCGGGCGCCGGGGCGGGACGCGCGGGGGGCGCGGGTGATTGCGGTCGATCGTATGTGAGTTCGGGCAGACTGGGCCGATGACCAAGAAGCGGCTCGCCGTCGACGCACACGGCTCGATCCTGTCCCGGAACTCGCACAACTCGGTGTTGTCGATCGGGTCGGAGGGTTCGGTGCTCTCGATCGGCTCGGTGGGCTCGGTGTTGTCGATCGGCTCGGTCGGCTCCGCGCTGTCCTTCGGGTCGGTCGGCTCGGCCCTGTCGTGCGTGTCGATCGGCTCGTTTCTGGGCGTGGCCTCTGCGTTCTCGGCGCAGTCGGTGTGGTCGGCGTTCTCGGTCCAGTCGAGCGGCGGCCTGTTCGACGCCCACAACCGGCGCCGCGACGCCCGCCGGGCGGCCCTGCCGGTGGCGGTGACGGTGGCCGCGTTGGCCACGACGGTGGTACTGACCCGACGGTCCCGCTGACGGCTCGGACGCCTCCCGGGGCTACGCCCAGACCTCGGCCCAGGCCCGGGCCGAGGGGGCGATCTCGGCCGCGCCCCGGACGCCGTCCGCCGCGTCCTCCTCCCAACGGCGCGCCTCGGCCCCGGTGAACGCGCGTACGCCCCGCGGCGTCGCCGTCCGCCATCCCGGTGTTCGGGAAGCCCATGCTCGCGCCTGCTCGGGGGTGTGGCCGCCCGCCGAGACCAGGCGCATGCCCCACAGGACGGGATCGATCCAGGCCGGCCCGAGCGCGGGCCAGGCCCAGTCGACGAGACGGGCCCGATCGCCGTCCACGAGGACGTTGCAGGCGGCCGGATCGGTGTGCATCAGGCACGCACCGGCCAGGAACGGCTCGTCCGCCGGATCGCACCAGTAACCCCAGCGATCCCACGCGGTCGGCAACGCCAACGCCGGTGTCGGGCAGCGCGCCACCTCGGCCAGGGCGTCCATCACCAGGGGCAGGTCCGGCGACCCGGGCGCGTAATCGGCGTGCCGGCCGCCGACGCCCTCGAACGCGAGCAGGTGCCACCCGGCGGCCGCCAGGCGCCACAACACGCGCGGCGCGCTCGCGGGCAGGAACGGGTTGATGCGCTCCTCCTGGGCGAGTTCATCGACGGGGGCCCAGGTCGGCCCCCACCAGCCCTTCGGATCCTGGTTCGCGCCGTCGGCGGCGGGCACGGGGTCGCGGCCACGCTGCCCCTTGACGAACACCGTGCGCCCGTCGAGCAGCGTCAACACCGCCGAGACGCCGCAGTTCGCGCCGGCACGCGTGTCCGCTGCCACGAACTCGACCCCGAGCCGCCCCGCCACCGCGCCCCGCGCCTCGACGGGAAGCCCGGTCCACGCGACGCGGTCGATGTTCACGTTTCACGACCCCGGCGGTGGCGGATGCTCCGGCGGCGCAGGCGGGTTCTTGTCCGGGGACACCGGCCCGGGCGGGCCTCCCGGGTTGTCCGGCGTGGACGGACCGCGAGGAGGCTTGCGCGTTTCACGCATGCCCGCAGCGTAGACCGCCCGGCCGCCCGGCGTAGAGAGTCGAATGACGACGTGTCCCGGCGGCCTCAGCGGACCCTGGTCGCGGCCTTGCGGAGTACGCCGGGGACCAGGCGGCGGTGTACGGCGGACAGCGGGGGCCAGATCAGCCGGCCGAGGGGGCGTTCGTAGCGCAGGAAGGTCCCGAGTGAGACCCGCCCCTCGCTCGTGCGGACGACGAGGTTGGCGGTGAGGCACGGGGACGCCGTCTCCAGGCGGATCCAGTCGGGCCCGTGTTCGGCGACGCGCCAGCCGGCCACCGTGTCCGGCGAGCGCCCGTGGGTGAGCCGCAGGCCGAGCAGGCCGCGCCAGATCAGGCGTTCCCCGGTGTTGGGGACGTCGCCGAACATCGCCCGGGCCCACTGCTCGGGCGTGGCGTCGCCGGCCGCGTCCGTGGTGAGGGTGAACACGTCGACGTAGTCGAAGTCCGGCAACGAGGTGAGGGACTGGAACGACGCGGGCATGCCCTTCCGTCCCACGACGCCGTCGACGGTGCCCGCCGGGCCGGCGCCTTCGGGGTTCGGGCGGCCGTACTCCCGCCAGGCGCGTTCCCATTGCCGGGTCAGCGCCGGGTAGACGACGAGATAGCGGAACGGCGCGATGGCGGCCATGTACAGCCGGCCGAAGGTGCCGTTGGGCTTCACCAGGACCGCCATGCGCAACTCGTGGTCGCCGCTCGCGGTCGTCACCCATCCGAGGTGCATGATCGTGTGGACGGTCTTGTTCACCAACTCCCGGGCGCACTCGGTGTCCAGCTCGTACACGGGGGTGAGCGGCATCTCCTCGGACTCCAAACCCGGGTTGTCGCGCAGGTCGGCGGGCAGGCGATCGCGCAGCGACGGAACCCGCGCCCCGAGGCCGGCCTTCGGCTCGTCCCAGCCGAGCAGGGCGCCGATCTTCCAGCGGGCGGCGAACAGGAACCGGGCCGGCGCACTCTGCTTCGCGAGTCCGCCGGCCGCGCGCATCGCGGCGAGCATGGTCGGGAAGTCGTCCGGCCCGGCGCCGGGTGTGCGGAACGACCACACGTCCTCCACCCGGAAGTCGGGGGTGAGTTCGTGGATGCGCCACGGCTGATCGGTGTACGCGGTGCGGGGGAGCTTCATGGGCAGAACCGCCTCGAATGCGCGATATACGGGTGCGTATAAAATGAGGCTAGCCGTTTTATACGGCTCCGTACATCAGCGCCGAAAGTGAAGTGGGGCACATGGTGGGAACGCCGCGCACGCCGCGCGACCGGTGGATCGAGGAGGGGTTGTCCGCGCTCGCCGCCGGCGGTCCGGACGCGGTCCGCGTGGAGGCGCTGGCCAAGCGGCTCGGCGTGACCAAGGGCGGGTTCTACGGCTACTTCGCCGACCGCGGCGCCCTGCTGGAGGCGATGCTGGAGACGTGGGAGCGGGAGAGCACCGACGAGGTGATCGACCGGGTCGAACGCGAGGGCGGCGACCCGAGGACCAAGATCCAGCGCGCGGGCGCGCTCACCTTCTCCAGCGACCGCCTCCTACCCCTGGACCTGGCCATCCGCGACTGGGCCCGCCGCGACGAGGCGGTCGCGGAGCGGCTGCGACGGGTGGACGCCCGGCGCATGGCGCTGCTGCGCGAGATGATCGGCACGTTCTGCCCCGACCCGGACGAGGTCGAGGCCCGCAGCCTGATGGCCTTCGCGATGGCGATCGGCACCCACTTCCTCGACCTCGACCACGGCCCCCGAACCAAGGCCGAAGTCCGCGCCCACGCCGCCGACATCCTCCTGGCCCGCCCCAGGCCGAAGCCCTGACGCGGACCCGCCCGCGCGGAACGGGCCGCGGTATCGCCTGATTCGTCCCTCGTGCGCGTCGTCGCCTGGGTGGGTTGCTGTCAGGGGGTCGGCCGGACCCGGGGAAATGGGGGACGACATGGCGGAGGTCGAGGGCGCGATGTCGGCCGCGGAGGGCATCGCCCGCCGGATCGACGACGGCGACGCGGACGCGTCGACGCCGGCCCACGCACTGTACGTCCGGTACTGCGTGCAGGATGCCCTCTCCCGGGTGGTCCCGCGTGCGGTCGAACTCCTCGGCAACCTCGACTCCGCCGCCTCCGCCGAGGTCGCCCACCTGACCACCTGCGCCAACGGACTGGCCCTGCACCCGCCGACCCGCGCCCGGACGACCGGCCCACTGGCGGCGTACCTGGCCGACGGCCGCCTCCCCCTCACCTGACCGGCGCGCCGGCGTCCCTCAAACGGGCCGGGTCATGGGCCCGGCCCGATACATCTCGGCAGCGGGCGCGGTGGCGGTCTTGTCGGCGAGCGCCCCGTAGTCGTACTCGACCATCCACCGGCAACCGTCGTGCCACACGCGGGAAATGGTGCCGAGATGGTGGTGCCGGCCGCCGTCGAGCTTGCGCCACAAGTGCTCGCTGACGGACCAGGGGGGTGAGGTGGACACGAGTTCTCCTCGAACGCGAAACGGAACGAAATCGGCGGTACGCGCACGGTCCAGAATCATCCGCACATAGCCGGGCGAGAACCGGACCGCATAGGCGATGACTTCGACGGACACCCCGGCCCGGTGCGCATCACCGACCGCGCCCCGTAGCGCCGCTCCGGCGGCCCGGCACTCCCGGCGGTACGCATCCCGCCGTCGGCGAGGCGTCGTCGCGGGGTCCGGCAGCCGACCGTGAAGCCGCTCGCGCTCGGCAGCGGCGGCGGCAAGGCGTACGAGGGCGAGCGGTCGGTCGTGGGATGACGAGAGCATGGCCCTCCTCGTGGGCGGTGGTTCGGGGACCGGCGCCGGCCGCCGGAAACGGTCGGGACGGCCCGCGCCGTCGGGCATGGTTCAGCCGCCCGAGTTCGAGATCCGGCCCATCGGGGGCGTGAGGAGTGTTCGCACCAGATATCCACGGCCTTCCGTCAGCAACATGGCCAACTCGGCGCGTGTCACATCCATGGGCGCACGGCCCGGGGTAAGGATCCGAATCGGACGAGCCTCGTCGCCGGACGGTCCCACATGCACTCGGTCGGGGGATTGTGTCGGCACCGTCTCTGCTCCTCTGATCGCCGCAGGTTGCATGTGACCAGGGAACCCCGTCGGACGGCTTCGGCAAGGAGCCTCCATGTGGGCCCTTGGGTGGGCCACACTGGGGGCCTGCGGTACGACATGTGCACTATGTCGGGGGCGACCATGTACGAGCACGAGCCTGTCGGCGCGCTGATTGCGCGCGTGCGGAGGCAGCAGGGCAAGACCCAACAGCGCCTCGCGGATCTGCTGTGCGAGGCGTCCGGCGATGCCACGGTCACCAGGCACGAGGTCTCGCGTTGGGAGCGCGGCACCCGTTTGCCCACACGATGGTTGCCCTGGATCTCGACTGTCCTCGGGATCAGTCGGGACGAACTCGAGGCCGCGGCTGCCCCGTTACGCGGGCGCCGCAGCCAAATCGCACCGAAGGCACCTGGTTCGGCCACACCGTGGTGCACCGAGGAATGGACTCGGGCCGACGCGGAGGCCGTTGCCCACGCCCTTACCGCCGATCACGCCGAAGGGCTCGCCGCGCGGGTGGCGCATGAATGGCTGCTCGCGGACGCGCCCCAGGTGTACGAGATGCGCTCCGGGAGGCGTGTCGGAACCGCTCTCGCCGACACCATCCGCCTCCGCAGCGACCGCCTCCGACGCATGGACGACATCGTCGGCGGCACCGAGCTCTACCCCGCCATCGCCGCCGAACTCGCCGACACCGTGCGCGTGCTCCGCGAAGGTGCCTACACCGACGAGACCGGCCGGGCCCTGTTGACGGTGGGCGCCGAACTCGCCCAGCTCGCGGGGTGGGTGGCGTCCGATCTCGGAATGCACGCACAAGCCGAGCGCGATTACCTCGCCGGTGTGCGGCTCGCGCACGGGGCGGGTGACCGGCCTCTCGCGGCGAACCTTCTGTCCACGCTCTCGTACCAAATGGCCAACACGGGCCGGGAAGCCGAGGCGGTCCTGGTCGCCCGGTCGGCGGAGGCAGGAGGCAGGGGCAAAGCGACCGCCGACGTGCGCGCGCTCCTACTCGAACGAGTGGCATGGGCCCACGCCCGAGCCGACCAACCCCGAGAGTGCGACCGGGCACTCGGCGTCGCCGACGATGCGTTCGAGCGCGGCCGACCGGGCGACGAGGAGCCCGAGTGGGTGTACTGGCTGAACCGCGACGAGATGGACGTCATGGCCGGTCGCTGCTACACCGAGCTCCGCAGACCGCTGCGCGCCGAACCACTACTGCGCGGCGCCGTCGACCGGTACGACACGAGACACACCAGGGAAGTGGCCCTCTATCTGTCGTGGTTGGCAGAGGCGTACCTCCAGGCGCGCGAAGTCGACGAAGCGGCCGGTATCGCGATGCGGGTACTCGACATCGCGGCCGGCAGCGACTCGGCACGCAGCCGCGCCCGACTGTCCCTGTTGGCCGATCGGCTCACTCGGCACGAGTCGGTGCCGGCGGTGCGCGAGTTCCGTGACCGGTTCGCGGAAGTCGTCCCGTAGCCGACTTGTCGCCGAACTCCTGGCGACGGCCAGGACTCTGGCGTCGTGAATCTCGAGTGCGGAAGGCTGGGTGGCCTGTGGCCGGCCTGGGTGGTGGCCGGGGAACGGCTGAGGAGGGCTGGGTTCATGGGTGAGCGCACACCGCTCGATCCCGCCGACGTGGCGGCCGGGCTTGCGATTCGGGAGGGCTGGTTCGGGGACTCGGCGCGGATCGCGAAGTCCTACGCCGTCGACTATCACGACGGCGTGCGACTGATTGCCGAGGTTGCCACAGTCGCCAAGGAACTGGAGCATCACCCGGATGTCGAACTGCACTGGAAGGACGCGCGGTTCAGCATGACCACCTACTCCGCAGGGGGCGTGGTGACCGAACTCGACTTCAAACTCGCCGACGCCATCGACAAGATCGTCAACCCGTAGCACCTGAGGGACATGACACACGTCAAGGGCACCGGACACGGCAAGGGGCATGGTGTGGCTGACGAGGATCGGGCGGTGGCGAACTTCCTCTTCGAGGCGGGGACGCTGAAGAATCACAAGCGCACCGGGTGGTGGATCGCCGGGGTGAAGGATCCGGAGAGTGTGGCGGAGCATTCGTGGCGGGCCGCTCTTTTGGCCTCGGTCATTGCCGAGGCGGAGGGTGCCGATCCGGCGCGGGCGGCGTTGTTGAGTGTGTGGCACGACACCGGGGAGAGCCGTACCGGGGATCTCGCGCACATCAGTCAGAAGTACGTCGGCAAGGGTGACGCGGTGGCCATCGTGGCGGACCAGTCCAAGGACATGCCCGCCGGGTTGGGGGCGTTGATGCGGTCGATCGTCGGCGAGTACGAGGCACGCGAGACGCCCGAGGCGATCTGCGCGGGTGACGCGGACAAGTTGGAGTGCCTGGTGCAGGCGATCGAGTATCGGGACCGGGGGTACGCCAACGTGGAGCGCTGGATCGTGAATTCGCAGAAGCGGATCCGCACCGAGTCCGCCAGGCGCATCGCGGCCGAACTCCTGGAGACCGGCTCACTCGACTGGCTCCGCGAGGCCATGGGCGAGTCGTAGCGATCTTCCGTTCCGCGACCGACGGGCGCGTAGGTTCGGAACCGCGTTGCCTGGCCGTGCGATCGGGGGTCTCGTTGTGAGTGCTGTGTTGTATCTCGTCGTGTGTGCGGCGGGTCCTGCGCCGGGTGTCGTGGCCCTGGTTCGGGATGCGGTCGGGCGGGGGTGGGATGTGTGCACGATCGCGACGCCGGCGGCCGAGGGTGGTGGGTTCGTGGACGTCGCCGCCGTCGAGGACGCTTCCGGGCGGGCCGTTCGGCATCGCTATCGGCGTGCCGACGAGGCCGGGCGGTGGCCGAAGGCGGATGCCGTGGCCGTGGCGCCCATGACCATGAACACCCTCACGAAGTGGGCCGACGGGCACGCCGACACCTACGCGCTCGGCGTTCTCACCGAAGCCCTCGGGCTCGGGCTGCCCATCGTCGCGCTTCCGTTCTGGAACGCCGCCCAGGCCGCCCACCCCGCCGTCGACCGGGCCGTGGCCACCCTGCGCTCCTGCGGCGTGCACGTCCTGTACGGCGAACCCCACTTCGTCCCACACCCACCCGGCACCGGCGACACCCGCATCCCCGCCTACCCCTGGCACCTCACCCTCGACGCGCTCGCCGAACACGCCACCGGCGGCTGACCGGACCCATATCTCCACCACCCGCACGCCCCGATCGGCGATCATGGCAACCCGGCTCGGAAACCGTTGGCTCTCTCGTGCCGCTCGCCGCAGGCCGCCGAGTGCTGCCCGGGGCGATGCCCACCGGGCGGATTCCAGCGGGCCACTGCGAGGGCCAGGCGCGGTGTGGTTCGTGACGGCTGCGCATGGTGTCTGGGCTCCGCGTCTGCGGACCGGGGCGACCGGTGCGAGGCGGGTGGTTCTACTGCTCGGCCGGGTTGGATCGACCGGCGATGGACTGCTGGAGGGCGTCCGCGTGGGTGCGGGAGTCCTTGACCAGTTCGTCGCAGAAGGCGGCGACGTCCGTCCCGATGAGTTCGAGGACTCCCCTGCCCGTGGCTGCGCCCTCCTCGAAGAAGTCGACGATTCCCGGGAGCAGGGGGCCGTCGGGCAGGTCGAGTGGGCCGACCTTGAACAGGTACGTCTGCATTTCCTTGTAGACGATGCGGTAGTCCGGCGGAAGCGCCTTGATCCGAGCCTTGTGCGCCCGCCACTGCTTCTTGCCCTCGATGATGTCCCCGATGCTCACGTCAGCCTCCCAGCCGGCTCAGTTTCCGTGCGACGTTCCTGTTCAGTTGCTCGCGCCATCGGTCGCGAAAGGTACGAGCCCCTTCGCCGCCGGCCAGGGCCGCGCAAAAGCCCGGGATGTCGCCGCCGAGCACCTCGTGGGCGCCCTGACCGTCCGCCGCCGATTCCTCGAGCAGGCCCAGCGCGCCGTCGAGGATCGGCGTCAGGTTGCGGCCGGTGAAGTCCCCGTAGGGGAAGAGGTTGGCCTTGATCTGTTCCCACGCCGCCCGGTGGTCGTTCGGCAGGGCCTCGGCCCGGGCCTCGAACGCCTTCCATTCCCTGGTGAGATCGCTGCCGGTGATGGTCTCCCGGAAGTTCATCCGCCGCCCTCCTTGAGCTTGTCGATGCGTGACGAGACGTACTGCCATTTCGCCCAGAACCTCGCCAGTTCCTCGCGTCCGGCGTCGTTGAGCGCGTAGAACTTGCGCGGCGGACCGACCCCGGACGGTCGTTTCGTCACCTGGACCAGGCCGTTGCGCTCCAGTCGCAGCAGGATGGTGTACACCGTCCCCTCGACGACGTCGGCGAAGCCGAGTTCGTTCAGCCGACGGGTGATGGCGTAGCCGTAGGTTTCCTCGCCATCGATGATTTCGAGCACGCAACCTTCGAGCGTGCCCTTCAACATCTCGGTCAGGTCGTCCATCGCGAGTTCTCCTCGGCTTCTCCCGGTACTGAGTGACACCGAGTACCACTACAAAGTATCACCGAGTAGTGCCGATGCCAACGGCCGGGCGCGTGGGCAGGGGGATCGCGAGGAGCGCGCCGTGGCCCGAGGGCTCGGCACGGACGCGCAGTGCGTAGATCCGGCCGCGCCGTACGGTCGTGCCGCGGTCGAGCGCGGCCCGCTCGGCGGGCTCCGGGTCGGCGGTGCGGAGGAAGTCGGCGACCCTGCCCGGCAATGTCTGCGCGGCGGGAGCGGCCGGTCCGGCGTAGGTCGGTTCGCGCGTGGGGAATTTCGGGAGTGGTTCCCTCGGCCGAACCGCGTCAGGGGTGGAGGCGCAGGACTTTGGCGAGCAGCGTGGAGAGTTGCTCACGTTCGGCCGGGGTGAGGTCCGCGAAGGTGTCGTCGAGGAATGCCGGTACCGCGTCCTCGGCGCGGGCGAGGAGCCGGCGGCCCGAGTCGGTGATCGTGACGGCGTAGGCGCGGCGATCGCCCGCGTCGCGTTCGCGCCGTACGTGCCCGGCCTGCTCCAGGCCGTCGCAGATGCCGACCATGACGCTGCGGTCGATGCGCAGTTGGTCACTCAGGATTCGCTGCGAGCTGGGGCCGACCTCGGCGAGCATCTTGAGCACCAGATGCTGCCCGACGCCGATCCCGGACTCGTTCGCCCGGGCTTCCGCGGCGCGGGCGACGAGGGTCGAGGCCCGACACAGCGCGATGTCCGGGCGCTCCGCGGCAAGCGTCGCAAAGTAGCCGGCCTCGCGGTTTGCGGTCTTGGGCGGCATGCCCACCTCCTTTGCGTGTGCGGCGGTCACTCGTCGACCCTACCAAAATCAATCTGCGTCCAGATTGTTTGCGCGCCACTCATTAAATTTGTAGGCTCGCCAATCATCTGGCGACAGATTATCTGTACATCCACGCACTGCCCGGCCGGCCCACGACGCCCACCGACCCGTACCCGTACAGCCGAAACAGAGGAAGCGGCCGTGACCCTTGACCTGACCCCCGACCAACTCCTGTCGACCACCCGCGCCGTGCGCAAGCGCCTGGACCTGGACCGCCCCGTCCCGCGATCCCTGATCGAGGAGTGCGTGGATCTGGCCACGCAGGCGCCGACCGGCCGCAACCGGCAGCGCTGGCATTTCATCGTCGTCACCGAAGACGCCCAGCGGCACGCCGTGGCGGACATCTTCCTGCGCGCCCTGCCCCTGGCCACCGGACATCCCCTGACCGAACGCGACGCGTGGCGGATGAACTACCACCCCAGCTCCACCGAGCGTGTCTTCGACGGCCTGCGCCACCTGGCCGCGAACATCCACCGGGTGCCCGCCTTCGTCATCCCTGCGGTGGAAGGACGCACCGACCACGCTCCGGTGACCGTGCAGGCGGGAGCGTGGGGCTCGATCCTGCCGGCGGTGTGGAGCTTCATGCTGGCCGCCCGCGCCCGCGGTCTGGGCACCACCTGGACGACAGCGCAAGGACCACTGGAGCGGGAGTTGGCCAAGGTGCTCGGCGTTCCGTACGACGACATCATGCTGGCCGCCTTCATCCCGCTGGCCTACACCATCGGCACCGACTTCAAGCCTGCCCGCCGCATCCCCCGCGAGCACGTCCTGCACTGGGACCGGTGGGAACAGCGCTCCGCCGGCCCCACGCGGTAGCGCACCACTTCTCTCGCAGTCCGCCGCGCGTCACACAGTTCCTCGGCCGACGATCACCGAACCATCACCGAACCCCAAGATCGACCACCGGCGGCTTCCGCGCTTGCCTCGGCGATCCCCCGAGCGCGGCGGCGTGTGGCGCGGCGGGGTGGGCGGGTTTCGGATAGGAATGGGGCAGGGTTCGAGCAGGGGGACGGTATGTGGGACGCGATCGTGGATGTGGCCGATGTGTGTCACTCCGAGGAGTGGGAACCGGCCGGCGCGGAGGGCGCGGTTCTGGCTCGGGTCGATGCCGCCAAGGCGGCTTGGCGGGCCCGCCACGGGGCCGACGCGCGGGTCGAACTCGTGGCCGACCGGGCGTTGTTGTACACCCTGAGCCCGGCCGACGCGCACGCGTTGCGGCGGCTTGTCGGGCTCGGTGAGGCGAGTGTGGTGCCGGTCGCGGACACGGTGATCCTGGAGCGGGCCGAAGCCGGCGGGCTGCACGTGCTGAGCGGGGATCGTTACCTCGACTTTCGCCGCCGACACCCGTGGATCGAGGCGCATCCCGAGCGGTTCCACCACTGGCGGCGGGAGGCGGACGGGGTGGTGCGCTTCGTGCCCGCCGGGATCCGGCCCGAGGCGCCCGCCACCCGCACCGAGGACGACGTCGACGACCGCTGTCCCGACCCGGCGCGGCATCCGGAGGTCGTGCGCACGCGGTGGCGCTGCGCCGAGGAGTCGTGTGTGTACGCGCGTACCTGGAGCGGGCGGCTGCCGGTGTGGCCGCGCGTGGACGACGGCGGCCGGGCGATCTGTCCGGGCTGCGCGAGCGCGCTCCGGGCGGCGGGGGCGCGGCGGGTGACGCGCGAGGTGGCGCTGGCCGACCATGCCGGCGGCGCGTCGATCGAGCGGCTTCCGCTGGAGGTGGGCGACACCCTCGTACTCGGCCGGGGACGCATCGACAACGGCTACGACCTGGGCGGTCGGGGGCACCGGTTCGGCGAGGCGGTGCGCTACGTGAGCCGACAGCACGTACTGCTTCGCTTGGCGCCGGGGCGGGCCGGCGAGCACGTGGTCGCGGTCGATCTCGGCTCCGCCAACGGCACCGAGGTGGAGCGCTGGAACGGCGCCACGTACGAGCCTGGCCGGCCGCTGGCCGTGGACGCCGAGGTGATCCTCGCCCCGCGTGATCGGCTCGTGCTCGGCGGCGGGGTCCGGGTGGAGGTCGCCGACCGCCGGATCGCCCCCGCGACCGAAGCGGCCGGCGCCGGCGGCTGACCGCCCGGTCCGGGCGTGCCCCGGGTCGGCGACAGTCGCGTCACGGGACGGTGCGCGAGCGATCGGGGGTGCGCGGCGGGCGGTAGCGTTCGCGGCGGGGGCAGCGGTCGGGACGTAGGACGAGAGGGGCGGCGTGAGCAACGTCGACACGGTGTCGTTGCAGGACATGTGGGACCGGGTGGTCGGGACCCAGCCGGATCCGCCGAGTTGGCTCGCGTTGGTGACGGGGGCGGTCGCGGTCGCGGTGGTGCTGTACCGCCCGACCTGGCGACCGCTGCGCACGGTGGTGACGATCGCCCACGAGGGCGGGCACGCGATGGTGGCGCTGCTGATGGGGCGCCGGCTGTCCGGGATCCGACTGCACTCGGACACCTCCGGGGTGACCGTGTCGGTCGGCAAACCCACCGGCCTGGGCATGGTGTTCACCGCGATGGCCGGCTACATCACCCCGTCGATCCTGGGCGCGGGCGGGGCGGCGCTGCTCGCGGGCGCGCACATAACCATGGTGTTGTGGGTGGCGCTGGTGCTACTCGCGCTGATGTTGATCGCGATACGCAACGTGTTCGGCGCACTGGTACTGCTGGTCACCGGCGGCGTGATCTTCGCCATCTCGTGGCTGGCCGGCGCCCGGATCCAGGCGGCGTTCGCCTATCTGCTGGTGTGGTTCCTGCTGGTGTCCGGCGTACGTCCGGTCCTGGAGTTGCAGCAGATGCGCAGCCGGGGCCGGGCGCCGTGGTCGGACGCGGACCAACTCGCCGATCTGACCCGGATACCGGGCGCGTTCTGGGTCGGCTTCTTCGGCCTGGTCTCCGCCGCCGCCCTCGGCATCGGCGCGGGCTCCCTGCTCACCTGATCCCGCCGGCCGGCCCGAACGCGCCGAGGCCGCCGGCACCCACCTCGCGGTGGGGCCGGCGGCCTCTTCCGTTGCACGTGACCGGTTACGGCTCGTCAGAGCGCGTCGGGCAGCTTCGCCAGGACGCCGTCGTAGATCCGCTTCAGCCCGGCCGGCGCGAAGGTCTTCTCGAAGAAGCCCCCGATGCCACCGGCCCCGTTCCACACCGTGACGACCTCGACCCGGCTGCCCGCGCCGGCGGACGAGACGGTCCACGTGGTGACCATCGACGAGTTGGCGTCGGTCTCCACCAGCGTGAGGGGCGCCGGTTCGGTGACCGTCACCAGGCAGTCGCGCGAACGCTTGCTGGTGGCCTGCAGCCGCCAGTGCGCGACCGTACCGGCGCCCTTGCCGCCCTCGCGCACGTCGTACTCCGAGAAGTGCTCGGTGAGCAGCTTGGGTCGCACGTCCGCGTAATCCGCGACGGCCGCGAAAACCGCCTCCGGTTCCGCCGCCACAGTCGTGTGTGCGGTTGCCCTGACCTGCGCCATGACCACTCCTTGCCCTCGATTGCTGTCGGCCGGGTCAAGCAAACCACTCCACCGCCCGGCGACCGAATCGCACTCCGGTTACCGGCCGGTCGGACGGTCGTCATGTCGATGACTCGGACCGGTTCTAGGCGATGTCCACGCCGAAGGAGGCGGCCAGGCCGGCGAGGTCGAACTCGTAGCCCTGGCCCTCGGTGCGGAACTTCCAACCCGTGCCCAGACGGTAGAACGTGCCGAGCAGCAGCACCCGTTCCACCGTCGCGGCGTCGAGCACCGAACGGCGGAACGCGGTGCCCTGGAACGGCGCGACGTCCAGTTCGATCGGCCCGACCGCGTCGAACGTACTGGTCCCGTCGACGGCGGCGGCGATCACGACGCGACGTACGTCACGCGGCAGCACGTCCAGTTCGAGCGTGACCGTCTGCTCGGCCGGCCCCGACGCGTCGAGGACGACCAGGTCCAGCGGCGCGGCCGGCTGGTTCCAGAAGACGAAGTCGGCGTCGCCGCGTACACGTTCGTGCTCGTCGAGGAGGAAGGCCACGATGTCGATCTCCTCGTCGGGGCGGTCCCAGGCCCACGAGGCGTTCAGCGTCCACCGGCCGGGGTTGGCGCCGCCGGGCAACTCGACCGTGCCCCCGCGCGGCAGATGGCCGGTGTCCGGCCGGCCGGGCGTCGCGGGCGCGGCCGGGGTCCCGGACACCGACGCGGACCACTCGGCCTCGGTCAGACACACCGCGCCGAACGCCTCGGCCCGGGCGATCCGGGGGTCGGCCGCCGCGCCGGGCAGCACCACCACGGTGTCCACGGTCGAGGTGAGGTTGATCCGAAGCCGGGCCCCGGACTCCAGGACGAGCTGCCGGACCCGCCCGCCGTCCAGGTGCTCGTCGCGACCCTGGAGGACCAGGACCTGGCGCACGGCGGTACGGGCGCCGGCGCGGGGCGAGTCGGGCGTGCCGGCGGAGGCGGCCTGGGCCGGATCCGGCACGGCGACGACCTCGGCAGGAGCGCCCACGGCGCGGGCCGGGTCGAGCGCGGCGCCGGTGTCGGCCCGCGCCTGGACCACCACCCCGGCCGGGCCGCCCGCGTCCACCGCCGGCGCACCCTCCCCACGCGGCCCCGGCACCACCCCGACCCGGGCCGTCCCGGGCCGCACCCGGCCCACCAGCTCGACGAACGTCGCCTCGTCGATCACCGGCGTCCCCGCCTGCGCCGCCCGGCGGTTCTTGCCGCTGCCGCTCCGCGGGTCGTTGGTGACCAGGACCGACGTCTTGCCGCTGACCGAGCCGGTGACGTACAACCCGGCCTCGGTCGCGCGCAGTTCCAACGCCTCGCGCGGCCGGTCGGTCTCGCCGGTGAACACCACGCGCATGCCCTGGACCAGCCCGACGCCGAGGTCGAGCCGACCCGGATTCACCCACGGACACGGCGCCTTGGCCGGTGCGCCGCGTTCCGCGCTGCGAGCGCGCGCGACCGCCGCGCGGCGCTGCCCCGGTTCGTCGCCGGGTGCGGTCAGCGGCAGCGGCAGGCCCGCGCCGGCCGCCTCGTGCAGGCCGTACCGGAAGATCTCGGAGAGCACCCGCACGTCGTCCACCGCGTCGTGCGCCCGCAGTTGGCGAACCCGGTAGTACTCGGCAAGGGTGGCCAACCGGTAGTCGCCGACCGGCAGTTCCAGATGTCGCGCGAGCGCCATCGTGCACAACCGACGCTCCATCGGCCACGCCGTGCCGAGCCGCCGATACTCCGACGCCAACATCTGCCAGTCGAACGGCGCGTTGTGCGCGACGAGGACCCGCCCGGCCAGATACTCGGCCAGATCCTCCGCGACGCGGTCGAACGTCGGTGCCCCGGCGAGCCGTTCGGCGGTCAGCCCGTGAATGTGCACCGGTCCCGGATCACGTCCGGGATCCACCAGCGTCGACCAGCGATCGGTGACGGTGCCGTGTCGATCCAGGACCTCCACGGCCACCGAAACGATGCGATCCGAACTCCGCAGCCCCGTGGTCTCCACGTCGACCACCGCGTAGTCGCTCGGGTAGTCGACGGGCCACGTCGCGAGTGATGTGACTGTCACTCACGGACCGTACAACGCGCGCACGCGGCGGGGGGACGGGAGCCGCAATCGTGATCCGCGTCCCGTCCCCCAACCGGGTCGCGTCAGCGTCAGCGGGTGCCGGCGGCGGGTAGTTCGCCCTTGACCAGATACGTCTCCACCGCGCCGTCGACGCAGGCGCTGCCCTTGTTGTACGACCCGTGCCCGTCGGCCTCACGGGTGAGCAGTACCGCGCCGGGCAGTTGCGGCGTGAGCGCCTGCGCCTGCTCGTACGGGGTCGCCGGATCCCCGGTGGAACCGATCACCAGCACCGGCGGCGCGCCCGGCGCCTGGATCGGCCGGGCCCGGTCGGTCCCGGCGGGCCGGCAGTCGGCGGCGAACGACCAGGCCACCCCGGGCCCGGTGATCGGCATCGTGGCCTCCACCTCTCGGGCCAGTCGGTCGGCCTCGGCGATGGTCAACGACCGCCCGTCGGCGCAGTTGATGGTGAGGTTGGCCGAGGTGTGGTCGCGGGGGTAGGCGCCGTTGCGGTCCCGCCCGAGCCACAGGTCGGTCTCCGCGGCGGCCCTGGCCGCGTCGTCGCCCAGGTAGGCGCGCAGCGTGATGCGCAGATCCTTCCAGAACCGGTCACTGTAGATGCCCTGGGAGATCGCGTTGACGGCCTCGCCCTCCCCGATCGTGCGGCCCTGGGCGGTGGTCAGGGGTGTGCGGCCCAACTCGTGCAGCCGATCGGCCAGTTTCTTCGTGGCCTCGTCCGGTGTGCCGTCGAGCGGGCAGTCCCGTTGCTGGAGGCAGTCGGTCAGGAAGGCCCGGAAGGTCCGCTCGAAGCCCTGCGCCTGGTTGCGCGCGAATGCAACCCGGTCCAGGGCCGGGTTCAGCGGCGCGTCCAGCACCATCCGGCCGCTGCGCGTGGGGAACTTCTCCACATACACGGCGCCCAGGAAGGTGCCGTAGGAGTAGCCGAAGTAGTTGAGCTTGTCCTCGCCCAGCACCCCGCGCAGCACGTCGAGGTCCCGGACCACGTCCTCGGTGCCCAGGTGCGCGAGCATCTTGGCGCTGCGCGCGGTGCAGCCGTCGGCGAACTCCTTGAAGTAGGCGGTGATCCGCTCCAGTTCGGCGGAGTCGTCCGGCGTCGGGTCGAGGCCCTTGTAGCGGTCCGTGCCCGCGTCGTCGACGCAGGTCACCGGGTTGCTTCCGCCGGTCCCGCGCGGGTCGATCCCGACGATGTCGTAGCGCTCGCCCAGCGCCGGGCGCTGCGCGAAGGTCGCCGTCGTGCCCTGTACCCCCGACCCAGGGCCGCCGGGGTCGACCGCGAGGATCCCCAGCCGCTCTCCCGTGGCCTTCCTGCGGTACGCCTGGAGTTCGATCGTCTCGGCGGCGGGATTCGCGTAGTCCAGCGGCACGCGCAGCTTCGCGCATTCGAGCATGCCCTCGTCGGCCTTGGTGAGCTTGTCGTCCGGGCACTTGGCCCAGGCGAGTTGCCGACCGTAGAACTCCTTCAGCGCCGGGTCGTCCGCCCCGGTCGGCTTGGCCGTCGGCGGAGTGGTTCCGGCGGGCGCGGGGGCGCCGGTGGCCGGCGGCCGGGTCTTGGACTCGGCCTTGGGCTCGGACCCGCCGCCGGACCCGCCGCAGCCGACGGCCAGGGCCAGGACGAGGCCGGCGGGGATGATGCGTCGCGCTCGCGACACGAATATGGAGGTGCTCACGGCGCCAAGAAATACCAGCAACCGACCGCATCCGCCCACTATTTGTTTGGTCGATACTTCTCCAGTTCCGGAATGACCTCTTTGCCGAGGATTTCGAGGGTGCGCATGATCTCCCGATGCTCCAGGAAACCCCACTGGACGTAGCAGATCAGTTCGTCCACACCCAGGTCGGCGTAGCGCTTGAGCTTGCGTACGCAGGTGTCCACGTCGCCGATCACGATCATGTCGGCGGCGTCGAAGGTGTCCACCGGAACCTCGCCCTCGAACAGCGGCTTCAGGAGCGGGAAGGTGCGGTCCCGCTCCTCCGGGGTCAGGTGCGGCAGTTCCCATTCCAGGGTGAACATGGCCAGGTTCTTGTACCACCACGCGACCGAGTCCCAGACCCGGCGATCCACGCGCTTGCCGGCCGTGGTGTGCACGAGCGTGTACGCGGCGACCTTGTTCGTGGTCACGTCGGTCAGCGGTGTGGGGTCGGCCGCCGCCGCACGGTAGGCGGCCACCTGGGCGGCCATCGTCTCCAGCGGCTGCATGATCGAGAAGGACAACATGCCCAGGCCGTACCGGCCCGCGATCTCCGCCGAGCCCTGCGAGGTGGCGGCCATCCAGCACGGCGGGTGCGGGTCCTGGAACGGCTTGGGGGTGACCATCCGGCGCGGGAAGGTGAACCGCTCCGACGCGTACTCGAAGTACTCCTCGCGCCACATGCCGGTGACGATCTCGATCGCCTCCCGCCAGTCGTCGCGGGAGCGGGCGATGTCCACGCCGAAGGCGGTCTGCTCCATCGGCGTGGAGCGTCCCGTCCCCCACTCCACCCGGCCGCCGGACAGGATGTCCACGGTGGCCACCTTCTCCGCGATCCGCTGCGGCGGGGTGAAGCCGAACGGGGTGAGGGTGACGCCGAAGCCCATCCGGATGCGCTCGGTGAGGCCGGCGAGGTGGCCGAGGAAGACCTCGGAGGCAGGCATGTGCGAGCGGCCCTCGCGGAAGTGGTGCTCGACCGCCCAGACGGTGTGGAACCCCATGCGGTCTGCCAGCCGGATCTGCTCCACCGCCTCGCGGTAGGCGCGCTGCTCGGCGCGCCGCTGGCCGTGCGGGTGTTCGCCGGGCCAGGGGCGCGGCACGTCCACTTCGTAGAGCACGTCGAGCTTCATGGGGCGACTCCCGGGGTCGGCGTCAGGGCCGGTATGTTTCGATATCTCGAAAAGTGTTTCCGAATCCCGTATTTCGTGTTGCCGAGTGTGGCCCCGCGAGGTATCGGCCACAAGATGCCCGCCGGGTCGGAGAGTCGCCCTCATGGTTCGTCCCGCCCTCGCCGCCGCTCGCGCGGTGGAGATCCTGAACTTCTTCGCCGCCCACCCGGGTCAGGCGTACACGCTGTCGGAGCTGCACACCGCGCTCGGCATCAACCTCGCCTCCGCGCTCTCCGTGCTCCAGGCGCTGGAGGACGGCGGCTACCTGGTACGCCATCCGCGCCGCAAGACGTACGAGCTGGGGCCGGCGCCGATCGCGCTGGGCGACGCGGCGCTGCGCGGCAACCGGGCGGTGGACCTGGCTCGGGCCGAACTGCGCGCGCTGGCGGGCGAGTTCGATACCGAGCTGGTGGCGAGTGTGGCGATCGGCGACGAGGTGGTGATCCTGGCCGTCGAGGGCCGGCCGCAACTGGCCTCCGCCGACGTCCGGGTGGGGCAGCGGCTGCGCATGGTGCCGCCGCTCGGGCAGGTCTTCCACGCCTGGTCCACGCCGGCGGAGGTGGACGCCTGGCTGGACCGGCTCGACGAGCGGGTACGCGGCACGGCCCACATCCACCTGCCCGCCACGCTCGGCGCGGTCCGCGAGCGCGGCTACTCGATCACCTTGGACAGCCCGACCCGGACCCGTATCGGCGGCACGCTGGAGCGGATGGCCGAACATCCCCGCGAGGCGCCGCTGCTGCGCGACCGGCTGGCCGAACTGGTCGCGGCGCTCGGCGAGGAGGAGTACGAGCTGATCGCGGTCGACCCGGACACCGTCTACGACATCTCGACCCTGGTCGCCCCGGTCTTCGACGCCGCCGGGCGGGTCGCGGTGGCCCTCACGCTCAACGGCCTGAAGGGCGTGACGGGCCGTCGAGTGGGCGACTACGGCGAGCGGTTGGGGGCGGTGGCCCGGCTGGTCACGCGGCGCTCGGGCGGCCGGGCGCCGGAGTGAAGCAGCCGGGCGCCGGAGTGAAGCGGGGTCGGCCATTCGTGTTTCACCGGCGTGTCGGGGCGCTCACCCCGTGCACGCCCGCTCACCATCGGGCAATGCCCGCGTAACACACGGCCGGTTACTTAACCCGCGCGTAACACCGAGGTATACGCCAGGAAACCCGCGCTGCGCACCCTGACCTGAAACCCCATCAGGCCCATGAGGGAGCCGCATGACCGTCGCCGTCGCCCCCGACGCCCTGAACGCCGGAGACACCGCGTGGCTGCTCGTGGCCACCGCGCTCGTGCTGCTGATGACCCCCGCCCTGGCGATCTTCTACGGCGGCATGGTGCGGGCCAAGAGCGTGCTGAACATGCTGATGATGAGCTTCGTGGCGATCGCGGTGGTGACCGTCGTGTGGATCGCCTTCGGCTACAGCCTGGCCTTCGGCGACGACGTGGGCGGCGGTCTGCTCGGCGACCTCGGCAGCGTGTTCATGGCCGGCACCAAGCCCGCCGACCTGCACGGCACGGTGCCCGAACTGCTGTTCATGGCCTTCCAACTGACCTTCGCGATCCTGACGGTGGCGCTGATCTCCGGGGCGATCGCGGACCGGACCCGGTTCAAGGCGTGGGTGCTTTTCTGCGCCGTGTGGGTGACCTGCGTGTACGTCCCGCTCGCGCACTGGGTCTGGGGCCCCGACGGCTGGATCGCGCATCGGCTCGGCGCGCTCGACTTCGCGGGCGGCCTGGTGGTGGAGATCAACTGCGGCGCGGCGGGCATGGCGGTGGCGCTGGTGCTCGGCCCGCGGATCGGCTTCAAGCGGGATCCGATGCGGCCGCACAACCTGCCGCTGGTGGTGCTGGGCGCGGGCCTGCTGTGGTTCGGGTGGTTCGGCTTCAACGGCGGCTCCGCGCTCGGCGCCAACGGGCCGGCCGCGCAGGCGCTGGTGAACACGCAGGCGGCCGGATGTACCGCGATGATCGGCTGGCTCGCGGTGGAAAAGCGCCGGGACGGACACGCCACCACCCTCGGCGCGGCCTCCGGCGCGGTCGCGGGCCTGGTCGCGATCACCCCGGCGTGCGGTGTGGTGGACCTGCCGGGCGCGATGGTGATCGGCCTCGCGGCGGGCATCCTGTGCAGCTTCGCGGTCGGCTGGAAGCACCGCTTCGGCTACGACGACTCGCTGGACGTGGTCGGCGTGCACTACGTCGGCGGCGTGGTCGGGACGCTGCTGATCGGCCTGTTCGCGGCCAAGGACGTCACGGGCGGACCGACGGGCCTGCTGCACGGCGGCGGCACGGCGCTGCTCGGCAAGCAGTTGGTCGCGATCGTGGTGGTCTCCGCGTTCTCCTTCGGCGTGACGTACACGATCGCCAAGGTGATCGACCGCACCATCGGCTTCCGCGCCCACGCCGACCACGAACAACGCGGCCTGGACCTGGCGGTACACGCCGAATCCGCCTACGACCTGACCGCCTTCGCCGGCACGAAGCGCACCCCCGGCCCGACCCGGCACCCGACCCCAAAGCCGGCGGAGGACCTGGACTGACCTCCGGTCAGCCGTCCGAACCCTGCGCGTCCGGCTACGACTCGCCCATGGCCTCGCGAAGCCAGTCGAGTGAGCCGGTCTCCAGGAGTTCGGCCGCGATGCGCCTGGCGGACTCGGTGCGAATGCGCTTCTGTGAGTTCACGATCCAGCGGTCCACGTTGGCGTACCCCTGGTCCCGATACTCGATGGCCTGGACCAGGCACTCCAGCTTGTCCGCGTCACCCGCACAGACCGCCTCGGGCGTCCCCCGCGCCTCGTACTCGCCCACGATCGACCGCATCAACGCCCCCAACCCGGCGGGCATGCCCTTGGACTGGTCCGCGACGTTGGCCACCGCGTCACCCTTGCCGACGTACTTCCGACTGATGTGCGCGAGATCCCCGGTGCGACGCTCCCCGGTGTCGTGCCACACACTCAACAACGCGGCCCGCGCCGGATCGGCACCCTCCGCCTCGGCGATGACCGAGGCCAACAGCGCAGTCCGCCACGCCCGTGCGGTCAGTCCCCATCGGCTGTCGCCTGCCCGCGCGGGGTCTGTCAAGGTGACGGCGGTCAGTTGCTCGGGGTTGCCCCGTGTCCCTCGGCGATGGCGTCGATCCAGCGGGCGAGTTCGAAGTCGCGTCCGGTGAGCCGGTTTCCGGCGTCGTGGGTGGTGATGGAGAAGCGGATCCGTTGCCAGGTGATGTGGATGTCGGGGTGGTGGCCGATCTCGCGGGCCTTGGCGCCGACGTACATCGCCAGGTGCAGCGTCTCGTGGTACGCCTGCGTGTAGGTCCGCTCGATCGCGTCGCCCACGCGCTGCCAGCCGGGAAGTTCGGCCAGCAGCTCGGCAATCCGATCGTCGGCCAACGGCGTGAGTCCCATGTCCACCCCCATGTCGTCAGAGGCCGATCGTAGCCAGGAGTTCGGTGAGGTCGCGGCCGTATGCATGATCGGCCCAGGGCAGCATCCTCCGGCGGAGTATCGCCAACTCGGCGCGAGTGCGCGCAGACCCGGTGCTCGTGCTGACGAGGGTTGCGCGTTCGGCGAGGTACAGCGCGCGCTCGGGCTCGCCGGCCGCCGCTGCGACGGCGGCGTGCCGGGCCCGGAAGACCGCGACGTCCCTTCGATGGGCGTCGGGCATCGCGGCGAGCACTCGCGTCCAGATGCGGTCCGCCTCCTCGATGGCGTCGCGATCCTGGAGGCGCCCGTAGCAGGTGGCGCGTTGGATATCGATGTATCCGGGGGTGCGTCGGCAGGCGTTGCCCCAGGGGAGGTCGTCTTCGATCCGTTCGACAAGTTCCTGCGCCTCGCCGAGGAGGGCATCCACGCCGGCACGGTCGCCCGTGAGGGAGCGGCCATGGGCGCCGTGGACGGAGGCGATCACCTGAACCTTCGGGGCGAGCGCGCGCGGGTCGGCCAGGGCTGCGTCCGCGAGGTCGACAGCACCGGATGCGTCACCCAAGTCGACGCACAACGATGCCTTGTTCGCGAGGGCGTACCCGACGAGTTGGTGATCGCGGGCTCGGTGGGCCATGTCGAGGGTGATGTCGCGCCACCGGATCGAGGACGGGTGGTCGCCGGCGTCTTGGTGGAGCCAGCCGAGGAGGGCGGCGTAGGCAGCGCCGACCCGCAGGAGGTTGCGTCGCAGGTCGCCCGTCGTGTTCGCCGAGAGTTCGCAAATCAGTTGGTGCTGAGCGGTGACGGTGGCGACGAGTTGGTGTGGGCCCAGCAGTATGTCTGCCCGGTAGTGGCCTTGCAGTTGCTCGCGGAAATAGGTGACAAGCGCGGGGTCCACGGGTCGGCGTGACATCGGGCGACGCGTCGGTGCGGCAGGTGGCGCCAAAGCGGCGGCGGTTCCGGTGAGGGCGGCAGCACCTGAGATGAAGTCCCTGCGAAGCACGTTGATCCCGTCCGGAGCAGTCGTGGATGGCTGCTCCAGCGTCGACGACGACGATGCCGGCGAGCTGGGACTGTCCGCTTCAGCGGCCCGCCTGTCCGCTTCGGCGGCGAGACGCCATGCTCGAACGAGGACGCCCCCGGTGTCGAGCACTTCGTCGAGACGCGTGGCCAAGTCCTCGTCGCAGCGCCGCGTGGCCTTCTCGATCTTCCCGATCAGATCCTCGCTGACGTGTACCAACGCGCCCAACGCGCCCTGACTGAGCCGGGCGCGTTTGCGCCAATGGCGTAGTTCGGCGCCGAGATGGTGGCGCGGGGACAGGGAGCCGTCGAGGGGGCGGAGGGGATACGGCATGTCGTCCTCGTCCTCGCTGAAGCGGACAGCCCGAGCGTCCGGATCAGGTCATGGACGTCGAGGGGGTCAGGCCCGCTGACTGGTAACAAGCTGGTTTCCCAGTACACACCCTCGACGACCCGAGTCGAGGGTGCACGACGGAATGGAGGCGGTCCCTGTGCCGCGCAACGACATCGTCGTCCGAGTGAACGTCACCGAATCGGGCGACTCGACCCGCCCCCACCGCATCACGCTGCCCGGACGCCCGGAACTGGACGTGACACGCGCCGAATTGACCGCGCTGGTGCACGAGGCCCGGATGCGCCTGATGCGGACGCTGCCGCCCACGGGGATCGGCCGGATCTCGAACTCGGGCGGCGGAACCATGCCCGACAGCGCCTGCGAGGAGGGCTGCACGCCTGCCACCGCACGACCGGCCGTCCTCGTGCGCCTCGCCGCTGTCGCTGCCGCGCGTGAGTGGCTGCAGGGGCGGCTGCCGGACCCTGCGACGGCGCCTCGTCATCGGCGGGATGCGCATCGCCGGGAGTGCCGTGTCGCCGGGGCTGCGCTTCGGGGGGCGCTTGCCGACGCGTACCGAGCCGGGGTGTCCGTCGAAGTCGTCGCCCGTGTGGCCGGGTTCCCGCCCGGCTATGTGCGGATGATCCTGCACCGCGCGCGCACCGCTCCCGCGCCCGCTCCGTTTCGCATGCAAGGAGAACTCGTGTCCACCTCACCCCCCTGGTCCGTCGGCGAGCACCTGTGGCGCAAGCTCGACGGCGGCCGGCACCACCACCTCGGCACCATCACCCGCGTCTGGCACGACGGCGACCGGTGGATGGTCGAATACGACTACGGCGCGCTCGCCGACAAGACCATCACCGCGCCCGCTGCCGAGATGTACCGGGCCGGGCCCAAGACTCGGCCCGTTTGACCACTGCCGAGCGCCGAGCCGATGCGGGCCCGGTGGCGGCCCGGCGATCGTGAGCAGTGCTGTCGGCGTGGGGGTGCCGGGTGTGGGACGCAAACTCGTTCGCCTCGCCGGCCCCGACGTCCTAACGTGCGCACGTGTCCTCGATCATGCCCGGCACCCTCGCGCTCTCCGCCCAATCCACCACCACGGCCGAGTTGTTGGCCGAGGTCGCCGTGGAGCGTGGGATGGCGGTTGCCGTGCTTACCGGGTCCAGGCCCGATCTGCGGGGCGTTGCGGCCTACTACGGCGGGCCCCGGTTCGCCGACACCGTTGCCGCGTCGTTGGATGTGGCGCTTCTGGAGCCCGCGGACGGCTGGTTGACCGCGTTGCCGGAGCGGTGGACGCGGCGGGGGATCGCCGCGACGACGATGGGTGAGGCGCGGCGGTTGCGGGTGCCCGCGTTCGTGAAGCCGCCCAGCGACAAGTCGTTCGAGGCGGCGGTGTACGCGGACGGCACCCGGTTGCCCGCCGGTGTTCCCGACGCCACGCCGGTGCTGATCGCCGAGATCCGGACCTTCGTCGTCGAATACCGGCTGTTCGTGGTGGACGGCGTCCCGCACACCGGTTCGCGCTATGCGACCTTCGGCCGGCTCGACCCGATGCCGCTGACCGACGATCCCAGGTCCGGGGAAGTGTTCGCCTTCGCCCGCGACTTGCTCGCCGAGCACGGCACGGGGTTGCCGAGCGCGGTGGTCCTGGACGTCGGCCTGGCCGGCACCGCGGACAGCGCCGAGGAGCACTGGGTGGTGGTCGAGCCCAACATGGCCTGGTTCAGCAACATCTACGCCGCCGACCCGGCCCGCTGCCTGGACGTGATCGTCGCCGCGGCCGGCCCCCGCGCCGCACTGCGCCCGACCGACACCCGCTTCGCCCGAGCACGACACGACATGACATGACATGAAACGCCTCGCTTCACCCTCGCGGATGGAGCCGGCTCCGAAATCGGTGCCCCTTCGCCTACGCCCCGCCGGAGGCGCAGCAGGCCCCCGGTGTGCCGGCCTCGGCCGTCAGGTAGGCGTCGGCCAAGGTGGTGACGCAGGTCAGGTTCGTGCCCAGGCCGGGGCGGACGATCCAGGTCATCGACGAGCCCGGGTACGGGCGCGGCCCCGGGAGGGTGAGGCAGCCGCCGTGGCCCACGTAGTGGTAGCGGGTGCCCTCCGCCGGACCGACCGCGCCCTGCCATGCCTCCGCGCTGCCCGGTCCGACCAGGTACGCCCACTTGCCCGCGTGCTCCTCGGCGATCACCGTCCCCACGGGCGCACCCGCCGCGACCAGCAGCGCCAGTACCGCCCGGCCCAGATCGGCCCGCACCACCACGGCGTCGAACAGCCGGCCGGTGTCCGCGGCGCGGCGTGCGCCGGGGTTGGTCAGCCAGGCGTACCGCGTGTCGCGCGGATCGCGGGTGGCGGCACTGATCCACGCGATCCCGGCCTGATTCACGCCGGCGTCTTGCTTCCGCAGCACGATTCCTCGCCTCCCAAGGTTCGGGACACCGGCGCGGCCCCGGGCGCGACCGGACCCCCACGAGCCCTTCGGCAGGTGCTCGACGGGTCGCTGTCAGTAGCGTCCTCGGTACGGGCAGCAAGTGCAAGTCAAACAACTCACCCGACTTGCATCGTGTCGGATATGGGTACCATGACGCCCACTCCTCGGGGCGAACTCCCGAATTTCCGCAGAAAAGAACCGAGTATTGCGAAAAGCCACGGCAACGGTCGGTGCGGATCGGGATCGGATCGGGATCGAAATCGGGAGGAACCATGGGCGCCGAGCAGTACCCGACGGTGCGCAGGCGCGTCCTGGGTGCCAACCTGCGTCGGCTGCGCGAGGATTGCGCGCTGCTCCTGGAGGACGTGGCCGACGCCCTCTCCTGCCATCCCGCCAAGGTGAGCCGGATCGAGTCCGGCCGCAGCGGCATCCGCGCGCTCGACCTCAAGGCGCTGCTCGATCTGTACGAGGTGGCCGACCCGGCCGCGCGCGAGGGCTGGTTGGCGCTGGCGCGCGAGGGTCGGCGGCAGCGCTGGTGGCGCGACCTCGCCGACCGACTCCCGCAGGACTTCCTCGACCTGATCGGCCTGGAGGCCGAGGTCGCCTCCTGTCTGGGCTTCCAACCCAGCATCATCCCGGGGCTGTTCCAGACCGAGGCGTACGCGACCGCCGTCATCCGCGGCGGCACCGTGGGACCGCTCGACGAACAATGCCGGACCCGGGTCCGGGTGCGGCTGGATCGGCAGCGCGTGCTGACCCGCGAAGAGCCCGCGCCGATGCGGGTGTTGATGGTCATCGGCGAGGCCGCGCTGCGCCAGGAGATAGGCGGCCGGCGGGTGTTGCGCGAGCAACTCCTGCGCTTGATCGAAATTGCCCAACTTTCGAACGTGACCGTGCAGGTACTACCCTTTTCGGCAGGCGCCTATCCGGGCGGCCCCACGCCGTTCTCGATCTACGGGTTCCCTCCCCCCTCGGGGATGGAAGTGGTTTCGCTGGAGAACTTCACCAGCCACGCCTACCTGGAAAGAGCCCAGGACACCGCTCACTACGGCAAGGTCTTCGCGGACTTGCGGGGAATCGCGCTGAGTCCCATCGAGTCCGAGGCCTTCATCGCGTCCAGTGCCAAGGAACTCGCAGGCCGATCGTCCTGCGCACCGACCCCCTCGCAGCCCCCTCGCGGCCCCACCGACTCGCGGACCGAAGAGCCGAGTAGTCCGGTAACCGAGCAGCCGAACCGAGCAGCCGAGTAACCGAGTAGTCGAGTAACCGAGTAGGAAGAATGCCGATGCCTGAGAACTCACCCCTTTGGGTCAAGAGCAGCTACAGCATGCAGAACGGCGACTGCACCGAGATCCGCCCGCACCCGGACGGCCGCACCGACGTACGGGACAGCAAGGACCCGGCGATCGGGCTGCTGACCCTCGCCCGCGCACCCTGGACCGCCTTCGTCGCCGCACTGCGCGCCGACGCCTGACCGATCCGCCGCGTACCCGCATCACCCGCATCACCCGACCGGCCCCGGCGAACACCCGACCCCCCGAGGGGCGTTCGCCGGGCCCACCCACCCGGTCCCGGGCGACTGACCGCGACCCGCCTCACGAAACGAACAATCGGTTAGAGCCCCGCCCCCTCGCCCGGTACGCTCCGGGGGCATGGTTCCCGCCTCTGGTTCCCCCCTCATGCCCGACAAGCCCACCCTCGACGGGCTGGAAGCGAAATGGTCGCGCGTCTGGGACGAGACGGGCGTATACCGCTTCGATCGCACCCGGACCCGCGACGAGGTCTACTCGATCGACACCCCGCCCCCGACCGTCAGCGGATCGCTGCACGTGGGCCACGTCTTCTCGTACACGCACACCGACGCCGTCGCGCGCTACCGCCGCATGTGCGGGCGCGAGGTCTTCTACCCGATGGGCTGGGACGACAACGGCCTGCCCACCGAGCGGCGGGTGCAGAACCACTTCGGCGTGCGCTGCGACCCGGCGCTGCCGTACGATCCCGACTTCGTGCCGCCCGCGCAGCCGGCGAAGCGCCAGATCCCGGTCTCCCGACGCAATTTCATCGAACTGTGCGAGGAACTCACCCGGCAGGACGAGCGCGCGTTCGAGGAGTTGTGGCGACTGCTCGGGCTGTCCGTCGACTGGTCGATGACGTACCAGACCATCGACGCCGTCTCGCGCACCGCGTCGCAGCGGGCCTTCCTGCGCAACCTGGCGCGCGGCGAGGCGTATCCGGCCGAGGCGCCCACCCTGTGGGACGTCACCTTCCGCACCGCCGTGGCGCAGGCCGAACTGGAGGACCGGGAGCGTCCCGGCGCCTACCACCGCCTGACCTTCCGCGCCCCGACCGGCGACGCGCTGGAGATCGCCACCACCCGGCCGGAGTTGCTGCCCGCGTGCGTGGCCCTGGTCGCGCACCCCGACGACACCCGCTACACCCACCTGTTCGGCTCGTGCGCCCGCACCCCGCTGTTCGGCGTCGCCGTGCCGGTGTACGCCCATCCGCTGGCCGATCCGGAGAAGGGCTCCGGGCTGGCCATGGTGTGCACGTTCGGCGACACCACCGACGTCACGTGGTGGCGCGAACTGCGCCTGGAGACCCGGCCCGTGCTCGACTGGGACGGCAGGTTCCGGGCCGAGCCGCCGGCCGGGATCGAGCGGCCCGAGGGGATCGAGGCGTACTCCCGTCTCGCCGGCGCCACCGTGTTCACCGCGCGCGAGCGGATCGTGGCGATGTTGCGCGAGAGCGGCGACCTGGTCGGCGAGCCGGAGCCGATCACGCACGCGGTCAAGTTCTACGAGAAGGGCGACAAGCCGCTCGAGATCGTCACCACCCGGCAGTGGTACCTGCGCAACGGCGGACGCGACGCCGACCTGCGCGCCCGACTGCTGGCCCGGGGCGCCGAGTTGGCCTGGCATCCCGCGCACATGAAGGTCCGCTACGACAACTGGGTCGACGGCCTCAACGGCGACTGGTTGATCAGCCGGCAGCGCTTCTTCGGCGTGCCCGTGCCGCTGTGGTACCCGTTGGACGAGGCCGGCCTGCCGCTCCACGACAAGCCGCTGTCGCCCGCCGAGGCCGACCTGCCGATCGACCCCTACACCGACGTGCCGCCGGGATATACCGAGCAACAGCGCGGCGAGCCGGGCGGGTTCGTCGGCGACCCGGACGTGATGGACACCTGGGCGACATCCTCGCTGACCCCGCAGATCGCGGGCGGCTGGTGTCGGGACGAGGACCTGTTCGCCCGGGTCTTCCCGATGGACCTGCGGCCGCAGGCGCACGAGATCATCCGTACCTGGCTGTTCTCCTCCGTGGTGCGCGCCGACGCGGAGAACGACAGCCTGCCGTTCGCGCACGCGGCGATCTCCGGGTGGATCCTGGACCCGGACCGCAAGAAGATGTCCAAGTCCAAGGGCAACGTGGTCACCCCGGTCGACCTGCTCGCGCAGCACGGCTCCGACGCGGTGCGCTACTGGGCGGCGAACGGCCGGCCCGGCGTGGACACCGCGTTCGACGTCGGGCAGATGAAGGTCGGCCGGCGGCTGGCGATCAAGCTGCTCAACGTGGGCCGCTTCGTGTTGTCGATCGGCGCGGCCGAGGCCCCCGAAGCGGTGACCGAACCGCTCGACCTGGCGCTGCTCGCCGAGTTGGCGGAGGTGGCCCGGGCGGCGGGGGAGGCGTTCGAGGACTACGACTACGCACGGGCCCTGGAGCGGACCGAGCGCTTCTTCTGGTACTTCTGCGACGACTACGTCGAGTTGGTCAAGGCCCGCGCGTACGGCGAGGCCGGCGACGAGGCGGGCGCCGCCTCGGCGCGGGCCGCGCTGGCGGGTGCGCTGTCCGTGCTGACGCGGCTGCTCGCGCCGGTGTTGCCGTTCGCCACCGAGGAGGTGTGGTCCTGGTGGCAGGAGGGCTCGGTGCACCGGGCGGCCTGGCCCGTCCCGGCCGCACCGCCGGCGGCCGACCGGGCCCTGCTCGGCGTCGCGTCCGGCCTGATCGCCGAGGTGCGCCGGGCCAAGTCCGCCGCCCAGGTGTCGATGCGCGCCGAGGTAGCCGCGCTCACCGTCACCGGCGACGCCGACGAACTGGCCCGGATCACCCCGATCGAGACCGACCTGCGCGCGGCCGGCCACATCGCCCGGATCGACCGGGTGCCGGGGAGCGGGCCGCTGACGGCGGAGGTCGTGCTCACGTAGCACCCGGCCATCAAGCAGCGCCCGACCTCAAGCGGCACCCGGTCCTCAAGGTGCACCCAACCAACCTCAAGCGGCACCCAATATTCATTGACTCGGCCAAGTACCCGTAGTACCCGTTGGCCATGACCACTCACCACCCCGACGACAGGTTCCACCCGCCGACCGACGACGACCCGTACTGGTCGGAGACCTCCTGGTTCACCTTCACCGTGCCGCACAAGCGGTTGTCCGGGCAGTTGTACCCGTTCTTCCGGGCGAACCAGGGGGTCGCGGCGGGCGGCGCGTACTTCTGGGACGACAGCGGACAGCACCCGCACGACGCGGTCTACGCCAAGAACTTCTGGCATCTGCCGATCCCCGACCAGGACCTGACCGACCTGCGCCTGCCGAACGGCTTCCGGGTGCGCTGCGTGAAGCCGCAGCGGGTGTACGAGGTCGGCTACGACGATCCCGACGGCGGCGACGAGATCCACGTCGACCTCACCTTCACCGGCCTGCTGCCACCGCACTACCTGGGCGAGAAGCACCTCGACCAGCCCGGCCGCTACACCGGCACGGTGGTGCTGCGCGGCGAGGAGATCCCGGTCGACTCCTACGGCTTCCGGGACCGTTCGTGGGGTCCGCGCTCCCAGTTCGGCCCCGGTCTGATGCAATCGCCCGCCCGGCGCGGCGGATACAGCTATGCCACCGCCTCCGAACACGACGCCTTCCACAGCATCACCATGGACTTCGGCCAGGGGTGCGTGTCGATCCACGGCTATCTGCTGCGCGACGGCACCTGGGCGAAGCTGGCCCGGGGGCGCCGCGAGGTGGTCGAGCGGGACGACGCCACCGGCTGGGCGACCCGGGTGGTACTGACCGGCGTCGACACGCTCGGTCGCGAACTGCGCGCCGAGGGGCGGCTGTACAACCGCCTCGGCTTCTTCCTGAACCCGAATCTGTTCACCGTCAACGGCCTCACCGAGTGGACCTTCGACGGCGTCACCGCGTGGGGCGAGGACCACGAGAACTTCTCCGCGGCCGAGATCCGCCGACACAGCCGGGACTGGCGCGCCCGCCGCGCGGCCGGGTGAGCGGTGGGCGGGGCGGGGCGTTCGTGTGACGTTGTCCACCCGACACGGGCTTGAGTTAGGCAAGCCTTACCTTTAAATTGCCGGGTGAAGGAAGGCAAGGCTTGCCTGACTTCGCCGGCTCCGGGTCGGCCCACCCCGTGCACGAAAGGCCGCCGGATGCGTCTGCGCCGAACGAGCTTGAAGTTGGCCGCGGCCGTCCTCGCCATCACCGCGTTCGCCACGGCGTGCGGCGACGACGACAAGAAGTCCGACGCCCAGACCGCCAAGGGCGACCAGGCCGCCGCCGCGCTGCCCGCCACCGTGGACACCACGATGGGCAGGGTCACCGTCAAGGACGCGAGCCGCATCGTGCCGCTCGGCGGCGACATCGCGCAGACCGTCTACGCCCTCGGCCTGGCCTCGAACGTGGTCGGCGTGGACACCTCCGGCGCGGTCCTGCCGGAGAGCAAGGGCAAGCCCACCTTCGGCAATTCGCGCAGCCTCAGCCCGGAGGGCATCCTCGCCCAACGGCCCACCGTCGCGATCGGCAGCGCCTCGGTCGGCCCGCGCAGCGCGGTCGACCAGCTCAAGGCGGCCGGCGTACCGATCGTGCTGGTCCCGGACAGCGGCAAGCCCGAGGACGCGATCACCCGGATCACCACCATCGCCACCGCGCTCGGCGTGCCCGACAGGGGCAAGGTGCTGGCCGACCGCACCGCCGGCGAGATCGCCGGCGCCAAGGCCAAGGGCGCACAGGCCGCCGGCAAGCCGCGTGTGGCGTTCCTCTACATCCGCGGGCAGGCCAACCTGTACCAGATCGGCGGCAAGGGCCTGGGTCCCGACAGCATGATCAGCGCCGCCGGCGGCATCGACACCGGTACCGAACTGGGCGTACAGATGTCCGCCGCGCTCACCCCGGAAGCGATGGTCGCGGCCAAGCCCGACGTCATCCTCGTCTTCCAGAAGGGCCTCGAGTCGGTCGGCGGCATCGACGGCGTGCTCAAGCTGCCCGGCGTGGCGCAGACCCCGGCCGGCCAGAACCGCAAGGTCGTCGCGATGGACGACCTGGAACTGGGCGGCGGCGGCCCGTCCGCGGGCGTCGCGCTGAACAAGCTCGTCGACCTCCTGCATGGCTAGGCCCGGTCCGATCCGCCGGATCGGCGCCGGGGCGGGCCGACCCGAGGTCCACGCCCCCCGGGCGTCGGACGGGCCCGTCCCGCCCGTCCGACGCCCGAGGACCCACGACGCGAAGACCCAGGGGGGCCCGTGGCCACGGTGACGGAGCGTCAAGAACCCACGGGCGAGCCGAACCAACCCCCGCCCGTGGTCGAACTCGGCACGCCCACCGCCCCGGTGCCGGCCGCGCCGCGCCGGCACGGCCGTTGGCTGATGCCCACCCTCGTACTGCTCCTGCTGGCCACGAGCATCGTCTCGGCCGGCATGGGCGCCTTCGAGATCCCCTCCGACCAGGTGCTCTACTCGGCGCTGCGCCACCTGGGCCTGGACGTCGGCCACGTGTCCGAGGCCAACGAGGCCGTGCTCTGGAACATCCGCTTCCCGCGCATCGTGCTCGGCATCATGGTCGGCGCCTGCCTGGGCTGCGCCGGAGCCGCGATGCAGGGCGTGTTCGGCAACCCGCTGGCCGAACCCGGCGTGATCGGGGTCTCCTCCGGCGCGGCGCTCGGCGCGGTCGGCGCGATCGTGCTGGGCGTGTCCACCTTCGGATCCTGGACGGTGACCGCGTTCGCCTTCATCGGCGGCCTGCTTACCACCCTCTTCGTCTACCTGCTCTCCCGCTCCGACGGCCGCACCGAAGTGGTCACCCTGGTGCTCACGGGCATCGCGATCAACGCCCTCGCGGGCGCCGCGATCGGCCTGTTCACCTTCGTCGCCGACGACGCGGAACTGCGCAGCATCACCTTCTGGAACCTGGGCAGCGTCGGCGGCGCGAGCTGGAAGATCATCGGCGCGCTGGCCCCCTTCGCGGCGATCGGCCTGCTGATCCTGCCCCGGTATGCCCGCGCGCTCGACATCATGGCCCTCGGCGAACGCGGCGCCCGGCACCTGGGCGTGGACACCGAACGGGTACGCGTCGTGGTGGTCGTGCTGAGCGCGACCCTGGTCGGCGCGGCCGTCGCCGCGGCCGGCGTGATCACCTTCGTCGGCCTGGTCGTACCGCACATCATCCGCCTGATCGCCGGCCCCCGACACCGACTGCTGCTGCCCGCGAGCGCGGTCCTGGGCGCGCTGGTCACCGTCGCCGCCGACCTGGCGGCGCGCACCGTCGCGATGCCCAAGGAGGTCCCGCTCGGCGTGCTCACCGCGCTGATCGGCGCACCGTTCTTCCTGTGGTTGTTGCGCCGGACCCGTTCCCGGCAAGGAGGTTGGGCCTGATGAGGCTGCTCGCCCGGAGCCGGTCGGCGATCGACCGGAGCACCCCCGAGATCGGCACGGTCGGCGTCGAGGCCGAGGACGTCACCTTCGCCATCGGCGGCCGCAACCTGGTCGACGGCGTCTCGCTGACCGTGCGCCACGGCGAGATCGTCGCGGTCCTGGGACCCAACGGCGCCGGCAAGTCCACCCTGCTCGGCCTGCTCACCGGCGACCTGACCCCGCACCACGGCACGGTGCGCATCGCCGGCCGTCCGGTGCCCGACTACGCGCAGCGGGAACTGGCGCTGCGCCGAGGGGTGTTGCCGCAGAGCGTGACGCTGTCCTTCCCGTTCACCGTGGACGAGGTGGTCCGGATGGGCCGCGCGCCGCACGCGGGGCTGCCGAGCGAGGAGTCCGAGGACACGATCGTGGCCCGCTGCCTGGCGCAGACCGACGTGGCGCACCTGGCCGACCGGACCTACCCGTCGCTGTCCGGCGGCGAGCGGGCCCGGGTCTCGCTGGCCCGGGTGCTGGCGCAGGGTGCGCCCGTGCTGTTCCTCGACGAACCCACCGCCGCGCTCGACCTCAGGCACACCGAGGACGTCCTGCGCCTGGCCCGCACCCGGGCCCGGCTCGGCGACGCGGTGGTGATCGTGCTGCACGACCTCAACCTCGCCGCCGCCTACGCGGACCGGATCGCGCTGCTCGCGGGCGGACGGCTGGTCGCGTGCGGTGTGCCGGACGAGGTGTGCACCGCGCCGGTGCTCTCCGACCTGTACGGCCACCCGGTCGAGGTGCTGCGCCGACCCGGCACGGACGAACTGCTGATCCTGCCGTCCCGCTGAGCGGCGCGACCGGGCGCCACCCGCCGCAGGCGCCCGCGCCGGCGCCCGGTCAGGGGTGCAACGCCCGGTGCAGCGCGGCGAACGAGCCCGTCGCGCATTCCTCGCAGCGCGGGACCAGGTCCACGAAACTCATGAACCCGTGCACCATGTCGTCGAACGACTCGCACTCGACGGCGTTGCCCGCCGCGCGCAACCGCTCGGCGTAGTCGGCGCCTTCGTCGCGCAGCGGATCGTGACCCGCGATCACCACATGCGCGGGAGCCAGGCCGGACAGGTCCTCGATGGTGCCGATCCGGGCGTACGGACCGAGGTCGGCCGGTTTCCGGCCGCCGAAGTAGTGGCCGAGGAACCACGCGATCGAGGCCGCGGTGAGCAGCGGCGCGTCGGCGTTCTCGACCTGCGACGCGGTGCCCTCGACGCCGGTTGTCGGATACCACAGCATCTGCAACGCCGGTTGCGCAAGCCCGTGTTCGCGTGCCATCAGGCACACGGTCGCGGACAGCGTGGCACCCGCGCTGTCCCCGGCGAGGGCGATCCGGGTGGGATCGGCGCCCAGTTCGCCGGCGTGATCCAGCAGCCACCGGTACGCGGCGAACGCGTCCTCGGTCGCGGCGGGGAAGGGGAATTCGGGGGCGAGCCGGTAATCCAGGGACACCACCACGCAGTTCGCGTGCCGGGCGATCCGCCGGGCCAACGCGTCGTGGCTGTCCAGGCCGCCGATCACGAACCCGCCGCCGTGGAAGAACAGGGTCACCGGCAGCCCGGGTTCCTCCGACGGCCGGTATACCCGCGCCGGCCGCGCGTCGACGGCGCCGGGGACGGTGCGATCCTCGACCCGCGCCAACTCGGTCAGTACCGGCAGCAATGCGACCCCGGCGTCGATGCCGGCCCGCGCGGTCGCCGCGTCCCCCACGAACAGGTCGTCCGGCAGGACCCCCAACAACTCCACCAGCTGCGGATCGATGGTCACCGTGCCCCCTCCGTCGAGCTGCCCCTACCGGCCGGTACGGAATGTACGACGCATGCCCCGAAGGCGGAACCCACATCGGTACCGCACTCGGGCCGCCCGGCCCGGATCAGACCTCGGCCCGGGTCGACGCGCCGGCCCCCGTCGGCGGACGCCAGGCGAGCACCGGGTCCAGCGGACGCAACGCCGCGTCCGGCGCGACCCGGCCGGCCACCCGCAGGAGCGTGTCGCGCACCGCGACCGCGCCGCGCCCGTGCCACTGCGCCATCGCCCCGATCCGACGCGACTTGCGGACCACCGCCGAGGTACGGGCCACCCGGCGCCGGCTGTATCCCGGCAGCGCGTCGACCACCCCGGCCGCGGTCACCTCGGAGAGCACGTCGGCCAGCTCGATCGCGTCCTCCAGTGCCTGGTTGCCGCCCTGGCCCAGGTTCGGCGTCATCGCGTGCGCGGCGTCGCCGATCAGCACGACCCGCCCCCGGTGGTGGGCCGGCAGCGGTGTGGCCATCTCGTGCACGTCCAGATGCAGGATGCGCTCGGCCGGCGCGGCGGCGATCAGGTCGCCGACGGGCGCGTGGAAGTCCCGGTACAACCGCAGCAGTTCGGCCCGTTCCCCGGCCGCGTCGCCATGCGTGGTGCCGGCCGGCCGGTTCGCCGTCGCGTACCAGTACACCCGCCCGTCGGCCAGCGGCATCGCCCCGAAGACCAGTCCGCGTCCCCAGGTCTCGCCCGGCGTGATGTCCATGGCCGGGACGATCGCCCGCCACGTGGTGAACCCGGCGTAGCGCGGACCTGGGTGCTCGGGGAACACCGCCTGCCGGATCGGCGACCGGATCCCGTCGGCGGCGACCACCAGGTCGGCGGTCAGCGTCTCGTCCGCGGTGGTCACCGTCGCGCGCCGATCCGCGTCCCCCGGGGTCACCGTGAGCACGGTCGTTCCGGTCCGCAGCGCGTCGGCCGGCAGCCCCGCGAGCAGCACCCGCATCAACTCGGCCCGCGCCGCGAGCACCATCGGCTCGCCGAACCGCGCGGTGAACGCCTCCCCGCTGGTCGGAGAGAGCACCCGCCCGTCCGGCCGGCGCAACGTCGCGGCGCCCCGGATCGCGGCCGACGCGCGCAGCGGCACACCCGCGTCGATGGTGTCCAGGGCGCGCAGCCCGTTCGGCGCGATCGCGATCGCGGCGCCGATCGGCTCCAGCGTGGCGGAGCGCTCCAGGACCACCACGGACCACCCCTTCCGGTGCAGCGCGGTGGCGGCGGCGAGCCCGCCGGGGCCGGCGCCGACGACGATCGCTTCGGGCTTGGTGACGGACATGGTTTCCCCCGATGTCGGTGGGTGTCGACGGTGTCGACTGCCTGGTGCCCACTACAGGTGTAGAGGGCATGGCCAGGACTCTACACCTGTAGTGGCCCGAATCTCTACACCTGTAGCGGGCTGATCTCTACAGCTGTAGCGAAATCGCTAGGCTGCCCCCGTGACCACCGCCAAGCGCAGCCCCGACCGCCCCGACCGCCTCCTGCTGATCGGCGACACCGCGATCCGCCTGCTCGTCGAGCGCGGCATGCGCGGGCTGACCCATCGGGCCGTCGACGAGGCCGCCGGGCTGCCGGCCGGGTCCACCTCCTACTACGCGCGCACGCGCGTCGCGCTCTTGGAGGTGGCGTTGGCCCGGATGACCGTCCTGGAGGCGGGGGAGTTCGCCCCCGCGCTGGCCGCCGGCGACCTGCCGCCCGCGCTGCCGCGCGACGTGGACGGGGTCGCCGACATGGCCGCCACGATCGTGAGCGAGGCCATCCGTGAAGGGCGCGCGCAGAAGATCGCCCGCTACGAACTGGCCCTGGAGGCGACCCGGCGCCCCGAGTTGCGCGGGATGTACGACAGCGCCGGGGTCGCGTTCCGGGAGGCGGCCGTCGCGATGGTGGCCGCGCTCGGCTCGCCCGAACCCGCGCGGCACGGCCGATTCCTGGTCGCGTGGTGCGAGGGGGTGATGTTCGACGCGATCGCCGGCTCGGGTTGGGCCACACCGCCCTCCCGCGCCGACATCCGCACCGGAATCGCCGAACTGCTGGCCGGGATGCTCGGTGACACCGCCCGCCGGCACCGCCCGACAGCTCCCCCCGAAAGCCCCAACAAGTGACATGAAAGACTCGTGCGACGGTTCCCGACCCCTTTGGTCAAAAGTCGTTTCATCCTGACTTAGTCTGTTCACTTGTGAGTCATGAGCACGTGCGCCAAAGGGGCGATAAGCACCAGCACCACCTGGTAGGGGAGTCGCACTACCTGCCGGAGTCCGATCTCCAGGACAAGGGGCTGAGCAGAAATTCCATCGGCCTGCTGGGCAGCGTGGTCGTCGCCATCTCCACGGTGGCGCCGGTGTACACGCTCACCGGCGCGCTCGGGCCCACGGTCAACCAGGTCGGCACCCACATGCCCGCGATCTTCCTGGTCGGCTTCGTGCCGATGTTGCTCGTCGCCTTCGCGTACCGCGAACTCAGCAAGGCCGTTCCGGACGCGGGCACGTCCTTCACCTGGACGGTCAAGGCGTTCGGCCCGCGCGTGGGTTGGATGTGCGGCTGGGGCCTGGTGATGGCCACCATCATCGTGCTGTCCAACCTGGCCGGCATCGGTACGTCGTTCTTCTACCTCGCGCTCGGCGAGGCGTTCGACAGCGACCGGATCCGCGACCTGGACGACAACAAGCTCGTCCACGTGCCCACCTGTCTGGCCTTCATCGCCATCGCCACCGCGATCAGCTACCGCGGGATGACGGTGACCAAGCGGGTCCAATACGTGCTCGTCGCGCTCCAACTCGCGGTGCTCGCCCTGTTCGTCGTGATGGCCATCGGCAAGGCCGGCGCGGGCGACGTGCCCACCTCGATCCCGTTCTCCTTCGACTGGTTCAACCCGTTCAGCATCGGCAGCTTTGCCGCGCTGACCGCGGGCCTGTCGTTGTCGATCTTCATGTATTGGGGTTGGGACACCGCCCTGAGCATCAACGAGGAGACCGCCGGCGGGCCCAAGGTGCCGGGTCGGGCCGCGATCATCTCGGTGTTGTGCATCGTGGTGGCCTACCTGACGACGGGCGTCGCCACGCTGATGTACGCGGGCACCGGGACCACGGGACTGGGCCTGAACAACGACGAGGACGACAACATCTTCGCGAAACTGGCCGATCCGGTGATGGGTTCGGGGCTCGGCGTGCTGATGTTCGTCGCGGTTTTGGCCAGTTCGGTGGCCAGCCTCCAGACCACCTTCATCCCGGTCGCCCGCACACTGCTGTCGATGAGCACCTACCAGGCGGTGCCGAAGGTGTTCTCGCGGGTGCATCCCCGGTACAGGACACCGGGGTTCGCCACCATCACCGCGGGTGTCGCCACCGGCGCGTTCTACACGGTCATGACGATTCTGTCGGAGAACGTGCTCACCGACACGATCTACGCGCTCGGCCTGATGATCTGCTTCTACTACTCGCTGACCGCGTTCTCCTGCGTGTGGTACTTCCGCAAGGACCTTTCCCGCAGCGTGCGCGAAGCGATGGTCAAGGGCGTCATGCCGGCCCTGGGCGGACTGATGCTGGGCGCGATCTTCGTCAAGACGCTGGTCGACGTGGCCGACCCGAACTACGGCGACGGCAACCGGGTCCTGGGCGTGGGCAGCGTGTTCATCATCGGCGTGGGCCTGCTGGTGCTGGGCGTGGTGCTGATGGAGATCCGCCGGATCGAGAGCCCGGCGTTCTTCCGGGGCGAGGTGCTCAAGCGGGACACGCCCGTCCTGGTGCCGGACGAGGACTGAGCGCACGCGGCCGACCCGGCACGACCGGCCCGTCGCCGGCCGGGTCGCTGGGGGACCCGGCCGGCGACGGAACGATTCAGCGGTTCTGGATGGCGTCCATGGCCACCGCGACGCAGATCGCCAGTCGGCGGTCCATCGTCGGGTCGGGGAGCGAGACCAGGTACTGGTCGCGCAGCTTCATCTGCCGCTCGACGGTCAGCACCGGCCGGCCGCCCTCGTCGACGAAGTCGAAGTGGTAGGTCGGAGCCGGCAGCCAGTCCCCGACCACCGGTATGAGACCCCACAGGCGGCGCAAGATCGCCCCGAAGAGGCTGCGCTCCTGCCCCGTCGCCCGGGGAGCGTCCGGACGCTCCAGATGCCACGTGGAACGCAGCAGCGACTTCTTGAAGTCCTTGGCGAACATGCCGAGGTTGCTGCCCTCGACACCGGTCACGTCGTGCTGGGACCGGATGTCGAGTATCTGGCGCGCCTTGAACCGGGCGAGTTCGGTGGTCTTGGTGTCGTCCGTGTAGAGGATCACCTCTTCCTTGAGCTTGCCGCGCTTTTGCTGTGCGAAGGCGATCACCGGTCCGTGCTTGCCGTCCGGGCCGACCAGGTGCACCACGTATTGGTTCACGATCGGGCGGAAGTTCTGCCGGATGATCAGCTGTGTCTCGTTCTGGAACGGCATGGTCATGACGTGCGCGATCCCCCAGGGGATTCATTGGATTCGCAGGCACGGGGGCCTTGGGCCGCACAACCTACCGGTGTTCCCTCACGAGCGCTCGTACTCCTCGACCAGCAGACGTTTGTACAGCTTCCCGGTCGGGTGGCGCGGGAGGGTGGGACGGAAGTCGACGGAGCGCGGGCACTTGAAGTGGGCCAGTCGGGCGCGGCAGTACGCGATCGGTTCCTCGGCCAACTCCGTTCCGGGCACGGCGCCTTCGGCCGGCTGGACGAGCCGGCCAGGATCACGGCGGGGCGGTTGGGGCGCGCGGCGGCGATGACACCGGGGTGCATGGGCGATCCTTGTCTCGGTGCGGCGGTCCACCGCCCGGGCGGGCGACGGGCTGCTGAGCTTCCGTTCGGATGGCGCCGCAGAAGTCTCGCACCGTACGCAGCCGCGTTGAAGGACCGGCGGCCACCGCTCAGTGCAGCGGACGTCCGCCCGTGAAGGCCGGTCCGCGTACCTCGCCCTGCTGTGCGGTGGCCGCCGCGAGTTCGCGCCCCAGCCACTCGAACGCGGCGGGCAGCCCCCTGGCCCAGGTGCCGAAGTTGTGCCCGCCGGACGATTCGATCTGTACCTTCACCGTGTCCGTGGGCCGGAACTTGCGGGCGAACTCCCGGGCCTCGCGCACCGTCTTGCCCTCGCCCTTGGCCGCGAACAGATACATGCGCACCGGTGCCCGCCGAGGGTTGTCGATCGTGTACTGCGGGCTGTTGGCCCGGCGCAGCCCCTCGTCGCCCCTGTACAGATCGCCCGTGGTCATGTCGGTGATCGCCTTGAAGTAGCCGGACAGGCTGGCCGCCGCGGTGTAGCGGTCGGGGTGGCGCAGGGCCAGGTTCGCCGAGCAGAAGCCGCCGGTCGAGTAGCCGAGCAGCCCCCAGCCCGCCGGCGCGGGCGCGGTGCGGAAGTTGGCCGTTATCGCGTCGGGCACGTCCTGGCCGAGGTAGGTGTCGGCGCGGGCGCCGCCGGGCGCGTCCACACACTCGCTGTCGCGGCCCTCGATCGGGTTCTGCGCCGCGATCACCACGATCGCCGGCGGCATCCGCCCCGACTCCATCAGGCCGGCCAGCATCTGGTGCACCTTCATCCGGCGCAGCCAGGTGTCCGGGGTGCCGGGGAAGCCCGAGGTGAGCTGGATCACCGGGAAGCGGGTCCGGGCGTTGTCCGGGGTGAAGTAGGCGGCCGGCAGGTAGACGAAGGTGTTCAGTTTGTAGCCGGTGCGCGGGCCCTGGATGCTGGTGTTGACCAGCACGCCGTGCTTGGGGTCGGCGCCGCGCCGCGGCGGATGCGGCGGGCGCGGCTGGTCGGTCAGCGGGGGTTTGGTGACCATGAACGGCAGGCCCTTGCCGTCGTCGTCGGAGAACGGCACAGCCGGCTTGGGATCGAGGTGCTTGACCTTCACCGTGGACACCGACACGTCCGGTACGGACGGCCCGTCGGCGATGTGCATCAGGTCCGACAGCGTCGAGTAGAAGTACATCTGCGCGTTGACCGCGGCCAGGATGGTGAAGGTCACCATGAGCTGGGTGAACAACAGCGTGCAGATCCGGCGGGTGCGCTGCAGCGTCGGGCGGTTCCAGAACCAGACGGTGGCGAAGGCGGTACCGGCGGTGGCGACCGCCATGCCTATGACGAACCACACACTCGTGATGTCCACGTCCCAAAAGGGCCGTCCCGCCAGCACTTGATCCAACGCTCCCACTGCCTTCTCCGCCGAGCCCGACCGATGGCGCCGGTCCCGGACGACGCCCCGCACGGTCGCGCCGGGAGCGGTGCAGCCTCTGTCTATTTTGTGCCCGACGTGGTGCCGGCGCGTCGATCCCGGGTCCCGTGCCGAGTCATTCACAAGTCGCACGCAAGTGCCCCGACTCCTCCGGCCGCCGATCGGGGATCAGTACGAACGTGGCAATCCCAGTGTGTGCCGCGCCACATGATTGAGGATCATCTCCCGGCTCACCGGCGCGATCCGCAACGTACGGGCCATCGCCCACAGGGGGATCAGCCCGTAGTCGCGGCTCATCCCGTTGCCGCCGTGGGTCTGGATCGCCGCGTCGACGGCGTGTACGGCCGCCTCGGCGGCGGCGTACTTGGCCATGTTGGCGGCCTCCCCGGCGGCCTTGACCCGCGCCTCGCCCGCGTCGTGCAACCGGGCCGCGCGGTAGGTCATCAGCGCGGCCAACTCGACCTCGATGGCGGCCTGGGCGAGCGGGTGGGCGATCGCCTGATGGGTGCCGATCGGGCGATCCCACACCTCGCGGGTCCGGGCGTAGTCGGCCGCGCGGGCGAGGGCGTATCTCGCGATGCCCACGCCCAGTGCCGCCCCGGTCACCCGCTCGGGGTTGAGGCCGTGGAAGACCTGGCGCAGCCCGTCGCCCTCGGTGCCGATCAGCCGGTCGGCGGACAGCGGTACGTCGTCGAAGAAGAGGGTGAACTGGCGTTCCGGGGCCGCCCCTTCGATCGCCAGTGGGGTCGCGGTCAGCCTCGGGTCGTCGGTGTCGACCAGGAACAGCGAGAGCCGGCCGTGCCCGGATCCCGGGTCCGTGCCGGTGCGGGCCACCACGAGTACCGCGTCGGCCTCGTCGACTCCGGAGATGAACTGCTTGGTGCCACGCAGCAACCAACCGTCACCGTCGCGGCGGGCCGTGGTGGACAGTCGATGGGTGTTGGAACCGGCTTCCGGCTCGGTGATCGCGAACACGATCTTGCGGGTGCCGGCGGCCAGGCCCGGCAACCACGCGGCCTGTTGCCCGGCGGTGCCGAAGCGGGTCAGCACCTCGCCGGCGATCGCCCCGGACACCAGGAGCAGCAGCAGCGGGCAGCCGTGCGCGGCGACCTCCTCGCAGACGATGGTCAGCTCGACCAGGCCACCACCGCCGCCGCCGTACTCCTCGGGCAGGTTGACACCGATGTAGCCGTGCCGGCCCAGCTCCCGCCACAGCTCGGTGGTGGGGCGGCGCTCGCGGCTGTGCTCGGCGAAGTAGCCGGGGCCGAATCCGTCGGTGATGGCGCCCACGGCGGCGCGCAGGGCCCGGTGTTCGTCGCTCTCGTCGATGCTCGGGTCGAAGCCTTCGTCGCGGGATTCGTCGTGAGTTTCGGCAAAGCGCATGGATCACCCGTCCAGCAGCGTCGTGGGGATGTCGGTGTGGCGGGACCGCACGTACTCGCCCAGGCCCTTGGCCTGCGGATCCGGGCGGGTGGAGGAGCCGACGCCCTCGCCGAGCAGGCCGGTGATCACGAAGTTCACCGCGCGCAGGTTGTCGAACACGTGGCGTTCGATCGGCAGGTCGGCCGCCTCCGGCAGCAGCTCGCGCAGCCGACCGACGGTCAGATGTACGCGCAGCCAGCGATACGACGCGTCGTCGCGCGTCCACAGGCCGAGGTTGGCGTCGCCGCCCTTGTCGCCGGAGCGGGCGCCGCAGACCAGGCCGAGGGGGGCTCGGCGGGTGGGGGTCGGCGGGCGGGCGGGCCGAACCGGCGGGGCGGGGCGTGGGGGAGGTATGGGATCCGGGAAGCCGTGTGGCAGCGCGGCGGTCAACTCCGGCGGCGGGATCGGGCGGACGGCGCCGTCGGGGAGCACCACGGTGTGCGCGACCTCGCTCGCGGGGATCCACGCGGCGCGGAAGACGGCGTAGGCGGTCTCGGCTGTGGGCGGTGTAGTGGTGTGGAAGCCGGGGTAGCCGGCCAGGGCCAGTTCGACGACCGCGCGGGAGAAGGCGCGGCCGACCCTGGTCGGGTCCGGGTCCTTGACGGTGATCCGCAGGTGCGCGCCGGCCTGCTCGTTGGTCGGCGCGTCGGGGCGGTCGTAGCGGATCAGCCGCACGTCCACCTCGGCGAAGCGGTCCCGGCCGCCGAGCGCGTCGAACAACATGTGCTCGGCGTGTGCGGCCTTGGCCTCGATGTCCAGGCCGGTGAGCACCATCGTCATGGTGTTGCGGTAGCCGCCGAGTTCGTTGACGCCGACCTTGAGGGTGGGCGGCGGCGGCAGGCCCCGGACGCCCTGGATCCGGACCCGGTCGGGGCCGGCCTGGCCGATCCGGATGGTGTCGAAGCAGGCCACCGCGTCGGGGTTGGCGTAGGCGGGGCCGCCGATCTCGTACAGGAGTTGGGCGGTGACCGTGCCGACCGAGACGGTGCCGCCGGTGCCGAGGTGTTTGGTGATCACCGACGAGCCGTCGGCGGCCACCTCGGCGATCGGGAAGCCGGGGCGGCGGGTGTCGAGGGCGAAGTCGGCGGTGCGGCCGGGGCGTTGCCGTCGGGGGGCTTCGCCGAGGAAGGGGTAGTTGCCGCCGGTGGCCTGTGGGCCGCACTCGATCACGTGGCCCGCGACGATCGCGCCGGCGATGCGGTCGTGGTCGGTGCGTCGCCAACCGTGCCACCACGCGGCTGGGCCGACCACCAGGGACGCGTCGGTCACGCGGGGGCAGACCACGATGTCGGCGCCCTCGGCCAGCGCCTCGGCGATGCCCCAGCCGCCGAGGTAGGCGTTGGCCGTTACGGTGCGCGGGCCGGCGTCGATCCGGTCCAGTACGTCGTCGCCGGTGATGTACGCGATTTTCGGGGCCAGGCCGAGGCGTTGCGCGCTCACGTGCAGTCGCTCGGCCAGGCCGGCGGGGTTGAGGCCGCCCGCATTGGAGACCACCCGGATGCCCCGGTCCAGGCACGTGCCCATGACCTGTTCGAGCTGGGTCACGAAGGTGCGGGCGTAGCCGGCGCCCGGGTCCTTGGCGCGGGCCTTCCACAGGATGGACATGGTCAGCTCGGCCAGGTAGTCGCCGGTGAGCACGTCGATCGGGCCGTCCTCGACCATCTCGTGCGCGGCGGAGAGGCGATCGCCGTAGAAGCCGGAGCAGTTGGCGATCCGGATGGGGCGGCTGTCGGTCCGGCTCATCCGACCGCCTCCTCCGGGGATCCGGTCGATGGGTCGGCGGGTGGGTCGGCCGGCTTCGTGGTGAGCCCCGCCTCCTCGCCATCCGCGGCGCGGACAACCGCCAATACCGCTCCGGTATCCACCGCTTCGCCCGCGCCGACCGGCAGGTGGGACACCACGCCCGGGTACGGGGCGGTCACCTCGTGCTCCATCTTCATCGCCTCCACGGCCAGGACGAGCTGCCCGGCCGCCACCCGTTGGCCCTCGGTGACCGCGATCCGCACCACCGTGCCGGGCATCGGTGCGAGCAGTGACCCGGCCGGTTCGGTCTCGGCCGGCACCGGCTCGGGCAGGCGCGGGAGTTCGGTCAGCACGCTCGCGCCGAGGGGACTGTCCACGTACACCGTGTCGCCGACCCGGTGTACGTGCACGGTGCGGCGGACGCCGTCGGCGGTCAGGTCGACCCGATCGGCGTGCGCGGCGTGGATCACCAGGCCCGGCAGGGGTTTTCCGTCGATCGCGACGTGGTCCGGGAGGCGGTAGGACACGGTGGTCCGGGTGTCCGGGTCGGATGTGTAGGTCACCTGCTGGTCGGCGTCGCGGACATTGCGCCAGCCGCTCGGGATGCTCGTCAACACGCCTGCCCGGGACCGGCGTTCGGCCTGTCCGGCGAGCGCGGCGGCGGCGGCGTGCACGCGCGTCGCCGAGGGGTCGGCGGCACACAGGTCGGCGGCGGCATGCCGATCCAGGAAGCCGGTGTCCACGGCGCCGGCGGTGAACTCGGCCGAGCGCAGCACGCCGACGAGCAGATCGCGGTTGGTGCGTACGCCGTGAACCCGGGCTCGGGCCAACGCGCGGGCGAGTCTTCGGCACGCCTCCTCGCGGGTCGGCGCGTACGCGATCACCTTGGCCAGGAGCGCGTCGTAGTGCGCGCCGATCCGACTGCCCGTCACCACCCCGGCGTCCACTCGGATTCCGTCCCGCGCGGACTCGGCGAGTTCGAACCGGTGCAGGGTGCCGACCGAGGGGGCGTAGTCCCGGACCGGGTCCTCCGCGTACAGCCGGGCCTCGATCGCGTGCCCGGCGGAGTGCGCCTGTGCGGGCAGTGCGTGGCCCTGGGCCACCAGGAGTTGCAGGCGGACCAGATCCAGGCCCGTGGTCAGTTCGGTGACCGGGTGCTCGACCTGGAGTCTGGTGTTCACCTCCAGGAGGTGGAAGGCGCCGGCGTGGTCGAGGACGAACTCGACGGTGCCCGCGCCGAGATAGCCGATCGCGCGACCGGCGGTGACCGCCGCCGCGCACAACTCGGCGCGCAATCCGGGGTCGATGCCCGGTGCGGGGCTTTCCTCGATCAGCTTCTGGTGTCGGCGCTGGATCGAGCAGTCCCGCTCGAACAGGGCGATTACCCGACCGTGCGTGTCGCCGAGGATCTGTACCTCGATGTGCCTTGGATCTACGACCAGTTGCTCCAGGAACACGGTGTCGTCGCCGAACGCGGCGGCGGCCTCGCGACGGGCGGCGGCGACGGCGGCGGGCAGGTCGCCCGGGGCGCGGACCACGCGCATGCCCCGACCGCCGCCGCCGAACGCGGCCTTGACGAGGAGGGGGAAGCCGATGCGGTCGGCCAGTTCGTCCACGGATTCGGGAGCGGATTCGGGATCCACGACGCCGCCCGGCAGGACCGGGACGCCGGCGCGGCCGAGGAGGTCCTTCGCGGCGAGTTTGTCGCCCATCGCGGCGATGGTCTCGGGAGTCGGACCGACGAAGAGCAGCCCCGCCTCGGCCGTTCGGCGGGCGAAGTCGGCGTTTTCGGACAGGAATCCGTAGCCGGGGTGGATCGTGTCGGCGCCGGTGGTGCGGGCCGCCTCGATCAGCAGGTCGCCGCGCAGGTAGGTGTCCGCGGCCGTCGCGCCCGGCAGCCGGACCGCCTCGTCCGCCGCCGCGACGTGGGGGGAGTCGGCGTCGGGATCGGCGTACACGGCCACGGTGTCGATCCCCATCGCGTGTGCGGTGCGGGCGATCCGGACCGCGATCTCGCCGCGGTTGGCGATCAACAGCCTGCGGATGAGCGGCATACGATCCCCTCGGTGTGCGGGTGGCCGGTGGGGTGGTCGCGAGGGCGGGTGCGGGCCCCGGCGGAGGTCGGGCCTACATGCGGAAGACCCCGTAGCCGGCGGTACCCGCGACCGGGGCCGAATGTGCCGCGGACAGCGCGATGCCGAGCACGGTGCGGGTGTCGCGGGGGTCGATCACCCCGTCGTCGTACAGCCGCGCGGTGACGAAGAAGGCGTGCGATTCGCGCTCGATCTGTGCCTCGATCGCGGCGCGCCGCAGTTCGTCCACGTCCTCGTCGAAGGCGATCCCACGAGCGGCGGCGGCCTGGCGGCCGACGATGGACAACACGCCCGCCAGTTGCGCCGCGCCCATCACCGCGAGTTTGGCGGTCGGCCACGCGAACAGCAGGCGGGGATCGAAGGCACGCCCGGACATCCCGTAGTTGCCCGCGCCGAAGGACGCGCCGATGTTGAGGGTGAGGTGCGGGACGGTGGAGTTGGTCACCGCGTTGATCATCTTGGCGCCGTCCTTGACGATGCCGCCCTGTTCGTACGCGGTGCCGACCATGTAGCCGGTGGTGTTCTGGAGGAACAGCAGCGGGGTGTGCGAGCGGTTGGCGAGTTGGATGAACTCGGCGGCCTTCCTGGACTCCTCGCCGAACAGCACCCCGCGCGCGTTGGCCAGCACCCCGACCGGGAAGCCGTGCACCGAGGCCCAGCCGGTGACCAGGCTGGTGCCGTGCTCGGACTTGTACTCGTCGAACCGCGACCCGTCCACCACCCGGGCAAGCACCTCGCGCGGATCGAACGGGACGCGCAGGTCCGTCGGGACCAGGCCGAGCACCTCGTCGATGTCGTACAGCGGCTCGTCGGGCGGTCGGCTCGGACCCGGGCCGTGTTTGCGCCAGTTCAGGTCGGCCACGATGCGCCGCCCGATCCGCAGGCAGTCGTACTCGTCGACGGCGTAGTGGTCGGCGAGTCCGGACACGCGCGCGTGCATCGCGGCGCCGCCCAACTCCTCGTCGTCCGCCTCCTCGCCGGTGGCCATCCGGACCAGCGGCGGCCCGCCGAGAAAGACCTTGGCCTGGCCGGCCACCAGGACCGCGTGGTCGCACAGGCCCGGGATGTACGCGCCGCCGGCGGTCGAGTTGCCGAACACGAGGGCGATGGTGGGGATCCCGAGCGCGGACAGCTCGGTCAGGTCGTGGAAGACCCGGCCGCCGGGCACGAACAGCTCGGCCTGGGTCGGCAGATCGGCACCCCCGGACTCGACCAGGTTGACCACGGGGAGTCGGTTGCGGCGGGCGATCTCCAGCGCGCGCAGGTTCTTGCGCAGGGAGTACGGATTGACCGAACCGCCGCGCACCGTCGGATCGTTGGCGATCAGCACACACTCCACGCCGGAGACCGGACCGATGCCGGTGACCACGCCGGCGCCGACGGTGAAGTCGGTGCCCCACGCGGCCAGGGAGGACAACTCCAGGAAGGGCGCGTCCCGGTCGAGCAGCAGCTCGATGCGCTGACGGGCGGTCAGGCGTCCGCGGGCCCGATGTCGTTCGACGTAGCGTTCGCCGCCGCCGGCCCGGGCCAGGTCCAGTTGCTCGTGCAGCGCCGCGAGGGCGGCCAGTTGTGCGGTGCGGTTGGCCCGGTAGGTGTCGGACCGGGGATCGAGACGGGAACGCAGAACGGGCACGACCTCGACTCCTCGCCTGTCGACGCGAAGGCAGCTTCCGGATGTTAACGGCCGGTCACTTGGCTATGGAAGGCCCGAGCGCTGCGGGGGAGTCGCGGACGCCGGCGCCGTACCCGGATCGGTCGGCGCACAACGACGCCGACGCGACCCCGATCGGGGGCGCGCCGGCGGGTGCGATCAGCCGTGGTGCCCGTGGTGCCCCGCGTGCGGGTCGGCGGCCTGCTCCGGCGAGTGGGCGTGCGGTGCGGGCTTGCCCGCCTCGACGGTGAACTCGGCGGTGCGGACCACGCCGCCGTGTTGGAAGTCGAGGAAGAACCGGTACGTGCCGACGCTGGGCAGTTCGGTGTGGAACACGATCTCCGGACCGGCCGGGGTGACTCCGTCGCCGGGCGCGCCGCCGGGGTGCACGTGCAGGTAGGCGAGATCGCCGTCGCGCAGCACGACCAGGTGGCCGAACGCGGCCAGATAGGGCTCCAGGTCGGTGACGGGCACGCCGTCCCGGGCCACGGAGAGGGTGATGTGCGCGCCCTGTCCGGCCGCGGGTTCGCCGGCGAGGGTGACCGTGTAGCCGTCGACCTCGGCGGTCGCGGCCGGGGCGGGCAGCGGCACGGGCCGGAAGTCGCCCGCGACGTGGATGTCGACGCCGAGGGTCAGCGGGGTGCCGGTGGCGGCCGGGGCGAAGTCGGTGAAGACCCGGTACGTGCCGGCCTCGTCGAGGGTCAGCTCCTGGGTCCAGACGCCGTCCTCGCCGAGGACCGGGTGTACGTGCCGGAAGCCGCTCAGGTCGCGGCGCACCACGATCAGGTGCAGGTCCTTGTCGTGCTGCGGGACGTACTCGCGCACCGGGGTGCCGTCGGGGCCGTCGATCCGGAACGCGAAGGTGCCGGCGGGCGCGGCGACGGGGACCAGGGTGTAGCCGTCGCGGGAGACCTGGAGACCCTCGGGGGTGGCGGGGGCGGCTGCGTGGTGGGCGTGGACGGTCATGACGGTCTCCCTGAGCGATGTGCGTGCTGTTCGAGGTTCGGTTTCTTCGTCGGCGGCCGGCGGTACCGGCCACGAAGATGAAGTTATACCCCCTGGGGGTATCTGGCAAGATCATGTGTGCGGCTCCTCGAAACTTCTTCGCGGCGTGACGGCCGACGCCGGTGAGTCGGCCGGGCCGGAAAACGGGATTCGCATCGGGTGCGCGGTGTCGGATACTGCGGGCTCGGGGGGACGGTCACGGGGAAGCGAGGTCGGCGGGATGCGTACGTTGTTGATGGGGGTGGTCGGGTCGACCGCCTACGGGTTGGCCACCGAGACCTCCGACGAGGACCTGCTCGGCGTCTTCCTCGCGGATTCGCGGGAGGTGCTGGGCTTGGACGGCGCGGCGGCGGCCGGCCGCTCGCGGGTGACCACCAAGCCCGACGTGACGATGCACGAACTGGGCAAGTACTGCTCGCTCGCGCTCAAGTGCAACCCGACGGTGACCGAGCTGTTGTGGCTTCCGGAGTATCGGGTCGAGACCGAGGCCGGTCGCCGACTCCGGGCCCTGCGCGGGAAGTTTCTGTCCACGGAGTACGTCCGGTCGGCTTACGGCGGTTATGCGCTCCAGCAGGCCAAACGCCTGCTCGGACGGCACGAGGCGGGCAAGGACGGCTTCTCCGCGGACACCGCCCGACGTACCGCCAAGCACGGCCGACACTGTCTGCGCCTGCTGATCCAGGCCCAACGCCTGCTCGCCACCGGCGAGTTGATCCTTGATGTCGGAGCGCAGCGCGAGGACCTGTTCGCCGCGGGCCGGCTGGCCGTCGAGGACCCGCCCGCGTTCGCCGCGCGCTTCGAACACGAGAAGGCCGGCCTCGACGCCGTGGCCTCGGTGCTCCCCGACCGGCCGGACCGGGCGGCGATCAACACGCTGGTCGTGGAATTGCGGATGGCCGCCCTCACCCCCTGACCGAGGTCGGATACGCTCCGTGTGGGTAGATATCGACACGGACCGGAACCTTCGAAGGGAGGCGCGATCATGGCGCAGGAATACGATCCTCCGCGAAAGAGCAGGCCGCCCCGGAAGGATTGGAAGAACTCCTTCGAACACTGGGACGCCACGCCGCACGACTGGCACGCGGAGGGTCCGGACCTGTTCCAGTGCGGCGAGTGCGGCTTTCGCTCCTCCGCCGTCCCGGTACGACCGACGCGATAGCGGCCGGCGCGGCGGCGAGCCTCGCGCGCCGAGTCTCGGCCCCGAGCACATCCGCGTCCGGTCGGGGGCACCCGGGGACCCTTGCGGTATGGCTCAAATGTGTTGACCTTTGTGGTGATCACCTTGGTACGGTCCGGCCGTGTTCACACTTGCCGAACCTCCGCTCTTCGCCCGCCTCCGCGATGCCCGCTCGGTGCTGATCGCCGGGGCGGGCGGTGGATTCGACGTGTTCGCCGGGCTGCCGCTCGGCATCGCGTTGACGGATCTGGGCAAGCGGGTGCACTTCGCCAATCTGTCGTTCGTGACGGTGGATCACCTGCCGTCCTCGGTACGGGTGATGCCGGGCCTGGCGGCGGTGCGAGCGGATACCCCCGGGAACGACGACTACTTCCCGGAGCGGGCGCTGGCGATGTGGTTGTCGCGCAACGGCTTTCCGGACACGGTCTACGCCTTCGCGATGACGGGGGCGAAGCCGCTGCGGGCGCTGTACCGGCGCCTGGTCCACGACTTGGACATCGACGCGATCGTGTTGGTCGACGGCGGGACCGACATCCTGATGCGCGGCGACGAGGCGTCCCTCGGTACGCCGGAGGAGGACATGACCAGCCTGGCGGCGGTGGCCGGGGTGGACGTACCGGTCCGGCTGGTGGCCTCGCTCGGGTTCGGGATCGACGCCTACCACGGGATCTGCCACGCGCAGGTGTTGGAGAACCTGGCGGCGCTGAGCCGGTCGGGCCACTATCTCGGCGCGCTGTCCATCCCGCGCGAATCGCGGGAGGGCACGCTGTTCCTGGACGCGGTGGCCTATGCGAATCGGGTCACCCCGCGCCGCCCGAGCATCGTGCAGGGTTCGGTGGGCGCCGCGCTGACCGGCCGGTTCGGCGACGCGCACTTCACCGAACGCACCGGGAACAGCGAGCTGTTCATCAATCCGCTGATGAGCGTGTACTTCACCGTCGACCTGGTCGGTTTGGCCGAACGCTCGCTCTACCTCGACCGTTTGGAGAGCACCCGCAACATCTGGGAGGTCGCGTCGCGCATAGCGGAGTTCCGCGACGAGTTGCCGTCGACCCGGCCCAGGCAGGCGATCCCGCACTGAGGCCGGCCGGCCGTCAGGTCTCGCGCAGCGGGCGGTAGTCGTCCGGGCTCAGGCCGAACGTCCAGGCCACGCCCTCGCGGGCGGTCTCGGTGTCCGGCGGCACCCGCAACCAGTAGGTGCGGACGCTGCCGTCGGGCTCGGGGGTGGAGTTGAGCACCTCGACCATCACGATCGGCTCGTCGTCGTCGAGGTCGATCTCCCACAACACGCCGGTCTCGTCCCGATCGAGCGGCTGCGCGCCCACCTCGCGCAGGTAGCGGTCGTAGCCGTAGATCTCCAGCATCACCCGGCGCAGTTCGGCGTTGTGTTCGCTCCGGATGGCCCGTGCGGTCAGCCGGCTGCCACCGGGACCCAGGCCACCGACGAAGTCGGCCGGTACGGGCATCCCGCGCCACGCGTGCAGCGCGAAGCCGTCGGCGTAGGTGAGCGCGGGGCCGTCGCCGTGGTGCAGCCGGGAGTGGTCGTCGCGGTGCATGACGATGGGCCGTTCGCTGACGAGGGCGATCCGCTCGTAGGGCCACCACCAGCCGACGTGGCGGGCCACCTCGCCCAGTTCGGCCACGACGGGGAAGTCGAACTCGGGGAAACACCTCCGCAGTCCGTCGAACACCGCCAGCCAGGCCCCGTCGAACTGGCCGCCGAGGGCGCTGTACGTGGTCGCGCGGACCTTGTCGGCGACGTCCCATCGGCCCGGGACGGAGGCGACGCGCCTGGTGGGGGTGCGTACCGAGGGGTCCGTCGCGCCGACGCCGGCGTGTACGGCCTCGCGGATCCGCTCGGTCAACTCGCGGGTGGGCTCCCACAACCGCGACGCGCCCTCGTTCCAAGCGAGTTGCCAACCGGACGCGCCGAGCGCCGCGCTTGCCTCTGCCTTGGCGGCCTGCCACGGCCCGCTCCACAACCTTTCCTGGACGGGCCGACCGGGCCTGCCGGGCACCTTCACCGACAACCGCGTGGCGGCCAGGTCCGCCGGCCGGCACGTACCGGAGGCCACCGCCGCCGCGACCGCCGCGGTGAGGGGCGAGTCGTACCAGACCACCCGCTCGGGCTCCGCCGTCCCGGCGGCCCGATACACCGCCCGGATCGCCCGCTCGGCCGCCTCCCTATCCGCCCCGCCGGTGCCGGAGACCACCTCGCCCCAGTGCTCGGCGGCCTCCTGCAACACCACCCGGTCCGCGTCCCGGAGCACTCGGGCCGGCCCGTCGGCGTCGCCGGGACGCGAGCGGACCACGACCGTCGCGAGGGCGGGCTTGGGGTGCCTACCGGGAGCTGGCCTCGGGAGAGGGGCCGGGGCGCGGGCCGCCGTTTCCTCGTGTGGGGCCTTCGTCTCGCGGGCCATGCTCGCCATGTGGGCCCGGAGCGCGGACCAGGCCGCGTCGGCCGGATTGGCGGGCGGCGCGGGGCGGGGCGCCGGGGGTGCGGCGGGCGGCCTGCGGGGCAGCGCGATGCCGGGCAGTCGGCGGGGCGGCGGGGGCATCGTGTCTCCCATGGCTGGCGGTTCGCGGCGACACGCTAACCGACCCGACCGACACCGCACCGTGCCTGCGCCGCGCGCCCGGCCGGGCCCGACGGCGCCCGACCGCGCCCGTGCCGCGGCTCAGTATCCCGTCGGGCGGATCAGGCCGGATTCGTAGGCGTACACCGCCGCCTGGGTGCGATCGCGCAGGGACAACTTGACGAGGATCCGGCCCACGTGGGTTTTCACCGTCTGTTCCGCCACCACCAGGCCGGCGGCGATCTCGGCGTTGGACAGGCCCTGGGCGATCAGGGACAGGACCTCGGTCTCGCGTTCGGTCAGGTCGCCGAGCCGGCCCTTGACGGGAATCCTCGGGGCGCCGGCCAGGCGGGCGTACTCGCCGATCAGGCGTTTGGTGAGGTTGGGCGCCAGCAGGGCGTCGCCGGCGGCCACCACCCGTACCGCGTTGGCCAGTTCCTCGGCCGAGGCGTCCTTGAGGAGGAAGCCCGACGCGCCCGCGCGCAGCGCCTCGTACACGTACTCGTCCAGGTCGAAGGTGGTCAGTACGAGGACCTTGGCCGCGCCGTCGGCGGTGCCGGTGATCCGGCGGGTGGCCTCGATGCCGCCCAGGCGCGGCATCCGGATGTCCATCAGCACCACGTCGGGAGCCAGTTCGGCGACCATCGCGACCGCGTCGAGGCCGTCCACCGCCTGGCCGACCACCTCGATGTCGGGCTCGGCGTTCAGCAGCACGGTGAACCCCTGCCGGACCATCACCTGGTCGTCGGCGATCAACACCCGCACGGTCACGAACCGTTCCCCCTCACGAACCGCTCCCCAGCGGCAGCCGCGCCACCACCTCGTAACCGCCGCCGGGAATGGGCCCGTCGGCGAACTCGCCCCCCAGCATGGCCACCCGCTCCCGCATGCCGAGCAACCCGTGCCCGCCACCCGCTGTCCCCGCCCCGGCGGCCTCGGCCACGCCCTCCGCCGCCGGCGGCGCCGTATTGGCCACCCGCAGCGCCAACCCCGTGGCCTGATACCCCACCTCCACCCGGATCGCCGCCCCGGGTGCGTGCCGCAGCACGTTGCTGAGCGCCTCCTGCACGATCCGAAACGCGGACAACTCGACCCCCGGCGACAACGCCCGGCGCTCGCCGGTGATCCGGGTTTCCACGTCGAGGCCGGCGCCGCGCACGTTGTCGACCAACTCGTCCAGCCGGTCCAGGGTCGGCTGCGGGACGTGCCGCATCGCGCTCGACAGGTCGTCCTCAGAGCGCAAAACGCCCAGCACCCGGCGCAGTTCGGCGAGCGCGTCCACCGCGTTCGCCCGGATGCCGATCAGGTTCTCCCGCAACGCCTCGGACGGCTCGGCCACCAGATGCGGCGCGACCTGCGCCTGGATCGAGATCACCGACATGTGATGGGCGACCACGTCGTGCAACTCGCGGGCGATCCGGGTGCGTTCCTCCAGAAGGGTGCGCCTGGCCCGTTCCTCGGCGGTGAGTTCGGTCTGCGCCAGCAACTGGTTCCGGGCCACCCCCCGCGCGCGCAGCGCCGCGCCGACCAGCACCGTGACGCAGAAGATCAGCGTGGCCTGGTACAGATCGGGATTGTGCACCGGCGCCGCGGCGACCGTGCACACCGCGCCCACCAGGACGCTGATCCCCAGCGCCTCGGCCGCGATCCGCGGACGCATCCGCAGCGCCAGGATGAACAACGCCGCGGCGTGCAGCGCGAGGCCGCTGCCGGTCCACGGGTACATCTGCGGCCCGTGCGGCTTCGCGAGCACCGCGACCAGGACCACCGTCACCGTCACCGCCCACCAGGCGGGCAGTGGCCGCCGCACCGCGTACACCACCGCCAGCGGCGGAATCGCGCCCAGTACCACGCCGGGCCCCTGACCCAGGCCGTACTGCCAGATCGCCTGGTTGATGCCGAGGATCCCGGTCGGGAACACCGCGAAGGCGACCAGCAGCACCATCGCCGGTTGCCAGTCGCGCCACCCGGGCGGCAGCGGATCGGGCCGCGCCGTCCACAGGTCGTCACGGAGCGTGCGGATCAGTGTGCCCAGTGCCGCTCCGAATCGGCCCCCGCTGCCCTCCCGCACAAGATCAACCCTAGGCACGCCGTACCTCCGCCGTCCGGGCGGGTCGATGCCCGACCCGGCCCCGGCACCGAAGCTACGCACCGCTCCCACCGGCGCGCATCCCGCCGCGGAGCCGCCTTCCGGACTGGCTCGGAGGTATTACGGGTATGACGGCCGGCAATCGGCCGCCCCACCCCTCAACCGGGCTCCTTGACCCCCGCCAGCATGCCCTCGATGCGGTCCGGCGGGCCCGGGCGGGAGAAGTACCACCCCTGCCCCGCGTCGCACCCGATCGCCCGCAGCCGCTCCGCCTGGACCGCCGTCTCGATGCCCTCGGCCGTCACGGTGAGCCCGATCGCGTGCGCCAGCTCGACCAGCGAGGCCACGATCCGCCCGTCCACCGGGTCCGAGTCGCCGGGCTGGCGCAGGCCCTCGACGAACGAGCCCGCGATCTTGAGTTCGCACACCGGCAGTCGACGCAGATAGGCCAGATTCGAGTAGCCGGTGCCGAAGTCGTCGATCGCGATCCGGATGCCCATCGCGGCCAGTTCGCGCAGCCGTTCCAGCGGACCACCGTCGGTGGACATGATCTGACTCTCGGTCAGCTCGAATTGCAGCCGGCCCGGATCCAGGCCGGTCTCGGCCAGTACCCGCTCCACCTGCCGGACCAGGCCCGGTTCGCGGCACTGGCGTTCGGCCAGGTTGACGCTGATGAACGGCGCGCTGTCCGGCTCCAGGTCCTGCCAGCGGCGCGCCTCGCGGCAGGCCTGTTCCAGCACGTGCATGCCCAGCGGCACGATCAGGCCGGTCTCCTCGGCCAGGCCGATGAAGCGGTCCGGTCCGACCAGGCCGTTGCGCGGATGGCGCCAGCGCACCAGCGCCTCGACGCCCAGCACGCCGCCGTCGGCGAGGGACACCAGCGGCTGGTAGTCGACGTAGAACTCGCCGTGATGCAGCGCGGCGGGCATCTCCGCGGACAGCGTGTAGCGGGCCACCTCGCGGTCGTTGCGGTCGGTGTCGAACACCGTCCACCGGCCGCGGCCGTCGGACTTGGCCCAGTACAGCGTTATGTCGGCCGCCCGCAGCGTGTCCGCCGGGCTGGTGCCGGCCACCGGCCGCTCGACGATGCCGATGCTCGCCGTGACCGTCAGATCGTGGCCGCGGATCCGGAACGGCTCGCGCAGCGCGGCGAATACGCCGTCGGCGAGCGCCACCACCTGGCCGGTCCCGGTGGAGTGCTCGACCAGGATGACGAACTCGTCGCCGCCCATCCGCGCCATCAGATGCCCGGCCTGGCCCGCGTACCGGCTCAGCCGCCGGGCGACCGCGACCAGCAACTGGTCGCCCACGTCGTGCCCGAGGCTGTCGTTGACCACCTTGAACCCGTCCAGGTCCAGGTAGCACAGGCCGACCCGATCGCCCGGGCCCGGGTGTTCGAAGGCCGCGGTCAGTCGTTCGACGAACAGCGCGCGGTTGGGCAGCCCGGTGAGTTGGTCGTGCATCGCCTGATGGCGCAGCCGGGTGTGCAGGCGGTGGCGGTCGGTGACGTCCTCCAGCATGCAGACCTGGTACTCGGGATTGCCCTTGGAGTCGCGGACCAGGGAGAGCGACAGGTGTGTCCACAACGTCTCGCCGTCGGCGTTCTCGAACTGCTTCTCCAGCGCGAAGTGATCCCGCTCGCCGGTGACCAGCTCGTCGTAGAGCTTCCACATGTGGTCGGTGTCGCCGGCGTGCATGAACTCGCGGACCTGCCGCTTGCACATCTCCTCGACACTGGCCGCGAACATGGTCGTCATCGCCTGGTTCACATCGATCACGTTGCCGTCGACGTCACCGATCCCGATGCCGATCGCGGCCTGGTCGAAGACCGCCCGAAAACGCGCCTCGCTCGTGTGCAGCGCGTGTTCGGCGTTGTCCCGCGCGACCAGGACGGCGGCGTGGATGGCCTCCTGCTCGTCCAGCGTGCGCCGCCGCAGCGCCTCCGCGTAGCCCGCCGCGAGCGCCCCGGCGAGCGCGGTGACCCGCTCCAGCCAGGCGTCGGGATCGTGGCCCTGCGCGGCGGCCTTGGCGCGCAGCACGGGCCACCAGGGGCCGACCAGGCCCAGCGTGCGCTCCAGCGTCCCGCTGCCGGTGAAGTGTTGCCCGACCAGCGACGCGCCGACCTCGCGCGCGATCGCGGGGTCGAACGGTTCGGAACGCAGCGCCCGGGCGAGGCGCTCGGCCTGCCCGCGCAGGTACTCCTCGATCTCGGCTCCGCTCAACGGGACGAAGCTGGTGCCCTCGATGGTGCGGGCCCAGTCCCGGGCGAAGCGGCTCAGTGACCCCTCGGCCTCGTCGAAGCGCGCGTCGTCCGTTCCGCCGCTCACCCTGTGCTCCCCACGGTGGTCCGGGCGCGCCGGCCGGCTCCCCGGCACGCCTGGAGCCACATGCCCGGCGCCCACGATGGTCGATCCACCGCCCCACCTTTCCTCCTCGGGGGCGATCCGCCACCGCGCAATGTCGGTGCGGTCGCCTCTCGGACGAGCCGGCCACAATCCCCAGCGGCCGTGTGAACGAGCCACATCACCCGTTATCACCCGTTCGGACGAGCCGGATGGTACGTCCGACACGTCCCGACGATCGCGTGATCATCGTTGACGGTATCCGCCGCGGCGCGGAAACGTCTTGCAGTTGGACACGGCGCGAGGAGCATCACTCCGGAGAGGGACAGGTGGTGCGCGCGGGTCCGTACCGAATTGTGGCGTACGCCCTCGTACTCCGGCGCACGCAGGGCGCCCGACGCGATGACTGACGGACCATCAGGTTGTTGCCCTCGGGTAACGGTACGCTCTACCGGCTCGCGTCGGCGAGTCGGGGCGCTGCCGCGACCGGCGTTCGGCGACCCGTCCGGAGAGAGGATGTGGTCCCGATGATGGTCGAGTTGGCGGTGGGCGACGCGTACGGCGCAGGGTTCGAGTACGCGGAGCGCTCGTTCGTCACGCGAGGCAACACACTCGCCGGTTATGTGCAGCATCCCCGTCATCGTGACGTGCTTCCGGGTCGATATACGGACGACACGCAGATGAGTATCGCGGTCGCCGAGTGGTTGCTCGGCGACGATCGCGGAATTCCGGCCCTGGCGGAGCTGTTCGTGCGGGCGTACAAGCGGGATCCGCGCGCCGGATACGCGCGGGGGTTCCGGGGCGTACTCGAGGAAGTCGCCGACGGCCCAGGGCTTCTGGAGGTGCTGCGGCCGGAGAGCGACAAGAGCGGCGCGGCGATGCGGGCGGGCGTGATCGGGCTGCTCCCGGACCGGGACGAGGTGCGGCGCACGGCGGCGCTCCAGGCCCGGATCACCCACCGCACGCTCGGCGGGATGACCTCGGCCACGGCGGCGGCGCTGGCGGTGCACTACTGCCGGTACGGGCTCGGCCCGGTCGCCGAGCTGCCGGGATGGCTGGCGGCGAACCTGCCCGCCTCCACCGGCCCGGCGGTGTGGACCGAGCCGTGGCGCGGCAAGGTCGGCTCGGCCGGGATGGACAGCACCCGCGCGGCGGTCACCGCGCTCGCCGCGCACACCGGCACGGCCGCGCTCCTGCGCGCGTGCGTCGCGTACACCGGCGACGTGGACACGGTGGCCACCATCGCGCTGGCGGCGGCGAGTTGCTCGGCGGAGTACGCCCAGGACCTGCCGCGCGAGCTGCTGGCGGGCCTGGAGGACGGCCCGTACGGCCGGGAACATCTCGCGGGCCTGGACGCGCGGTTGACGGCGCGATTCGGCTGAGCCGGGCGCGGGGCGAAAGTCCGGCGAAAGATCGCCTCGGCCGCGTCCCGAGGGGTGGGCGGCCGAAAGACGAGAGGCCCCCGGTGAAATACGAGAGGCCCCCGGCGAACCGGGGGCCTCTCGTCTGCCTGGAGCCCCAATACGGAATCGAACCGTAGACCTTCTCCTTACCATGGAGACGCTCTACCGACTGAGCTATTGGGGCCTGCGCGGCGAAAACTTACCGGATCCGCGTTCGGTCTGCCAACTTGATCCGTTCGGGTCGCCGGCCCGGCCCGGGGGCGGTTCCGCGCCGGGCTCGCGCCCGCCTCCCGCAGGGGTGCTCACCACTCGCCGGGGCTCATCGTGAAGTGCGCGTAGGGCACCGTCCAGACCACCTCGCCGGCGGCTTGCGCGGCCTCGTCGTAGGCCGTGCCGTGGTCGCTGGTGACGATCGCGAAGCACGGCCGGCGGCAGCTCATCGCGCGAAACAGCCGGCCGATGTGCCGGTCCACGTATTCCAGCGCCGCCGCGTGGGTGTCGCGGGTGTCGCCGTCGGCGGCGGTGGCGCCGGGGGTGTGGAACCAGTTCGGGTGGTGCACGGCGGCGACGTCGACGAGCAGGAACAACCGGCGATCCGGGTCCAGGCCGCCGACCACCAGCTCGGCCCGGGCGACCTGGGCCTCGAAGGAGATCGGTGAGGTGACGCCGAGTTCGGGGTCCCAGTGGCTCTCGGCGAACATCGCGGGCAGCACCGAGTCCAGCGCACCCTGCTTGTCGAAGCAGCCGACCCCGCCGATGCACGCGGTGTGGTAGCCGGCCTTGGTCAGCGCGCTGGGCAGGTCCGGGGTGTCGAACAGCCAGGTGTGCGGGCCGGTCGTCTCGGTGTCGCCGAGGCGGGAGGCGAACAGGCGCGGGTGCGGCCCGGGTCCGTCCGGGGTGGGCAGGTAGCCCGCGAGGAACGCGGTGTGCGCGGCGAACGCGAGCCGCGCGGGGGTCTGCCGGCGCTGCCAGCCGCCCTCGGGCAGCACCCGCGCGAGGTTGGGCAGCCGGCCGGCCGCCGCGAGCTCGACGGCCACGTCGTACCGCAGCGCGTCGAGCGTGACGAGCAGTAGGTCCTGCTCACCCACGACGGCGTTCATGTCGGGATCGGTCATATCGGACATGCCACCTGCTCCGCTTCTGCTCGGGTGTTCGGGGCCGCCGCCGGTGGCCCGCACGCGGGCGGCGAGTGGATCGCCCATGCCTACCAGAGGGAGGGGACTCTTCGAGGGATAACCCCCTCGCCGGTTCGGATCCGGCCGTGTATGTTGTTCTCAGATTAAGAAGATCTCAATCGGAGAACAACCGTCGAGTCGGTGTCGGGAACGTGAACCGACAGGGCTGCGTCGGACGTGCATCGCCATGAGCGCATGGGAGGGATTCGCGATATGGCCGACACCGCCACCACCGAACGCGACTGGCTCGCGTCCTACGACCCCAGGGCCTTCGAGCCGATCGCGGTGACCGTCGACATCGTCGCGCTGACGATCCGTCAACTCGGCCCGCCGGCCGGGGCGTCGGGCGATTCGGGGGGCGACGCGGAGGCGGGGGCCGGCCCGGAAGCCGGCGGGGGAGTCGGCGAGGGGGCCGAGAGCGCCGCCAAGGCGCTGCACGTGCTCCTGGTCCGGCGCGGCGAGATGCCGTTCGCGGGCCGCCTCGCGCTGCCCGGCGGCTTCGTCCGCCCGGTGATCGACCCCGACGGCACCCGGCACGAGGAAGACCTCGCCGAGGCCGCCGAGCGCGAACTCGCCGAGGAGACCGGGCTTGCCGCCGGCACTCGACTCGACCGACTCCACCTCGAACAGCTGGGCACCTACGGCACCCCCGGGCGCGACCCGAGGATGCGGATCGTCTCGGTCGCCCACCTCGCCTTCGCCCCGGACCTGCCCGACCCGACCGCCGGCGGCGACGCCGCCCACGCGCAGTGGGTCCCCGTCGCCGACGTCGACCCGGCCGAACTGGCCTTCGACCACGCGCGCATCCTCGCCGACGGCCTGGAACGCGCCCGCGCCAAGCTCGAATACTCGCCGCTGGCCACCGCGTTCGCGGGCGAGGAGTTCACCGTCACCGAACTGCGCGAGGTCTACCAGGCGGTGTGGGGCCGGCCGATGCACGCCGGCAACTTCCACCGCAAGGTGCTCTCGGTACCCGGCTTCGTCCGGGACACCGGCGCCACCACCGCCCGCGGCGGCGCGCGCGGCGGGCGCCGCGCCCGGCTGTACCGCGCGGGCCCCGCACGTCTGCTGCACCCGGCGCTGCTGCGCCCGTCCCCGGAGGAGGACTCCCGATGACCAGGACGCCCGGCACCACCTCGACCGGCCCCACGACCTTCGACGACGCGCTCGATCTGCTGACCGGCGCGCCGGATCCCCAGGGCGTCTTCGGGCCCTACGACGGCACGCCGGAGGCCTGTCTGCGGGCGGGCAACCGCACCTATCGGCTGCTCGCGCGCCTGCTCCACCCGGACACCGCGCCGGCCGACCGCCGGGCCGAGGCCGCCGCCGCGTTCACCCGGCTCGGCGAGTCGTGGAACCGGTATCAGCAGGACATCACCGGGGTGACCGGCCGTCAGGTGGTGATCACCACCAAGCGCCGGGTCTACTCGGTCGGCGGCGAGCGGGCGAGCGGCGACATCGCCACGCTCTACAAGGTCAACTACCGGGCCGAGGACGACGGCGAGGCGCGGGCGCTGCTCAAGCTGCCGCGCTCGGTCACCGACAACGACCTGATGGAGCGCGAGGCCACCGCCCTGGAGCGGATCGCGCGCGAGGGCGACCCGGAATACGCGAACTACGTACCGCGGCTGATCGAGACGTTCCGGCATCGCGACGCCGCGTCCGGTACCGAGCGGCGCGCCAACGTGATCGAACGGGTGCGCGGCTTCCGGTCGTTGGCCGAGGTGCGCGAGGCGTACCCGGACGGCCTGGACGCGCGCGACGTGGCCTGGATGTGGCGCCGGCTGCTGGTCGCGATCGGATACGCGCACCGCGCGGGTGTGGTCCACGGCGCGATCACCCCCGACCACGTGCTGATCCATCCGCGCGAGCACGGCCTGGTCCTGGTCGACTGGTGCTACTCGGTGCTGCTCGACGGCCCGGTCGACCCGGCCCGACCGGAGGCGATCCTGCGGGCGAAGGCGGTCGAACACGTGCCCGCGATGATCGACCGGCACGCCGACCTGTACCCGCCGGAGATCCCGGCCAAGCAACCGCCGGAGACCGCCGCGGACGTCTACATGGCGACCCGCTGTGTCACCGGCCTGCTCGCGCCGGACGCGCCCAAGCCGCTGTTGCGCTTCGCCCGGGGCTGCTCGTTGCCCGCCCCGGCACGCCGTCCGCACGACGCGTGGAAGCTGCTCGGCGAGTTGGACGAACTGCTCGGCAAGCTCTACGGCCCGCGCCGTTTCCGGCCGTTCGCGATGCCCACGCGTCGCGACTCGTAGGTCCCATCCGACGGGAGCGGCGGCGGTCTCCGCCTGCTCCCGTCGCACCTTCGGCCGGCCTGCTCGGCCGGCCGAACATCCACGCACGCATCCCAGCGTCCCGATCGGGGAGTGAGCACCATGGGTAGTGGCAATTGGTCCACCAACGTCTACGACGCGGCCCAGAGTTACAACCGGGCCAGCGGTCGCAGCGCGTTCCACTACGACCACGTCACCAAGAACAGCACGCCGCACAGCGCCTGGAAGGCGCACGTCGACCTGGATCCGGCGCTCGCGGGCATCCGGGAGAGCCGGGACAGCGACGAACACCCGATGTCCCTGGCCGTCTCGGTGCTGTTCGACGTGACCGGCTCGATGCTGCGGGTTCCGCAGACCCTGCAGACCAAGCTGCCCGAGTTGTTCGGGCTGCTGCTGCGCAAGGGCTATGTGCAGGACCCGCAGATCATGTTCGGCGCGATCGGCGACGCGACCAGCGACCGAGTCCCGTTGCAGGTCGGACAGTTCGAGTCCGACAACCGGATGGACGACCAGCTCGGCAACATCCTGCTCGAAGGGGGCGGCGGCGGGCAAAAGCGCGAATCCTACGAGCTGGCCCTGTACTTCATGGCCCGGCACACCTCGATCGACTGTCACGAGAAGCGCGGGAAGCGCGGCTACCTGTTCGTGATCGGCGACGAGATGCCCTACCGCAAGGTGCGCCGGTCCGAGGTGCTGGAGTTCATCGGCGACGACATCGGCGAGGACATCCCGATCGAGCGGATCCTGGCCGAACTGCGGCGCAAGTTCGAGGTGTACTACATCCTCCCGGCCGGGTCCTCCTACGTGGGCGACAAGGAGGTCCTGGGCGAGTGGCGGGGCCTGCTCGGGCAGCACGTGATCGAACTCGACGACCCCGACGGGGTCTGCGAGACGATCGCGCTGACCATCGGCCTCGCGGAGGACGCGATCGACCTGGACGAGGGCCTGGAGCACCTGCGTGACGTGGGTGCCGACGCGCAGGTGGCCAACGTGTCCAAGGCGCTGGCCTCGTATGCCCGTTCCGGCGGCGCGGTGGCCGTCTCCGGCTCGCTGCCGGGCCTGGGCGAGGGCGACGGCGCGGGCACCACGCGCCTGTGACACCTCGTCATGTCGCGGTCGTCGACCTGGGGTTCGGCGACGCGGGCAAGGGCACCACGGTGGACCGGCTGTGCGCGCGGGGACGCGCGCAGGGGCGGCCGGTCCACGCGGTGATCCGGTTCAACGGGGGTGCGCAGGCCGCGCACAACGTGGTCACCGACGACGGGCGGCACCACACGTTCGCCCAGTTCGGCTCGGGCACGTTCACCCCGGGCACGCGCACCCACCTGTCCCGGTTCGTGCTGGTGGACCCGCTCGCGCTGGCCGCCGAGGCCGAACACCTGCGCGCGCTGGGGGTGGCGGATCCGCTGGGGCTGCTCACGGTGGACCGGGACGCGCTGTTGACCACGCCGTACCACGCGGCGGCCAATCGGGCCCGGGAGTCGGCGCGCGGGGCGGGGCGGCACGGGTCGTGCGGGATGGGGGTGGGCGAGACCGCGGCCTTCGCGCTCGCCCATCCGGACCTGGCGCCGCGGGTGGGGGACTGCGGCGCGCCCCGGCTGCTGCGTCGGCGGTTGAGCGCGGTGCGGGAGGCGTTGAGCGCCGAATTCGGGACACTGCGGGGACCCGACGTCGAGGCGTGCGTGGCGGCGTTCACCGGCTTCGGGCGGGCGGTGCGCGCGGTGGAAGGGGGGTATACGGGCGAGCTGCTGCGGGCCGGGCCGGTGGTGTTCGAGGGGGCGCAGGGCGTACTGCTGGACGAGTGGCACGGGTTCCACCCGTACACGACGTGGTCGACCACGACGTTCGCGGGCGCGGAGGCGCTGGCCGCCGAGGCGGGAGAGGGGGTGTACCGGCTCGGCGTGCTGCGCACCTACACCACGCGGCACGGGCCCGGGCCGCTGCCGAGCGAGGACGCGGGGCTGACGGCCGCGCTGCCGGATCCGCACAACGGGACCGGGCGGTGGCAGGGCACGTTCCGGGTGGGCCACTTCGACGCGGTCGCGCATCGGTACGCGGTCGCGGTGTGCGGCGGTGTGGACGGGCTCGCGCTCACCCACGCGGACGTGCCCGGGCGGGTGCCGGGCCTGGGCGTGGTGCGCGCGTACGCCGGAACCGAGCCGTGGGCGAGCCCCGTTCCGGACCTGGCCCACGCGGAGCGGCTGACCGCCTTGATGTCGGCCGCGCGGCCGGTGGTGGAGCCGGCCCCGTCGGTCGCCCAGTGGCCGGATTTCGCCGCCGCCGAGCTGGGTGCCCCGGTGACCTTGCTCTCGTTCGGTCCGCGCACCGGTGACAAGCGCGAGCGGGCGGTACTAGGCTCCTATTACTCTCCGGTAACATAGCGGTTCCGGGTCGATGGTCGGAGTCTTTTCCAAGACCGCGTACTCTCGGAACCAGAAGTTGACGGACCGTCAGAACTGAATGTGCCCTGTGTCACGCGTGTGCCCGCGCGCGGGCGTGGCATCGTGGCGCGAGATCGATGGATCTTGGGGCCGGAACCGTGGGCCCGTCGTGGACCCCGACGGCGGGCATGACACCCTCGGACCGGCACCTGGGTGACCGGACGACCACAGGAGAACTGTTGTGAAAATCGTTGTCTGCGTGAAGTACGTACCCGACGCGACCGGGGACCGGGGCTTCAACGACGATGGCACCACCGATCGCGAGTCGGTCGACTCCCTGCTGTCGGAGCTGGACGAATACGCGATCGAGCAGGCTCTGAAGATCGTGGAGTCCGGCGTCGAGGCCGAGATCACGTACCTGACGGTCGGTCCGGACGATGCCAAGGACGCGTTGCGCAAGGCGCTGGCGATGGGCGGCGACAACGCCATCCACGTCAACGACGACGACATCGCGGGCACCGACGCGCTGGGCACCTCGCTGATCCTGGCCAAGGCCATCGAGGACGCGGGCTTCGACCTGGTCGTGTGCGGCATGGCCTCCACCGACGCGTCGATGGGTGTCGTGCCGGCCATGCTCGCGGAGCGCCTGGGTGTTCCGCAGGTCACCTACCTGGACGAGATCACCGTCGAGGGCGGTGTGGTCAAGGGCCGCCGCGAGGGCGACGTCGCCACCGAGCTGATCGAGGCCTCGTTGCCCGCCGTCGTGTCGGTCACCGACCGCACCGGCGAGGCGCGTTACCCCTCGTTCAAGGGCATCATGGCGGCCAAGAAGAAGACGGTCGTCTCGAAGGACCTGGACGACCTGGGCATCGAGTCGGACGAGGTCGGCCTGTCCGCCGCCTGGTCGATCGTGGACACCGCGACCAAGCGCCCGCCGCGCGCCAAGGGCGAGGTCGTCGAGGACGAGGGCGAGGGCGGCGTGCAGTTGGCCGCGTTCCTCGCCGCCAAGAAGTTCATCTGAGTCGGTCGGCAGAACCGGACTGTTTCGACACCTTTGACCGGCCGCCCCCCGGGGCGACCGAGCATCGCAACCCGGCCGGAGAGATCCGGGCTGTACCGGAGTAGGAGAGAACAACCATGGCCGAGATCCTCGTTCTCGTCGACCACGCCGACGGCGCGGTCCGCAAGCCGACCCTGGAGCTGCTGACCCTGGCCCGCCGCCTCGGCGAGCCGGCCGCGGTCTTCCTGGGCAAGGGCGCCGAGGGCGCCACCGAGACGCTGGGCAGGTACGGCGCGCAGAAGGTGTACGTCGTGGACGCCCCCGAGGTGGACGACTACCTCGTCGCGCCGGCCGTCGACGCGCTCGCGCAGATCGCCGGGGGCGGTGAGCCGGGCGCGATCCTGGTCGCGTCCTCGAACGACGGCCGCGAGATCGCGGCGCGCGTCGCGGTGCGGCTGGAGTCGGGCCTGATCACCGACGCCGTCGACGTCGAGGCGGGCCCCGACGGCCCGGTCACCGAGCAGTCGGTGTTCGCCGCGACCTACCAGGTCAAGGCACACGTCACCAAGGGCACCCCGATCATCACGGTCAAGCCGAACGCGGCCACCCCCGAGGAGGCCCCGGCCACCCCGACGGTGGAGGCCGTGACGGTGGACTTCACCACCGCGGCGACCGGCACCAAGGTCGTCTCGCGCGCCCCGCGCGAGAAGTCCGACCGCCCCGAGCTGACCGAGGCCGACATCGTCGTCTCGGGTGGTCGCGGCGTGAACGGCGCGGACAACTTCCACGTGATCGAGTCGGTCGCGGACGCGCTCGGCGCGGCCGTGGGCGCCTCCCGCGCGGCGGTCGACGCCGGCTGGTACCCGCACAGCCACCAGGTCGGCCAGACCGGCACCCAGGTCTCGCCGCAGCTCTACATCGCGGTCGGCATCTCCGGCGCGATCCAGCACCGCGCGGGCATGCAGACCTCCAAGACGATCGTCGCGATCAACAAGGACGAGGACGCCCCGATCTTCGACCTGGTCGACTACGGCGTGGTCGGCGACCTGTTCAAGGTGATGCCGCAGCTCGAAGCGGAAATCAACAAGCGCAAGTAGCCGCCCCCGGCACCCCGCCGCACGCGCAACGACCCCGCACCGGAAACCCGGTCGCGGGGTCGTTCCACATCAGAGCGCACGATCCCGATCGCGCCCCCCCACACCGGCGGGGCCGGCCGACGGCAGCTCAGGGGTGGGCGGCCGGGATCGGGGCGGAGGGGAGGGCGGGGGCCGGCGGGGGCGGCGTCCCGGTCCTGCGGGGCAGGCTTGCCAGGGCTATGCCGGTCAGGACGATCGCGGCGCCCACGGCCTCGATCCAGGTCGGGCGTTCGCCGAGGACGGCCCAGGCGGCGAGGATGCCGACGATCGGCACGAGCAGGCCGTACGGGGCGACCGCCGAGGCCGAGCGGCGGCCGAGGAGGGCGAACCACAGGCCGTAGCCGAGCCAGGACGACAGCACGACGGTGAACGCCAGTCCGCCGACGCCGGTCCAGGATGCCGAGGTCAGCGCGTCCACGTCCCGGCTCGGGCCCTCGACGGTCAGGGACAGCGCGAGCAGCGGCAGCGGGGCGGCCAGCGCCGACCACACGACCAGGCCGAGCCCGCCGGGGATGCCGGCCTTGCGGGTCAGTACGTTGCCGAAGCCCCACGACGCGGCGGCGCCGACCACCAGCAGGAACGGCCACAACGACGCGCCCTGGCCACGACCGAACGCGATCACGCCCATCCCGACCGCGGCCACGCCCAGCGCGAGCACCCGGGTACGCCCGGGGATCTCGCGCAACATCACCACCGCGCACAACACGGTGAACATCGCCTGGCACTGGATCACCACCGAGGACAACCCGGCCGGCATGCCCGCGTGCATCGCGCTGAACAGGAACGCGAACTGCCCCATGTTGACCGTGAGTCCGACCCCGATGATGAGCTTCCAACTCGTCCGCGGCCGCTTGACGAACAGCACCGCGGGAAACGCGACGAGCGCGAAGCGCAGCGCGGCCAGCAGGAACGGGGGGAAGTCGTCGAGGCTCGCGTCGATCGCGACGAAGTTCACCCCCCAGATCACCGTGACGAGCACGGCCCACAGGGAATCGGTACGGGTCATGCCGAGAAGTGTGTGCTCGCGCCATCCATGGAGTCCAGCTACATTTTCCGGATCTCGATCGGTAGTTTTGCTACATGGAGATCAAGCGGCTGAACATCCTGCGCGCGCTCGACCAGCACGGCACCGTGGTCGCCGCCGCCCAGTCGCTGCACCTGACCCCGTCCGCGGTGTCGCAACAACTGGCGGTGCTCGCAAGGGAGGCCGACGCCGTACTCCTGGAGAAGCACGGGCGCGGCGTCCGGCTCACCCCGGCCGCGCATGTGCTGCTCGGCCACGCCGACGCCATCGCGACCCGGCTGGAACAGGCCCGCGCCGACCTCGCGGCGCAGCGCGACGGCCGCATCGGGCGGGCCCGGATCTCCGGCTTCCCGTCCGGCATCGCGGGCCTGATCGCGCCCGCGCTGGCCCGGCTCAAGCGGACCCACCCGGGGTGGCGGTTCGAGGTGGTCCAGTACGAGACCGAGCTGGCGCTGCCGCTGCTGCCGGCGCGCGAGCTGGATCTCGCGGTGGTGATGACGCATCCGGACCTGCCCGCGCCGGACCACCCGCGAATCGAGCTGCACCCGCTGCTCGACGAGCCGTTCGAGATCGCGCTGCCGGCCGATCACCCGCTGGCGGGGCGCGCCGAGGTGGCCCTGGCCGCCGATCTCGCGGACGCCGACTGGATCATCACCGCGCCCGGGACGGCCTGCCACGACGTGCTTCTGACCGCCTGCCACCAGGCGGGCTTCCAGCCGCGCCTGGTGCACACCTCGACCGACTTCGGCGCGCAGCTCGCCCTGGTGGCCGCCGGCCTGGGCGTGACGATCATCCCGCGCCTGGCCCAGCCCGAACTCCCCCGGGGCGTGGTCCTTCGCCCCATCACCGCCCCGGCCCCCCGCCGGCACCTGATGGCCGCCGTCCGCCGGGGCCAGGGCCCGACCCCCCTCCTCGACACCCTGCGCGCGGTGGGCGCGGAACTCGCGGAGCGGGGCGCGCCCGGCTGACCCGCGAGAGCCGGCGGCATCGTGTGCTCCGCAGGGCCCCGCGGGTGCGGTCAGGTGCGTGACGGGGTGCCTTCGGGGCTCTTGTCCGGTGTGGCGGAAGGTTCCTGCGCGTCGTGCTTGCCGAAGTAGGCGACGGCCACGGCGCCGGACACGGCGAGGATGAAGCCCAGGACCGCCAGCCAGGCGAGGCCCGCGCGGGAGGTGTCGCCGAGCCACAACACGCCGACCGCGCCGGGGACCACCGTCTCGCCGACCACCAGGGCCGCCGTGGCGCCGTTCACCGAGCCGATCTGCAACGCGATCGTGTGCAGGTACATCCCGCCGATGCCGCCGATCAGGACCGCGTACAGGGCCGGGTCGGCGGCCAGCTTGCCGAGGTCGAACGGGTCGACGCCGTCCAGGATGCGTACGCCGATGCCCAGGCCGCCGAAGCCGAGGCCGGAGAGCAGGCCCGCGACGATCGCGCCGTTGGCGCCGAGGAAGCGCACCAGTACGGTCCCGCCGACGATCACCACGAAGGTGACGATCAGCACCCACCAGTGCGTGGCGCGCGGACTGTGCCCATCACCCTCGGGCCCGGCCGCGATGCCGAGCAGGACCAGCGCGCCGCAGACCACCCCGATCGAGGTCCAGTCGGCGCGATGCAGCTTGATGCCGAGCAGCTTGATGCCCAGTACGGCGGTGATCACCAGGTTCGCGCTGATGATCGTCTGGGACAGGAACAGCGGCAGCAGCCGCGCCGCCAGCGCGCCGAGCGCGAAGCCGACGAAGTCGAGCAGGGTGCCGACGATGAACTCCCACGTGACCGCGGCCTTGGCGGTCGAGGACAGGCTCGGGCCGCCGTACCCGGTCACCTGTGCGGTACCGCCGCCCCGCGCGGCCTGCCTGGCCGCCTCCTCGCGCGCGGATCGCCGCGACCCGACCGCTTGCAGCACCGACCCCACTCCGTAACACGCGGAGGCCGCGACAGCGGTGCCCAGTCCGACGATCACAGAAGACTCCCTCTCACTCTCACCAGGATTCGTGCCTCGTCCGAGGACGACCGACGGCGCACGGCCGCGAACACCTCGCCGGTTCACGCGTGCCCGCCCGGGCCCGACCGTACCGGCACGGCTTCCCGCCCCGCCCCGCCCCGGCAACGATCACGTCGCGCGGGCGGTTTCCGATTCGGCGGCGCCCTTCGTATCCCATACCTGCGACGTATGCGGGCCGTACGCATCTCGGTTGACGGTCGCGTGTGCGAATCCCCGGGAGAGGCATTCGGGGGAACCTTCCGCGCGCCTTGTCCGCATTTGTCGTTTTATATCCCATGTTTCAGAAATGCACAGGAAACCGAACGCCCGGATCCGCGCGACGGGCCTCGCGCTATCCGGAGTCGTCACCCTCGGCGGTGTGATCCTCGTCTGCGTGTTCGCCGTGATGGGCTTCGCCAAGCCGCTGCCCGGCGGTCTCGGCCCCTGCATCCCGGGCAGCTGTCCGGCTGTGGACCTGGAGCCCAACAACGGTCCTATCCAGGGCCGGGACAACGGCATCAACATGTTCGTGGGCGGCAACTGGACCGTGAGCGGGTCCGCCGCCGAAGCCGAGGGCAAGCTGGTCACCCTCGGCAACTTCGACATGAACAAGACCTCCGGCTCCAGCATCTACAACGTGGGCATCGTCGGGGTCGGCTCCCGTGTGCCCCCCGACAACGGCACGGACTTCCTCACCGTCGGCGGCAACCTGACCGTGGCGGCGGGGCAGACCCTGATCGCCCAGGAGGGTGCGGTCAGCGGCGTCGTCCGCTACGCCGGCACGCTCAGCGGCACGGTGACGCCGGATCCGGTCAAGGACGGATCCGCCGCCGCGCCGTACACCGCGCTGCGCCCGCAGTTGACCGACTCGTCGAGTTGTTACGCCTTCCCGGACGGCCGGCTCCGGCAGCCGACCGGTACGGCGGTCAACGTCGGCTTCGAGACGTTGTTCACCGGCGACGGCACGTCCGCGCTCCAGGTGTTCAACGTCGACTTCGACATGGTGAGTGCGAGCGGCGGGGACCAGGGCATGACCTTCCTCGGCATCCCGAGCGGCGCCACGGTCCTGGTCAACCTGACCGGGGCGAACCGGACGATCGCCAGCTTCATCGGCAACACCGCGATCCCGACCGGGCTGCGCGAGCGGCTGCTGTGGAACTTCCCGGAAGCCACGACGGTGACCATCAGGGGCAGCGCCCAGTTCCAGGGCAGCATGCTGATCGGCAACCCGGCGAGCACCACGACGGTGTCCGTACCGGGGATGAACGGCCGGTTCTTCACGGCCGGATCGCTGATCCACCAGTCGTCGTCCGGGTCGGAGTTCCACCGCTACCCGTTCAACGGTGACCTGCCGGACTGCGGCGGTACGTCGCCGTCACCGTCGACCTCGCCGTCCACGTCGCCGTCGGCCTCGCCCTCGACGTCCCCTTCGGCTTCGCCTTCGACGTCCCCGTCCGCGTCGCCCTCGGTCTCGCCGTCGATGTCGCCGTCCGCGTCGCCTTCGGTCTCGCCGTCCGCATCGCCGTCGGTCTCGCCGTCGATGTCGCCGTCGGCGTCGCCGTCGGTCTCGCCGTCCATGTCCCCGTCGGCGTCGCCCTCGGTCTCGCCGTCGATGTCGCCTTCGGCCTCCCCGTCGGTCTCGCCGTCGGCGTCGCCCTCGGCCTCCCCGTCGGCGTCCCCTTCCGTATCGCCCTCGATGAGCCCGTCGGCCTCGCCTTCCGCGTCGCCTTCGGCCTCGCCTTCGGTGTCCCCGTCGGTCTCACCCTCGGCGTCGCCGTCCGGTTCGTCCTCGGCCTCGCCGTCCGCGAGCCACTCGGCCGTGCCCTCCGGCGCGCACACCAAACCGCACGGCGGTGGCCACGGCGGCCACGGCGACGGCGGTAGCGGAGGCAACGGCGGCGGTCACGGCGGTGGGATCGGTGGATCCAACGGATCCGACCAACTCGCCCACAGCGGCATGCCGGGCAACGTGGCCATCCTCCTCGCCGGCAGCGCATGCGCCATCGGCCTCGGACTGGCCCTGATGTTCCTCTACCGCGCACGCGGACGTAACCGCACGTAATCCCCCTCCGCCCCGAATGGCCCACGAACTCCCGGAGTTCGCGGGCCATTCCTACGCCTGCGGCCGGCCCGTCAGCCCAGCCACCGGTGTGAGGGCTGCGAGCGCCGCCCCCCGACAGTGGCCGTTTCGGACGTGTGCGGTGGCATCGGACGAGATCCGACCCGCTTCGGGGGCAGATTGACTTCGGAATATGTTCCGAAGTAGCGTCGTCGGTGTGTCCACGCCGACTGTGTCGTTTTCCGACTTGTCAAAGAACTCCAAGCGTGTTGCCGACACCGTCGAGCAGGTTCAGCGCCTTCACGTCACGCGCCGGGATGGTGAGGACCTGTATCTCACCACCGAGCGGCACGACCGTGAGCGTGAGGAGACCGCCGACGTCACCGCGCGACTGTTCGCCGCCCTGATGGGCAGTGACGAAGGCGCGCGAGCCATTTTTCTGGCGCTGCCTACGGTGTTCCCCTGGACGCGGCACCTCTCGGCCCGGGAGATGCGAGAGTTCGCGGTCGACCTCGTGGACGCGACCCGTGACGTCGTGGAGTTGGACATACACGCCAACCTTCATCGCGTGATCGTCGAGTGGCGGGCCACCGCTCGGATCCTCGCCGATCCGACCCTGGCCGAAGCCCTCACGCGGCCCCTGCCGGGCGAGAACCACGGCGAGGTCATCGGCCCATGAGCCCGAAGCGCGGGGACGACGTCCCCCCACCCCCGTCGGCACCGAATGGCGACTGCGGTTCGCCACCAGCGAAGCCGCCAAGGGCTGGAGCGACCTGTGTACGGAAGCGCCGGGGAATACCCGTCGCTGTTTCGAAGCCCTGCGCGCGGCACCGCAGTCCACCGCCGACCCGGATCGGCAACATCGCCTGCACGGGCGACTGGGTGTTCGGGCTCTGGGCGGCGACGAGTTTCCGCAATGGGAGTACGAGGTGACCGCAGGCGGACGAGTGCGCTACCTCGTCGACGAGCGCCGGCGGACCGTGCATCTCGTGTATGCGAGTACTCGGCATCCGAAGGACACCGATACCTGAGTGGCCGTGGCCCTGCCGCCGGCCGCGCCCGGGGGAGTGGGGGCGCGGCCGGCGGGGGTGGGTTACTTGGTGATGCCGAAGCGGGTGAGGCCGAAGGCCTTGATGGCGTTGGTGCGGAAGAGTTTGTCGCATTCGGCCTGGGTGAGGCCCGCCTTGGTGGCGATGTCGAGGGCGACCTTGTGGGTGTTGGGGAAGGTCGAGTCCGCGTGCGGGTAGTCGACCTCGAAGCAGATCTGGTCGATGCCGATCACGTCGCGGTTGCGCAGGCCGATCTCGTCGTCGAAGATGCAGCCGTAGATCCGGTCCTTGATGTACGAGCTGGGCTTTTGGGTGAGCGAGGAGCCGAACGCGTTGTCGTCGCGCTCCTCCCACAGCTTGTCCGCGCGCTCCATGACGTAGGGCATCCAGCCGACCTGGCCCTCGGCGTAGGCGATCCTCAGCTTCGGGAAGCGGTCGAAGACGCCGGAGAAGATGTAGTCGACCATCGAGCCCATGGCGTTTTGGAACGTCAGCACCGAGGAGACGATGAACGGCGCGTCGGGGGAGGTGGAGGGCATCTTCGAGGACGAGCCGATGTGCATGCACACGATCGTGTCCGTCTCCTCGCAGGCCCGGAAGAACGGGTCCCAGAACCGGTCCTTCGAGTGCACCGACGGCAGGCCGAGCGGGACCGGGTTCTCCGAGAAGGCGACCGCGAAGGAGCCCTTGGCGGCGCAGCGGCGCACCTCGGCGGCGGCCAGGTTCGCGTCCCACAGCGGGATGATCGTCATCGGCAGCAGGCGGCCCTTGCCGTCGCCCGCGCACCACTCGTCGATCATCCAGTCGTTGTACGCCTGCACGCACAGCAGTGCGAGTTCCTTGTCCTCACGCTCGTAGAACGCCTGGCCGCAAAAGCGCGGCAGGATGTTCGGGAAGCACAGCGAGGCGTCGACGTGGTTGGCGTCCATGTCCTTGAGGCGCTCGGACTGGATCCACGCGCCAGGCCGGATGTCGTCGAAGGTGACCGGTGTCACGTCGAGCGTGTCGAAGCCGACCGCGGCGGAGAGCTTGGGGAACGGGTAGACCAGGTCGTCGTACAGCCACCAGTCGCACCACTCGCCGTCCTCGACACCGCGCTCGTACGAGAAGACGCCGCCGATGAAGTTGAACTTCGCCTTGTCGCGCACCACGCGCGGGCCGCGGTCCTTGTACTTGGCGGGCAGCCGCGAGGTCCACAGGTCCGGCGGCTCCACCACGTGGTCGTCCACGGAGATGATGCGCGGGATCTCGAGCGTCATGACCTGCTCCTTAGTGCGACTTCGGTGCGATTGCCGTGTGGCTGCGGTGCGATTGCGATGCGATTGCCGCGCTCCCAAGGAAACCTGCTGACGGGGCGTCAGCCAAGCCCCTGTTGTTGCTAACGTTATGCCGACACGGCATAGGTGGGTTTCCATGGAGCTGCGCGACCTGAGATGTTTCCTGGCGGTCGCCGAGGAGCGGCACTTCGGCCGGGCCGCCGCTCGGCTGTACCTGTCCCAACCGATGGTGAGCAAGGCCGTACGCCGGCTGGAGCAGCAGCTCGGCACCCGGCTCGTGGACCGCTCCTCGCTGCCGGTGGCGCTCACCCCGCTCGGCGAGGTGTTCCGCAGTCGGCTCGACGAGTCGTTGCGGGTGCTCGACGACGCGTGCGCGGAGGTACGGCGGCGGGCCACGTGGGACGCCGGGCAGGTGCGCGTGGGGTATACCTCCGGCCTGGGTCCCTCGCTCGTGTCGGCCGCGATCTCCGCGCTGCACATCCGCCACCCGGCGCTGCGCGTGCAGTGGACCAGCGAGCCGACCGCGCGCCAGGTGGCCGACGTGCGCGAGGGTGTGCTCGACGCGGGCCTGGGCTGGCTGCCGGACCTGGGCTCCGGCTTCGAGTCGGCCCGCGTCGGCACGTTCGCCTTCGTCGCGCTGTTCCCGCAGGAGCACCCCTTCGCCGAACGGCGCTCGGTGGACCTGACCGAGCTGGTCGGCTGCGGCGAGCCGATCGTGGTGTGGCCGCGCCAACCGCATCCCCGGCTGTACACGCGCGTCACCGAGGCGCTGCGGCGCTCGGGCGCGACCGACATCGTCGAGGCGTACGGCAGCGTGGACGATGTGATCGCGCGCGTCGTGGACCGCCAGGGGATCGGCCTGTCGCCGCGCGGCTGGGCCCGGCAGCGGCCGGTGCGCGGGGTCGTCCAGGTCCCGCTGACGGGGGCGCCGGACGTCGCGGTGACCGCCTTCTGGCGCGCCGACACCGACCACGAGGGCGTCGACGTCCTGGTGCAACTCCTGCGCGAGGTGGCCGCGGACAGCGACCTGGCCGACCAGCTGTAGGCCGGGGGCACAAGCCGACCGGCCGGCCGAGGCATTGGCGAGGCCCTCCACCGTCCCCAGTGAAGGGCCTCGCCAGGTCAACGGCCCGAACCCGCCGTCGGTTCCCGCTACTGCAACAACCGACCCAACCGTCCCGGCAGATTCGGCAGCCCCGGGATGTTCTGCGCCCCCGGCGGCTGGTTCTGCTGCGCGGTCTGCGCCGGAATCAGGTTCGGGTCGATGGAGATCTCCGAGGACTGCATCAGCACCGTCCCGGTCCCGACGAAGTCGTACTGGTGCTCCTCGCCCGAGGCGCCGCCGATCCCGGTCAGCCGCCGGGCCATGCCGAGCGCGCCGCGCATGTACTTGGTGTCGAAGTGGTGGCACGGCGTCGGACAGTCGGCCCAGCCCAGCAGCGCCTCCGGGTCCACCCGGATCGGCGGTTCGACGAAGTGCACCGCGCCGTTGGACGCGGCGACGAACTTGCCGGTCCCGATCAGCGTGACGAACCCGGGCACGATCGACTGCTTGAGGTCCAGACCGGGCTGGAACGCAAGCAGGTTGGCCGCCCGGATGGTCAGGTTGCCCACCTCCAGGTCGTACGAGTTGACGTCGAACCCGCGGTCGGCGAGCAGCAGTTGGCCCTTGCCCTGCGCGACGATCCAGTCCTGGATGTACAGCGGCGAGTTGAAGTTGGCGGTGACCAGCCGGTCCAGCGCGCCCACGCCCAGCGCCTCGAACTTGATCCGCCCGTAGTAGGCGATCATCTTGCCCTTCTGCACGAACCACTCGCCGTCGAGCGCCACGCAGAAGGAGTAGGGATTGACGTTGTCGTCCTGCGGCAGCGAGCGCGCGTCGTACACGGTCGTGCCGGAACCCGGGCCGCTCACAGCTTCTCCTCGCTCGCCTGGACGTAGACCGTGCCGGTGCCGGACAGTTCCAACTGGAACGCCTCGCCCGAGCCGCGCCCGATCACGTCGCGCCAGCCGACGTTGGCGCCGATCCGGTTGTCGAGTTGCCCCCGGTGCGCGATGTACGCCTGCGGGTCGACGTGGATCGACCGGCCCGGCTGGACCGGCAGTTCGATCACCCCGCCGTGCGCGAGCACCGCGCACCAGCCACGCCCGGTCAGCGTGGTGGTGAACAGGCCCTGGCCGGTCACCTGGCCGCGGATCATCCCGCGCACGCCGCCCTGCGAGCCCATGAACATCGTGCCCTGCTGGAGGCTGTCCTCGAACACCATCAGCCGGTCGGCCTCGATGTGCAGGGTGTCGCCGGTGATCTCGATCAGGTGCACGTGCCGGCCCGCGTAGCCGAACATCACCCGGCCGTCGCCCTCGGCTTTCATCAGCGGCACCGATTCGCCGGCCAGACGCCGACCGATCATCCCGCCGACGCCCTGCGCCCCGGTGCTGGTCGGCGTGAAGGAGACCTCGCCCCGGTAGGCCAACATCGCGCCGCGCAGGCAGTACAGCGTCTGCCCGGGCCGCACGGTGGCCTCGATCATCTTGGAGTTGAGCTGGTCGAACGTCACGTCTGCCCCCCGATGGTCTGCCGCTCGGTGGGCTGTACGTACACCAACCCGTCGCCCTCGAAGCGCAACTGCACGCTCTCGCCGGATCCCTCGCCGATGAACGTGCGCCAGTTCACGTCCTTGACGAACTCCTTGCGGAGCTGCCCGGTGTGCGCGACGTACGCCCCCGGGTCGACGGACAGCGGTTCGCCCTGCGACACCCGCAGTACGATCGCCGGCCCGTCGGAGGTCACCGCGACCGTGCCCTGACCCGAGACGGTCGTGGTGAACAGGCCCTGCCCGCTGGTCGCGCCGTGCAGCCCGGTGAACTCGGTACCGGTACGCAGGCTCTGCTCGACCGCGAGCAGGTTGCTCGACTCCACATGCAGCGTCTCGCCGCTCAGGTGCACGAGGTTGATCTCGGTGGCCCGGTCCGCGAACCAGCATGTGCCCTCGCCGCTCACCTCCATGAGGGTCATGCCCTCGCCGGTGAGCCGGCGGGTCACCATCCCGCGCAGCCCCTCACCCCCACCGGACAATCGTTTGAAGGTCATTCGTCCGTCATAGGCGATCATCGTCCCGTTCCGGGCCTTGACCGCCTCTCCGCCCAAGCCCACCGCGAGAACTCGCGTGCCCTGCATCACAAAGGTCGCCACGGTGGGGAAGTTAGCAGCAGGTCAGCCGTGGTCGGAGGGTGGAAACCCCTCATCTTGCCGGGGCTTTACCGGCGGCGCGGCAGGCGGCACGATCGGCGGCGCGGCCGGCACCGGCGGAACCCGGGGCGCGGGCGGCATCGGCGGTACGGCCGACACCACCGCCGTCACCGGTCGATCCTCGTCCCCCAGTGCCGACGCCGAGGCCGCGACCGCCGCGGCCCGCTCGTCCGCGGACCCCTCCTCGCCCCTGCTCTCGCCCCCGTCCGCGACCCGCGCCGCCGCCTGCGCGACCGCCTTCACCGCGGCCCGCGCGACCGCCGGATCGCGCGGCTCCGGCCCACCCCCGCCGTTCGGGAAGTTCTCGAAGAAGCGCAACATCTCCACCGGGAACGGCATCACCAGCGTCGAGTTCTTCTCCGCGGCCACCTCGACCACCGTCTGCAGCAGCCGCAGTTGCAGCGCGGCCGGCGACTGGGACATCTCGTCGGCCGCCGCCGCGAGCTTCTTGGACGCCTGGAACTCGCCGTCGGCGGTGATGATCCGCGAGCGCCGCTCGCGCTCCGCCTCCGCCTGGCGCGACATCGACCGCTTCATCGACTCGGGCAGCTGTACGTCCTTGAGCTCGACCCGGTCGATCTCCACACCCCAGCCCACCGCCGGGCTGTCGATCATCAGGGCCAGGCCCCGGTGCAGTTCCTCGCGGTTGGAGAGCAGGTCGTCCAGGTCGCTCTTGCCGATGATCGAGCGCAGCGAGGTCTGCGCCACCTGCTCGATCGCGAACACGTGGTTCTGCACCTCGACGATCGCCCGCGCGGGGTCGTGCACCCGGAAGTAGACGACCGCGTCCACCCGCACCGTCACGTTGTCCCGGGTGATGCCCTCCTGAGCCGGGATGGGCATCGTGATGATCTGGATGTTGACCTTCCGCATCCGGTCGAAGAACGGCACGATCACGTGGAATCCGGGCTGGCGGACCCGCTGCCTGACCCGGCCGAGCCGGAACACCACCCCACGTTCGTACTGCTGTACCACGCGTGCGCCCTTGGCCACCACGATCAGCGTGGCGACCACGATCCCGATGACGAAACCCACCGCGATGTCCATGTCTCGATGCTAGGAACCCGAGGCCCCGAATGGACCGGGGAACTCCCTACGCACGGTGTGATCGGCGTCAAGAATCGGTCATGTGACGCCACGTCAGCCAAGCCGGAGGGCGTGGCGGAGCCGACCCGGCCCCGCTCGTATCCCGCCGACCGGCCCCTCTTGTAACTTGAGGGGGCGGCCGGCGCCGGACCCGGCACACCGGCCGGCCGCGATCGCCCGCGAGGAGTGCACCACGATGACGATGTTCGCCTCGCCCGAGGACGCCCGCACCCGGCTCGGCGCGGTCGACTACCTGACCGACCCCGGCATCGCCACCGCCGTCTTCCTGGCCGACGCGCTGGGCAAACCGCTGCTGATCGAGGGACCGGCGGGGGTGGGCAAGACCGAGCTGGCCAAGGCGGTCGCGGCGGCCACGTCCTCGGCGCTGATCCGACTCCAGTGCTACGAGGGCCTGGACGAGTCCCGGGCGCTGTACGAGTGGGACTACCGCAAACAACTCCTGCGCATCCAGGCCGGGGTGGACGGCTGGGACGAGGCGCGCGCCGGCATCTTCGCCGAGGAGTTCCTGCTCGCCCGCCCGCTGCTCACCGCGATCCGCCGGGACGAGCCCACCGTGCTGCTGATCGACGAGACCGACAAGGCCGACGTCGAGGTCGAGGGGCTGCTCCTGGAGGTGCTGTCCGACTTCCAGGTCACCATCCCCGAACTGGGCACCATCACCGCCTCGCAGCGCCCGTTCGTAGTGCTCACCTCCAACGCCACCCGCGAGCTGAGCGAGGCGCTGAAGCGCCGCTGCCTCTACCTCTACATCGACTACCCGACGCCGGAGCGCGAGCGGGACATCGTGCTCACCCGGGTGCCCGGGATCCGCGCGCACCTGGCCGAACAGGTGGTGCGCACCGTCGCCTCGCTGCGCGCCCTCGAACTCAAGAAGGCGCCGTCCATCGCGGAGAGCCTGGACTGGGCGCACACGCTGCTCGCCCTCGAGGCCGACGACCTGGACGAGGAGACCATCGCGCGCACCCTCGGAGTCGTGCTCAAGCACGTCGCCGACCACACGCGGGCCGCGAAGGAACTCGGCCTGCCCGGCCTCGGCGGCTGACCGCCGATGTCGCTCCTGGATCGACACACCGGGTTCGTCCGGGCGCTGCGGCACGGCGGGTTGCCGGTGTCGCTCGCCGAAGGGCTCGACGCCGCACGCGCGTTGACCGTGCTCGACCTCGCCGACCGCGAAACGCTGCGCGCCGCCTACGCCGCGTCGCTGGTCAAGCGCCACACCCATCGGCCGGTCTTCGACACTCTCTTCGAGCTGTGGTTCCCGCTCGGGGAGAGCCCGAAGGGCCCGGAAGGCCCGGAACGGAAGCCGGAACCACCGGCGGAGGCGCCGGCCGACAGCGCCCCCGCCCCGGATGCCCCCGCTTTGGACACCGACGCCGCCGATGCCGAGGCATTCCGCGACCGGCTGCGCGAACTCCTGCTCACCGACGACGAGATCGCGCTGCGCGCGCTGGCCCGCGAGGCGGTCGGCCGGTTCGCCGGCTTCGAGGGCGCGTCGGGCTCCTCGTGGTCCGCACAGCTGGTCGGCCGGGCGCTCGACCCCAAGACGCTGATGGCGGGCCTGCTGCGCGCGGTACTGGGCGGGCAACTCCCCGGCGGGGTCGCCGAACGCAACGCCCGGCGGATGATCCAGGCCCGGGTGGACCGGCTGAACGCACACATCCTGGCCGACGTACGCCGCCGCCTCGCCGAGGAACGCGGCATCGAACGGGTCGCCGAGACGGCGGTGCGGCCGGCCGTGGAGAACCTGGACATCCTGCGCGCAAGCCGAGCCGACCTGGTGGCGCTGCGCCGCGAGGTGCAACCCCTCGCGCAGCGCCTGGCCACCCGACTGACCGTCCGGCAACGCGCGGGCCGCAGCGGCCGATTGGACTTTCGCCGGACGGTGCGCGCGTCGTTGTCCACCGGCGGCGTGCCGCTGACCACGCGGCATCGGCCGCGCCGACCGCACAAGCCCGAGTTGGTGGTGCTGTGCGACGCCAGCGAATCGGTCGCCTCGTTCGCCCACTTCACCCTGCTGCTCGCCTACGCACTGCGCGAACAGTTCGCCCGGGTACGGGTGTTCGCATTCATCGACACGCTGGACGAGGTGACCCGGTTCTTCGAACGGCCCGGCGGCGACGTGGGCGAGGCGATGCGCCGGCTGACCGCCGAGGCGAACCTGGTGCGGCTCAGCGGACACAGCGACTACGGACACGCCTTCAAGGTCTTCGTCGAGCACTACGGCGACGTGATCGGCCCCAAGACCTCCCTGCTGATCCTGGGCGACGCCCGCAACAACTACCAGGACCCGGCCCTGTCCGCCCTGGAGGCGATGGTCACCCCGGCCCGCCACGCCTGGTGGCTCAACCCGGAGCCCGAGCGCGACTGGGACACCGGAGACTCGATCGCCGGCGTGTACGCCCGCCACATCCCCCTGATCGAGTGCCGCAACCTGACCCAACTTGGCAGATTCGTGGGGGAGTTGGCCTGACCACATGGACGCGCACCGGATCGCCGTGGAGTTTTGGGACGACGCCTACGCGGACGGGATGTACGCCGACGCCGGGCCCGACCCGTTCGTGGCGCGGATCCTGGAGGTGGCGGCGCCCGGGGTCTCGGGGGTGGAGATCGGGTGTGGCAACGGGCGGAACCTGATTCCGCTGCGGCGCGGTGGGCTGGAACTGGTCGGGGTCGACCCGTCCCGGATCGCGTTGGAGCAACTGGCGCTGCGGGAGCCGGGAGTGCCGTTGGTGCACGGCACCCAGGACGATCTGCCGCCTGGGCGGCGATACGACCTCGTGGTCGGCATTCAGGTGCACCAGCACGGCACCCGCGCCGCCGCCCGGGACATGGTGCGCGGTTCGCTGGAACGGGTGGCCCCCGGCGGCCTGTTCGCGCTGCGCACCGCCTCGGCCGAGACCGAGGCGGTCGAGGCGCACGAGGTCTTGGACGAACACCCCGACGGGGGGCGGACCTTCCGCTACCTGGAGGGCTTCAAGGCGGGCCTCGTCGTGCACTACTACGGCCGCGCCGAACTGGAGGCGCTGTTGGCCGACTTCGAGCCGGTCCTGCCCCTGCGCGCCGAATACAGCCCACGACTGGACCCGCCGGCGGGCCGCTGGGCCCACTGGGAGACGATCGTGCGCCGGCCCCGCTGATCACGCCTCGACGTCCGCCGCCTGCCCACCCGTCATCCGCAGCAGCTCCGCGTACGTCGTCGGATACATGTGGTTGTGGTCGCCCGCACCGGCCCAGACCACCTCGTGCTTGTCCAACCACGTGTCGATCAGCGTGCGGATCGGCTGCGGATGACCCACCGGGGCCACCCCGCCGACCTCCTGTCCGGTCGCCGCGAGGACGAACTCCGGGTCGGCGCGCCGCACCTTGCGCACGCCCAGCAGCCGGGCCACCACGCGGGTGTCGACCCGGTGCGCCCCGCTGGTGACCACCAGGAGCGGTCGGCCGTCGGCGGAAAAGATCAGGCTGTTGGCGATCGCGCCCACCTCGCAGCCCAGTACCTCCGCGGCCGCCGCCGCGGTCGGCACCGTTTCGGCGAAGGCGCGGATCCCACCCGTGGCGCCGAGCGCGCGCAGCGCCTCGGCGACGTTCTCGACCGGCGTGTTCATGGGGCGAGGTTAATACCGGCGCGCCGCGGCTGCGGCACCGATGGCGGCGACCCGTCGGCGTCGGGCGGCGAAGTGCGCGCGGTGCTACCTTGACCGGCCATGACAGCGAATCGCCGGGTGCTCGTGATCAGTGGGTCGCTTCGTGCGGAGTCCACCAACTCCGCGGTGGTGCGGACCGCTTCCGTGGTCGCACCGGAGGGGGTCGAGGCCGTCGTTTTTCCCGGCCTCGCCGAGCTGCCGCACTTCAACCCCGACGACGACCACGAGCCGTTGCCGCAGGCCGTCGTCGCGCTGCGCGCCGCGATCGAGGGCGCCGACGCGGTGCTGTTCTCCACGCCCGAGTACGCCGGCGCGCTGCCCGGCTCGTTCAAGAACCTGCTCGACTGGACCGTCGGCGGCGTCGAGACCAGCGACAAGCCGGTCGGCTGGATCAACGCCTCGACCAACCCCGGCGGCGCGGCCAAGGCGCACGAGTCGCTGCGCACGGTGCTCGGGTACACCGGGGCCGACGTGATCGAAGCGGCCTGCGTACGCCTGGGCGTGGCCCGCGACGGGATCGACCCCGACGGCCTGATCGCCGACTCCGAGGTGCGCCAGGGCATCGCCGCCGTGCTGACCGTACTCGCCGAGGCGGCCCGACTCACCCGGGCCTGAACGCGCCGTCGACGGATCGTCGGGAGTCCCCTCCCGAGCGGGATTCGCCGCTCTATGCTGACCCCGCCATCGAGACGGGGGTTGCGCGTGCCGATGATCGTGATCGCTCTGGGAATCGTCTTTACGGTCGACATCCTGCGGGTGTGGCTACCGTCGCTGATCACCGTGTACGGAGACGCCGGATCGACCCCCGCGGCCCAATTGGGCCTGTTCGCCATCGCCTGGTTCGTGGCCGCCTTCGCGGTGGTGCCGCTGTGTCGCCGGGTCGGCGGTCGGCCGGTCGCGGTCGTGGCCGGCGTCGCCATGGTGATGGTGCGGCTGTGGACGCAGTTCACCGACGGCGGCGACCGGCAGCTCTACGTGGCCTGCCTGGCCCTGGTCGCCGCGCTGTGCTGGCTGGTCGCGGTCGCGCACACCGGATGGGACGCCGGCGTCGCGGTGCCGGCCGGCCTTGCCGCGGCGGTGGCGCTGCACGCCGGGCTCGGCACACTCGACCCGATGTGGCTGGAGGTCTGGCGCGGCTGGGCCGTACTGGGCGTCCTGGCCGTGTTGTTCGTGGCCGGTCAAGTGTGGATCCAGGCGCCCGCCACCCCCGCGCCCGCGCCGGTGTTGTGGGCGGTGTTCGGTCCCGTGTTGTTCCTGACCGGCGTGTTGTTCGGCAACGTCGGCGTCGGGCACGCGGCGGCCGGCGAACCCCGGTGGGGCGTACCGGTCCTGGTCGCCGCCTGGGCGCTGGCGGTGCCCGTGTCGCGGCTGCGCGGCGTCTGGGTGCTGCCCGTCGGCCTGGCGCTGGTCGTCGCGGGTGTGATCGGCGCGGGCTACCTGGAGACGAGCGCGCACGACGGGATCGTCGGCCTGGCCCCGACCGGCGCGGCGGCGTGGCAGGCGGTGGGCGTGCTGGGGCTGGGCCTGGTCCTGGGCGACGCGGCCGGGCGAATACGCGCCGAGGTGCGGTGGGCGCCGGCCTGGAGCATGGTCGGCTTCTTCGCACTGACCTTCCTGCACTACGCCCGCTACGACATCGAGATCGGCGTCCTGGCCCGCGGCCGGGTGTTGCTCCTGGGCGTGGCGGCGATCGCGGTCGTCGCGGGCGCGGCGGCGCTCCGCGACCTGCGCGCGCCCACGCGGGCCGAGCCCGAGACCCCACCCGCCCCGGCCCGCGACCAAGCCCAAAGCCGAACCCGACCTCAACCCCATACCCGAGCCCGCGGGCGCACCGTCGCACACGCCACCGGCTCCAACGGCCCCCGATCCGACGTCCCGCTCGGCGCCCGCACCCGCATCGGCCGCTCGCCGCAGCGCCCCGGCCGCAAACCCGGCACCCGCCCCGGCGCCAGGTCCACCCCCAAACCCACCGCCGCCCGCGCCGCCGGCCGCCCCGGCGCACCCACCCCACCCGGCACGACCACCCGCAAGGCGGCCCGCGTCGCACCCCCGCCCTCCCCGTCCGAGCGGGCCGAACGCCTGCACCTCCCGCTCGCCCTCGCCACCGTGTTCCCGGTGCTGCTCGCGCTCGCCGCCTTCGGCCTGCGCCCGGGCCCGGGCTCGGCACCGGTGCCGGACGCGGCGGCCGGAACGCTGCGGGTGGTCACGTACAACATCCGGATGGGCTACGGCATCGACGGACGGTTCGACCCGGATCGCACGGCCGACACGATCCGGGCGCTGCGCCCCGACGTGCTGCTGCTCAACGAGGTGGACCGGGCCTGGTTCCTCAACGGCGGCCACGACGTACTGACCCTGCTCGCCCGGCGGCTCGACCTGCCCTACCGGTTCGCGCCCGCCGCCGACCCGCAGTGGGGCGACGCGGTGCTCACCCGCAAGCCGATCCGGCACCTGGAGTCGATTCGGCTCCCGGCCGGCGGCGCCCCCACCGGCGCACAGGCGCTGGGCGTGGTGGTCGAGGCGGCGCCCGGCAAGCGGCTCGGGTTCGTGGCCACCCACCTCCAGGACGCGGACGACGAGGTGCCGCAGCGACAGGCGGACCGCGCCGCCGCGTTCGCGACCGGCCTGGCCGCGCGCGAGGCGGTGCCGGTGACCGTACTCGGCGACCTGAACGCCGCCGTGGACAGCCCGCAGGTGCGGGCGTTCACCGCGCGCGGGCTGGTGGACGGCCTGGCCCGGGTACGGCCGCTGCGCACTTATCCCGCGGACCGGCCCCGGCGCGAGATCGACCAGGTGCTCGTCGACGCGAGACTGCGGGTGCTCGCCGTGGAGGCACCGCCTTCGAAGGCCTCCGATCACCTGCCCGTCGCGGTGACGCTGGGCTACTGACCAGCGCCCCGGTCGACCGGGGTCACCCGGGCGGGCGCCTTGGCTCCGGGGGATGTGGGCATCGTCCCTCGGATGGTCGCCGACGGGGTGGCCGTGCGGGAGCGGCCGAGAAGGGGCGTGGGAGCGTGACGCACGATGCGCCCGACCCGCGTCGGTGGCAGGCGCTCGGGGTCTGTCTGATCGCGGGGTTCATCACCCTGCTCGACGTGTCGATCGTCAACGTCGCGCTGCCGTCGATCCGGGCGGGCCTGGGCGCCTCGGAGAGCGACGTGCAGTGGGTGCTGTCCGGCTACGCGCTGACCTTCGGCCTGGTCCTGGTGCCCGCCGGTCGGATCGGCGACGCACGCGGGCGCCGGATGATGTTCATGACCGGCCTGGCCATGTTCACCGCCGCGAGCGCGCTGTGCGGCGCCGCGCAGACGTCGTTGTGGCTGGTGCTGGCCCGACTGCTCCAGGGCATCGCGGGCGGGATCCTCACCCCGCAGGTGTCCGCGCTCATCCAGCAGATGTTCGCCGGTCACGAACGCGGCCGCGCGTTCGGCATGTTCGGCACCGTGATCGGCATCTCCACCGCGGTCGGCCCGCTCCTGGGCGGGCTGATCATCAAGGCGGCCGGCGCCGAGGAGGGCTGGCGCTGGGTGTTCTACGTCAACCTCCCGATCGGCGTGCTGGCCCTCGTCCTGGCCCGGCGGCTGCTGCCGGGACCGGACCACGAGAACCGGGCCTGTCTGCGCGACCTCGACCCGGTCGGCGTGCTTCTGCTCGGCTGCGGCGTGCTGCTGTTGCTGCTGCCGCTGGTCGAGGAACGCCAGTGGCAGGGCTCGACCAAGTGGCTTTTGATCCCGATCGCGGCGGTGTTCCTGGCGGGGTTCGTGCGCTGGGAGATCCACCAGACCCGGGTCGGCCGCAATCCGGTGGTCGACCTGGCCCTGTTCCGGGTCCGGTCGTACACGCTCGGGTTGTTGGTGATGTTGTTCTACTTCGCCGGATTCACCTCGATCTTCTTCGTCTTCACCCTCTATCTCCAGTCCGGCCTCGGCTACAGCGCGCTGCTCGCCGGACTTGCGATCACCCCGTTCGCGGTCGGCTCCGCGGTCGGCGCATCGATCGGCGGGCACCTGGTGAACCGGTACGGGCTCGCGCTGGTGACCGGCGGGCTGCTGATGGTCGCGGTCGGCCTCGGCGGGGCGATCGTGGGGGTGTACGAGGTACCCGGGCGCGATATCGGTTGGGTCCTGGTGGCGCCGTTGGCGTTCGCGGGGGTGGGCAGCGGGCTGGTGATCTCGCCAAACCAGACGCTGACCCTGGCCCGGGTGCCGCCGGCGCAGGGCGGCAGCGCGGGCGGGGTGTTGCAGACCGGGCAGCGGATCGGCTCGGCGATGGGCATCGCGGCGGTCGGCTCGATCTTCTTCTCCCGACTGGCCGCCGACCGGGGCCGGGACTGGGCCGGGCCGCTGCGGCACGGCCTGGTGGTGTCGGTGGCGTTCGTGCTCGCCGCGTTCGTCGTCGCGGTGGTGGATCTGCACCGGGGACGGGTGCCCGGGACCCGGTAGCGTCCGGCCATGACCTTCGACATCCACGCGGCACTGCCCGCCGCGCTCGCCGATCGGGCCGGGGCCTGGGAGTTCGTTCGCGCCTTCGCCGCCGACCGGGCCCGGGCGATCGGGCCCGCCGACGGGTACACCCCGGCGGAACTGGACGCGAGCGCGGCGCGACTGGGCGTCCCGCTGCCGGCCGCGCTCCGCGAGCTGTACGAACTCCTGGGCCGGCGGTCGGACCTGACGAGCAATCACGACGTGCTGCTGCCGCCCGACAAGCTCTACGTGGAGGACGGCCTGCTGGTCTTCCGCGAGGAGAACCAGGGCGTGGCGTGGTGGGGCGTGCGGCCGGACGGCGACGACCCCGAGGTGCTGGTGAGCTTCAGCACGGCCGAGCCGGTCGAGGAGCCCTGGAGCGCCTGGCTGCACCGGTTCTCGCTCGCGGCGGTGGAGATCGTGCTGTCCGAGACGCTGCTGTTCGACGACGACCTGGTCGAGGCGGTCGAGCTCGACGCGGACGACCTCGACCTGCTCCCCGAGACGATGCGGGAGTTGGCCTTTCCGGGCTACCCCGAGAGCGAGTCGGCCGGGAACCGGATCCGCTGGTTCGCCGGTCACGACCTGCTCGGCCGGCACGACGGCACGATGATCGTCTTCCGCGCCCGCACCGAGGACGATCTGGAGACCTTCTTCGACGCGGTCTGCGGCCCGGACGAGGACGACGAGGACGAGCCCGACGCCCGCGCCGGGTGAGCCGGGCCGGCCGCCCGGCGCCCCGAGGTGCGGACGCCGGGCGGCCGAACCGTCGCTCAGGAACCGCTGTTGCGGAACGGCTCCTTTGGCCGGCCCAGGTTCGGCCTGCCCAGCACGTCCTTCGCGGACAGCGCGTAGATGCCGTGATTGGTCAGCACCCACACCACGTTGCGGTCCCACTCGACGTAGACGCCGTGCGTCTGGTTGCCCATCGCCCACTCCGGGAACGTGCCGTCCTCGGTCGGCCAGTCCCGGGTCTTGGTGCCGAACGCCTTGGGCACGAAGTACGCCTCGATCTCCGGCCGGGCGGGGTTCTTCACGTCGAAGACCTGGGCGCCCGCGTTGTAGAAGCCGTACACGAGGGTGCCGTCGTCGTGCCGGCCCGGGTTGGTGTAGTAGCCGGTGCGCTTGGGCCCGAAGCTGCCCCGGCGCTGGCAATAGTCGGTGATCCCGGCCGACTTCGGCGGGGTCGGACGCGGCAGTTGCCCGACGATCCGGGGATTGGCCGGGTCCCGTGCGTCGATCTGGTAGATCGGCTTGTAGGGCTCGTAGCAGTCCTCGGTCAGCGGATAGCCGGAGACGTAGATCATCCCGGTGCGCTGGAACTGCGACACGTCGATGTTGTCGCCCTCGGTGCCCGCCACCGACGGCGGCAGGTCCACATGCCCCACCTGGCGCATCCGGGCGGGGTCGGAGATGTCCAGGACGGTCATGCCCAGACCGCCCTGCACGGCGAAGCCGTACCGCCCGCCGCGCTCCACCGGCGTGGGCACGAACAGCGACATCCGCGCGCCCAGCCAGCTGGTGCGGTTCCCGCAGCGCGGGTTGCGCGCGTACGCCTCGTCCTCGCCGGTGACCTGTCCGGGCAGATGCCAGGTGTCCAGCAGCCTCGGCGCGCTCGGGTCGGACATGTCGTAGGACTGGTAGCCGGCCGAGTGCAGGTTGGTCGGGTACTCGGTGTTGGCGTACGTGTCGTTCGGCGCGACCGCGATGAACATGTACCTGCCGCCGTCCCAGTACGGCACGTCCAGCGACCCGGAGCCCTGCTGCGGGCGGTTCGGGTCGCTGTGCAGCGGGTCCGGCTGGGTCGAGTCGGTGCTGACGGTCGAGATCAGCTGCCAATCGGCCTTGCGGGGACCGTTCAGGCGATACACCTTGAAACCCTTGAGACCGGGTTTGGCACGCAACTTCGCCACGCCGTCGGGGTTGCCGTACTTGTCCTTGCCCGGCTCGTCGCCGAGTTCGGTGATCTGGCGCTTGTCCTCGAAGGACTGCACCATCACGTAGGCGCGCAGCCGGTCGTTCCACTGGATCGTGGACGCGCCCCAGTAATCCCCGGCCGCCCAGGTCCCGTTGGCCTTCGACTCGTCGCCGCCGACGTCCTCCCGGGACATCTTCTCCACCACCGTGACGTGCTTGACGTCGGTGATGTCGTAGACGCGGCCCTCGGAGCGGTCGTACTGGAACATGTAGCGGCGGCCGTCGAAGTCGACGATGTTCTGCCAGGTGTGGAAGAAGTCCGGGGTGAAGTCGTAGCCCTCGTAGGCGGCTTCGACGGTCATGTTCTTCACGTACTGCCGGCCGTCGTAGTCGGCGCGCCGGCCCGGGAAGGGGTGCGGGTTCTCCTCGTCGAGCGGGGTCGACGCCGGGGCCAGGAACGAGCCGTCGAGCTGCATGCCGTACGCGTTCGGATCCGCCGCCTGTGGACGACGCTCCTGGCAGACGAAGGGGATGTTCGGATCGGTGCCGGCGGCGCCCGCGGCGGTCGCGGTGCGGGGCGGGGAGCCGGCTGCGGGGGAGCCGGCGCGTGGGGAACCCGCGTAGGTGCCGGCGGTGATCGCCACCAGGGCGGCCACCGCCAACGCGCTGGATCTGCCGTATCTGCCGGGGCCGTTGCGGAGGAGGGGAGTGCGGCGCATCTGACGAACCTTCCGACCGGGACGATGACGGGGAAGTACACGACCGGCGGCGACAGCGCCGGGCGGGGACGCGGCACGCGCCTTCGCGGGGCACGGCACGAACGGAATCCCCGATCGTGCCGTCGACCCGTGACCTCCTCGCCGGCGACTCGTACATCCGGCGAGGGGCACATTCGGCGAGTGGGCCGACCCGGCGGCTCCGGAAGCTCCGATGCCGCCGCGCGTCGATCCGCCCGGGGCCGCTCGCGCGCTCGTGCGGCCACGGCGGCGGCTCGTCAAGAAGCCGTCGCCACGTGCATGATGGCTGCGCCGGTGCATGTCCATCCAATGCCGATCCGGCGCCATGGCATCACCAAACAGGTATGCGTCCTGTCGGGGGGACGCAGCACCGAACCGGTACGGGAGCCCGCGTGGACCTGCTCGACGGACGGCTGAAGTTTCGCCACCTGACCCTGATCACGGCGATCGCCGAGCACGGGGGAGTCAGCCGCGCGGCCGAGGCGCTGCACCTGACCCAGCCCGCCGCCACCCGCACGCTGCGCGAGCTGGAGACGATGGTCGGCGTGCCGCTGTTCGAGCGCGGCCCGCACGGGATGAGCGCGACCCTGTACGGCACCGCCCTGGTCGCACACGCACGGGCGATCCTGGCCGAGGTGCGGCGCGCCGGCGACCACCTCGCGAGCCTGCGCGAGGGCCAGACCGGCACGGTCGTCGTCGGCACCCTGCTCGCCGGGACCAGCGTGCTGCTGCCGCGCGCGGTGTCGGCGCTCAAGCGGGAGCGGCCCGGGATCACCGTGATCGTCCGCGAGGCCACCCACGACGTACTGCACCCGCAGCTGCTCGCCGGCGAGATCGACGTCGTGGTGGGCCGGTTGGGACCGGCCGCGGACGGCGGACGGGTCCGGCGGACCGCGCTGTACCGCGAGCCGATCCGGCTGGTGGTCCGCCGCGGCCACCCGCTCCTGGACAGCGCGCGCGAGCTGGCCGACACGATCGCGCACCCGTGGATCCTGCCGCTCGAACAGACGGCGCTGCGCAGCGAGTTGACCCAGCTGTTCCTGCGCAACGGGCTGGCCCTGCCGGCCGATCGGGTGGAGTGCACCTCGATCCTGACCGTACGCGCGCTGCTGCTCGCCACCGACATGATCGCGGCGCTGCCCGAACTCGTGGTCACCGGCGACGACCGCCTCGCGGTATTGCCGGTGCCGCTGGAGTCGGTGCGCCGCACGGTGGGCACCACGCTCCTCGCGGACCGGCCGCCGACCCCCGCCGTGGGCGCCTTCCTCGCCTGCATCGGCGAGGAGGCGGCGGCGTTGCGGGCCGCGCTGGGCGAGGAGGCGGCGCTCGATCCGGACTGACGCGCCCGCCCCGCACCACCGCGCGCCCTGTTCAAGCGGTTTCGCCCGGGAGCACCATGCCACCTCGGCCGACTCCGCCCCGACCCGGAACGACCGGCCCGCGCCCGCGGGGGTGTACCGGGCCGGCGTCCGCAACACCCCGCTCCGGGTCGGCCGCTCCCCGGACGGCCGACGCCGCAAGGGATAGCCCGCGCAGCCCCACGGCCCCACCAGCCGCGTCCGCCGTACCCGATCACACCCCGGTTGTCCATGGGGTGCGGCCCCCGGATGGGGGAGGTGGAGATGCCCCCGCATCCGGGGGCCGACCGGCTCGTTCCCCGCGCTGGTGATCAATAGCGTCGAGTTACGCCCGGTCGGCGTGCTCGACCGATCATCCGCAACCTGAATTCGGGGACGCCCCATGACCATGACCGCACCGATCCTGGATACCCCGGAGGCCGCCGCCCCGCGCCGGGGCAGCGACTTCGCGCCGCTGCTCGCCGACCTCAAGGCCGCCGGCCTGCTGGAGCGGCGCACCGCCTGGTACGCCCGCTCGATCGGCCTGAACCTGCTGCTCCTGCTCGGCTCCTGGGCCGCGGTCGTCTGGGTCGGCGACTCGTGGTGGCAGCTCGCCCTCGCGATACCCGTCGCGCTGTTCACCACCCGCGCGTCCTTCGTCGGCCACGACGCGGGCCACCAGCAGATCGCCCGCAGCGCCCGCACCCACCGCGTGCTCTCCCTGCTGCACGGCAACCTGCTGATGGGGATGAGCTGCGGCTGGTGGAACGCGAAGCACAACAAGCACCACGCCAACCCGAACCACCGCGAGAAGGACCCGGACGTCGCGGTCGGCGTGCTGGTCTGGGACGCCGACCAGACGGGCGGCCGGACCGGCCTGATGGGCTGGCTGACCCGCAACCAGGCGCGGCTGTTCTTCCCGCTGCTGCTGCTCGAAGGGCTCAACCTCAAGGTCAACGGCCTGATGGCGCTCAAGGAGCGCACCCCGCGCGAGCGCCGGGTCGAGGGTGCCGTGCTGGCCCTGCACTACGCCCTGTACATATCGGTCCTGGCCATCTCGATGTCGCCGGTCAAGGCCCTGGCCTTCGTGCTGCTCACCCACGCGCTGCTCGGCCTGCACCTGGGCATGGCGTTCGCGCCCAACCACAAGGGCATGCCGATGCCGGAGCCGGGCGTCAAGTGGGACCACCTGCGCCGCCAGGTGCTGACCTCGCGCAACGTCACCGGCGGCCCGGTCACCGACTGGCTGCTCGGCGGGCTGAACTACCAGATCGAACACCACCTGGTGCCGAACATGCCGCGCGTGAACCTGCGCCGCGCGCAGCCGATCGTGCGCGCGCACTGCGCCCGGCTCGGAGTGCCCTACCTGGAGACGAGCGCGATCACCTCCTACCGGCAGGCGCTCGGCCACATGCACCGGGTGGGCGCGCCGCTGCGCAAGGAGCGGGCAAAGGTGTCCGCAAACGATTGATGTGTCGTACATCTATCCCTAGGGTGGGGCCGACCTTCCGCCCTCTCCCACCCGGAGCGTTCGTGACCGGCCCCGCCTCGACCCCGCACGACGCGCGACGACGCTTCCTCGTACCGGTCCTCGGCTCCTGCGGCATCGTCGCCGCCCTGATGCAGACCGTCGTCGTCCCGCTCCTGCCGGACCTGCCCGCGCTGACCGGCAGTTCGGCCTCGACGGTGAGCTGGACCCTGACCGCCACGCTGCTCAGCGGCGCGGTCTGCACCCCGCTGCTCGGCCGGGCGGGCGACATGTTCGGCAAGAAGCGCATGCTGGTCCTGGCCATGGTCGTGCTGTCGATCGGCTCGCTGATGTGCGCGCTCACCTCGGACATCGGCGTGCTGATCGTCGGCCGCACCCTCCAGGGCATGGCCACCGCGGTGGTCCCGCTGGGGATCAGCATCCTGCGCGACGAACTGCCGCCGGCCAAGGTCGGCGGCGGCATCGCGATGATGAGCTCGACGCTCGGCATCGGCGCCGCCGTCGGCCTCCCGCTGGCCGGCCTCGTGGTCGACCACGCCGACTGGCACGTGATGTTCTGGGCCGCCACGGCGCTGGCCCTGGTGGTGCTGACCCTGGTCGTGCTCGTGGTCCGCGAGTCGCCGGTCCGCACCCCCGGCCGCTTCGACGTGATCGGCTCGCTCGGCCTGGCCGCGTTCCTGGTCTGCCTGCTGCTCGCGGTCTCCAAGGGCGCCGCCTGGGGCTGGGGCAGCGCCCGCACGGCCGGCCTGATCGGCGCCGCCGCGGTGATCCTGCTCGGCTGGTGCCGGCACCAGTGGCGGGCCCGCACCCCGCTCGTGGACCTGCGGGTGACCACCCGCCCGGCGGTGCTGCTGCCCAACATCGCCGCGCTGTTCATCGGCTTCTCGTTCTACGCCAACAGCCTGTCCACGGCCCAGCTGGTCCAGACACCCGAGGCGAGCGGCTACGGCCTCGGCCTCTCGGTCGCCGCCGGCGGCCTGTGCCTGCTCCCCGGCGGGGTGATGATGGTCGTGCTCTCCCCCGTCTCCACCCGGCTGACCGCCACCCGGGGACCACGCTTTTGCCTCGGCCTCGGCGCCGTCCTGCTCGGCCTGGGCTACGTGGTGCGCATCTTCACCAGCCACGACCTGTGGACCGTCATCGCCGGCGCCACGGTCGTCGCCTCCGGCACCGCCATGTGCTACTCGGCGCTGCCGATGCTGGTCATCCGGGCCGTGCCCGCCGCGCAGACCGCCGCCGCCAACGGGATCAACGCGCTGATGCGCACCATCGGCCAGGCGGTGTGCAGCGCGGTGGTGGCCGCCGTGCTCACCTCGTACACGATCTCCGCCGCCGGCCGCGAACTGCCCGCGCTGCACGCCTACATGGTGATATTCGTGATCGCCGGCACGGTGGCCGGCTGCGCGCTGATCGCCTGCCTGTGCATCCCCGAACCCGGCGGCCCCACAGCCGTGCCGATCCCCGCCCCGGCCGCCCACGCCCAGTCGCGCCCGCTCGCGGCTAGGCCAGACCCAACCGGTCGAACATGATCAACCCGTCCTCGAACACGGTCAGGTCGACCACCTTGGCGTTCTTCGCCCGGATCGCCGCGGTGAACGCCTGCTCATAGGCGAAGATCGGCACATCCTCCGCCAGCGCCCGCTGCACCTCGGCATAGGCGGCCCGCCGGACCTCCGGATCGGTGGTGGCCCGGGCCCGCTCCAGCGCCCCGTCCACCGCCGGGTTCTTCCACTGCATGTGGTTGTCCTGCCCCTTGGAGTGCAGGAAGTTGTACAACACCGGCTCCGGGTCGTCGAAGGACAACACGAACTCGCCCGCGTCGAACTGCCGCTGGATCTGCACCTTCTGGAGGTACTGGGTGCCCTCCAGGAACTCGGTTTTCATGCTGATGTTCTTCATCGTGGCGAGCTGGGCCAGCCAGTATTCGGCGGTCACATGCGAGCCGGGGCTGTTGTACGTGCTGTAGGTGAAGCTCAGCGGCTTGCCCTCGGCGGCGAGCGCGTCGAGCAGGCGCTGCGCCTCGACCCGGTTGTTCGCGGGCAGCGGCGCGTCGGAGGCGACGAAGTCCGAACCCGGGCGCAGGAACGTGCTCAGCGGCTTGCCGGCGTCGTCGGTGACCACCTTCGTCCGCGCGGCCGGATCCATGATCAACGCGAACGCGCGCCGCGCCCGGGGATCGTCGAAGGGGGGTCGGGCCGTGTTGAACAGCGTCATGAAACCGCCGCTCTTGCCCTCGGTGACCACCGGCAGCCCGGCCTTGCGTGCGTCGCCCATCAACTTGGCCTGCGCCGTGGTCAACACCTGGGCCTGATCGGCACCCAGCATCGCCAGCCGCTGCGACTGGTCGACCACCGGCTTGAGGATCAGCTCCTCGAGCGGCGGCCGGGAGCCCACCTGCCAGTACTTCGGGTTGCGTTTGAACACCATCTGCTGATCGCGCACCCAGCTCTCCAGCCGGTACGGCCCGGCCCCCACCGGCTTGGCGCCGAACCCCTTCGGATCGGCCTTGATCGCCGTCGGCGAGCCGATGAACGCCAGGTTGTGCGCGATCACCTTGTCGAAGTGCGCGTTCGGGGCCGGCAGCGTGACCCGAACGGTCCGGCTGTCGGCCACGGATATGCCGACCCCGGCGACCACCCGCGCCTGGAGCGACTTGTTCGCCGGATCCGCGTGCCGCTCCCAGTTGAACTTCACCGCCTCCGCGTCCAGCGGGGTGCCGTCGGAGAACCTCAGGTCCGGCCGCAACCGCAACGTCCAGACCCGACCGCCCTCCGCCGCCGTCGCGCTCTCCGCCAACTGCGGCTGGGCCCGGCCGGTCTTCGGATCGATCCACAACAGCACGTCGAAGACCGCCGCGGCCTGGGTGCCGCCGGTGATCTGGGACAGGCTCGCCACGATCGGGTCGAGACTGCGCGCCTCCTGCGTGACCAGCACGGTCATCGCGTCGCGGGACGAACCGCCGGCGGCGGAGTCGTCGCCGCACGCGGCGGTGGTCAGGGTCGCCCCGAGCAGCGCGGCCACGAGGGCCGGCCGCCGGGAGAGCACGGATCGCACGTGGTCGCTCCTCGCACGGGCCCACCCCGGTCCGGGCGGACCACGGTCTCCGGGCAGGCCGGATCCCCATGGACGGTGAGGGCTCAACCTAAAGTCACTCCTGACTCACGGTCAACAAGTGTTTCCGGATCGGTGACCGCCGCGGGGCTGCGAGCCGGTCGGGTGATTCGCGCGATTTTCCTGCCGAAGCGGGCATAGGACGGTGTGTTTGCCGATGCCGTGAGGCCTGAACGCACGCCAGGAGACCGCATGACCACCGCCGCCCTGACGCCGGACCTGCTCGCCGAGCTGCGCCGTCCCCGCGCGTACCCGCTGGTGTCCCTGACGCTGCCCACGCACCGGCACCGCCCGGAGAACCAGCAGGACCACATCCGGCTGCGGAACGTGCTCACCGAGGCGGAGAAGCGGCTGGCGGCGGACCCGGAGGTGACCCGGGAGGTGCGGATCAAGACCGCGGAACGGCTCCGGGCCGCGGCGGCCGAACTGGATCCGGAGAGCTTCCTCGACGGTCTGGTGCTCTACGCGTCGGCGGACGAGCACTACGCCTTCAGGATCGAGGCGCCGGTGAGCGAGCGGATCGTCTTCGCGACCACCTACCTCACCCGCAACCTGGTCTCCGCGGCGGAGCGGCTCACCCCGTACTGGGCGCTGGTGCTCAGCGAGCAGGAGGCACGGTTGTGGCGCGGCCGGGGCGAGCACGTGTACGAGGCGCGCGTCGACGGGTTCCCGGTCACCACACCCGCGCCCGAGCCCGACGGCCAACTCCGGCGCGAGGGCGGCGGCATGGGGGTGAGCGAGGAATTCCGCCGACTGCTGAACGAGGCCGACGAACACCTGGCCCACGCGCTCGTCGGGTCCAACCGCGACGGCAAGGTCGTTCTGGTCGGCCTGCGCCCCCAGGTCAAGGCGTTCCGTGAGGGCAGCCGCAACGCCGGGCACCTGGCCGAGCGCGATCTGGAGGTCGGCGGCCTGGTCGAGGCCACGGCCGCGCAGCTCGCCGAGATCCTGGCCCCGGCGCGGGCCGCGCTGGCCGAGGAGGCGACCGCCGCCGCACTGCGGGCGCTCGACGACGCGCGCAGCGCCAAGCGGTACGCGGGTGGCATCCAGGAGGTGTGGACGCCGGTCCGGGCCGGGCGCGGCGCGCTGCTCGTGGTCGAGGAGGGCCTGCGGGTCACCGGCCGCCTGGTCATCGTCGAGGCGACCGGGGAGATCGCGCTCCAAGTGCTCACCGGCCCGCACGCGGAGGACGCGGTACTGGCCGGTCGGGCCGAGGACGACATCGTCGACACCGTGGTCGAGGCGGCCCTCGAAGGCGACGGCAAGGTGGTCTTCGTCCCCGACGGCACGCTCGCGGAGGCGGGCGGCATCGCCCTGGCGATGCGCTACTGAGCCGACACCACGCACATCCGGGTGCGGGGGCGGCGTCCGGAAAGGCCGCCCCCGCACCCGGATGACCCGTGACCGGACCCGTGAGGGTCGATCGGCGGTCGATCGGTGCGCCGGTCGGTGCCTCGGGGTCAGTGCAGATCGCGTTCCAAGGCTTCCAGGTCGTCCTCGTACGCGGTGCTCGTCTCGAACCGGTAGATGATGCTGCGCGGATCCGCGTCCTCGAAGGGGGCGTCGAGCCATTCGCCCGGTTCGCTCGGCTCGATCGCGGACACCCACAGGGTCGAGTCGCCCGGTTCCAGGCCCAGTTCGTCGGCGCGCTGGGCGATCTCGTCCGGATCGTAGACGTCGAAGAGCACCGCGACCGCGCTGGACGCGCTGTCGGCGCCGGTATCGCGCGGCGAGACGGCCGGTTCGTTCTCGCCGGCCTCCGCGTCCGCCCGGCGGGCGTGGTCGACGAGGGTGATCAGATCCTTGATCACGTAGTCGCGACGGATCAGCACGGTCACCGCCTCGGGGTTGGTCGGCCCCTCGTACTCGGCTTCCTCGCCGCTGCTCGGCACCTCGAACGGGGTGACCTCGTCGTAGGCGTCGTACAACAACTCGTCGTAGGCCTCCGCGGCGGCCGCGAGCGCGTCGTACGCGGCGAAGACGGCCGGGTCGCTCTCGCCCTGGCGGGCTTCGACGGCGGCCAGATGGTCGTCGATCGCCGATTTGAGAACGTCCGCGGCGGCACGGACCTGCTCTGGCGTGGGCTGCGCAACACCGGTCATGGGGTGACGTTATCCGCAAGAGCCCCACGCGCGCACAATGGTTCACTGATGGCGGAGTCGTTGGCCTACCAAAAGGCCGGTCACCGCGCCGGCGGCGCGGGCGCCGGGGAATGGAAACATGGCGGACTACGAGTTTCGGCAACTGGACATTCCGCGCGGCACGTCCCGCGGGGACGCGTGTCGGATCCTGACCGAGCAGGCGGAATACGGGTATTGGGAGCTGGACCGGCTGCTCCTGCGCGGCGACGGCAGCCGCCGGGTGGTGCTCCGGCGCCGGATCATCCGACAGGTGCGCACCATGTGACGATGCGCACCATGTGAGCGAGGCGAAACGCGGACTGCCCGCCCCTGGCCTCCCAGGGGCGAGCAGTCCATCCGGGCGTGCGTCGGGGTGCGTCGTGCGCCCGGTCGATGGGGGTCGCTCCCGTCGGGATCAGTCCCGGGCGGGCCGCGCGCGACGGTACAGAACGAAGCCGCCGAGCAGCAGCGCGGCGCCGATCGGGGCCACGGTCAGCGCGTCGGAACCGGTCTCGGCGAGGGCCCCGCCGCCGTGCGAGGAACCGCCGGTCGAGCCGCCGGTGCTGCCGGCCGAGCCGGCGCCGGTCGAGCCGCCGGTGGTCCCACCCGTGGTGCCACCGGTCGTACCGCCGGTGTTGCCGCCCGTCGACCCGCCGGTGTTGTGGCCGGTCGAGCCGCCGGTGGTGGGCGGCTTGCTGGTCGGCGGCTTGGTGGTGGGGGGCTTGGTGGTCGGGGGCTTGGTGCTCGGCGGGCACGTGGTCGGCGGCTTGCTGGTCGGCGGGTGGGTTGTCGGAGGCTTCGTGTGCGGCGGCTTGTCGGTCGACGCGTTGGCGCAGTGGTTGCCGAAGGCCGGGTTCAGCGCACCGATGACGTTCACGGTGTTGCCGCAGATGTTCACCGGGACGTGGATCGGCACCTGGATGTTGTTGCCCGACGCCACGCCGGGCGAGCCGACGGCCGCTCCGTCGGCCCCGCTGCCGGCGTTGGCCACGCCGACGGCCGCGGACGCGAGCGCGCCTGCGGTTGCGACGACGACCAACAGCCCCTTCTTGGCGAGCTGGTGCATGTAGGTACCCCTGTGTCTCTCTCGCGAGGGGCGGGGGACGTTGACCCCGCACGGTCGTCCAACGAGAGTCGACACCGGAGGTCACCGGGGTGACGGCGATTCGCTCGTATGGCTGAGTTTCAGCCTTCCTTGCAACCGTGTTCCGATTGTTTTCGCCCGCACTTCGGCCCGGACGGGCGCTTGGCTGAACGAAGACGACCGTCGATGCGCCGACGCCGCCGGGCCCGGATGGGAGAGGGCGGAGCAGCGGGACGGCCCCGAGACCTTGGCGGTCCCGGGGCCGTCCACACGCCATCGAGGGCGTGGGCCTGGATCAGGCGTTGATGCAGGTGTTGCCGAACGTGGGGTTCAGGACACCGATGATGTCGATGCTGTTGCCGCACAGGTTGATCGGCACGTGGATCGGCACCTGGATGTTGTTGCCCGACAGCACACCGGGGGAGCCGACGGCCGCGCCGTCCGCCTCGGCGTTGGCCATGGCACCGCTGGCACCGGCGAGCACGAGACCACTGCCGGCCGCGACGATGAACGCGGCCTTGCCCATCTTCTTCATGATTCTTCCGTCCTCCTTGTAGACACCACGACGCGCATGCGCGCCGCACAAGAAGAAACGACCGGATCGGGCGCAGGCTACGTGCTCCACGAGGTATTCACTCGTTCGGGCCCGATGCCCGGGAAACCCCGGGCCGGCGGTCCCGACGGGCGCGCGGCACGGCTTCGGGAGTCCCCTCCCGGGCCCGGCCGCGCGCCCCCCGCTCGGCGGTGTCTCACGCGTTGTCGAGCAGGTGATCCAGCACCCGGACACCGAACTTCAGCCCGTCCACCGGGACCCGCTCGTCCACGCCGTGGAACATGCCCGCGAAGTCGAGGTCGGCCGGCAGCTTGAGCGGCGCGAACCCGAAGCAGCGGATGCCCAGATCGGCGAAGGACTTCGCGTCGGTGCCGCCCGACAGGCAGTACGGCACGGCGCGCGCGGCCGGGTCGTGCGCGCGAAGCGCGGCCGACATGGCCTCGACCAGGGCGCCGTCGAAGCCGGTCTCCAGGGCCTGGTCGGTGTGGATCGTCTCGCGGCGCACGCGCGGGCCCAGGACCGCGTCCAACTCGGCGTGGAACTCGTCCTCGAAGCCCGGCAGGAAGCGGCCGTCCAGGTGAGCGGTGGCCTGCCCGGGGATCACGTTGACCTTGTACCCGGCGTTCAGCATGGTCGGCTGCGCGGTGTTGCGGATGGTCGCGCCGATGATGCTCGCGATCGGGCCGAGCCGCTCGATGGTGGACTCTATGTCGTCCGGGTCGAGTTCGATGCCCAGCGCGTCGGAGACCTCGTCCAGGAACGCGCGCACCGTCTTGGTGACCCGGACCGGGAACTTGTGCCGTCCCACCCGGGCAACCGCCTCGGCCAGTTCGGTGATCGCGTTGTCCTTGGCGATCATCGAGCCGTGGCCGGCGGTGCCGTCCACGATCAGCCGCATCCAGTCCATGCCCTTCTGGGCGGTCTCGACCAGGTAGAGCCGCAGGTCCTCGTTGACCGTGAAGGAGAAGCCGCCGACCTCGCCGATCGCCTCGGTGACGCCCTCGAACAGGTCGGCGTGGTTGTTCACCAGGTGCCGGGCGCCGTACAGCCCGCCGGCCTCCTCGTCGGCCACGAAGGCGAGTACGACGTCGCGCGCGGGCGGCCGGCCGGACCGTACCCGGTCGCGCAGCACCGCGAGCACCATCGCGTCCATGTCCTTCATGTCGACCGCGCCGCGACCCCACACGCAGCCGTCGGCGATCTCGCCCGAGAACGGGTCGTGGGTCCAGTCGGCGGCGTTCGCCGGGACCACGTCGGTGTGGCCGTGGATCAGCAGGCCCGGCCGGGACCGGTCGGTGCCCTCGATCCGGACCACCGTGCTGGCCCGGCCGCGCTCGGATTCGTAGATCTTCGGCTCCAGGCCGACCTCGGCCAGCTTTTCGGCGACGTACTCCGCGGCGGCCCGTTCACCCGGCCCCGATCCGTCGCCGTAGTTGCTCGTGTCGATGCGAATCAGGTCGCGACACAGGTCGACGACCTCGTCTTCCGCGCGGGTGGTGGGCTGGGGACGGACAGCCTCCGTCATGACGGCTCCTCGGGGAAGGCGGAACGGCACGTGCGTACGGGTGTACCACCATCCTGCACCCGCGAGCGGATCCGACCGAGCCGGGGCACCGTTCTGACGATCAGTCAGTCGAGCGGGGCCGGTCGCGGGGCCGGTACGGGGCCGCCGGGCGAGCGTGTGGCGACCGCGCGGCGACGGTGCCCGCAACGTAGGGAGATGCCTCTGACCGGGAGGATCGGGCCACTGCTACCTTCCGGATCAGGGTGAACAAGCCGCACACACCCACGAGTCGGACCATCGGGAGGAGACGTCACATGAACGGCACGGCGTGGGGTCTGACGGGTCCCGAATTTCTCCGCCTCTACGGCGGGATCGCCCTCGGCCTCGTGGTCCTGGCGATCGTGTTGCGGATCGTGCTCGCCTGGGCGATCCGAGGCCAGGCGCCAAGCGGGTCGCTGGGCCCGTACGACGCGGCCTACCTGGCGGGCGGCCCGATGCGGGTCGCCGACACCGCCCTGGCGTCGCTGATCACCGAGGGCTACGTACACGTCCAGCGGGTCGGCCGGGTCACCGCAGCGACCGGATCGCGCCCGCCGGAGCCGGTGGCCGCGGCGATGCTGGACGTCGTCCGCACCACGCGCGGCACCCGACTCGCCCTGCTGCGAGGCTGGTCGCGCACTCCCATGCGGGAGCAGATCGAGCGCAGTCTGGTCGAACGCGGGCTGCTGCACTCGCCGCTCGCGCGTCGGATCGCCAAGACGCCGTCCCGGCTGCTGTTCGTGCTCGGACTGGTGGGCATCGCCCGCTTCGTCAACGGCCTGGCGCACAGCCGGCCGATCGGCTTCCTGGTCCCGATGATCGTGCTCACCTTCGTCTTCGCGGGGTTGACCGCCGCGGGCTTTCGGACCACCGCGGCGGGCCGCCGGGAGCTGCGCGAGCTGACCACACGGTTGCGGGCAGACCGCCGTTCCGGCGCCCTGGTCGGCGCGGGCGCGCTGTCCGGGCTGTTCGTGGTGGCCTGCCTCGGCATGGCCGCACACCCGGACCCGGACGCCCGGCTCGCGCTGGTCGCGTACGGCGGCTCCGGCAGCAGCGGTGGCGGCGGGGGCGGGGGCGACGGCGGCAGCAGCTGCAGTGGCGGGAGCAGTTGCGGCGGCGGCGGCTGTGGCGGTGGCGGCTGCGGGGGCTGAGCCCGCGCCCGCTCGACGATCGAAGAAGACCGGCTCCGCATCCTCGACTCCGGGATGCGGAGCCGACGCATGTCGGGCCGCCGCCGCGCGCCGCGCACAACGCTCCGCCGCGGCCGTCCGGGACGGGTTCTCCCGGCCCACGGCTGTCGCCGCCCGTTCCGGGAAGAGTGGGACTCGAATGGGAGTTCTACGAGTCGCCGTTCCTCCCGAGGCGGGCAGCCGTCGATCGGGTCGGCCCGAACCGGAGGGAGGCGCGGCGCGGACGGTCACGTCGCACCAACGGGGTGCGCGGCCGCGCGGCGTACCCGTGGTGCGGGCACGGGACTGGAGGGAGTCTGCGTTGAGTGTGATCGAGGTTGCCCCGACCCGGGTCGATCCGGTGCGCTGGCCCGATGTGGCAGAGGTGCCGCGTCGACCGCTGCGCGCCGCCGCGGCCCGCTTCCTGTTCGAACGAGCGGTGGCTCGGCTGCCGTTGCGGGTGTGGATCGACGGCGCGCTGCGCGGCGACGGGGACGCGAAGACGCCGGTGATGCGGATCGTGCGGCCGGACGCGTTCTTTCGTCGGGTGGGCACGGGTGGGCTGATCGGCTTCGGCGAGGCGTATCAGGCGGGCGACTGGGAGGCGGACGACCTGACCGCGGTGCTCACCGTGTTCGCCTCCCGGGTGAGCACGCTGATACCCCCGGCGCTCCAGCGACTTCGCCCCCTGGCGATACCGCGCCTGCCGCGTGCGCAGCGCAATACCGTGGCCGGCGCCAAGCGCAACATCCACCGGCACTACGACCTGTCGAACGAGTTGTTCGCCACCTTCCTGGACGAGACGATGGCCTACTCGTCGGCCGTCTTCGAACAGGGCCCGGACGGCGGACCGCGCGCCGACGAGGACGCGTTGCCCGAGGCCCAGCGGCGCAAGATCGACCGGCTGCTCGACCTGGCGGACGTCGGCCCCGGTACCCGGCTGCTGGAAATCGGTACCGGATGGGGCGAGTTGGCGCTGCGCGCGGCCGAGCGCGGGGCGGACGTACACACCATCACCATCTCGGCCGAACAGCGCGACCTGGCGGCGGCGCGGATCGCGAACGCGGGCCTGACCGATCGGGTCCGGGTCGAGTTGCGCGACTACCGCCACGTGAGCGGCAGTTACGACGCGATCGTCAGCGTGGAGATGATCGAGGCGGTGGGGGAGGAGTACTGGCCCACCTACTTCGCGGTGCTCGACCGACTGCTCGCGCCCGGGGGCCGGGTCGCGTTGCAGTCGATCACCATGCCGCACGACCGGATGCTGGCCAGCCGGGACACGTACACGTGGATCCACAAGTACATCTTCCCGGGCGGTCTGATCCCCTCCGACGACGCGGTGCGCAAGGCCGCCGCCGCGACCCGGCTGCGGGTCGCGGACAGCAGGTCGTACGGCCTGCACTACGCCGAGACGTTGCGGCTGTGGCGGGAGCGGTTCGACCGGCGCGCCGACGAGGTCGAGGCGTTGGGCTTCGACCACGTGTTCCGGCGCATGTGGGACTTGTACCTGTCCTGGTCGGAGGCGGGCTTCCGGTCCGGCTACCTGGACGTGCGGCAGTACCTGCTGATGGAGGCGTGAGCGCGAGAGGCGCGCGATCCGAGGGAGTTCCGCCTCGGGAAGCCCGGTTCGGGGGCAATGTCGGGGAATCGGGTCGGCGACTCCCTCGAAGTTTCCGCCGAAGATGAGGGCTTCCCCTGAAGTGCCGAGGGATTCCCGCGTGATCTGCTTATGACGCGGGCGAGGGGTCCGCTCCGATCGGCCGTCGCGGGGGTGTGGCCGGGCGGAGCGGACACCGACCCCGGGCCGGCGCCGGGCAGGTGCCGGTGATCCATGAAGGCCCCGAACGGCGAGTGCCGTTCGGGGCCTTCGTGGTTGTTCGGGCCGGTGCGGCTGTCGTGGCCGGCCGCCGTCGTCGGGTCGTGGTTACAGGGCCACGCCGAGGATCGCGTCCAAGGCCCGCGAGGCCACGCCCGGGGCGGACGTGTCCTCGCCGCCGTCGGCGAGTTGCCGCGCCGCCCAGGCGTCCATCGCGGCCAGCGCGCCCGGGGCGTCCAGGTCGTCGGCCATCCGTTCGCGGATCGCGGCGAGCAGTTCGGTGGTGTCCGGCCCGTCGGGGCGGCCCACCGCCGCGCGCCACGCGGCCAGCCGTGCCTCGGCCTCGGCGAGGACCGTGTCGGTCCACTCCCAGTCGCTGCGGTAGTGATGGGCCAGCAGGGCCAGACGGATCGCCATCGGGTCCACGCCCTCGCGGCGCAGCTTGGAGACGAACACCAGGTTGCCGCGCGACTTGGACATCTTCTCGCCGTCCAGCGCGACCATGCCCGCGTGCACGTACGCCTTCGCGTACGGCACCTCGCCGGTGACCACGTGCGCGTGCGAGGCGCCCATCTCGTGATGCGGGAAGATCAGGTCGCTGCCGCCGCCCTGGACGTCGAAGCCCATGCCCAGGTACTTCAGCGCGATCGCCACACACTCGATGTGCCAACCGGGGCGCCCCGCGCCGAAGGAGGCGTCCCAGGACGGTTCGCCCGGCCGCGCCGCACGCCAGAGCAGCGGGTCGAGCGGGTCCTTCTTGCCGATCCGCTCGGGGTCGCCGCCGCGCTCGCCGAAGATCTCCAGCATCCGGGCGGCGGTGTATCCGGACACGCCGCCGAAGCGCTCGTCCGACACGATCGAGAAGTAGATGTCGCCGTCGACCGAGTAGGCCGCCTCCTTGGCGAGCAGGTCCTCGATCAGCGGCACGATCAGCGGGATCGCCTCGACCACGCCGATGTAGTTCGCCGGCGGCAGCACCCGCAGCGACGCCATGTCCTCGCGGAACAGCGCGGTCTCGCGCTCCGCCAATTCGACCCAGTCGACGCCGTCGCGTACGGCCCGCTCCAGGAGGGGGTCGTCCACGTCGGTGACGTTCTGCACGTAGTCCACGGTGTGGCCGGCATCCCGCCAGACCCGCTGGAGCAGGTCGAAGGCGACATACGTGGCCGCGTGGCCCATGTGGGTCGCGTCGTACGGCGTGATGCCGCACACGTACAACCGCGCGACCGGTCCCGGGGTGACCGTCACCAGCTCGTGCACGGAACTGTCGTGCACGCGCAGGGACGCACCCTGACCAGGGAGAACGGGGAGCTCGGGTGCAGGCCAGGCATACATACGTATGAGCCTAACGTCCGCGGGGGGTGAAGATCTTCCAGGGTTGGCAGACGAATTTCCGCGTCTTTACCCGCGCCCGGGGCGCGTCGGCCGGTGCCGTCGCCCGGGAACGCCCGGTCGACTCGTGAATTTCATGTCACGTCAGATCGGCGGCCACGGAATCACATGCCGGCGGCCGTCCGGCTTCGGCAGCCGGCCCTCGGCGAGCAGAACTCTCACCCGTTCGCGGGTGGCCTCGACCTCGTCCGGCGTAATCAGCTCGCCCAGACGCACACCCAGCGCGCCGTCCAACTCCTCGGCGAGCGAGGTCAGCGCGGCGCGCGCGGAGGCCGGCAGCGGCTCGCCCGCCCAACCCCACAGGAGGGTGCGGAGTTTGTCCTCGACGTGGAAGCAGATGCCGTGATCGATTCCGTACACGTGGCCGGCCGGGCCGGGCAGGAGGTGGCCGCCCTTGCGGTCGGCGTTGTTGACCACCGCGTCGAACACGGCGATGCGCTGCAGTACGTCACCGGCGGCGTGCACGAGCAGGGCGGGCTGCTCCTTGCCCTGTTCGTCGGGGACGACCACGTGCGCGATCGGCTTCCAGGCCGGTCCGGGGTCGACCGCCGGCAGGATCGCGACCGGCTCGGGTTCGTCGTCCGCCCGCTTGTGGTCGATCCACAACTGGCACATGCCCGCGCCGTACGGGCCCTCCCGGAACACCGTGGTCGGCACGATGTCCCAGCCCAGCGCCTCGGACACCTCGTACGCCGCCACCTCGCGCCCCGCGAGCGTGCCGTCGGGGAAGTCCCACAGCGGACGCTCGCCCGCGACCGGCTTCCACACACACGGCAGCGACACGCCGTCGAGCGTCGCGACGCAGTACAGCGTGGCGTTCGAGGCGTCCTCCAGGCGCGCCTGCACCGTCAGCTCACCCCGGCGCAACAGCTCCGGGACGGCGGCGGCGTCGAGGACCGTGTCGGTCAACGCCGGTACCCGTTGGCGCGCGGGCAGATGTGGCCCTCGGCGTCCATCGGCAGCCCGCAGAAGGGACACGCCGGCCGCCCGGCCGCGACCACGAGCAGCGCGCGCTTCGCGAACGCCCGGGCCTGACCGCCGGTGAGCCGCACCCGGAGCAGCGGCGGGCCGTCCTCGTCGTCGTCGTCGCCGAGCAGGGTGTCCTCGGGGGAGTCGTCGTCGGGGACCTGGGCCTGCGCCTCGACCACGAGTCGTTCGTCGTCGGCGTCCCACGCCAGGGCCATCGTGCCGACCCGGAACTCCTCCAGGATCGGCGGCAACAGCGGTCCGGAGTCCTCCAGTTCGGCGGGCGTCACGGCCGGTACGGCGGTCTCGCCCCCGGTGCGGCGCACCAACTCGTCGAGGAGTTCGTCGACACGTTCGGCCAGGACGGACACCTGCGTCTTCTCCAGCGCGACGCTCGTCACGCGGCCGGCGGCGGAGGCCTGGAGGAAGAAGGTTCGCTGGCCGGGTTCACCCACGGTGCCGGCGACGAAACGGTCCGGGGGGTCGTACAGGAAGACCTGGCGGGGCACGATCTGCTCCGTGTTTCTGTCGAGAGCTGGACGGGTGGTCGATCGGGTCGGTCGGCCAGGGCGCGCGGGGGGAGCGCGCCCTCCGAAGAACCCTACGGCGCGCCGGCTCCGCCGCCCACCACCGCGTCGCCGGACGCCGGCCCGTGCCGTCCGTCGGGCGGCGGCAGCAGGCCGGCCACCGAGCCGCCGGTGTCGTTGAGGCGGCCGACGGTCGGCCGGTGGGTACCGTACGTGATCACCGTGAGCGAGCACGGATCCACCTGGATCCGCTGGAACAGGTCCAGGTGCATCCCGAGCGCGTCCGCGACCAGCGCCTTGATCACGTCGCCGTGCGAGCAGACCAGGTACATCGCGTCGGGTCCGTGCTCGGCGGCGATGCGCTCGTTCCAGTCGCGGACCGCGTCCACCGCGCGGGCCTGGGTGGTCCGCAGCGCCTCGCCGCCCGGGCCGGGGAAGGTGACCGCGCTCGGGTGCGTCTGCACGGTCTGCCACAGCGGGTCCTCGGCGAGCTTCTTCAGCTCCTGCCCGGTCCAGTCGCCGTAGCGGCACTCGCCGACCCGCTCGTCGACCTGCGCGCCCGCGTCGAGCGCGAACTTGGTCCCGAGCCGGGCCGTCAGCACCGCCTCCGAGGTCTGCCGGCAGCGCTCCAGCGGGCTGGTCACCACCGCCGCGAGCGGCACCTCGGCGATCCGCGCCGCCAGCGCGGCGGCCTGTTCCTCGCCCCGGTCGTCCAGGAACACCCCCGGCGTCCAACCGGCGAGGACTCCGGAGGAGTTGGCCGTGGTCCGTCCGTGCCGAACAAAGAGCACCGTCGTCATGAGGCCAAGCCTATGTCGGGGTGGTGCGGGCGCCGTGCGCGAGGCGTGCGTGAGGGGCGGATGGAACGTGGGTGGGGTGTGGGTGGGCCGCGGCCGGAGTGTGGGTGGGGCGGGGCCGGTGCGGTGGTGGGTCGAGCCGCGTCGGTCGGGCGCGCGAGCCGGCAAACTGGCCGGGTGATCGTCGACTGCGCCATCTACACGAACGGCCGCCGGACCGAAGGGCCCTCCGACTTCTCCGACGCGCTGGACGAGGCTCGACGGGTCGGTGACTCGTTCCTGTGGATCGGGCTGCACGAGCCGACGCCGAGCGAGTTCGACCTGGTCACGAGCGAGTTCGGGCTGCACCCGCTGGCGGTCGAGGACGCGTTGCACGCGCACCAGCGGCCCAAGCTGGAGACCTACGACGACTCGATCTTCCTGGTCCTGAAGACGCTCCACTACTACGACGAGACGTCGTCGGTGGAGACCGGCGAGCTGATGATGTTCATCGGCGACTCGTTCGTGGTGACCGTTCGGCACGGTCCGGGCGCGGAGCTGAAGTCGGTGCGCCGCCGGGTGGAAAAGCAGCCCAAGCTGCTCAAGCACGGCCCCGGCGCGGTGATGTACGCGGTCGCCGACGCGGTCGTGGACACCTATCTCGCCATCGCCGGCGAGTTGGAGACCGACCTGGAGGAGCTGGAGGCGCGGGTCTTCTCGCCGAGTCGGGAGAACGACGCCGAGGCGATCTACCTGCTCAAGCGCGAGGTCCTGGAGTGCCGGCGCGCCGCGCTGCCGCTGATCGAGCCGATACGGCGGCTGGCCACGTCCGAGATCGCCTTCGTCCCGGCCGACACCCGGCCGTTCTTCCGGGACGTGGCCGACCACGTGACCAGGGTCACCGAACAGATCGAGTCGTTCGACCGGTTGTTGTCGGATGTCCTGGGCGCGCACCTCGCGCAGGTGGGCGTGCGGCAGAACGAGGACATGCGCAAGATCTCCGCGTGGGCGGCGATCTTCGCGGTGCCGACGATGATCGCGGGCGTGTACGGGATGAACTTCGAGCACATGCCGGAGCTGAAGTCGGTGTGGGGGTATCCGGGGGCGGTGGCGCTGATGGTGCTGTCGTGTGTGGGGTTGCATCGCATGTTCCGGCGGAGCGGGTGGTTGTAGGGGCCGCGTCGGTTCCGTGTGCGGTCGCCGCCGGGCCGGTTTCGGTTGCCGGCGCGTCCGGGGCTCCGGTCCCGCCGGCGTGTCCTTTGTCGGGTGTGGTCGTTGAACTCGGTACCGGCCGTGGCGGGGACGCACTGGACTCCCCCGCCGCGGCCTGATTTCGTTCCGTGAGCGATCAAGCGGTGGACGCCGGCACCGCCCACGCCGGACTCTCGTAGGCTTCTGCTTGTACAGACGCGGCGGAAGCAGGTGGGGATGTTCGGCAAGTCGGGCAGGCAGCGCACATCGGGGACGCGCCCGGCCCAGGTTCCGGGGGCCGGAGCCGCCGGGGCCGACTGGTCCGCGCACACCCAGCTGGAGGACGCGGTGCGGTCCTACCTGCTGCACCCGGACGTGGCGATGGAGGCCCTGGGCTCGGTGCTGGGCCGCCGTCCGGTGCGCGGGTTCACGCTCGAACGGGTCGTGGACATCAACGCGAACGGCACCTCGGTCTGGCAGGAGGCGGCGGTCTGCGACGACCGGCGCCTGGTGTTGTGGCACAGCGAGGACATGACCGACCCGTCCGCGCCCGGCGGCACGGTGCTGGATTCCTCCGTGCAGGTGATTCCGCTCGGCTCGGTCTCGCACGTCGGGATACGCACCCTGGTGGGCACCGACAACGACGGGCGGCGGCAACTGCGCGGCGCGTTCGTGTTCCTGGCCACACCGACGCTGCAGGAGGTGGCGACGGTGCGCGGGGAGGACGGCGCGTCGACGGGGCGCTTCCGGCAGGAGGCGTACCGGTTCAGCAAGTCGTTGGAGGACGGCGGGCCGGGGCAGATCCGCCGGCTGTTGGAGTTCGCCGAGGTGGTCGCGGCGCGGGTGCCGGGGCCGCGCTGAGGGTGTGGGCGCGGGTGGGGGCTTCGGGTGCTCCCGGTGCCTCCGGCGCTCCGGGCGCGGCGTGATCCGACGTGCGGCGGGCCCGAGGTGCGTCGGGCCCGCCGTCGTGTCGGGAGCCGGTGGCTCGGGTCAGGAGCCGGTGCCGGAGAGGTCCAGCGCCTCGGCGGCCAGACGCAGCGCCGCCACGCGTTCGTCGAGGGTGCTGCCGTTGGGCGCGATGGTCAGGGTGGTCACGCCGGTGCCGGCGTAGGCCTGCATACGCTCCGCGATCCGCTCCCGGCCGCCGAGCAGGCTGGTCTTGTCGATGAAGTCGTACGGGACGGCCGCGCCCGCGCCCGCGTAGTCCTTCGCCAGGAACCTGTCCTGGATCTCCTTGGCCTCCGCCTCGTAGCCCATGCGGACCGCGAGCCGGTTGTAGAAGTTCTGGTCCCGGCTGCCCATCCCGCCGACGTACAACGCGGCGTAGCCGCGCACCTGTTCGGCCGCCTGCCGAGGGTCGTCGCCGACCACGAGCGGGACGGTCGGCACGACGTCGAAGTCGGTCATCGCCAGGCCGGCCTTCTCCCGGCCGGCGCGGATGTGTACGAGCGACTCCTCGGCGTGCTCCGGGGCGTAGAAGACGCCCAGCCAGCCGTCGGCGATCTCGCCGGTCAGCTCCAGGTTTTTCGGCCCCACGGCGGCGATGTAGAGCGGGATGTGCTCGCGCACCGGGTGCACGGTGAGCTTGAGCGGCTTGCCCGGGCCGCCGGGCAGCGGCAGGGTCCAGTTGGCGCCCTCGTGGGCGACTCGCTCGCGGCGCATCGCCTTGCGGATCACCTCGACGTACTCGCGGGTGCGGGCGAGCGGCTTGTCGAACTTGACCCCGTACCAGCCCTCGGACACCTGCGGCCCGGACACGCCCAGGCCGAGCCGGAACCGGCCGCCGGAGAGCACGTCGAGCGTCGCGGCGGTCATCGCGGTCATGGTCGGCGTCCGGGCCGGGATCTGGAAGATCGCCGAGCCGACGTCGATCCGGGTGGTCTGCGCCGCGACCCAGGACAGCACGGTGGCCGCGTCCGAGCCGTAGGCCTCCGCGGCCCAGCAGACCGCGTAGCCGAGCCGATCGGCCTCCTGGGCGACCGCCAGATTGTCGGCGTCGTTGCCGGCGCCGAAGTAGCCGAGGTTGATTCCGAGTCGCATCTCCGCGGACCCCCTGTTCGACGTCTGTCCGACGTCCGTCTCACGCCCGGACGGCGTTCGTCCGGCGTTCGTCCGACTGGTTGGCGGTACCTGATACCTCGGCCGACCCTACCGCGTGACCTACCCGTCGGTAACCTGTCTCGCCGGCATACCGCCGAACGGCCCCGCCAACGGCGGCGCGGGGGAGGGAACGGCTAGTCTCCGGTGCCATGGAGCAGCGACATCTCGGCCGCACCGGCCTGCGGGTCTCCCGCATGGGGCTGGGCACCATGACGTGGGGACGAGACACCGACGAGCACGACGCGGCCGACCAGATGAAGGCATATCTGGACGCCGGCGGGAACCTCGTGGACACCGCCGACGTATACGCCGACGGCGAGGCCGAGTACATGATCGGCCGCCTCCTCGACGGGTACATCCCGCGCTCGGAGCTGGTGATCGCGACCAAGGCCGCGAGCGTGCCGTACAGCGAGCGCCGCTTCGACGGCTCGCGCGGCCACCTGCTCCAGGCGCTCGACCACTCGCTGGCCCGCCTCGGCACGGACCATGTCGACCTGTGGCAGTTGCACGCGTACGACCCGTCGACGCCGCTGGAGGAGACCCTGCACGCGCTCGACCTGGCGGTCACCAGCGGGCGGGCCAGGTATGTCGGGGTGTCCAACTTCTCCGGCTGGCAACTGGCGAAGGCGGCCACGTGGCAGTCGGCGGCCCCCGGCCGGGTGGTCGTGGCCAGCACGCAGGTGGAGTACTCGCTGCTGCAACGCGGCATCGAACGCGAGGTCCTGCCGGCGGCCCTGGACCTGGGCGTCGGCCTGCTCCCGTGGTCGCCGCTGGGGCGCGGGGTGCTGACGGGGAAGTATCGCCACGCCATGCCGGCCGACTCCCGGGGCGCCTCCGCCCACATGGGCCCCTTCGTCGCCCCGTACCTGGACGACCACTCCCGCCGCATCGTCGACGCGCTGGCCACCGCCGCCGACGGCTTGGGCGCGGCCCCGATCGAGGTGGCCCTGGCCTGGGTCCGCGACCGACCGGGCGTGGTCGCACCGATCGTGGGCGCCCGCAACGCCGGCCAGCTCCGCGCGTCGTTGGCAGCGGAGTCCGTGACGCTTCCGACCGAGATCCGGAACGCGTTGGAGGACGTCTCCCAGCCGATGACGGGTTACCCGGACGATTCGTGGAGCCAGGCCTAGGCGGGGGCGTCGGTGGTCTCCGATGGGGCCGCGGCGGGCTCATACTCGGGTTTCGAGCACCTGGCCCGGCCAGAAGGATCCGTTCGCGCGCAGTACCTCGAACTCCAGGGTCGGGGTGAAGCCGAGCCTCTCGTAGTCGTGCACGAGCCAACCGTCCTCGCCGCTCCAAGAGTGCGTGCGGAGCAGCCGTATGCCGCGCCGGGCGGCTTCGGCCCGGGCGTCGGCGACCAGGGCCGCGATGTCGAGATCCCAGTGCCTCACGTCGCTGACCGGGAGGTACAGGTATAGCTCGGGCTCGTCGGACGGCGGAATGAACTCCGGGGCCTCGTCGATCGGTACGGAGCCGCCGGTGACGCGGCCCGACGGGTGCCGGCAGATTCGCGTTCGGCCGGCGCGGGTGTGGCGTAGTACCTGTTTGACGATCGGCGGGGGTTCCTCCCACCCCAGGGTTTCGGGCAGGTCGACGTAGCGCGTCGGGAGCAGCCAGGTGGTGTGCTCGTGGAGCATCGAGACGAAGTCCGATACGTCGTCGAGGCTGCCTTGGGTGACCTTGATGTCGATCAGGGTGTCCTTCCCGCGCTCCGGTGCCTTGGCGGGCGGTGGGCACGGTATTGCCGGGCGCCGACAGAGGCGGGCTGCGGGGGCCGCATGGCCGGCCATCGAGGGTGCGTTCGGTGCAGCCGGTGGTCGGTGGTGTGGCTGCCGGCTGTCGGTCGGTCCTGGTTGGTTGGGGGTGCGGGGGTGTGGTGGCCGGTGTTCGGGGGCGCGCCGGTCGGGGGTTTCGCTGGATCGGGTGGGTCGAGGGGGGCGGCTTCGGTGCGGCGGAAGGTGTCGGACGGCCGGGTACGGCAGTTTGGGACCATCGATTCCGGCGAGGGTCGGTGACACCGGCGCGGCCGGTTGTGTGTCGGGGTGTTCGAGCGGACGAGTGTGGGTCGGGTGTGGCTGACGTGAGTGTGGGCGGTGCGGGCGGCGTGAACGGCGGCGGTGCGGGAGCCGATCCGGAGGATGTGACCGAGCATCGGGCCGGGGCCGACCCCGGGGCCACGGCGACCCGGGCCGGCTCCGAGCACGGGCTGTCGGATCCGGAGCCCGAACCGTCGGACGCCCGGGACAGCCGACCCAAGGCCGACCCGGTGGCGCTCCTGCGCGACCAACTCGCGAGGTTGGCTCGCGGCGAGGCCCCCGAGGTCGTCGGCGGCGTGGCGCACATCGAGACCGCCGACCCGAACCACGCCGAGCGTGTCCGCCGCCGCACCACGCTGGCCGCTGAAGCGGCCGAGGCCGAGGCCGCCGCGATTGCCGCCGCCGAGGCAAAAGCGCAGGCCGCCGCCGAGGCAAAAGCGGAGGCCGCCGCCGAGGCTGCGGCGGCGGTCGAGCAGGGCAGTGGCGAGGAGGCCCGCGGCGAGGGGGCTTCGGCCGACTCGGCGGCTGCGGAGGACTTGGCGCCTGCTTCCTCGTCGACGGACGAAGAGGCCCGCCGTGAGGTCGAGGCCGGTGACGACGCGCCACCCCGTGGGGAGACGGAGGCCGGTGGCGAAGCGCCGCCCCATGGGGGCACCCGGCGTGCCCCTCGGCGCGTCCGCGACCTGGACCTCCCGCCGGAGCCGGACAGTGAGGGCGCCGCTGTCGAATCGGCCCCTGTCGACGCTTCGCCAAGCCCGGCCATCGGCGATGTGGCCACGACCGAGCCGGCTGACGAGGACGCGGAGGCCGAGACCCCGGACGGCACCGCTCTCGTCGCTCAGCCGTCGGAGCCGGTGGGCGGTCCGACGAACCCGGCCGGCAGCGGTGACGCGCCACGCTCGGCCGATGAGAGCGCGGTCCGACCGCCGACCGCCGCCGACACGATGGCCGCGACGCCGAAGCCCGCCGACGAGGGCGTCGCCGCCGACGGCCCGGCGGATTCCGTCGGCGATCCGGATCGGGGCCCCGAGGGCGCCGCGCGCGGCGATCGGGATCGGGCAGCGGAGGCGACGTCACTTCGTCCCGAGGCTGCGCGCGGCGCCGACGCCGGTACCGAGGACGCTTCCCCCGGCGTGGACACCGAGAGCGATGCTGTCGCCGCGTCGGACGGCGACGGCGATGGGCCGGGCCTTGTGAGGGGCGGTGATGCCCTCGCTTGCGGTGATGACGGCGGCAGGTCCCCGCTTGTGGGCGAGAGCGGTACGCCCGCGAGGCCGGGCGTTGCCGACAGCGGTGGGCGCGAGCGTGGGGCCTGGGGGCGCCCCGGTGTCGGGGGTGCCTCCGACCCGGGGGTGGGGGAGGTGGAGCGGCGGCCGTTCGGTGTTGTGGTTGCCGATGTTGCTCGGCTGCTGGGGGCTGCCGGGGCTCCCGAGGGGATGGCTCCCCAGGTGGTTGCCGCGCTGGGGAGCGAGGCGGCGGAGTTGTTGGCCGGTGATCCGTGGGCGTTGCTCGGCGTGGCGGGGATCGCGCCGCAGCAGGCCGACCTGTTCGCGCGTGGGGCGTTGGGTACCGCGTGGGCCGCCGACGATCCTCGGCGGGTGCGGGCGATTGTGCTCTGGCTGCTTCGCCGGGCCGCTCGCCAGGGGGATACCGCGATCGAGGCCGATGCCGTTCGGGCCGCGCTCGGGCACTTCGAGGTGGGTGAGCCCGACACCGCGTTGCGCGCCATATTGGCCGAGGGCCGGGTGATGGCTTTCGCCGCCGTACCCGCTGCCTCCGCCGAGGCAGGTGGCGAGGAGGGCGGCGACTTCGACGAAACGGACGACGGCGAAGGCGACTTCGAGGCCGACTTCGAGGAGCCCGACGAACTCGCCGCCGTCGGTGGCGTGCTGCTCGCACTGGACGACTACGCCCTCGCCGAGGAGGCCATCGCCGAGGCGGTCGTGCGGCTGATGTCGACGGTCGAGCCCTGGCCGGAGTTCGGCGACGGCAAGCTGGATCGGGCGCTGGCTTCGACCGGCGTCGTGCTCTACGCCGCGGGCCCCGGTGAGGAGCCGCCCGCCGCGATCTCGGCCGTCGTCGCGAAGGCTCGGGCGGCCGGACTTCGGGTCACCGTGGTCGTCCCGACGCTCGACGGCCGGGATCGCCTCGGCGCCGGTGCCGTCGGTCTGGGTGAGTTGGCCGCGATGGAACGTGGCCAGGACGGCACCCTCGAACTCGACCTCCTCGTCGTCACGGACGCGACCCTGCTCGACGTCACCGCCGCGGCGGCGATTTTCGAGGCGGTTCCCGACGGCGCCAGGCTCCTGCTGGCCGGTGACCCGGCCGGACTCGAATCGACCGGCCCGGGACGGGTGTTCACCGACCTGGCCGCCACCGGCGCGATCCGTGCGCTGGTCGCGCCGAACGTCCCGGACGGACCCCTCGAAGCACTCGCCGACGGCATCCGGGACGGCCGGCTGCCACCGATCCAGGATCCCGAGCGCCGCGTCGTACTGATCCCCGCCCGCACCGGCGAGGAAGCCGCCCACCGCTGCGCCCAGTTGGTGGCCGACTCGATTCCGAGGGCGATCGGCATCGCGGCTCGGGATGTGCTGGTCGTCGCTCCCCTGGCCACGGGGCCCGCCGGCGCGAACGCGCTCAACGCCGCCCTCAAGGCCCGGCTCAACCCGGGTCCCGGCGGTGGGAATTCGCCGACGCCGGGCGCCATCGACGTCGGCGACCGGGTGATCCGGGCCACGACAGAACCCAGTTGCGGGGTGGTCCAGGGGACCGTACGCGAACTCCTGCCCGACGGGCGGGCGGTCGTGGTCTTGGGGACGGCCGCACCGGAGGCGGTACCTCCGACGGAGCTTCGCCACGGCTGGGCCTTGACGGCCCGTCAATCCCTGGGCGTGCGGCGCCCGGCCGCGGTGGTCGTACTGCCCGCCGAGGGCGCCGACGCCTACACCAGGGCCCTCATGTACACGCTCGTCACGCGAGGCGAGCGCCACGTCTCGATCGTGCACGCGGCCGGCCCGGCCCTCGCCGCCGCGGTGGCCGCCGACCCGACCCGGCAGCGAACCACCCACCTGCGGCAGGCGTTCGGGGAGGCGGCCGGCTGAGGGGCCCTCGGCGCCCGGGCTCGGCGAGCCCGGGCGGGGAGTTCAGTCGGCGAGGCGTTCGCCGGTGGACTTCGAGAACTTGTGGATCTCGTCGATGCGTGGGGTCACCCGCAGCGTCTCGCCCTTGTGCGGCACCCGGTTGCCGGGCACCCGGACGACCAGGGGCGCGGGCGAGCCGTCGACCCGGGCGGTGCCGTATACGTAGGCGTCGGAGCCCAGTTCCTCGACCACGTCCACGGTGACGGGCAGGCCGTCGGCATCGGAGTCGGAGGTGACCTCCAAGTGCTCCGGGCGGATTCCGACCGTGATCCGCTCGGCCTTCTCGGCGCGGGCCGTGTCCAGCGCCTCGCGGGTGAGCGGGATCGGGGCGTCGCCGAACCGGAAGCCTTCCTCGGTCAGTTCGGTGTCGATCAGGTTCATCGACGGCGAGCCGATGAAGCCGGCCACGAATACGTTGTTCGGGTGCTCGTACATCCGGCGCGGGGTGTCGACCTGTTGGAGGATGCCGTCGCGGAGTACGGCGACGCGGTCGCCCATGGTCATCGCCTCGACCTGGTCGTGTGTCACGTAGACCGTGGTGGTGCCCAACCGCCTTTGCAGGCCCGCGATTTGGATGCGGGTCTGGACGCGGAGCTTGGCGTCGAGGTTGGACAGCGGCTCGTCCATCAGGAATACGCGCGGTTCGCGGACGATCGCGCGGCCCATCGCGACGCGTTGACGCTGACCGCCGGAGAGCGCCTTCGGTTTGCGGTCGAGATATTCTGTGAGGTCGAGGATCTTCGCGGCCTCGGTGACGCGTCGGGCGATCTCATCCTTCGGCCGATGTGCGATCTTGAGCGCGAAGGCCATGTTCTCGGCCACCGACATGTGCGGGTAGAGCGCGTAGTTCTGGAACACCATCGCGATGTCGCGGTCCTTGGGTTCGAGGTTGGTGACATCGCGGTCGCCGATGCGGATCGTGCCCGAGTTCACGTCCTCCAGGCCCGCGAGCATGCGCAGGGCGGTGCTCTTCCCGGAGCCGGACGGGCCGACCAGGACGAGGAATTCACCGTCGCCGATCTCCAGCGAGAGCTGGTCGACGGCGGGCTTGTCGCCCTTGGTGTACCGGCGGGTGGCCCGGTCGAACGTGACGGTAGCCATGGAGTCGCGCCCCTCACCCGGCAGGAACGTGCCGGACGGTCCTAGGTAGTGGGGGTATCAGCGTGTCGGGGGAGCGGGGGTGTGGGGTCGGGGCGCGCGGACGATGTCACCCGCGTGAGTGACGCCGGTGCGCCGGGTGGCGGGGTCGGCCGGACCCGCGCGGTCCGTACCCACCGCGCCCGCGACGACCCTCGTATCGGCCCCTCGCAGGCGCGAGAATCGGCCGGCCGCGCCGAGGTCCGGTCAGTCCGTTTCGAGGACTTCGAAGGTGTCGCCCACGTGGAGGATGCCGGTGGTGTGGGCGGGGAGTTCGGGGACCAGGTTCTGGCCGAAGACCAGCTTCGTACCGAAGCGGCGGTGCTTGCCCAAGGCCCGGAGCGGTTCGGGGCCGCGTTCGCCGGTCCGCTGGTCGGTGGTGGTGATGACGCAGCGGGAACACGGCTTGACCACGCGGAAGACGACGTCGCCGATCCGGATCCGACGCCAGTGGTCCTCGGCCCACGCCTCGGGTTCGTCGATGGCCACGTTGGGGCGGAAACGGTTCATCGGCAGTGGGGACTCGACGAGACCGTTCAGCGCTTCGAGTGAACCCGTCGTGGTCAGGAGCAGCGGAAAGCCGTCCGCGAAGCTCACTCGATCGGATGAGTCCGCGTACTTCTGATCGGGCATCCGTCGGGTCGGGTCGTCCAGGTGGACGAGCCGCACGTCGATGCCCAGCACCTTCCCGAACCACGTGTGCGCGTCGTCCGGGCCCACGGCGGCCTCGACCTCGTCGTTCCAGACCGTCACCGGCACGAGCCGGACCTCGGCGGGCGGCTCGACCCGGAGTTCGTCCATCGCGGGCGCACGGACGACCAGTCGTCCGCCGTCCTCCTGACGTACCGTCACGGTCGCGAGCAGGGGCTGCTTGCGCTGGCTGAGAAACCGTCCGGTGGTGTCCACCAACATCCAACGCCGGTCCCCGGCAAGGCCCCACGGCTCGACCACGGCCTCGGAGAGGTCGATGCCACGCGTGGACTTGATCGGGTACAGGTGCAGGGAGGCGAGGTGGCGGTGGTGCATGGCTTCACTGTTGCACGCCGGCCCGGGAGGGCCGACGGCGGCTCGGCGCGGCGCCTCGGCTCGGGGACGGCCACGCGGGACGTACGGGTATGACGACTCTCGGTTCTCGACCTCGCTCGGGCCTGCGCTCGGCGGCGTTCGCTCAGTAACGGGGCGGGAATTGGCCCGGCTCGCCCATGTTCGGCACACGCGGCGCGGGAACCTGCGGCGGCTGGACGTACTGCGCGGCGTACTGCCCGGCGCCCGGCTGCGACTGGTGCACGGCCGGCTGCGGAGCCTGCGGCGCGGCCGGGGCCATCGACGCGTAGCCCGACATGGGCGCGTTGTTGTACTGACCGCCCCCGTACTGCGGAGCGCCACCGTACTGCGCGGGCACCGGCAGCGGCGCGGGCAGCGCGGGCATCGGCGCGGGCGCGTTGTAGCCGTAGCCCGGGGTCGACGAGCCGTACGCGGGCGCGGGCGACGAGTACGAGGAGGGCAGCGCCGGGAGGGCGGGGAGCGCCGGTCGTTCGCCGAAGAGCGGGTGCATGGCGAAGTCCGGGAGGGGCACGTTGAAGGGGCCGATCTCCGGCCGGCCCCGTTCGGCCACCAGCCGGTCGTAGATCGGGGTCTCCGAATACGGCGAGTAGATGCCGCCGTCATAGGCGCGAGCCGAGGTCATGGCCGATAAGGTACGCGATTCGCGGCGCTTGCGAACCCCCTGGGTCGTGACGAATTTCAGCGGGTTGCGTCTGAACTTCGTCAAGGCTTGCCAATAGCGCGAGCCGGGGTGCCTCCGCCGCCTGCGCGGGCGATGTGATAGGGCGTCACATTTAGGACGTTTCCGCAGCTCCCGACACCCGGGGTTAACCAAACCGACGGGCGTGTCGGGAGGGAGGTTGGGGCGGAGGGGCGCGGCGCGCCGGAGGCATTCGGGCCTCGGGCGCGGGGTGTGGCCGCCGGTCCTCGTGGGCCTCGACCGCGAGGGGGGCGTTCGGCCTCGGTTGCGAGAGGGCTGGTTGCAGGTTGCGGCTGCCGGAGCGGGCGGTGTCCGACCGCGACGGGGGCGTTCGGCCTTGGTTGCGAGGGGGCTGCGGGGCGCGGCTGCCGCTCTTGGCGTGGCTTGACCCCGACGGCAGGCATTCGGCCTCGCTTGCGGGGTGGGCTGCGGGGTGCGGCTGCCGGTCCTGGCGGGGCCGACGCTTGACGGTAGGGCACGGCCGCGCCTGGGGACGGCGGCTGCGGGGCGCGGCTGCGATGTGCTGCGGCCCGATCCCCGAGCCGACCACAGGCACCGGGCCCCGCCTCGGACGCCCGCCCCGCCGCCTGACCCGGTGGCCCCCTCGGACCGACCGCAGGGGCCGGGCCTCACCCTCGAACGCCCGCCGCATCGCGGCCCGACCGGGCGGATCGCCGAGCCGACTGCGGCGCTTGGGTCCGGCCGGGTTCCCGGCGGGCCTTCCCGAGTGAGCCGGGCGTTCCCCGCGCCCGTTGCGCCTTTGGCTGCGTGGGCTGGACCGGGCTTGGTCGGAGTCGGTGGTGGGCCGCCGCCGGCGTGCGGGGCTCCGAGACTCGAAGCTCCCGACGAGACGGGTGTGTTGCTCACCGAACACCGGCCGGCAGCGAGGAGCCGAGGACGGTTCGGGGTTTTGGGAGGGGAGTTGGGGTTGGAAACCGGATCGCGGTGGGTGGTTGTGGGGTTCGGGCTTCGGTGACCTGCGGTTTTGTGGTGTCGGGGTGGAAAGTCGGGTGTCGAGTGCCGGTTTCGTGTGCTCCGGCCTCCTCAACGCCGGTGTGGAGACCGAAACTGCCAAGTCGGGTCGGCTTCCGGCGCCGCGACCTCGTAGAGGCCGTTGAGGTGACCGAAAGTGCCCAGTGGGGGTCGAAACCGGATCCGGAGGCGTTCGAAACGGCTTCCCTCCCCGCTGACCTGCGGTTTTCTCGCGCGCCGTGTCCACGGCACCTCACGCCGTCCGGTTTTGTGAACTCCCGCCCCCACGCGCCCACCGCACCTCGAAATGCCCTGCCCGACCCACCCGGGGAAGGCCCCCGGACGACTCAGACCCGACCACCCACCCGCTCCTCGCTGCCGGCCGGTTTCAGCCGAGCAACGCGCCCGTCTCGCCAGGAGCCGGAGTCTTGGAGCCCCGCACGCGGGCGGCGGCTCACGATCGACTCTGACCAGCCCCGGACCGGCCCACGCAACCAAAGGCGCAACGCCCGCCGAATGCACCTGGCCCACTCGAGAAGGCCCCCGGCGGACTCGACCGGAGTGCCCTCCCTGTGAGGTGGTCCGGATCTTCCGGACAGCGACTTCGTCAGGGGTGCAGGGACCGTGCAGGACCGTGACCACGCGGCCCGGCGACGCGCACTCACGCATCCCGACCTCGTCGGCCCGCGATTTCGCCGCGAACCGGCCGGGGACCGAACTCGTCGGCGACGTCATCCAAGTTCCGACCTGGGAGGAACTCCCTTACCGTGCTGTCGTCATCGACTCCTACATCGAGGGCTTCTGCAATCACCGACGATTCCAATCGAGCCTGAGCCATCGCACGCAGTTCGAAGCATGCGGGACCATGACAAGCCCAGACTCGCGACCTAAAAGGACCGCGAGTAAAAGGCGTCCGGAAGACGTGGGGTACCCCAGCTCGGCCGTCATCACGGGGAGTTGAGGCGGGGAGTCGGGCGCCGGGACTCGGGGCTGCCGAGCACCGGGCATCGAAGTCGACCGGTCGGAAGCCAGGCGGTGAGATTCAAGGCTTCCCGTGATATTCGGGCGCGACGATCGGGTTCGTGAAAGGCGGCTTTCGGGTCGTCTGAGGCGCGGTTGTCTTTCCCGAGGTGGGGTCGGTTGCGTGGTGGTTGCCGCGCCCAAAATAGTCGGTTGCTAGACGGTTGTCCGAGATGGTCGCTACCAAAATGGGCCTCAGGGATGGGTGCTCTCGAGGCGTTTGATTCAGTGATTGCTTATTTCAAGATGATTGGTGCCTGATTATATGCTCCGAATATTAATTCTGCTGACATGGGTGGTATTGAGATGATTGGCGGGACGATGATTTGGCTTGAGATGGATGCTCCGGAGGCCGTTGGCCTCGAGATGCTTGCGGGATGGATCGTTCTGGGCAAAAGCTTTTGGACCGGGTGCGATTCCTGAGAGCGTTGATGGGGCTCGATGGCTTATAGAGAGATGGGTTGAGACGAGAAAAGGGCGAGGGGGTTGATGCGTTGATCGATGAGCTGCCTCCGGCCGGGGGGATTGATCCGCCGCCGGTACGCGCCGTGTTGTTCGATCGGATCCACGGGGGATGGATCGGGCGATGCCTTGGCGCCCATGAGGCGAGGCAGGGATTGGGTTCCGGTTTGGCCGAGGATCGCAGTGACGCGGTTGATCGGGCGGTTTTGAGTCTGCGGGTTTTGGAGTCGTACGGGCCGGGGTTCACGAGTGCGCAGGTCGGCGGATTGTGGTTGCTTACCCTGCCGTTCCTGCGGGCCTTTGCGGCGGAGCAGGCCGCGTATCTGCGTTTGCTTGACGGGGATTTGCCCCCGACCACGGCAGGCGATGGGAGCGCGTCGGGTGAGGCGATGACGCGGGCCGACCTGTATGGCTATGTGGCGCCCGGGGATCCGAGGCGGGCGGCGCGGTTGGCTCGGAAGGATGCGGTGGTGTCGCATGCCGGGGAGGGGGTGTATGCCGCCATGTGGTGTGCTGCCCTTGCGGCGGCGGCCTTCACGGCTCGGGATGCGGCGCAGGCGGTCGGTGTTTCGTTGCGGCACGTTCCGGTGAAGTCGGAGGTGTCGCGGGTGGTTCGGGATGTGTTGGTTGCGTCTGCACGTGGGTGGGCCTGGGACCGAGTGGTCGCCGAGGTACGACGAGAGTTCGGCAGCGACGATCGGCACGACGCGTCGGGGAGCGCGGGGCTGATCGCGGCTGGGTTGTTGTGGGGAGGCGCCGACCCCGCTCGGCAGATTGGGCTGACGGTGCGCGGCGGGTGGGACGTTCATGGCACCGCGCCGTTGGTGGGCTCGATCGCAGGCGTGTTGCACGGTGCCGAGGCGGGGTGGCCGGAGGGGGTGGCGACTCGGGTCGAGACCGCGCTGCCCGGGGAAGGCATCTGCGCGCTGCGGCAGTTGGCGCGGCGGACTCTGGCGGTGAGCGGAACCGAGCTGCCCCTGCGGTGACGTTGGACCATGGGCTGGGTGCCTGCGGCGGCTGGACCATCGTCGGTGGCGGGGTGGCGGGTTCGTTTGCGGATTTGGATGCCGGCGCGCGTTGTGGTGGCTGGAGTGCGGGTCCTGGCGGGACCATTCGTACCGTGGCGACTGCTGACGACCGCTTCGGGAAGGCGTCGGTGTGCCGGCCGGGGTGGTTGCGCCGTGGCTTTCGGCCGTGGGCGGTGCGGGACTGCTTCCTGAGGTGACGGCCGGTGGGCGGATGCCGCTGGGGTTGGCGGCGGGCGTGGCTTGGTGGCCGATGCCGGCGCCTGGTCGGACGAACGGGCGCCGTAGGGGTTGTCCCCACCAACGTCTCTGTGCGCCGGGCGGGGTGGTTACTCCTCCGGGATTAGTGGGGGCTTCTTGACGTCGGGTGGAGTAACGCGGAGATCGGTCCTTGGCCGGACGAGTGGGGTGGGGTTGGGCGGAAGCCTTGGGGCATGGAGATTTTGGCGCGGGAACAGAGCGGCTCGGGGGCCGACCCGGGCGTGCCCGTACGGCCACGGCCGTCGCGGCGAGGGCGGTTGTGGGGGTTGCCGTGGGTTGTGGTGAGCGGATGGGTGTTGGTGGTGCTGGTGGCGGGGATGTTCGCCGCCAAGCTCGGTGACGTGCAGCGCAACGAGGCCGTGGACTATCTGCCCGCCAACGCCGAGTCCACCCAAGTGGCCCGGATCCAGGGCGGGTTGCCGGGCGGCGACGCCATGGACGTGCAGATCGTGTATCGCCGCGACGGCGGATTGACGCCCGCCGACCGGCAGTCGGCCGCCGCGGGGGTCGCCGACGTCGTGGCTCGCCATCCGCTCGTGGGTGGGTCGGTGCCGGCCGCGCAGGAGTCGGACGATCACACCACGCTGCGCTACGCGTTGTCCGTCGACCGTCGAGGCGCCGAACCGGACGACATCGTGCCGGACATCCGCACCCTCGTGGAGCGGCACCCCGACGGGCTCAGCGTGCGCGTCGGTGGGCCCGGCGGCGTCACGGCGGACATGCAGGAGGTGTTCTCGTCCATCGACGGGACGCTGATGCTCGCGAGCGTGCTCGTCGTCGCCGTATTGCTCATGCTGACCTACCGCAGCCCCTACCTCTGGATCGTGCCGCTCGTCTGCGCCGGAGTCGCGGTGGCCGTCGCGACGGCGACGGTGTACGGGTTGGTGCGGGCGTTCGGGATCACCGTCACCGGGCAGAGCTCCGGCGTGTTGACGGTGCTCGTGTTCGGGGCGGGCACCGACTACGCGCTGCTCCTGGTGGCCCGCTACCGCGAGGAACTACGTCTACACGAAAGGCCGTTGGTGGCCATGCTCGCCGCGCTGCGCGGCTGTGGGCCCGCCGTGCTGGCCTCGTCGGGGACGGTCGTGGTCGGGCTGCTCTGCCTCACCGCCGCCGATCTGAACAGCAGTCGGGGCATGGGGCCGGTCGGGGCGGTGGGCGTGGTGTGCGCGCTCGCGGTGATGACGACCCTGCTGCCGGCGATCCTCGTGTTGCTCGGGCGGCGGGTGTTCTGGCCGTTCGTGCCGGTGTTCGGGAGTACGCCGAAGCTGGGGCGCGGGGCCTACGCGCGGATCGGAACGGCGGTGTCCCGGCGGCCGATCGCCGTGCTCGTCGCGGGAGTGGTGCTGCTCGGGGCCGGGGCGTTGACCGCGTTCGCGCTGCCGGGCGCGTTGCGGCAGAGTGACGGCTTCACGAAGAAGCCCGAGTCGATCGTGGCCCAGGAGACGTTGAGCGCGGCCTTCCCGGAGCAGTCCGGTGCGCCGATCGCGGTGCTGGCGCGGAGCGAGCGGGCCGGGGACGTGCTGGCGGCGGTGGGCTCGACCGAGGGGGTCGAGCATGCGCGTCAGGGACGAACGGCCGGTGGGTGGACGGAGATCCTGGCCTTTGCGAAGGATCGACCCGAGTCGGCCGGGGAGCATGCCACGATCGAGCGTCTGCGTGCGGTACCGGATGCCCGGGTCGGCGGCCCCACCGCGCAGCAGATGGACACCGCACACACCACGGCCAGGGACCGCCGCGTCGTGGTGCCGCTCGTACTGCTCGCGGTATTGCTGGTGTTGATCTTGCTGTTGCGCAGCCTGGTGGCGCCGCTGATCCTGGTCGCCGCCGTCGGGTTGGTCTGGGCGGCGTCGCTGGGTCTGGGCGGGCTGGTCTTCGAGCACGGCTTCGGGTATGCGGGCGTGGATGCGCAAACGCCGCTGCTGACCTTCGTGTTCCTGGTCGCGCTCGGGGTGGACTACGGCATCTTCCTGATGCACCGCGTGCGGGAGATGGCGCTGCGCGGGGATTCGGTGCGGATCGCCGCGCCGGCGGCGCTGGAGACCACGGGCGGGGTGATCGCCTCGGCCGGCTTCGTGCTCGCGGCGACCTTCTCGGTCCTCGCCCTGCTGCCGCTGGTCTCCCTCGTGGAGCTCGGATTCGTGGTCGCGGTGGGGGTGTTGATCGATACGTTCCTGGTCCGGACGTTCCTGGTCACCGCGGCGAGCGTGGCGTTGGATCGGTGGATCTGGTGGCCCGGCCCGCTTTCCCGACGACCTGCGCGGGACACGACGGGGACCCGACCGCCGCAACCGCCCGTGTCGTCCCGGAAGATGGCGGTGTGACGACACGAACGAGGTGGGGTGGGGCGTCCGTCGCGGACGCCCTGCTCGCCGTCTTGTTGGCGGCGGGGGCGGTCGGCGCGGCGCAGGTATGGTCGGCGCAGCGGGCGCTGGACCCGGTCGGCGTGGCGCTGCTGGTCGGTGCCACGATTCCGCTCGCCTGGCGTCGGGTCCGGCCGGGGGCGGTGCTGGTGCTGACGTTCGCGCTCACCGTGCCCTACCACCACCGCGAATACCTGCACGAGAGCGCCGCGGTGCCGGCGTTGGTGGCGTTGGGGACATACGTGGCGTACGTGCGGCGCGGGGTGGCCGTCGTGGTCGGGGTGGCGGCGCTGACCGTCGCCGTCGTGGCGATGACCCTGGGCGGTACCGACGGGCCGAGCTGGCGTGATCGTTGCGGGATGGCGGGCTGGGTGGTCGCGGCGGTGATTGCGGGCCAGGCCTGGCGCAGCCACCACGACTACGTGAGCGCGATCATCGATCGGGCCGAGCGCGCCGAACGCACCCGGGACGAGGTGGCCCGGCGGCGGGTGGCCGAGGAACGCCTGCGGATCGCGCGGGACTTGCACGATCTGCTGGCGCACAGCATCACGCTGATCGGCGTCCAGGCGGGGGTCGCAGCGCACCTCGCCGCGCAGGAGCCGCCGGCCGACCGTACGGTCATGGTGGGCGCGTTGGACACGATCGCGCAGACCTGCCGCGACGCCCGCCACGAACTGCGGGCCACACTCGCGGTGTTGCGGGACGCCGAGGAGGTCGCGTCGTACGAGGCGGTGCCGGGCCTGGCCGGTCTGGACGGCCTGGTTCCGCTGGCGGGCGCGGCCCGCTCCGCCGGCATCGACGTCACCCTGACCGGACACGACGGCCCGACGCCCGCGCCCGAGGTGGGCGTCGCCGTGTACCGGATCGTGCAGGAGGCGCTGACGAACGTGGTCAAGCACTCGCAGGCGCACACGGCGCGGGTGGAACTAATCGCCGACGACGGCGAGTTGCGGGTGAGCGTGGTCGACGACGGCCGCGCGAACGGGGTCGGGGAGGGCGCCGGCTTCGGCATCCTCGGAATGACCGAACGGGCCCGCAGCGTCGGCGGCACATTGGTCGCGGGCCCCGCTCCCGAGGGCGGGTTCGCGGTCTCGGCGGTGTTGCCGATGGCACGGTCGGAGGACACGGGGTGAAGGCGACGCCGGTCCGCCGACTGCCCGGCCGCGCCGGCGCTGCCGGCCGTGCCGACCGCCCCGGCCGGCGGGTTTCGGATGGACGGGGGAGTGTGTGATGGGCGATACCTTGCGGGTGTTGCTGGCCGACGATCAGCATCTGGTGCGGTCGGCGTTCGCGATGTTGGTGTCCTCGGCGGCCGACATGGAGGTGGTCGGTGAGGCCGCCGACGGGCGGGCCGCGCTCGAACTCGCCCGGGAGTGCGGGCCCGACGTCGTGGTGATGGACATCCGGATGCCGATTCTGGACGGCATCGAGGCGACGCGGCTGATCGCGGCGGATCCGGAGTTGTCCCGGGTCCGGGTGTTGGTGTTGACGACCTACGAGGACGACGAGAACGTGCTGGCCGCGTTGCGGGCGGGTGCCGGCGGGTTCCTGGTCAAGGACACCCGCCCGGCCGAACTCCTGGCCGCCATCCGCACGATCGGCGCCGGCGAGGCGCTGCTGTCGCCAGGCCCGACCGCACGGTTGATCTCGCGCGTGTTGCGGATGCCGGCGACGGCGACCACGGGCACGCCGGGCTCGACTCGGGTGGCCGACCTGTCGGCGCGCGAACGCGAGGTGTTGACGCTGGTCGGACGAGGGCTGACGAACGCGGAGATCGGCACGCTGCTCGGGCTCAGCCCGCTGACCGCCAAGACGCACGTGAGCCGCATCATGGCCCGGCTCGGCGCCCGGGACCGGCCGCAACTGGTGGTCATCGCCTACGAGTCGGGGCTGATCGTTCCGGGGGACGACCTGTCGCCGACGTAGCGTTCGGCCACGGTGCGCAGTGGCCGCGACCGCCACCCCGACCCCGCCCGGCTCCACGCGCCCGCTCAGTCCTGGTACTCCGCCTCCGGCGCCGTCACACCCCCCGACTCCGGGATGTAGCGGCCCAGGTAGGTGTCGAACAACCGACGCCAGGTGCCGTCGTGCCGGATGCGTTCGAGGGACGCGTTGACGAAGCGGACCAAGTCCGGCTTCCCCTTGGCGATTTCGAGCCCGTAGGGCTCCCTCGTCAACTTGGGACCGACCATGCGGATGAAGCGGTCCTGGGCCTGGAGGCCGGCCATGACGGTGTCGTCGCCGACCGCCGCGTCGGCTTGGCCCTGCTGGATGCGGACGAGGCAGTCCGTCCAGTTGTCGCCGGTGACGTCGACCAGGCCCCGCGTGGCGTGTACCGCGTCGGCGGCGGTGGTGCCGCCGACCGTACACACCCGGGTCCCCGTCGGCAGGCCGGCGAGGCCCTTCGTGTGGTCGGCGCCCGCGGCCGGGGTGTCGTCGACGATCAGTACCCGCTGGCCCGACTCGTAGTAGATCGAGCTGAAGTCGACCACGGCCCGCCGGCGGCAGTTGACGGTGACGGACTTCGCCACCATGTCCACCGTGCCGTCCGCGACCGACTGTTCGCGGATGTTGTTCGGCACCACCCGAAAGCGCAGTCGGCTCGGGTCGTTGCCGCCGAACAGGTCCGCGGTGATCTCCCGCACCAGGTCGACGTCGAAACCCTTGAGCCGGTTGTGGTCGGTCACGTCGGCATAGCCGAACGGGTAGGCGCTCTGGTCGATCCCGACGATCAGGTAGCCCCGCTCCAGGATGCGGGTGAGCGAGCCGTCGGTGCGGTAGTCGGCCGCGCGGGGCGGGCCGGAGGCGGGCCGCAGACTCGCGGTGGGGTTCCCGCAGGCGGCGGGTGGTTCGGTGACGGTCCCGGGGGCGAACCCGGGTGCGGTCGCGCCGGCGTCGGGGAGTCCTGTGGGCGAGGCGGCGGGTGCGCCGGACGTCGTGGAGCGGGCGGACGTACAGGACGCCAGTGCCGCGAGCACGATCAGTACGACCGCCATCGACAGCGCGGACGTCGGCCGAATCGTGGCTCCCCGGCATCGCCGAAGCCGCATCCCCCGGGCGCCCCGGCGTCGCGGGTGCCGAGCCGCCGCGCGCGAAGCCCTCCCGTCGGGACGCCGAAGTCCCGTGAACGGTCGGGCCCGAAGTGGGCGGCGTGCCGTGCGGTGCGGTCGGACTGCGTGCCTGTACATGACGCGTCACCTCCCGGGGCGGTGTGCACGACACCGCTCGGCACGGCCGATGCTGCCTTGATCGAGACGCTACCCGGGCGAACTCGCGGGCTACCGGGGGTAATCCCCACGAATCGTGGAGACCGTACGCGGACGGCTCGGGAGGATCGACGCCGAGGCCGTCGGCGCGCGCGTCCGGCCACGCGCCGCAGAGCCCCGGACCCCCGGCCCGCCGGCAAGTGGGCCTCGCACTCCCGGCCTTTTGCCGCCGACCCTCGGACCCCTGGCCCCCGGACGCCGACCCTCAGACCCCAGGCCCCTCGGCCCCCGGACCGTCGGCCCCCAGGCTCCCCGTCAAGCAGCGTTGGATCTGCGGACCGAGCCAGTCGACCACCTCGGGATGCGTCATCGCCACGATCGGCGGCAGCCGCAGGACGTATCGGCACAGGGCGAGGCCGAGCACCTGCGTGGCGATCAGGCCGGCGCGCCGGGGGGCCTCGGCGGGGTTCGGGCAGGTGCGGAGCACGAGCGGGGCGAGCTGGTTCGCGAAGACCGCGCGCATACGCTCGGCGGCGTCGTCGTTCGTCACCCCGGTCCGCAGCAGGATCAGCATCGCCTCGTCCCCCTCCCACCGGTCGAGGAAGTGCGCCGAGAGCACCGCTCCGAGCTGTGGGCGCGGGACCGCATCGAGCGCGGGCAACCGCAGATCGACGTCCGCCGCAGCGGCGAACAACTTCTCCTTCGTGCCGAAGTACCGCATCACCATCGACGGATCGATCGCCGCATCCGAGGCGATCGCCCGAATCGTCGCCCGTTCGTAGCCGTCGGCGCCGAATCGTTCCCGGGCAGCGGCCAGGATCACGGCCTTGGTCTCGATGGACGACCTTCGCGGAGCACTCATGCCAACGATTGTAGGCCAACGCCTGTTGACTTACCGCCACGGGAGGGTCATGGTTATGCCAACAGTCGTTGGCCAACAAGCGTTGGCCTTCCGGCCCGGCTTTCGAGCCCCGCCTCCGATCCCAACCCCAGGAGCCCCCGATGAGCACCCGACTCCCCGCCACCACCGACGTCCTCGTCGTCGGCGCCGGCCCCGCCGGACTGACCCTCGCCCTGGCCCTCGCCGCCCAGGGCCGGGACGTCACCGTCGTCGACGCCCACACGGCCGCCGAGCAGACCTCGCGCGCCGCCGTCGTACACGCCCGCACCCTCGAGGTACTGGCCCCGCTCGCAGTCGCCGCCCCGCTCGTCGCGCAGGGCATCCCCGCGCCGACGTTCACCTTCCGCGATCGGGACCGCGTGGTGGTCCGGATCGACTTCACCGACCTGCCCACGCAGTACCCGTACTCGCTGATGGTCTCCCAGGCCACCACCGAGGCCACGCTCCTCGACCGCCTCACCGCACTCGGCGGCACCGTCCTGCGGCCGTACCGGGTGACCTCCCTCGACCAGGACCCCGACGGCGTGACCGCGACCTTCGAGAGCGGCGAACGTGTCCGCGCCGGCTGGGTGGTCGGCGCCGACGGCATGCACAGCACGGTGCGCGACCAGGCCGGAATCGGCTTCCAGGGCGGCACCTACGCCGAGTCGTTCGTCCTCGCCGACGTACGGCTGAGCGGCGCGGTCGCGGCCGACGAGGTGGTCCTGTACTTCGCCCCCGCCGGCCTCGTCGTGCTCGCCCCGCTCCCGGGCGGCCGGCACCGGATCGTCGCGCCGGTCGCCGACGCGCCGCACGAGCCGTCGGCGGCCTACGTTCAGGAACTCCTCGACGTACGCGGTTCGAAGACCGGCCGCGTGGTCGTCGAGGAAGTCGTCTGGGGCTCGCGCTTCCGCGTCCACCACCGGATCGCCGACGCCTACCGCGCGGGCCGGATCCTGCTCGCCGGGGACGCCGCCCACGTACACAGCCCGGCCGGCGGCCAGGGCATGAACGCCGGCATCCTCGACGCGGTGACCCTGGCCGAGGCGCTCGGCTCGGTACTCGACGGCGGCCCCACCACGGCCCTGGACACCTACGGCGCCACCCGTCGCCCGACCGCCGAACGCATCGTCAAGCTCGCCGACCGGATGACCCGGGTGGCCACCCTCACCCCGGCGCTGCGCCCCCTGCGCAACATCGTGCTGCGCACGCTCACCCGGATCCCCGCCGTGCGGCGTCGACTCGCCCTGCAACTCTCGGGCTTGACCTACCGCTGACCCCGCCGGGACCGGCCGCGCCGCGAAGCACGCCGCCACCGATCCCGGGCCCGCGCGATGCGGGACCCACCCCGGCCCCGCCGCTCAGACCCCCACCGGCCACAGCGCCGCGTCGCCCACCCCGGCCTCCGCGTCCGGAACCGGCGATGCCCCGACGTGCTCCCCGCCCGTCTGCTCCAGCGCCGCCGACAGGTCCGCCCACAGGTCCGCCTCGTGTTCCAGGCCGATCGACAGGCGGAGCAGGTGCGGGCCGATATCGCCTTCGGCGCGCGCCCCGTCGTCGATGACCCGGTGGGTCAGCGAAGCCGGGTGCTGGATCAGGGTGTCGACGCCGCCGAGGCTCACGGCGGGGGTGATCAGGCGGAGCGCGCCGACCAGCCGCATCGGGTCGCCGATCGGCTCGAAGGCCACCAGGGCGCCACCGATGCTGGGATAATGCACACGCGCCACCGCCGGGTGTGCGGCCAGTCGGGCGGCCAGCGCGGCGGCCGTCGCGGAGGCCCTGGCGACGCGGATCGGCAGGGTCGCGAGGCCGCGCAGCAGCAGGTAACCCGCCAGGGGGTGCAGCAACGCCCCGGTCGCGAAACGGATTTGCCGCAGCGCCTTGGCCCACTCCGGATCACAGGCCACCACACCGCCGAGCACGTCGCCGTGTCCGCCGAGGAACTTGGTCGCACTGTGCAGGACCAGACGGGCACCCGAGGACGCCGGCTGCTGCAAGACCGGCGTGGCGAACGTGTTGTCCACCAGCAGCGGTATCTCGCCTGCCTGCGCCGCGAGTTCGGCCAGATCGAGTTCGGCCAGCGTCGGATTGGCCGGTGTCTCGACCATGACCAGACCCGTGTCGGGCCGCAACGCCGCGGCCACGCCGTCCGGTTCGACCCAGGTGACCTCGGTGCCGAGCAGGCCGCCGGAGAGCAGGTGGTCGGTGGTGCCGTACAGCGGCCGGACCGCGACCACATGCCGTCGGCCCTGCGCGGCGGCGGCGAGCAGGCACGCGGTGACCGCCGCCATGCCGGTCGCGAACGCCACCGCGTCGGCGCAGCCCTCCAGTTCGGCGAGCGCCTGCTCGAAGCGGCGCACGGTCGGATTGGTCAGCCGACCGTAGATCGCCGAACCGTCGGGCAACTCGCCCTCCGCGTAGGCGTCCAGGGCGAGCGCCGCGGCCGGCAGGTCCGGCAGGGGATAGGTGGTCGACAGGTCGATCGGCACGGCGTGTACGCCCAGGGCGGCCAGGTCGTCGCGGCCGGCGTGTACCGCGCGGGTCTCGAACGTGTGCCGCGCGAGGGGTCCGGTGGGGGTGGAGCCGGCAGGGTCGGCGCCGGCGGGGGTGATGCCGGCGGGCGCGGTGTCGGTGCGGCCGGCGGCGGCGGGGGAGTCCGGTCGAAGGTCCATGGACGTCATCCTGGGGCGACCTCCGGAGAATCTGTCTGATCACCGAATTATCATCGCCGGATGAGCCAATCCATCGCCCTCGATCCGATCGACCTCGGCATTCTTCGGGCTCTCCAGAACGATGCCCGGATCAGCAACAAGGCACTCGCGGCCGAGGTCGGAATAGCGCCCTCGACCTGCCTGGACCGGGTGGCCCGGATGCGCGCCGCCGGGGTGGTGAAGGGCGCGACGGTGGAGGTGGACGCGGCGGCGCTCGGGCGACCGCTCCAGGCGATGCTCGCGGTGCGGGTACGGCCCCATCACCGCGCGGTGCTCAACCCGTTCGTCGGGCATGTGCTGAAGCTGCCGGAGACCCGCGCGCTGTACCACCTCGCGGGTCCCGACGACTTCCTCGTGCACGTCGCGGTCGCCGACGCGACCGGGCTGCAACGCCTGGTGGTGGACGGATTCACGGCGCGCACCGAGGTGACCCAGGTGCACACGATGCTGATCTTCCAGCAGTGGTCAGGCGGTCCGCTCCTCCCGCCCGAACCGTCGGTTCCCGCACGGCGCCTGACGGCGGGTTAGCCGTTCGTCCCGGACTCAGTCGGCCTCGGACACCGGCTCCGGGCGCGGGTCGACGTCGCCGGCGCCCTCGCCCTGGCGGGCGGACAACACCACCCCCGCGGCCACGGTCAGCGCCGCCACCGCTCCGGCCGCCGGCACCGCCGCCTCGCCCAGGAACGCGCAGGCCAGGACCAGGACCGCGGCGGTCGGCAGCAGTATCTGCTGGGCGGCGCCGCGCTTGTGGTGGCGGGCGTGCAGCGCCCATGTGGTGACCAGGAACAGCCCGGCGGGGATCGTGACGCTCGCCGCGGCGGCGACGTCGGAGATGTGCGCCTCGCCGACGGCCTGCTCGACGGCGACCTCGAGACCGGCCCCGATCGCGGCGGCGGAGGCGAAGATCACGTAGTGGCCGTAGCCCCATAGGAACGCCTGTCGACTGGATTGCAGGTATTCGTGGATGGGCGCCGCGAAGTAGATCCAATAGGCCGCGAACACGATCAGCAGCCCGCCGGCGGCGATCGGCAACAACTCGTCCAGTGCGGCCTGGTCGTCGAGCGCGGTCTGGATCGCGACGGTCGCGGCGGACACGCTCTCGCCGAGCATGATGATGGTGAACAGGCCGTAGCGCTCGGCGATGTGATGCGGATGCCAGCTGGTGGAGCGCCCGCGTTCGGCGATGACCGGTACCGCCATCTCGGCGATCGCCAGCGGTGGGAAGCCCCAGTTCCAGGCGGCGTCGGGGAGGATCAGGAGCACCACCCAGCCGATCTGGACCAGCACCACGCCGGCCGCGTAGCGCAGCGCGGTGCGGCGGGCCGCCGGGTCGGTCTCGTCGTGGGCCGCGCGCAGCCACTGGAAGGTCAGCGCGAGGCGCATGATCAGGTAGCCGACGATGGCGACCGTGTAGTCGCTGTTCTCGAACGCGCGCGGGACGCCGGCGGCCAGGACCAGGACACCGGTGATCTGGACGAGCGTGGCGACGCGGTACAGAGGGTCGTCGCAGTCGTACGCGGAGGCGAACCAGGTGAAGTTGACCCACGCCCACCAGATCGCGAAGAACACGAGCAGGTATCCCGTGATCCCGTGGCCGGGGTGGCCCTCCGCGAGCGAGTGCACCAGGCGGCTGCCGGCTTGGGCGACGGCCACCACGAAGGTCAGGTCGAAGAACAACTCCAACGGCGTGGATGCGCGGTGCGGCTCCGTGGAACTGCGCGAGGTCATCCGGCGCAGGATTGCGGCGGGGCGCGCGGGGTTGGTCACGGGGTTGGTCCTCTCGATCCGGGCGTGATCATGCGCGGAGGGTATCCGAGAGGGGCGGGCAAACCGGGGTAATCCCAGCGGGCGGTGTGGTCGAGGCGGCCTGGAGTCGGCGGGGTGGCCGGCCTGCGGTTGTCCTCGAACGCCGGACGGGCTGGAGGGGTGCTGGATGAGCTGTGGCGTGCTGGAGAGCCTGGATGTTGGACGGGCTGGAGCGTGCCGGACCGGCCGGAGCGTGCCGGTGATCTGGAGGGTGCCGGGCGGGCCGGAGAGGGTTGGGCGTGCCGGAGGGGGTTGGGTGGGGAGAGAGGGTGGGGCAGGGGTGGTTGGTGGGTTAGGTCAGCGTTGATGGGGTTAGGGTTTGTGGGTGGGTGTGGCCTGATAGGGCCATGGATAGGTCGAATTCGGCCAGTAGGCAGCGGAGTACGTGGGTGATGCCTGGTGCGCCGCCCAGGGCCAGGCCGTAGATGTAGGGGCGGCCCAGGAGGACTGCGCGGGCGCCGAGGGCCAGGGCCTTGAGGATGTCGGTGCCGGTGCGTACGCCGCTGTCGAAGAGGACCGTCAGGTCGTTGCCCACCGCTGCCGCGATCTCCGGGAGGGCATCCAACGCCGGGATCGCGCCGTCGAGTTGGCGGCCGCCGTGATTGCTGACCACGATGCCGTCCATGCCCGCGTCTCGGGCTCGGCGGGCGTCGTCGGGGTGTAGGACGCCCTTGAGGATGATCGGGCCGATCCAGTTGTCGCGGAGGAAGGCCAGGTCGGACCAGGTTTTGGTCGGGTCGGAGAACATTCCGGCCCAGTGCACGATGGCCGCCGTCGGGTCCTCGGCGATCGGGCGGCTCAGGCCGGCCAGGAAGGCCGGATCGCTCAGGTAGTTGGCCAGGCCGATGTGCCGCAGGAAGGGCAGGTACGCCCCGTCCAGGTCGGTCGGCCGCCAGCCCAGATACCAGGTGTCCAGGGTGACCACGAGCACGGTGTAGCCGGCCGCCCGCGCCCGGGCGAGCAGGCTGATCGTCACGTCGTCGTCGCGCGGCCAATACAGCTGGAACCATCGGGGGCCCGAGCCGGACGCGGCGGCGACCTCCTCCAGGGAGTACGAGGACGCGGTGCTCAACACCATCGGCAGCCCGAGTCCGGCCGCCGCCCGCGCGGTCGCCAACTCGCCCTCGGGATGCACGATCGACTGCACGCCGACCGGCCCGAGCAGCACCGGCGCGGGCGAGTCGGTGCCCAATACCGAGCAGGACAGGTCCCGGGTGCCCACGTCCCGCAACATGCGCGGGACGATCCGGCGCCGCTCGAACGCCTCGCGATTGGCCCGCATCGTCGCGCCCTCGCCCGCGCCGCCCAGTACGTAGCCGCGCGGCCCCGGATCGAGCCGTTCGCGCGCCGCCTCCTCCAACGCGCTCGCGCCCGTGGGGTACGGGGGTGTCTCCCCGGTCAGCAGCCCGTCGAGATGGATCGAGTCCTGAAACGCGGAGAAGGGCCCGGCGGGCCGCGCCATACCGGACTGCGGCTCACCGGACCGCGCCTCACCGGCGTGCGCGCCATCGGACACCGGGCCATCGACCATGACTGACACCCTTTCGCCGCACGGGATCGCGCAGAACCCTGCCGCAGCAATCTTCCCGATGCGGTGGGACAACAAGCACCTTCCTCCGGTGGAATGTCACAGCACACCCGAACGGCACGCACCCAGGGGAGGAATCCGCATGACCCGCACGAACCGCATCACCCGGATCCCGGGGATGGCCCTCACCGATCACACCTTCGTCGTCCCGCTCGACCACGCGCGTCCCGACGGGCCGACCATCGAGGTCTTCGCCCGCGAGGTGGTCGACCCCACCGCGATGGGTCGCAACCGGCCGTGGTTGTGCTTCTTCCAGGGCGGCCCGGGCCAGAAGGCACAGCGGCCCCCACGCGCCAACGGCTGGCTGGCCCGTGCGCTGAAGACCCACCGGGTGTTGCTGCTCGACCAACGCGGTACCGGACGCAGCACGCCCGTCACGCCGAGCCTGGCGGCACGCACCCCACCCGACGAACTCGCCGCCCTGCTACGGCACATGCGCGCGGACTCGATCGTCGCCGACGCCGAGCTGATCCGCCGTCGACTGTGCGGCGACGAGCCGTGGGAGACGCTCGGCCAGAGCTACGGCGGATTCATCACCCTCGCGTATCTCTCCCGAGCCCCCGAGGCGCTGAAGTCCTGTTACGTCACCGGGGGTTTGATCGGCCTGGACGTCACCGCCGAGGACGTCTACCACCGCACCTACCCGAGGGTGCGGACCAAGAACGCCGAGTACTACGCGCGCTACCCGGACGACGTGGAGGCGGTCCGCCGGCTCGCCGACCACCTGACCGAGCGCGACGTCCGGCTGCCCGATGGCGACCGACTGACCGTGCGCCGACTGCAGTTCCTCGGCTCGGTGTTCGGCATGGGCGACGGTTTCGAGCGGGTGCACTGGATGCTGGACGAGGCGTGGGACGGCGACCGCGTCTCGGACACCTTCCGTGCCGCCGCCATGCAGGCCACCGCGCTGACCGACCAACCGCTGTGGGCGGTGCTCCAGGAGCCGATCTACGGGCAGGGCAAGGTCGCCACGGGGTGGGCCGCCGAGAAGGTGCGCGCGGGGTTGCCGGAGTTCGCGGAGAGCGCCGATCCGCTGCTGTTCACCGGGGAGATGATGTACCCCTGGATGTTCGAGGAGATGGCCGCGCTGCGCCCGTTCCGCGAGGCCGCCCATCTGTTGGCCGAGCAGTACGACTGGCCCGTCCTGTACGACGTCGAGCAGCTGCGCGCGAACGCGGTCCCGGTGGCCGCGGCGGTCTATTTCGACGACATGTACGTGGACGCCGACCTGTCCCTGGAGACCGCGCGCGAGGTGGGCAACCTGCGCGCGTGGGTCACCAACGAGTGGGAGCACGACGGCTCCCACGCCTCCGGCGGCGCGGTCCTCGGCCGTCTGATGGACATGGTCGCCGGCAAGGTCTGACGCCGCCGACCGGGACGGTCGGCCCCGGGCACGTGGTCCGGGGGCGCGGAGCGGGCGACGTGACGTCGATCCCGCCCCCGGCTCAGCCCTCCCGCTCCGGCCCCGCCCACAGATTGCGGACGTGGCCGATGTGCCGGGCCATCACCTGCTCGGCCGCGGCCGGGTCGCCGCTGTCGAGCGCGTCGAGCAGTTCGAGGTGCTCGGCGGCGGACGCGGCGAGTCGGCCGCCGCGCGCGAGCCGGGACAGCCCGTACAGGCGCGAACGTTTGCGCAGATCGCCGACCACCCGGACCAGGTGTTCGTTGCCCGCCAACGCGAGCAGCGACAGGTGGAAGCGGCGGTCCGCCTCCACGTACCTGATCAGGTCGCCCGCCTCGGCCGCCGCGACGATCTCCTCGGCGACCGGGCGCAGCGCGGCGGTCTGGGCCGGGGTGACCACACCCGCGAGGCGGGCCACCACCGGAACCTCGATCAGCGCGCGCACCTCGGTGAACTCGTCCAACTCGCGGTCGGACAGCTCGGTGACGCGAAATCCCTTGTTGCGTACGGCCTCGACCAGTCCCTCGTTGGCGAGGTCGAGCATCGCCTCGCGCACGGGCGTCGGCGACACGCCGAACTGAGCGGCCAACGCGGGCGCGGAATAGACCACGCCCGGCCGCATCTCACCCGCGATCAACGCCGCGCGCAACTCTCGTGCCACCCGATCCCGCAGGATCGGTCGATCGTCGAAGGACGGCAGCGCGAGCGCTCCGTGTCCCGTGTCCATGGTGCCTCCTCCCGCCATGTTACTGACGGTCAGTCACCGCTGGGGCGGGATCGCGACTGCGCGTGTGAAAGATCACCGAGGGTGAGCAGGGAACCGGGCGGAACCGACCGCGCGCCCGCCCCTCAGAGCCGGAACCCCGCCGGGAACGGGTCCTCCGGGTCGAGCAGATACTGCGCGGTCGCGGTGATCCACGCCCGCCCGGTGATCTCCGGCACCACCGCCGGGCGCCCGCCGACCTCCGCCTCGGCGACGATCCGACCGCGGAAGCGGGTCCCGATGAACGACTCGTTGACGAACGTTTGACCCGCCGTCAACTCGCCCCGCGCCGCCAACTGCGCCATCCGCGCGCTGGTTCCGGTGCCGCACGGCGAGCGGTCGAACCAACCGGGGTGGATCGCCATCGCGTTGCGCGACAGCGCGGCGTCCGAGCCCGGCGCGAGGAACTGCACGTGGTGGCAGCCCGCGAACTCCGGCTGCTCCGGATGCACCGGCCTGGCCTGCTCGTTGATCGCCGCCATGATGGCGAGGCCGGTCTCCAGGATGCGGGTGCCCTCGGCCCGGTCGAACGGCAGGCCCACCTTCTCGATCGGCAGGATCGCGTAGAAGTTGCCGCCATATGCCATGTCGTAGGTGACCGCGCCGAGCCCCGGCACGTCCACCGTCGCGTCCAACTCGTGGGAGTACGCGGGCACATTGCGCAGGGTCACCGAGCGGGCCGCGCCGTCGCGGACCTCGACCAGGGCGACCACGAGTCCGGCCGGGGTGTCCAGACGGACCGTGGTGACCGGCTCGACCACCTCGACCATGCCGGTCTCGACCAGGACGGTGGCCACCCCGATGGTGCCGTGTCCGCACATCGGCAGACACCCCGACACCTCGATGAACAACACGCCGTAGTCGGCGTCCGGCCGCGTCGGCGGTTGCAGGATCGCCCCGCTCATCGCCCCGTGCCCGCGCGGCTCGTACATCAACAGCGTGCGGATGTGGTCCAGTTCGGCCATGAAGTGGCTGCGCCGCTCGGCCATCGTGGCGCCGGGGATCACCCCGATGCCGCCGGTGATCACCCGAGTGGGCATGCCCTCCGTGTGCGAGTCGACCGCGTGGTAGACGTGTCGGGAACGCATCAGTTCAATCCCTCCGCGAGCGCCTTCTCGGTGGATTCCCGGACGAAGGCTTCCTGTTCGGGCGACAGCGGCAGCCGCGGCGCGCGGCACGGCCCGCCGCGCAGGCCCGCCAGATCCATCGACAACTTGATCGACTGCACGAACTCGGTGCGCGCGTCCAGCCGCAGCAGCGGGTGCAGCAGGCGGTACAGCGGCAACGCCGCGCGCGGGTCGCCGTGCACGGCCGCGCGGTACAACTCCACGCTCGCGCGCGGGAAGACGTTGGCGTAACCCGCGATCCAACCCACCGCGCCGGCCAGCCCGAATTCCAGGGTGACGTCGTCGCTGCCGATCAACACGTCGAGCCCCGGCGCGAGTTCGGCAACCTCGTAGGCCCGGCGCACGTCCCCGGTGAACTCCTTGACGCCGACCACGAGACCTTCCTCGTACAGGTCCGCGAGAAGTCGGGGAGTCAGGTCGACCTTCGTGTCGAACGGGTTGTTGTAGGCCACGATCGGCAGCCCCGCCCGGGCCACCGTGCGGTAGTGGTCCATCACCGTACGGGTGTCCGCACGATAGGAGTTCGGCGGAAGCAGCATCACCGCACGGGCGCCCGCCTCGGCCGCCTGCTCGGTCCAGCGCAGCGACTCGGCCGCGCCGTACGCCGCCACGCCCGGGAGCACCCGGTCGCCGCCCACCGCGTCGACCGCGACCCGCACCACGCGGGCGCGCTCCTCCGGGATGAGCGATTGGTACTCGCCCAGCGAGCCGTTCGGACAGACCCCGTCGCAGCCCGAGTCCACGAGCCACCGCACGTGTTCGGCGTACGCGTCGAAGTCCACCGACAGGTCCTCGCGCAGCGGCAGGGCGGTGGCCACCACGACGCCGTGCCACGGCTTGCGGTCGGCGCCGTCCTGCGGGGCGGAGCGCTCCGGGGCGGGAAGGTGCGGGCTAGTGCTCATGAGGCTCCTTGGGCGAGATCTCCGAGACGGATGGGGACAGCGATCGGACGGGTGGGCGCGGGCGCGGCGATCGGCCGGCCCAACACGTCGGAGAGCACGCACGCGGTGGCCTCGGCGCACATACGGCCCTGACACCAGCCCATGCCCGCGCGGGTGAGCAGCTTGATCGAGCGTACGTCGTCCGCGCCCTGCCGCGCCGCGTCCGCGATCCGACCGCGCGGCACCTCCTCGCAGCGGCAGATCGGGGTGTCCTCGTCGGACCACGACGGCCAGCCCGACCGGATCGGGTAGAGCGCGCGCAGCCCGGCGGCGAACCGGGTGAGCCGCGCCCGCCGACGCAGCAGCGCTTTCGGCGGCGTCCGGCCCGCGACCGCGTATGCGGCCAACTCGCCCTCCACCTCGGACAGTTGGGCGCCGCCGATGCCGGTGCTCTCGCCTGCGGCGTACAACCCGGGCAGGTCGGTGGCCTGGCGGGAGTCGACCGCGACGAAGCCGTCGGGGGTGCTCGCGCAGCCGAGTTGGCCGGCGAGTTCGAGCTGCGGGGTGAAGCCGTAGCCGACCGCGAGGGTGTCGCAGGCCAGTTCGTCCCCCGTCCCGGGCCGCACCCGCCAGTCCGCGTCGAGCCGGGCCACGGTGACCGAACCCAGCACGCCCCCGTCGCCGTGCGCGGCGACCACGGCCCGGCCGGTGCGGTACGGGATGCGCCGCCGCGCCAACGCGGCGGCATATCCCGCGGCCTCGACCACCCGTGCCGGGCTGTGCGGGGCGAGCGCGGCGGCCCGCGGCGTGGGACGCGAGGCCTCGACCACCGCGAGCACCCGCACACCCGCGTCGGCGAGCCCGACGGCGACCGGCAGCAGGAACGGACCGGTACCGGCCACCACCGCCCGCCGCCCGGGCGCGACGCCGTTGCCCTTGAGCAGGGCCTGCGCGCCGCCGGCGGTGAACACTCCGGGCAGATCCCAGCCGGGGAAGGGCAGTTGCCGGTCGTAGGCGCCGGTGGCCAGGAGCAGCCGACGGCCGCGCACGGCCACCGCGACGCCGTCGCGCTCGCCCGCCACGGCATGCACCGTGAAGTGGCCGTCGTCGCGTTCGACCGCCCAGACCCGGTGTTCGGCCAGGTGCTCGACGGTGTGCAGGCGCGCGAGCGGCGCCCACGCGGGCGGCCGGCCCGCACGGTGCCGGTAATACTGCCCGCCCGCCCGGGCGTTCGTGTCCAGGATGGCGACCCGCAGGCCGAAGCCGGCGGCGGTGACGGCGGCGGCGAGCCCGGCCGGCCCGGCGCCGACGACGACGAGGTCGTGGAGATTGTCGCGGCCACCCGGGTCGCGGCCCTTCTCGTGGTTCATTCCCTGGCCCATCTCGTGGCTCATGACGTGCTCACCTCGTCATCGGGGCGCGCGGTCACCAGGCAGGCGCGCAGCGACGGCGTACCGTCCACCGTCACCAGACAGTCGAAGCACACCCCTATGCCGCAGAACAGGCCGCGCGGCCTGCCCGCGAACCGGGTGGTGCGCCAGGACCGGATCCCGGCGGCGAGCATCGCGGCGCCGACCGTCTGGCCGGGCTCGACCGGGATGCGGCGGCCGTCCACGGTCAGGTGGAAGCCGGCGTCGCCGGAGCGGTCGAGGGGGGCGGGGCCGGTTTCGTCGGTCACGCGGCTACCTCCGCGAAGCGGTTCGGGGCGAACGGGGCGAGGTCGACATCGGGGCGCTCCCCGGTCAGCGTGCGGGCGATCAGCAGGCCGGTGGCGGGGGCCAGACCCACGCCGGCGCCCTCGTGACCGCACGCGTGCAGCAGGCCGGGCGCGCGCGGATCCGGGCCGACGACCGGCAGGTGGTCCGGACAGTACGGCCGAAAGCCCCGATAGGCGCGCAGCACCGAGGCGCCGGCCAGGACCGGGAACAACTCGATCGCCTGCGCGGCCAGTCGGCGCAACACCGGCACCGAGAACGAGGGGTCGAAGTCCACCCGCTCCCGGCTGGCGCCGATCAGGACGGTCCCGGCCGGGGTGCCCTCGATCACCGCCGAGGAGGCGAGGTCCGCCTCGTCGCTGGCCACGTCCCCGGCATAGGCCGCCGCGTACACCTTGTGCCGCACGATCGGCGGCAGCGGCTCGGTGACCAGCACGAAGCCCCGGCGCGGCAGGATCGGCAGGGTGATCCCGGCGAGCGCGGCCACCTCGCCGGACCAGGTGCCGGCGGCGTTGACCACCGCGCCGGCGGCCACGTCGCCGTGCGAGGTCCGCACGCCCACCACCCGCTCGTCGGCCCCGCGCAGGAAGCCGGTGACGCTCACCCCGGTGTGCAGCCGGATGCCGTCGGCGCGCAACATCGAGGCGGTGGCCAGGGCCGGCTGTACCTGGGCGTCCTGGGGATAGTGGGTGCCGGCCACGACGGCGCGGGACAGGTGCGGCTCGTAGTCGGGCAGGCGCGCGGCGTCGACCGCGTGCGCGGTGACCTCGCAGGCGCGCTGGGCCGCCGCCGTCGCCGCCATCGCGGCGGCCTCGGCCTCGGTCCGGGCGACGATCAGGCCGCCCTTGGGCTCGTACTCGAAGTCGTCGCGGCGCTCCGCGAGTTCGGCCCACAGGCGGAGCGAGAGCAGGGCCAGCGCGAGTTCCGGGCCGGGCTCCTTGTCCGAGACGAGGAGGTTTCCCTCACCCGCGCCGGTGGTCCCGCCCGCGACCGGACCCCGGTCGAGCACGGTGACGGACAGGCCCGCGCGCGCGGCGAAGTGGGCGCACGCGGCACCCACCACGCCCGCGCCGATGACGACGACATCACTGGGACGGAGTTGGCTCACGTCAGTAAAATGTCACATTGCCCTTACAAGGTAAAGGGTTTGTCGACGCGGTTCCGTGGACAGGACGGCCCGCGACCCGTCCGAAAGCGGGGTTTCGGGTCGGTCGCGGGCCGTTCACGGGCCGTTCGCCGGCTCGGCTCAGTGGCGGGCGCCCTTCCCGGGGGTGTGCTTCCCGTTCCACGCGACCAGGTCGGCGCTGCGGTTGGTGATGATTCCGTCCACCCCCGCGTCGTGCAGCTTCGACCACTCGTTCGGGTCGTCGGGGGTCCACGCGAACACCGCGACGCCGGCCGCGTGCAGTCGGCGGACCAGGTCGGGATGCTTGGCGACCAGGTAGTAGGAGGGGTTGTACGAGGTCAGCCGCAACTCCCGGGCCAGTGCCACCGGATCCGCCTCGTCCGCGTCGCCCAGCAGGCCGAGCGGCAGGTCGGGGGCGAGATCGCGGGTGATCCGCAACGACTCCCGATCGAAGCTCTGTACGAACACCCGGTCCGACATGCCGCTGTGGCGCACCTCGTCGACGATGCGGGCGATCTCCTCCCGGGTCTGCGGGTTCTTGATCTCCAGGAGCAGGCGCCCGCCCCGGGAGCGCAGGTCCGCGAGTTGTCCGCGCAGGGTCATCACCTTCGTGCCGGCGAACTCCGGCCGAAACCACTTCCCGGCATCCAGCCCGGCCAGCTGGGCCGAGGTCAGATCGCGAATGCGCCCGTGTCCGTCGGTGGTTCGATCCACCGTCTCGTCGTGCATGATGTGCGGCACGCCGTCCCGGCTCGGCTGCACGTCGTTCTCGATCCAGTCCGCCCCGGAATGGCGGGCCGCCTCGTCGGAGGGCAGCGTGTTCTCCGGGGCCAGCGTCGGCGCGCCGCGGTGCGCGAACACGGTCACCCGGTCGCCGGCGGATCGCATGTACCGGCGACCGTCGATCGCCGAGGAGCCGTTCGGCGCGCCGGTGTCGTCCCAGGATGGGCGCATCGCGGCCGGCTGGGGCGGCTCGGTGGTCGTCGACACACCGCCCGCGGACGCCGTTGTGCCGTCCTTGTGCACCAGGGCGGGCTCGGCGCACTGGACGGCGCCGACGGCGATGCCGGCCATGGCGAGCGCGACGCCGATCCGCCGCATGGGGTATCCCCGGCGGCGGTGCCGGCGTCGGCGTGGATCGAGGGGCATCCAGGCATCGTAGAAGGTAAGTCGGGCCGCCATTCGATTCCCCTCGATGACCGCGTGTGATCCTCGACATGCGTACCGTCATGAACGGTGTGAGAGTGGTCGATGACCGCCCAACGGCTCTCTCCAGGAGGAAACGGTCATGGCCAAGCAGAAGCAGAAGCCGCACCTGAAGAACAAGAACCCGATGCTCGCCGACACCGAGCGCGTGGAGTCCGCCCCGGCGCACCCGACCGAGGCGATCGACACGCTCGAAGCCCCCAAGGCCGCCCGGCGCGGTAAGAGCGACCGACCCAAGGGCCGTCGTCGCTGACCGTCCGGTCGCTCCGGGGCGACGGTCCCGGCGTGTCGACCCGAAGACTTCGCGGATACCCGGGGGAGGGGCGTGACGGACACACCGCCCCGCCCGGACGCACCCGAGGACCCCGCCGACCATCCGTCGGCGGGGTCCTCGGTGTCCCACCCCGAGCGCGGGCGCCGCGACCTCGGACAGGCGCTACCCGCGCGTGGGTCCGTACACCCGGCCGGTCCGCGTGGACACGTTGCCGAACAGGGCGCGCGGGGTGAGCCGGGCCAGGCCGACCACCGCCTTGTAGCGCAGGTCCGGCACGCTGACCGACTTGCCCACCGCCAGGTCGCGGATCGCCGCGGCGACCACCCGATCGGCGTCCAGCCACATCCAGTTGGGGATGTTGGACGTGCCCATCCCGGCCCGCAGGTGGAACTCGGTCCGCACGAAGCCCGGACACAGCGCCATCAACCGCACTCCGCTGCCCGCGAGTTCCTTGGCCGCGCCCTCGGTGAAGCTCACCACCCACGCCTTGCTCGCGCCGTACGTGCCGCGCGGCAGGAAGGCGGCGACCGAGGCCACGTTCACCACCCAGCCGCGCCCGCGCTCGCGCATCGCCTCGCACGCGGCGGCGGTCAGCCGCAGCACCGCCTCGCAGTGCACCTTGAGCATGCGCAACTCGTCCGCGGTGGGCACGTCGAGGAAGCCGCCCCTGTTGCCGAACCCGGCGTTGTTGACCAGCACGTCCACCGGCGCCTCACGGTCGGCCAGGCGGGCCTCGACGGCGGCGATGCCCTCGTCGAGCGACAGGTCGGCGGCCAGCACCTGCACCGACACGCCGTGCTCCTCCCGCAGTTCGCGGGCACATTCGGTCAACCGTTCGCGGTCGCGCGCGACCAGGACGAGGTCGTGCCCCTCGTGCGCGAGGCGCCGGGCGAACGCGGCGCCGAGCCCTGCGGTGGCACCGGTGATCAGTGAGGTCGTCATGCCTCCGCAGCCTAGTGATCGCGAGCGGTGGCCCGGTTTGCTTCATCGGGGCGGGGCCGGTTCGGTGCGTGGCCGCCGCGGGCGGCGGCCGGCTGGAACAATGGCGCGCGGGGGCGGATCCCGGAGGGAAGTACGCGATGGCGGCTGCGGTGCGCAAGGTCGGCGGACTCGTGCCGCCCGCCCGGGGGACCCGGCCGCGCAATCGACGCGAGCTGATCCTGGCCGCGGCGGCCGACCTGTTCTACCGCCGGGGCTACGCCGACGTGGCGATGAGCGACATCGCCGAGGCGGTGGGCATGGGCCCCTCCGCCCTGTACCGGCACTTCCGCAGCAAACAGCACCTGCTCCTGCAGGTGGTGCTCGACGGGATCGCGCCGGTGCGCGACGCGCTCGCCCGCAGCGCCGTGGACGACCCGGACACCGTGCTGCGCGCGGTGGTCTCGGCCACCCTCGACCACCGCGAGGTGGGCGTGTTGTGGCAGCGCGAGGGCCGGTTGTTGCCGCCGGAGGAACGCGCCGAGGTACGCCGCGAGGTGCGCGCGGTCACCGCCGTGGTCACCGCGCTGATCCGCAAGGCCCGCCCGCAACTGTCCACCGGGCAGGGCGAGGTGCTGGCCCGCAGCGGCCTGGGGGTGCTGCTCAGCCCGTCCTTCCACCGGATCGACCTGCCCCGTCCGGAGTACGTCCGCCTCCTGGTGGACCTGTGTCGGGCGGCGGTCACCGCGGATCCGGCGGTGCTGGGGCCGATCGCCGAGGCCCCGGCGCCGGCCGGGATCGGGCTGCGCTCGCGGCGCGAGGCGCTGCTCGGCGCGGCGGTGCGGATGTTCGCCGAGCAGGGCTACGCGGGGGTGGCCATCGAGGACATCGGCGCCGCCGCCGGGATCGCCGGCCCCAGTGTGTACAACCACTTCGAGAGCAAGGCCGACCTGCTGTGCGCCGCGGTGACCCGGGGCCTGGAGTGGCTTTCGATGGACATGACGCGCGCGCTCGCGGGCGCTGACGACGCCGAGACGGCGCTGCGCGTACTGCTGCGGTCGTATGTGCGCTTCTCCCTCGACCGCAACGACCTGGTGCAGTTGTTGGTCGCGGAGGTTTCGCACCTGCCGACGCAGGCGCGGCATCGGGCCCGGCAGGCGCGGGTGGACTACCTCATGGAGTGGACCCAGTTGTTGTGCGCGGTCCGGCCGGAGTACGGCGCCGCCGAGGCGCGGATCCGAGTACACGCGGCGCTGAGCGCGATCAACGACGTGGCCCGGGTGCGGCATCTGCGCGACACCGACGGCGTGGCGCCGACCCTGACGGTGGTGGCCGGCGCCGTGCTCGGTCTGACGCCGGCCTGACCCCGCTCGGCGGGTGGTGCGGGTGGTTCAGTCGGCGGCCAGGGGCTCCGGGAGCGGGTCGGTGCCGCCGAGGCGTCGGCCCAGGCGGACGGCGATCTCCTGCATCCGGCCGGTCATCCAGCCCTCCTCCATCGCCCGGATGCGCGCCTCGGGGCCGGAGATGGACAGCGCGGTCGCGGTCGGCGCGCCCGGTACCACCACCGCCACGCAGCGCACGCCGAGTTCCTGCTCCTGGTCGTCGATCGCGTAGCCCCGGGCCCGGATCGTCGGGAACTGGGCCAGCAGTTCGGCGGGATCGGTGACCGTGTGCTCGGTGTGCGAGGCCAGCGGGCGACCGCCGAGCAGCCGTGCCGCGTCTGCCTCGGGCAGTTGGGCGAGCAGCACCTTGCCCACCGCGGTGCAGTGCGGTTGCACCCGGCGGCCGACCTCGGTGAACATCCGCATCGAGTGCCGGCTGGGCACCTGGCCGACGTAGACCACCTCGCCCGCCTCCAGGACCGCGAGGTTGGCGGTCTCGCCGGTGGCCTCCATCAGCTCGGCCAGATACGGCCGGGCCCAGCTGCCGAGCAGGCGGCCCGCGGTCTCGCCCAGCCGGATCAGCCGCGGGCCCAGGGTGTAGCGGCGCGACGCGTCCTGGCGCAGATAACCCAGCGACACGAGGGTGCGTACCAGGCGGTGGATCGTGGGCATGGGCAATCCTGAACGCGCGGCGAGTTCGCTGAGCGTCAGCACCCCGCCGGCGTCGGCGAGCAGTTCGAGGAGGTCGAACGCACGTTCCAGGGACTGGACGCCGCCGCCCGTGCCGTTGCTGCCTGTCTTGCCTGCGGCCACCGACGATCCTCCACACGACTCGGTTCGACGAGATTCGTCGACACTGAGTTCAACACGTTGTTGAACTTCCGTTTCCCGGAAACTAATGTCCACTCTACAAAAGAACGTCGACGGCGAAGGAGAGCCACCCATGAGTGCACCGACCATCGTGGTCAAGCACGGCGGCGCGACCGGCGGCTCCGTGCCGCGGGCGGACGAAGTGCTCGGCCCCGAGGCGCTGCGCTTCGTGGCCGCGCTACAGCGCCGGTTCGGCGGTCGCCGCCTCGAACTGCTCGACCGGCGACGGGCCCGGCGCGCGGAGATCGCCCGCACCGGCCGGCTCGACTTCCTCCAGGAGACCGCCGACGTGCGCGCCGCCGACTGGCGCGTCGCCGAGGCGCCGCCCGCGCTGCGCGACCGCCGGGTCGAGATCACCGGACCGGCCGACCGCAAGATGACGATCAACGCGCTCAACTCCGGGGCCCGGATCTGGCTCGCCGACTTCGAGGACGCCTCCGCGCCCACCTGGCACAACGTGGTGGCGCACCAGCTCAACCTGATCGACGCCTACGACCGGCGGATCGACTTCTCCACCGCCGAGGGCAAGAGCTACCGGCTGCGCCCGGACGACGAACTGGCCACCGTGGTGATGCGCCCGCGCGGATGGCACCTGGACGAGCGGCACATCCTGGTCGACGGCGCGCCGGCGTCCGGCGCGCTGGTCGACTTCGGGCTGTACTTCTTCCACAACGCGGCCCGGCTGCTCGACCGGGGCCTGGGACCGTACTTCTACCTGCCCAAGATCGAGAGCCGGCTCGAAGCCCGGTTGTGGAACGACGTGTTCCTGCACGCGCAGGACCTGCTCGACATCCCGCGCGGCACGATCCGGGCCACCGTGCTGATCGAGACGGTCACCGCCGCGTTCGAGATGGACGAGATCCTGTACGAACTGCGCGAGCACGCCTCGGGGTTGAACGCCGGCCGGTGGGACTACCTGTTCAGCATCGTGAAGAACTTCCGGGACGCGGGCGAGGCGTTCGTGCTCCCCGACCGCAACGCGGTCACCATGACCGCGCCGTTCATGCGCGCGTACACCGAACTGCTCGTGCGCACCTGCCACCGGCGCGGCGCGCACGCCATCGGCGGGATGGCGGCGGTGATCCCCTCCCGCCGGGACGCGACGGCCAACGCGGCGGCGCTGGCGAAGGTGCGCGACGACAAGGACCGTGAGGCCGCGGACGGCTTCGACGGGTCGTGGGTGGCCCACCCGGACCTGGTCCCGGTGTGCCGCGAGGCGTTCGACGCGGTGCTCGGCGATCGGCCGAACCAGCTCGAACGTACCCGCGACGAGGTCGAGGTGACGGCGGATCAGCTGCTCGACGTGGCCTCCGCCCAGGGCTCGCCGACCGGCGCCGGGCTGCACGGCGCGGTCGGGGTGGGGCTGCGCTATCTGGAGGCGTGGCTGCGCGGATACGGCGCGGTCGCCGTGTTCGGCCTGATGGAGGACGTCGCCACCGCGGAGATCTCCCGCTCCCAGGTGTGGCAGTGGATCAACAACGGCGTGGTGCTCTCGGACACCGGCGAGAAGGTCACCGCGGACCTGGTCCGCCGCCTGGTCGTCGAAGAACTGGGCGCGCTGCGCGAGGACTTGGGCGATCAGAACTTCGACGCGGGCCGTTGGACGGACGCGCGCGACCTGTTCCTGCGGGTCGCCCTCGCCGAGGAGTTCGTCGACTTCCTCACCCTGCCGGGATGCGAACTCCTCGACTGAGTCGAGCCGTTCGTGTATCTGCCCACATGCGCGGAACGGCCGGGTCCATCCCGGCGGTCGTGGGGCGCGTCCGATCGGACGGGCCCGGCCGTTCCGCACCCTCCCCCGCACCCCTGCCGATTTCGAACAGGAGACAGCCGATGGCCCGCATGTTCCTCAATGGTCAGGCGATGGAGGGTGGCCCGTTCCACCACCACCTGGAGGGCGCGCCGCTGGTCGCCCGGACCCGCACCGCCCCCGGATACCGCTTCTTCTCGATCGGCGACCGCTGCCCGGGACTGCTGCCCGACCCGACGAGCGAGGCGCGGATCGCGGGCGAGGTGTACGAGGTCCCCGACGAGGTGTTGCGGGACAACCTGCTGCCGACCGAACCGCCGGAGTTGGAGTTCGGGATCATCAAGCTGGAGGACGGCTCGGCCTGTTTTTCGATGATCCTGCGCCGTGGCGAGTCGGAGTGCGGCCGGCACAAGGAGATCACCGAGTTCGGCGGGTGGCGGGCGTACCTGCGCACGCTCGGGCGCGAGGCGTAGCCGCCGGCGCCCATATGATCACGGCATGACTGCCGAGAACGCCGCCCTGGCCGCCGTCCTGGAGGACACCGACGGGGAGATCGACCCCGCCGACCTGCTCGCCGCGATCGTGGCCGGCGGGGTGGTGGTGGCGATCGACGACACCGAATCGGTGGTCTTCATCCACGGGCAGGACGGCAAGCCGTGGTTGGCGGCCTTCGTCGACGCGGCCACCTGCGCCCGGGACGTCCCGCACGCCCGGCCCTTCGTGTGCGACGCGGCCCGGCTGGTGGACATCGCCGGGCGGACCGGGGTGCGGACCATGACGGTGGCGTCCGCGACGCAGTGCGCGACGGTACCGCTGGCGCTGGTGGCCAAGGCGGCGGCCCGGGACTGACCCCCGCCCGCCGCGGGGCGCTACTTCGCGCGCAGTCGGGCCGCCGCTCGGCTCACGTTGCGGGCGATCTCCTCCTCGTCCACCCGGGACAGGTGACCGTGCTCCACCACCTCGCGGCCGTTCACGAGCAGCAGGGTCAGCGGGGCGGCGGCGCCCAGGACCAGCGCGGCCACCGGGTCGGCGATGCCCGAGTGCAGCACGTCGTCCACCCGCCACACGGCCAGGTCGGCGAGCTTGCCCGGTTCCAGGGAGCCGATCTCGTGCTCCCGGCCGAGCACCTTCGCGCCGCCCGCGGTGCCCAGGCGCAGCGCCTGACGGACCGTCAACGCGCCCGGTCCGCCGCGCAGTCGGGCGATCAGCAGCGCGTTGCGCAGCTCGGTACCCAGTTCCCCCGACTCGTTGGAGGCGGCGCCGTCCACGCCGAGGCCCACCGGGACGCCGGCGGCCAGCATGTCCGGCACCCGGGCGATACCCGCCGCGATCCGGGCGTTGGAGGAGGGGCAGTGCGCCACGCCGGTGCCGGTGCCGGCGAACTTGGCGATGTCCGAGTCGTCCATGTGGATGCAGTGCGCCATCCACACGTCCTCGCCCAACCAGCCCAGGCTCTCCAGGTAGTCGGTTGGCCCCATGCCGAATCGTTCCCGGCAAAACGCCTCCTCCTCCACCGTCTCGGCGCCGTGGGTGTGCAGCCGAACCCCCTTGGTGCGGGCCAACTCGGCTGCTCCGCGCAGCAGTTCGGGGGTCACGGAGAACGGCGAGCAGGGTGCGGCGGTGACCCGGACCATCGCGTCGAAGGAGGCGTCGTGCCAGCGGTCGATCGCCTCGGCCGTCGCGGCGAGCGCCGCGTCGGTGTCCTCGACACACGCGTCCGGCGGTAGTCCCCCCTGCGAAGTGCCCAGGTCCATCGACCCCCGGGTGGGTTGGAACCGCATGCCCAACTCGGCCAGTGCGCGGATCTCCGCGCCCAGGATGTCGCCGCCGTCCTTGGGGAAGACGTAGGCGTGGTCGGTGGAGGTGGTGCAGCCCGAACGCAGCAGCGCGGCGGCCGAACCCTGCGCCGCGGCGTAGCACATCTCGTCGTCGATCCCGGCCCAGACGGGGTAGAGCGTGACGAGCCAGTCGAAGAGGTTGCACTCCTGCGCGAAGCCGCGCGTGATCCATTGATAGAAGTGGTGGTGGGTGTTGACCAGGCCCGGGGTGACCAGGTGCCCGGTCCCGTCGATGCGGCGCACCACCCGTTCCAGGCCGGCGGGGGCGGGCCCGGCGCCGACCGCCTCGATGCGATTGCCGGCGACCACGACGTGGCCACAGTCGTACTCGGTGTCCCCGGCGTCGACGGTGGCGATCGCGCAGTTCTCGATCACGATGCGCCCGGGGGCGGTGGAGCCGGTGGAGTTGTCGACAGACATCGGCGGTCCCTTTGCGGCAGCGGTGTCGGTGGGTTCAGTCCACCGGGATCAGTGGCGTGACACCCTCGCGGTGCACCGTGCCCTCGATCAGACCGTAGGGCCGATCGGCGGCGTAGTACACCTCCTTGTCGTTCTTGATGCCCATCTGCTCCATGTCGACCAGGAAGTGGTGCTTGTTCGGCAGCGACAGGCGGACCTCGTCCACCTCGTGCCGATGGGTCAATACCCGGTCCGCCATCGCGTACAGGCTCTGCTGGAGCGAGTGGGAGTAGGTCTCGGCGAACGCTTCCAGCAGATGCCGGCGCACCCGCGTGTACGAGCGTTCCCAGTCCGGTTCGCTCGCGCCGGCGGTGGCGTCGAAGGAGAACCGCCAGCGGGCGCTGACCTTGGTGGCCAGGATGCGGTCGTACGCCTCCTGGAGGGTGGTGTAGCGGTCCTTGATGTAGCCCCGGAATTCGGAGGCGGTCGTGTTCATCACGACCAGGTCCTTCAGTCCGGAGACCACCTGCGCCCGTCCGTGCTCCCAGACGATCTCGGTGGTGCGGGTCTCGCTCGCGTCGCGGACGAACGAGTGGCGGATCTCGTCCGCGCCGACGAAGCGATCGCGTCCCGAGGCCGAGGTGATCCGGTTCCACGGGTATTCCTCGATCCGGATCCGGGCCCGGGTGATCGACGGCTGCGATTCGACGAAGTGCCGGGCCAGGCGTATCCCGTATGCCTCGGCGGAGTCGATGCCGTGTTCGCGGGCGAAGGCGAACACGGTGTTCTTCATCGTGTCCGTCGGCAGCACCTTGTCGTTGCCGCCGGTCAGGTGGGTGTCGGACAGGTCGCCCGACAGCGCGACGCCGACGTTGAGGTCCTTGACCTCGTGCCGCTCGGTGTCGCGGCGGACCCGGACGACGCGGGTCTCCGCCTTTCCGTACTGGTTCTGCCCGAGCACCATCGGCATGTCGTCAGCTCCCTCGATAAACGGAGTATCCGTACGGGTTGAGCAAGAGCGGTACGTGGTAGCGCGTTTCGGGGTCGGCGGTGAAGACCACCCGGACCTCCGGGAAGAACGGCGTCTCGCCGCGGGCGCGCCGGTAGGCGCCGACGTCGAAGACCAGGCGCACGTCGACGGGGCCGGCGGCCGGGTCGACGCCGAGCGCCGGCAGGTCCGGGCAGCGGCCGTCGGCGTCCGTCGCGGACGTGCCGAGTACGATCCAGGTGCCGTCGGCGGTGCGCCTGGACAACTCGACGGGGACGTCGGAGGCCGGGCGGCCCTCGCTGGTGTCGAGGATGTGGGTGGAGATCACGCGCGGATCAGCCCTTCCAGGCGCAGGCGGTTGATCTTCCGCAACTCCTCGCGGGTGACCTCCCACTCGGTCGCCGGGTCGTTGTCGAGTCGGTGGCGCAGTTCGGCCAGGATCTCCGCGGCTCCGCGCCCGCTCGCGCAGATCAGGAAGACCCGCCCGAACCGGTCCCGGTACGCGATGTTCCCGGCCCGCAGGTCGGCCGCCAGTGTGTCGTCCGCCTGCCGTACGCCCGCCTGTTCGCGGGTCGACTGCGGATCGTCGTGCCGGGGGCGCCCGATCACGGCGTGTCCGTCGATCGCCTCCAGCAGATCGTCGGTGGTGAGAGCGGCGGTCGCCGCGTCGGAGCCGGCGAACAGCGCGTCCGGGTCCGGGTAGGGGCGTCCGGCCAGCACCGCCGCGATCCAGGCCCGACTGGCGCATACCTGCCCGAGCAGTCGGATCCCCTCGTCGGTGGACGCGTCGTCGAGCCGTTTCAGCCCTGGGGTCGATGGCATGTCGAGACCTCCTCGCTCCGCGGGTACTCCCGTCCAGAGGTGAGCACCACGCCCGAGCGAGTACCCGGCGGCGGCACTGGCCGGAACGCTAGGCGTTGCGAATCCCGATCGTCAACAGTTTGTTGAAGTGCGTCATCGGAGCGATCGTGGGGCCTCGGTTCAGGGGCGCGTGTCGCGGTTCAGGTAGTTGTAGACGGTGAAGCGGCTCACTCCGAGGGCCGCGGCCACCGTCTCGACGCCGTGGCGGATGGTGAACGCGCCGCGTTGTTCGAGGGCGCGGACCACCCGCTGCTTGTCCTCGCGCCCGAGGTCGGCCAGCGGGCCGTATTGGCGTTCGGCCTCGCCCAGGAGGCGGTCCAGGGCGCTGCCGAGGCCGGGCAGGCGTACGGCGACGGCGGGGCGGCCCTCCCAGTCGAGCACGACGTCCTCGGGGCCGGCGTCGCCGACCGGGACGAACTCGGCGCCGATCGCGGTCACCAGGGGCTTGATCGCGGCGGACAGGGGATGTTCGGCGGCGCTCACGCCCGGCCTCCCGGTGTCTGCGGCACGGTCGTCACCTGGATCGAGATGCGGGACGCGCCGACCCCGAACGCGCCTCGGCACACCCGGTCCAGCGCCGCGAGGACCACCTCGGCCTCGCCCTCGGCGGTCGTACCGAACGGGCCGACCTCCACGTCGAGACCCGCGTCGTCGAGCACGCGTCGGGCCTCCAGGGCATGGGCCGGCACGCCGTCCAGATCGAACGGCTCGGTCGAGAACTCCATCCGCAATCGCACGCCCGAACCCTAGTCCCTGGCCGGGCCGATCCCGGGCTGCCGTGCACCCACCCTTGACAAACTGTTGAAGCCGCGTGACATGATTTCGATGAGCGGAATATTACTTCCGCATTATGGAATCGACGTGGAAGAGGTGATCCCGTGAGCGCTCGCGAACTGCGCTTCGACGTCAATCTCTCGATCCTCTTCACCGAACTCCCGCTCCTCGAACGGCCCGCGGCCGCCGCCGAGGCCGGCTTCACCGAGATCGAGCTGTGGTGGCCCTTCGCCGGTCCGACCCCCACCGACGCCGAGTCGGACGCGCTGGGCCGGGCCGTCCGCGACGCCGGGGTCGCCCTGGTCGGGCTGAACTTCGACGCCGGGGACATGCCCGCCGGGGATCGTGGCCTGCTGTCCCGGCCCGCCGAGGCGGCGCGCTTCCGGGCCAACATCGACGTCGCGACCGGCTTCGCCGGGAGCCTGGGCTGCCGCGCGCTGAACGCGCTGTACGGCAACCGGGAGGACGGCGTGGATCCGCGCGCCCAGGACGAACTCGCCTTGGAGAACCTGGTGTCGGCGGCCGTCGCCGCCGAGCGGGTCGGGGCGACCGTGCTGATCGAGGCGCTGAACACGCCGGAGAACCCGCGCTACCCGCTGGCCACCTCGGCCGCCGCGCTCGCCGTGGTGGACAAGGTGAACGCCGAGACCGGCCTGGGCAACACGGCCTTCCTGGCCGACTTCTACCACCTCGCCCGCAACGGCGAGGCGCCGGCGGGGGTGATCGACGCCCACGCCGACAGCTTCGGCCACGTGCAGATCGCCGACACCCCCGGACGGGGGCAACCCGGCACCGGCGAAATGGACTTCGACGACCTGTTCCGCCGACTCGTCGCCGCCGGGTACACCGGGCGCGTCGGCCTCGAATACAAGCCGGTCGGCGCCGCCGCGGACAGCTTCGGCTGGCTCGCGCGCGAGTTGCGCGGCAGCAAGGGAGGGACCGGATGACCGGCGCGGGGGACACCGGGCGGATCGGGTTCATCGGACTGGGCATCATGGGCGGCCCGATGGCGGCCCATCTGGTTCGGGCCGGCCACCGGGTCACCGGATACGACCTGGAGCGGGCCGCGATCGACCGGCTGATCGCGGCCGGCGGCGAGGGCGCGGCGGACATCGCCGACGCCGTGCGCGACGCGGACGTGGTGATCACCATGGTCCCGGCCGACCCGCAGGTCGAGCGGGTGATGCTCGGCGCGGGCGGCGTCCTGGAGACTGTCGCGCCCGGCACGATGGTGATCGACATGAGCTCGATCAAGCCCGGCACCTCGATCGCGGTGGCCCAGGCCGGCGCCGAGCGCGAGCTGCGGGTGCTGGACGCGCCGGTCAGCGGCGGCGAGGCGGGAGCGGTCGAGGCGGTGCTCTCGATCATGGTCGGCGGCACCGAGTGGGACTTCGCCGCCGCACTGCCGCTGTTCGAGGTGCTCGGCCGCACGATCGTGCACGTCGGTCCGCACGGCGCGGGACAGACGGTCAAGGCCGCGAACCAGCTGATCGTCGCGGGCAACATCCAACTCGTCGCCGAGGCACTGCTGTTCCTGGAGCGCGCCGGGGTGGACACCGAGGCCGGGCTGAAGGTGCTCGCCGGCGGACTGGCCGGCAGTACCGTCCTGGACCGCAAGGGGCGGGTGATGCGCGACCGCGACTTCGAGCCGGGATTCCGGATCGACCTGCACCACAAGGACATGGGCATCGTCACCGAGGCGGCCCGCGAGTTCGACCTCGTACTGCCGCTCGCCGGACTCACCGCGCAACTCGTCGCGTCGCTGCGCGCCCAGGGCGGCGGCGGGCTGGACCACTCCGGTCTGCTGCTCGGCCTGGAACGGCTCAACGGTGGTCCCCGCGAGGGCGGCTCGGCGATCGCCGGCATCGAGGACAGTGTTTCGAAACAGGGAGACAACTGATGGCACCCCGTCGTGTTCCGGTCATGAACGCCGTGGTGGAGGTGCTGAAGTCGGAGGGCGTGGACACCGCGTTCGGCTGCCCCGGCGCGGCCATCCTGCCGCTCTACGCGGCCCTGGAGGCGGTCGGCGGGATCGAGCACCTGATCGTCCGGCACGAAGAGGGCGCGACCCACATGGCCGACGGCTGGGCCCGGACCAACGGCGGCGTCGGCGTCGCGATCGGCACCTCCGGTCCGGCCGGCACCAACATGATCACCGGCCTGTACACCGCGCTCGCCGACTCGGTCCCGATCGTGTGCATCACCGGTCAGGCAGTGTCGAGCAAGCTGCACCAGGAGGCGTTCCAGGCGGTCGACATCGTGGAGATCGCCAAACCGGTGACCAAGTGGTCGGTGCAGGTCAAGGAGGCCGCACAGGCTCCCTGGATCTTCCGTGAGGCGTTTCGGCTGGCCCGCTCGGGCCGCCCGGGCCCGGTGCTGATCGACCTGCCGCTGGACGTGCAGCGCCACGAGATCTGGTGGGACTCGGAGGTGGACGCGCCGCTGCCGGTGACCGAGGTGCACCCGCACCAGCCCCGGGTGGACGCCGCGTTGGACCTGCTGCTCGCCGCCGAACGCCCGCTGCTGCTCTCCGGCGGCGGGGTGATCATCGGCGAGGCGCACGAAGAACTGGTCGAACTCGCCGAACTGCTCCAGATCCCGGTGCAGGTCACCCTGATGGGCAAGGGGTCGATCGACGAGGACCACACGCTCTACAGCGGGATGACCGGTGTGCAGACCTCGCAGCGCTACGGCAACGCCTCGTTTCTGGAGTCGGACCTGGTGCTCGCGCTCGGCGCCCGCTTCGGCGACCGACACACCGGCACGCTCGATGTGTACCGGGGGGAGCGGAAGTTCATCCACGTCGACATCGAACCCACCCAGATCGGCAAGGTGTTCGAGCCGGACCTGGGCATCGTCTCGGACACCCGGCTGTTCCTCCAGGCGATCCTGGCCACCGCCAAGGAGCGCGGCATCCGCCGCGAGGCGGGCGCGTGGGTCGCGCGGATCCGGGAGTTGCGCGCGTCGTTGACCCGGCGCGAGGACTTCGACACCGTGCCGATCAAGGCGCCGCGCGTGTACAAGGAGATCAACGAGATCTTCGACGCGAACACCTACTTCGTCACAGCGATCGGGCTCTACCAGATCTGGGGCGGCCAGCACCAGAAGGCGTACAAGCCGCGCCACTACCAGGTCTGCGGTCAGGCCGGCCCGCTCGGCTGGGAGATCCCGGCGGCGATCGGGGTCAAGAAGGCACTGGGGCGCAGCGATCCGGACGCCGAGGTGGTCGGCATCGTCGGCGACTACGGCTTCCAGTATCTGGTCGAGGAACTGGCCGTGGCGGCGCAGTACAACGTGCCGTTCGTGATCATCATGATCAACAACGAGTATCTGGGCCTGATCCGGCAGGCGTCGATCCCGTACGAGATGAACTACCAGGTCGACATCCACTACGACGAGGTCGGCACCGACAACGTCAAGTTGATGGAGGCGTACGGCTGTTCGGGCAAGCGGGTGATCGAGCCGGGCGACATCCGCCTGAGCGTGGAATGGGCCCGCAAGGAGGCGCAACGCACCTCGCGGCCGGTCCTGGTGGAGATCATGATCGAGCGCGAGGCGAACACGCCGCACGGGCCCGCGATCGACGCGGTCGAGGAATTCGAGCCGGTGCCGTAGCGGACCGCCGCTTCCCATCGATTCCGTCCGGTGGCGTCGACCCATTCCGGTGTCGTGCCCGCGCCACCGGGCGGTTGCCGGCCCCGTCGGTCCTGCCCGAAACGGCGGCCGCGTAGTTGACTGTGCCCTCTGTACCGCCCACCCGACAGCCCACCCGACAGCCCACCCGAAGGAGCAGCGCATGGGCCCGGTCGTCGTGCTGGCCCCCGACAAGTTCAAGGGGACCCTGACCGCGGCGGAGGCCGCGGCCCGGATCGGCGCCGGGATCCGCCGGGCACGCCCGGACGCCCGGATCCGCGTGGTACCCGTCGCCGACGGCGGCGAGGGCACGGTCGACGCCGCGGTGGCGGCCGGCTTCACCCGGATCCCGGCGCGGGTGAGCGGTCCCACGGGGCGGCCCGTCGACGCGGCGTTCGCGATGCGCGGCGCCACCGCCGTGGTGGAACTGGCCGAGGCCTCGGGGCCGGCCCGGCTGCCCGCCGGACCCGAGCCGCTGACCGCCGACACCACCGGGGTGGGCGAGTTGATCGCCCGCGCGCTCGCACTGGGCTGCACCCGGATCGTGCTCGGCCTGGGCGGCGCCGCGGCCACCGACGGCGGCTCGGGCCTGGCCCGGGCGCTGGGGGTGCGCCTCCTCGACGCGGCCGGGGCGGACCTGCCCCGGGGTGGGGCCGCGCTGCGCGACCTGGACCGGATCGACGGCGCCTCGGCCCTGGCCGCGCGGCTGGCCGGCGTCGAGGTGGTGATCGCCTCGGACGTGGACAACCCGCTGCTCGGCCCCAAGGGCGCGGCGGTGGTGTACGGGCCGCAGAAGGGCGCCACTCCCGGCGACGTGGCCGTGCTCGACGCGGCCCTCGCGCGCTGGGCGGAGGTGGTCGCCCCGGACCTGGCCGACGTCCCCGGCGCGGGAGCGGCCGGCGGCGCCGGATTCGGCGCGCTGGCGCTGCTCGGCGCGACCGTGCGCCCCGGCATCGGCCTGCTGCTCGACCTCCTGGGTTTCGCCGAACTGCTCGACGGGGCCCGGCTCGTGGTCACCGGCGAGGGCAGCCTCGACGCACAGACCCTGCACGGCAAGGCACCGGCCGGGGTGGCCGCCGCCGCCCGGGCCCGGGGCGTGCCCGTGGCGGTGGTGTGCGGCCGCGTCGAGTTGAGCCGGGACCGACTCGACGCGGCCGGCATCGTCGCCGCCTACGCGCTGACCGACCTGGGCCCCGACAGCCTGACCCGCGCCGGCGCCCTCGCCGAGATCGCGGGCGAGCGGCTGGCCCGCGACCTGCTCACCGCATCGGAGGACGCGTCGTGACCCACGCCCCCACCCTCGTGCTGCGCTCGCGCCGGGTGCTCACCCCGCACGGCGAGCGGCCCGCCGACGTGGTCGTGGCCGGCGACCGGATCGCCGAGGTGCTGCCCCACGGCGCCGCCGTCGGCGGCGCGCCGATCCAGGATCTGGGCGAGGTGGCCCTGCTGCCCGGCCTGGTGGACACCCACGTACACATCAACGAGCCGGGCCGCACCGCGTGGGAGGGCTTCACCAGCGCCACCCGGGCCGCGGCCGCCGGCGGGGTGACCACGCTGATCGACATGCCGCTCAACTCGATCCCGGCCACCGTCACGGTCGACGCGCTGCGGATCAAGCGGGACGCCGCCCGCGGGCGGGTCTACGTGGACGTGGGCTTCTGGGGCGGGGCGATCCCGGGCAACACGGGAGAATTGGCCGCGCTGTACCGGGCCGGCGTGTACGGGTTCAAAAGCTTCCTGGCGCCCTCCGGCGTGGACGAGTTCCCGCACGTGAACGCCGCCGAGCTGGCCGAGGCGCTGACCGAGCAGGCCCGGCTGGGCGCGCTCGCGATCATCCACGCCGAGGCGCCGCAGGTCCTGGACGCCGCGCCGCAGGTGCCCGGTCGGGCCTACGCCGACTTTCTCGCCTCCCGACCCGACGCGGCGGAGACGGTCGCCGTCGGGCGACTCCTGGACACCGCCAAGCGCACCGGCGCGCGGGTGCACGTGCTGCACGTGTCCTCGGCGGACGTACTGCCGCTGCTCGCCGCCGCCCGTGCGGACGGGGTCGTGGTCACCGCCGAGACCTGTCCGCACTATCTGACCCTGGTCGCCGAAGGGGTGCCGGCCGGCGACACCACGTTCAAGTGTTGCCCGCCGATCCGCTCCGAGGACAACCGCGAACGGCTGTGGCACGGGATCGAGGCGGGCGCGTTCGCCGCCGTGGTCTCCGACCACTCGCCGTGCACCACCGACCTCAAGCGGCTCGACGTCGGCGACTTCGCCGCCGCGTGGGGCGGCATCGCGTCGCTGCAACTGGGCCTGCCCACGGTGTGGACGGAGGCCCGGGCGCGCGGCCTGGCGCTGGCTGAGGTGGTCGCGCTGATGTCGACCGGGCCGGCGCGCCTGGTCGGCCTGGCCCGCAAGGGCACGATCGCGCCCGGATACGACGCGGACCTGGTCGCGTTCGACCCGGACGCGGTGTTCACGGTGGATCCGGGCGGGCTGCACCACCGCAATCCGGCCACCCCCTACGCCGGCCGCACGCTCACCGGCGCGGTCCGCACCACGTGGCTCGCGGGCGCGCCCGTGGACGTACACGGCACCCCGCGCGGACGCCTCCTGGACCGCGTGGGGACGGCCGCGTGATCACCCCGGCCATGCGCCGGCCGCGCGGCCACGGGCCGCCTCCTCCGAGCGCTCTCCCATGGCCGCGAGCGCCCGCCCGCGGTCGTCGACTCCCGTTCCGGGCGAGGAGATTCCCCATGACCACCGACTTCACCGCGTACGTCAATCTGGCCTCGCGCGCGCTCGGCGCCGGCGTAGTCGCCGCCAACGACGAGTGGTTCGCCGAGAAGGAGAACCTGCTCCGAGCCGAACCGCCGGTCTTCGCGCCGCACACGTTCGGCCCCAGGGGGCAGATCATGGACGGCTGGGAGACCCGCCGCCGGCGCGGCCCCTCGGCCGCGCACCCGCACCCCGAACCGGACGCGCACGACTGGGCGATCGTGCGCCTGGGCGTGCCCGGCATCGTGCGCGGGGTCGTGATCGACACCGCGTTCTTCACCGGGAACTTTCCGCCGGGCGCCTCGGTCGAGGCCGCCTCCGTGCCCGGCACACCCTCGGTCGAGGAACTGCTCGACCCGGCGGTCGTATGGACCACGATCGTCGCCCGCACCGAGTTGCGGGGCGACACCGCGCATCCCTTCGAGGTCGCCGTGGCACGTCGGTTCAGCCACGTACGGCTGAACATCTTCCCCGACGGCGGGGTGGCCCGACTGCGCGTGCACGGCGAGGCGGTGCCGGATCCGGCCTGGCTCGACGGACTCACCGTGGACCTCGCGGCGCAAGAGTACGGCGGGGTCGCCGAGACGGCCAGCGACCGCTACTTCTCCTCGCCGCACAACCTCAACGCGCCGGGCCGCTCGCGGGTGATGGGCGAGGGCTGGGAGACCCGCCGGCGGCGCGACGACGGCCACGACTGGGTGCGGCTGCGCCTGGTCGGACGGGCCGAACTCCTGGGCGCCGAAATCGACATCGACAACTACCTGGGGAACGCGCCGGGTTGGGTCGCGCTGGCCGGCAGCGACGCGGGTGTGGATCCTGACGCCTGGTTCGAACTGCTGCCGCGCACCCGGGTCCAGCCGGACACCCGACACCGATTCCGCTTCACCGACGCGCCCCCGGTCACGCACGTACGCATCGAGGTCTTCCCGGACGGCGGGGTGGCCCGACTGCGGCTGCCGGGCCGACTGACGGAGGCGGCCCTGACCGCGCTGCGCGACCGCTTCCACACCGCCGGACCGTAGCGCACGCGCCGGCCGACGGGGAGTCGGATCCGAGACGAGCGAGCGGATCCCGGGGAAGCCTCCGTCAGAGCTACTTAGCCAATTCGCACCCCTACCAGTCTCACTCGTTCGGGTAATGGCCGGCCACCGGCGCAACGGCAACGATTGACCGCGCAAACGGGTTCATCCAGGGGAGGCGGAATCGTTGTCGATCGATGCTGGGGCGCGCACGGAAGGTGACGCCCAGGACACGCAGGCCCGTTCGAGTCTCGCGACGGAGGCGGCGCGAAATCTCGCGACGACCACCAAGACCGTCCCGCAGATGCAGGACATCACGTCGCGATGGCTGCTGAAGATGTTGCCGTGGGTCCAGGTATCGGGTGGTACATACCGGGTCAACCGACGGCTGAGCTACCGGGTGGGGGACGGCCGGGTCCAGTTCGTTCAGACCGGTTCCGATGTGCGGGTGATCCCGGCGGAGTTGGGCGAGCTGGCGCCGCTGCGCGGGTTCGAAAACGAGGAGGTGCTGCGCGCGCTGGCGGACCGGTTCGTGCGGCGGGAGTTCGCGGCGGGGGAGACGCTGGCGACCCTGGGGGAGCCGACCGACCGGGTCTTCCTGGTCGTGCACGGCAAGATCAACCGGTTCGGCGAGGGCCGCTACGGCGACCGCACCGTGCTCGGACTGCACGGCGACGGCGACCACTTCGGCGAGCGCATGCTCGTCGACCGGGACGCGACGTGGGGGTACACGGCCACCGCGGCCACCTCGGTGATCGTGCTGGAGATGACCCGGGAGGCGTTCGACGCGGTGCAGGCCGACGCGTTGCGCACGCACCTGGCCGAATACGCCGAGGACACCAGCCGGCCGCAGAACGCCAAGGGCGAGGCGGAGATCCCGATGTCCGCCGGCCACCGTGGCGAGGCGCTGCTGCCCGGCAGCTTCGTGGACTACGAACTCAAGCCGCGCGAATACGAGTTGAGCGCCGCGCAGACCGTGCTCAAGGTGCACAGCCGGGTCGCGGATCTGTACAACCATCCGATGGATCAGATCGAGCAGCAATTGCGGCTGACCATCGAGGCGTTGCGCGAGCGCCAGGAACACGAGCTGATCAACAACCGCGAGTTCGGGCTGCTGCACAACGCCGACTACGACCAGCGCATCCAGGCCCAATCCGGCCCGCCCACCCCCGACGACATGGACGAACTGCTCAGCCGGCGACGCGGCTCCAGGCTCTTCCTGGCCCACCCGCGCACGATCGCCGCGTTCGGTCGCGAGTGCAGCCGGCTCGGCCTGTACCCGACCACGGTCGACGTGGGCGGAAACCAGATCCCGGCCTGGCGCGGCGTGCCGATCTTCCCGTGCAACAAGATCCCGATCTCGGCGGAGCGCACCAGTTCGATCCTGGTGATGCGTACCGGCGAGGACGACCAGGGTGTGGTGGGTCTGCACCAGACCGGCCTGCCCGACGAGTACCAGCCGGGCCTGTCGGTGCGCTTCATGGGCATCAACGAGCAGGCGCTGATCTCCTACCTGGTCACCGCCTACTACTCGGCGGCTGTACTGGTCCCGGACGCCCTGGGGGTCCTGGAGAACGTCGAGATCTCGCGGGCCCGGTGAGCGGGAGAAACCACCCCGTGTGCGGCACCGGTGACCGGATGAGAAAGATCACGAAGACTATGCATGGGTGTCAAACCGGTCGTTTCCGGTTATAGGTCGGGCCGGACGTCGCGCGATCAACGGACGCGCGCGGTCTACCGCGACAGGAGACCCGAGACATGGGCATCGACGACAACATCCGCAACAAGGCCCAGGACGCAGCCGGCCAGGCCAAGGAGAAGGTCGGCGAGGCGACCGGCAACGAGGACCTGCGGGACGAGGGCCAGCAGGATCAGGGCTCGGCCAAGGCCAAGCAGGCCGTCGAAGGCGCCAAGGACAAGGCCAACGAGGCAATCAACAAGATCAAGGGCTCGCTCAAGCGGGACTGATCGCAGGGCCTGCCCGGTCGCCGCGTGCGACGGAGTCGGGCGACCGCGAGGCCCCCGGTGTTCCGGGGGCCTCGCGGCGTGGGTGGGCGGGTCGGGCCCGGCGGGTCAGCCCGACCGGCCGAACGGGCGGTGGTTGGCCCGCAGCAGGACGAATACGGCGACCGGGAGCGCGGCGGCCCAGGCGAGGTGGATGGGGGCGGCGGAGTCAGGCCGCCGCGCGGTGGATCGGGCCCGTGGCGGTGCGCAGGGGGCGGGCCGTGGCGCCGGTTCGGGCGGCCACCACCTCGGCGAAGATGGACAGGGCCGTCTCGTCGGGGGTGCGGGCGCCGAGGTCCAGGCCGATGGGGGAGTGCAGCGCGGCCAACTGCTTTTCGGTGAGCCCGATTTCGCACAGGCGGGTCAGGCGCGCCTCGTGGGTGCGGCGCGAGCCCATGGCGCCGACGTAGGACACATCGAGGCGCAGCGCCAGGTCCAGGAGCGGGACGTCGAACTTCGGGTCGTGGGTCAGGACGGTGATCACCGTGCGGGCGTCGAGGGTGTTCGCGATCGAGGCCAGGTGGCGGTGCGGCCAGTCCACGATCACCTCGTCCGCGTCGGGGAAACGCCGCCGCGTGGCGAACACCTCCCTCGCGTCGCACACGGTCACCCGGTAGCCGAGCAGGTTGCCCATCCGGGTCACCGCCGCCGCGAAGTCGATCGCGCCGTAGACGAGCAGGCGTGGTGGCGGGGTGTGGGTCTCCACGAAGACGGTGACGTCGTCGGGGGCCGACTCCGGACACGGGCGGCCGTCCGGGCGCAGCGTCACCAGGCCGGTGCGGCCCAGCGCGAGCATGGCTCGGGCCTCGGCGACCACGGAGGCGTCCAGCGCGGGATCGGCGCCGAACGTACCGGTCACCGCGGACTCCGCGGGGTCCACCCCGTGCGCCGCGCCCACGACCGTGATCGCCCGCCCCACCAGCGCCGCCGGTCCCGCCACGACGCGGGCCGCGGCCACGGGGATGTCCCGTTCGGCCGCGGCCAGGGCCGCCTCCACCGTCGCGTCGCCGGCGCGTTGTACGAAGATGTCGAGCACTCCGCCGCAGGTCAGCCCCACGGCGAAGGCGTCCTCGTCGCTGTAGCCGAAGCGCTGGAGCACCGGGGTGCCGCGCTCCAGTGCCTCGCGGCACAACTCGTACACCGCACCCTCCACACACCCTCCGGAGACGCTGCCGACGACCGTGCCGTCGGCGCCCACCGCGAGCGCCGCGCCCGGGGGGCGGGGGGCGCTCCCGCCGACGCCGACGACGGTGGCCAGGGTGTATGGCGTTCCCGCACGGCGCCATGCCGCGAGTTCGCTCCCGAGGTCGAGCATCGACGTCTCCTGGGGGTGTGGATGGTGCGGTGTGCGGGCGTCAGCTGACGCCCAACCACTCCTTGATCGGATGCAGGGCGAAGAACACGAGGAAGGCCAGGGTGAGGATCCACATCAGCGGGCCGATGTCGCGGAACCTGCCCTGGGCGGCCTTGATGAGCGTGTAGACGATCACGCCGGCGGCGACGCCGGCGGTGATCGAGTACGTGAACGGCATCAGCACGATGGTCAGGAACGCGGGGATCGCCTCGGCCTTGTCGTCCCAGTCGATGTGCTTGACCTGGGTGATCATCATCGAGCCGATCACCACGAGCGCGGCGGCGGCGACCTGGTCGGGGACCACGCCGGCGAGCGGGGTGAAGAACAACATCAGGCCGAAGATCGTGCCGGTGACCACACTGGACAGCCCGGTGCGGGCGCCGTCGCCGACGCCGGTCGCCGATTCGATGAAGACGGTCTGACCCGACGAACCGGTCACCCCACCGACGATGCCCCCCGCACCGTCGATGGCCAGGGCCTTGGACAGTCCGGGCATCCGGCCCTTGTCGTCCACGAGCTCGGCCTCGTTGCCGATGCCGATGATGGTCGCCATCGCGTCGAAGAAGCCCGCGAAGACGAGGGTGAACACCAGGACGGAGGTGGTGATGCCGCCGGCCTCGGAGAAACCGCCGAACACGCTCACCTGGCCGAACAGCCCGAAGTCCGGCGCATCGACCACCTTGTCCGGCAGGTTCGGTACACCGCCGCCCCAGGTCTTGTCGGATATGTCGACGATCGCATTGACCACCATCGCCAGCACGGTGCCGAAGACCAGGCCGATCAGGATCGCGCCGCGGATACCGCGGGCCATCAGCATGAAGATGGTGAGCACCGTGACCGCGAAGATCAGCACCGGCCAGCCGGCCAGTTCACCGGCCGGCCCGAGCGTCACCGGCGGTCCGCCCGGGGCGGCGTTCTCGGTCACCACGCCCGCCTTGTTCAGCCCGATCATCGCGATGAACAGGCCGATCCCGATGGTGATCGCGTACTTGAGCGCCATCGGGATGGCGTTCATGATGCGCTCGCGCAGCCCCGAGACGACCATCAGCATGATGATCAAGCCGTAGATCACGCACAGGCCCATCGCCTGCGGCCAGGTCATCTCGGCCGCGACCTGGTTGCCCACCACGCCGGCCACCGACAGGCCCGCGGCCAGCGCCAGCGGTACGTTGCCGATCAGGCCCATCGCCACCGTGGTGATGAACGCGGCCAGCGCGGTCATCGTGGTGATCTGCGCGGGGTCGAGCTGGTGCCCCTTGACGTCCTTGCCGCCCAGCAGGATCGGATTGAGCAGCAGGATGTACGCCATCGCCATGAACGTGGTGAGGCCGCCGCGCAGTTCGCGGCCCACCGAGCTGCCGCGCGCACTGATCCGGAAGTACGTGTCCAACGCGCCCGAACCGGACGAGCCGGCCGGCGGCGGATCGCCGGCCGCGGTCGCCCCGGATCCGCGCGGCGGATTCGGGGGATTCTCGCCGGGTTCCGTCGGAACCGATGTCTGAGCCACTTTCCCACTCCCAAGTGTCCTAGGTGTTGTTGGGGTGGAGCCGGTCGCCGCGGCGCAACCGCCCGGAGCCTGTTCCGGGCAGGCGGGCGCGACGCCTTCCTGCGTGGGGGCGCGTCCGCTCGACGGCACGGCGATCGGCCGTGCGGGGTCGAGCCGGTCCGGCCCCGAGGGCCGCGTCTGCGCCGCCGCCGGGACCGTACTACGGTGATGAGAACGGGAACTGACGGAGTCTCAGAGCCCGGTGAGGTGTTCCGGCCGGACCGGCACCCGGTTCAGGGCCAGACCGGTCGCCGCGCGAATAGCCGCGACGATCGCGGGCGTCGCGGACAAAGTGGGTGCCTCGCCGGCTCCGCGCAGCCCGTACGGGGCGTGCGGGTCGGCCAGTTCGAGGACGTCCACCGGCATCGGCGGGGTGTCGAGGATGGTGGGGATCAGGTAGTCCGTGAAAGACGGATTGCGCACCCGTCCCTCGGCGACCACGATCTCCTCCATCACCGCCAGGCCCAGCCCCTGGGTGCTGCCGCCGTGGATCTGGCCGAGCACCGCGAGCGGGTTCATCGCCTTGCCGACGTCCTGTGCGGCGGCCAGTTCGACCACCTTGACCAGGCCCAGCTCCACGTCCACGTCCACCACCGCGCGGTGTGCGCAGAATGTGTACTGGACGTGCCCGACGCCCTGTCCGGTGCTGCGGTCGAACGCCTGGGTGGGGCGGTGCCGGAACTCGACGGTCTCGTCCACGGGTTCGTCGCCGAGCAGGTCGACCAGGTCGGCGACCACCGCGTCGGCGCGGTCGACCACCTTGCCGCCGACCAGGCGCAGGCCCGCCACGAGATCGGGCGTCCAGCCGTGGCGGAGCCGGCCGCGCTCGAACACCGTGCCGCGCACCGCCTCGGCGGCCGACTTGACCGCGCCGCCCGTCATGTACGTCTGCCGCGACGCGGAGGTCGACCCGGCGGAGCCCACCCGCGTATCGGCCGGCGCGATGGTCACCAGGTCCACGCCCAACTCGGTGCGCACGATCTGCGCGTGCACCGTGACGCCGCCCTGGCCCACCTCGGCCATCGCGGTGTGCACCAGCGCGACCGGCGCGCCGCCCAACACCTCCAGCCGGACCCGCGCGGTGGAGTAGTCGTCGAAGCCCTCGGAGAAGCCGACGTTCTTGATCCCGACCCCGTAGCCGATCCCACGTACGACGCCCTCGCCGTGCGTGCTGTTGGACACCCCGCCCGGCAGTTCGCGCACGTCCACACCGTCGGCGGTGTGCCGGTGCTCCGCCGCCGGCAGCGGCATCGCCTCGACCCGGCGCAGCAGTTCGGCCACCGGCGCGGGCGCGTCCACGACCTGCCCCGTGGGCAGCACCGAGCCCTGCTCCATCGCGTTCAGCCGCCGCAACTCCACCGGATCCAGGCCCAGTTCCGCGGCCAGCCGGTCCATCTGGCTCTCGTAGCCGAAGCACATCTGAACCGCGCCGAAGCCGCGCATCGCGCCGCACGGCGGGTTGTTCGTGTACACCGCGGTCGCGTCGATCGAGGCGTTCGGGATCACGTACGGCCCGATCCCCAGCGAGGCCGCGTTGCCGACCACGGCGGGGGAGGAGGAGGCGTACGCGCCGCCGTCCAGCACGATCTCCGCCCGGACGAACACCAACCGGCCGTCCCGGGTGGCGCCGTGCTCGAAGACCATCGTGGCCGGATGGCGGTGCACGTGGCCGAAGAACGACTCCTCGCGGTTGTAGACGATCTTCACCGGCTTGCCGGTGTACTGCGCGAGCAGACAAGCGTGTACCTGCATCGACAGGTCCTCGCGCCCGCCGAACGCGCCGCCGACGCCGGCCAGGGACAGTCGCACCTTCTCCGGCGGCAGACCGAGCACCGGGCACAACTGCTGCCGGTCCACGTGCAGCCACTGGGTGGCGATGTACAGATCGATCCCGCCGTCCTCGGCGGGCACCGCGAGCCCCGATTCCGGGCCCAGGAACGCCTGGTCCTGCATGCCGACCTCGTACTCGCCGCGCACGATCACATCGGCCCGTGCGCGCACCCGCGCCGAGTCCCCGCCGCCGTGGTGGATGTGCTGGCTGTGCACGATGTTGCCGAAGGCGTGCGCCTTGTAGTCGGCCGGCGCGTGCACGTAGCCGTAGCGCTCCGGATCCAGCGCCTCGGCCGGTCCGATCGCCGGCAACACGTCGTAGTCCACCACGATCCGGGCCGCCGCGCGCCGCGCGGTCTCGGGGTGGTCGGCGGCCACGATCGCGATCGGCTCGCCGTGGAAGCGCACTTCGTCGATGGCCAACACCGGCTGATCCGCGATCTCCAGGCCGTAGAACCTGCTGCCGGGGATGTCCTCGTGGGTGAGCACGGCGTACACCCCCGGCACGGCCAGCGCCGCGGACACGTCCACGGACCGGATCCGGGCCCGGGCATGCGGGCTGCGCAGCGTCGTGCCCCACAACATGTCCTCGTGCCACAGGTCCGAGGCGTAGGCGAAGTCGCCCTTGACCTTGAGGATCCCGTCGGGCCGCGGCGGCGAGGCGCCGATGCCGTCCCGACCGGGCGCGGCGACGTCGAGCAGGTTCTTCGGCATGGTCGGACCGGCCATGGCGTCAGCCCTCCGAACCGACCGGGGCCGTGCCGCGCGCTTCGGCCTTGCGCGCCGCCGCCAACCGGACCGCGTCCATGATCTTCTCGTAGCCCGTACAGCGACACAGGTTGCCGGACAGCGCCTCGCGGATCTCCGCGTCGGAGGGGTGGTGCGCCCGGTTGAGCAGGTCATGCGTCTGGACCAGCAGCCCCGGCGTACAGAACCCGCACTGCACCGCGCCCGCGTCCACGAACGCCTGCTGGACCGGATCCAGCGTGTCCCCGTCGGCCAGCCCCTCGACCGTGCCGACCTCACGATCCTGCACCTGTCCGGCGGCGACCAGACACGCGCACACCGGGGCACCGTCGAGATAGACCGTGCACGAGCCGCACTCGCCCTGCTCGCACGCGTTCTTGGACCCGGGCAGCCCGACCCGCTCGCGCAGGACGTACAGCAGGCTCTCGCCCTCCCACACGTCGTCCGCCTCGGTCGGGCGGCCGTTCACGGTGAATGTGACCCTCATGCGGCGGCCCTCCCGGTGGTGCGGTGGTCGTTCCAGGTCCAGAGCAGGGTGCGGCGCGCCAGCACGGCCAGCGCGTGGCGCCGGTACGCGGCCGACCCGCGCACGTCGTCGATCGGCGCGGCGGCCGCCGCCACCAGTTCGCCGAAGCGCCGCGCGGTGGCCTGCGGCAGCTCGCCGCCGGAGGTCCACAGGCCGCTCTCGCCGAGTTCGGCTCGGATGAACTCCTCTGCCTCTCGGGCCCGGCGCGGGGTGGGCGCGGCGGAGCCGATCCCGGTGCGCACGTCCCGGGTGCGCGGGTGCAGCGCGACCGCGAACGAGCAGACCGCGATCACCATCGCGTTGCGGGTGCCGATCTTGGCGAACTGCTGCGGCCCGGTCGCCGAGGGGATGTGGATCGCCCGGATCAACTCGTCCGGCTCCAGCGCGTTGCGCTTGACCCCGAGATAGAAGTCGTCGATCGGGATCAGCCGGGTGCCGCGCACCGACGCCGCCTCCACCGTGGCGCCCGAGGCGAGCAGCGGTGGGTGCGCGTCGCCCGCCGGCGAGGCGCCGCCGAGGTTGCCGCCGACCGAACCCCGGTTGCGGATCTGCGGCGAGCCGACGGTGCGTGCGCCGAGGGACAACCCCGGCAGCCGGTCGTGCAGCGACTCGATGATCCGCGCGTACGGTACGCAGGCGCCCAGACGCACCGTGTCGTCGTCCTCGATCCGCCATTCGTGCAACTCGCGGATCCGGTTGAGATCCACCAGGGCGTCGGGGCGACGCCGGTCGAAGTTCAGCTCGACCATCACGTCGGTGCCACCGGCGATCGGGACCGCGGACGGGTGCTGCGCCTTGACGGCGAGCGCCTCCTCCCACGTCGCGGGCCGCAGGAATTCCATGTCGGGTGTCTCCTTCTGCCTTGCGTATGGCCCTACCGTCCTTGTACCCGTCGCGGGGGGCGCGTCGCTCGGGGTGTGGTGACCGGTCGTTTCGTGGCCGGTCGTTTGTGTGGATGGGAGGGTGCGCACCAGTACACCGAGACGGAGGTCACTGCGAGTACCCGCCAAAGACATGACCCAGGCGTGTCGCACGGGCGGTGTTCCCGTACTTTTCTCCAAGTGCTCGTCCGGTCGTCGAACCGGTATGACGGATCCGCCGCGCGGCCGACGCCGTGGCCGGCTCGATCGAGAGGGGGCCGTCGATGCGGTTGCGCGCGCTTCTCGGCGATGGCACGAGCGGCGTCGGCATAGCCGGCATCCGTCTGCTGGTGGGCGAGGGGGAGCTGGATCGTACGGTGCGCGCGGTGATGACCACCGACCTGCACGACCCCAGCCGCTACCTGACCGCCGGGGCCCTGGTGCTGACCGGGATGGGTTGGCGCTCGGGTTCGGCCGACTCGGACCGCTTCGTCCGGGTGCTGACCCGGGGCGGCGCCACCGCGCTGGCCGCGGGGGAGGCCGAGATCGGCGCCATCCCGGCCGATCTGGTGGACGCCTGCGAGCGGCACCACCTGCCGCTGTTCGCGGTCGAGGAGGAGTTGTCCTTCGCCCACCTGACCGAGTTCGTGGTCCGGCGGATCTCCGCCGAGCGGGCCGACGACCTGACCGCGGTGGTCGACCGGCATCGACGTCTGGTCCAGGCGGCGGCCGGCGGGGCCGGGCTGGACGGGGTGCTCGGGCTGGTCGCGGCCGACATCGACATCCACTGCTGGGTGCTCTCGCTGACCGGGCGGCAGGCCGCCGCAGGCGGGCCGGATCTGGCACCGGGGTTGCGGGTCAAGCTGGCCCGCGCGCACTTCGCCGCCCGCGAGCGCCGGGCCCGGGTGCCGTACCGGCACCGGGTCGACGGGCGCTCGTTCTCGCTGTTGCCGGTGCCCGAGGCGGGCGGGGCGGCCGACCCGGACGCGTGGGGCGACTGGTTCCTGGCGGTCGAGGACGACGTGAGCGACTGGCCCGACCGGCACCAGGCGCTGCTGGGCGAACTGGTCCGGCTGGTCTCGGTGGGCCGGGAGCGGGTCGAGGACGGACGCCGGCACACCCGGCGCCTGGCCGACGACGTGCTGAACCTGCTGGCGACCGGCGCCGATTCGTTGGAGGTGGCGACCCGCCTGCGGGTGGCCGGGCCGGACGAGGGCGACACGTGGCACCGGCAGTTCGTCACCCTCACGCTGCCCGACGTGCCCGTGCGCGACGCACCCCGACTGGCCCGGGTGCTGCTGGAAGAGGCGTTGGCGGATCGACCGACGCCGGCCCTGGTGTCGGCGGCCGGCACCGGCGCCGTGGCGCTGATCTCGTGCGAGGGCGGGGACGACCGGGACGGCGCGGAGCCGGATCCCACCACGGGCCTGCTGCGCGAGCGGCTGGCCGCGTTGGACGGGCCCGCGACGGACGACCTGCGGGCGCACATCGGGGTGAGCGCCCGGGTGGCCCGCGCCGACGCGCTGCGCGGCGCCCTGGAGGAGGCCTGGCACGCGGGCCGGATCGCCGGGACCAGGACGGGCCGGATCGAGGTGGTCGGGCACGCCGAACTCGCTTCGCACGTGGCGCTGTTGGCCGCGGTGCCCGAGGACGTGCGCCGGGCCTTCCGGGGCCGGTTGCTGGAACCGCTGCGCGCTTACGACGCGAGCCATCAGGCGGACCTGATCGGCACGTTGGAGGTGTTCCTGGACTGCGACGGGTCGTGGACCAGGTGCGCCGCGCGGTTGCACGTACACGTGAACACGCTGCGCTACCGGATCGGCCGGATCGAGGAGCTGACCGGGCGTCAGTTGGCCCGGCTGGAGGACAAGGTGGACTTCTTCCTGGCGCTGCGGCTGCGCTGAATCAGCCGATGGAGACCCCCGACGTGACCGGGACGACCGTGCCGGTGATCGCCCGGGCCCGGTCGGAGGCCAGGAAGGCGACGGCGTCGGCGATGTCCTCGGGCCGGGTGATCCGGCGCAGCGCCGAGGACCGGGTCAGCTCGGCCCGCACCTCGCTCTCGGGCACCTCCCGGCGCGCGGCGATGTCGGCGATGTACCCGGCGAGTTTGGCGTTCTCGGTGTAGCCCGCGACGACCACGTTGACCCGGATGCCGTCCGGCCCGACCTCCTTGGCCAACACCCCGGAGGCCACCTCCATCGCGGCCTTGGTCGCCGCGTACGCGCCCAGGCCGACCAGTTTCGCGCGCGGCGCCTCGGAGCTGATCTGCACGATCGAGCCGCCGCCCACCGCGCGCAGATGCGGCAACGCGGCCCGGGAGACGGCCAGTACGCCCAGCACGTTGATCTCGAACGCGCGCCGGAACTCGTCCGGGTCCAACTCCTCCAGGCGTCCCGACGGGTTGTACGTCGCCACGTTCACCACCACGTCCACCCGGCCCGACTCCCGCGCCGCGGTGTCCACCAGCGCGCGGCAGGCGCCCTGGTCGGCCAGGTCGGTCGGCACCGCGAGCACTCGACGGCCCGTCAGCTCCCGGATCTCGTCCGCGAGTTCGCGCAGCGGTTCGGGGCGGCGGGCGGCCAGCACCAGATCCGCGCCGTCGCGGGCCAGCGCCAATGCCGACGCGCGCCCGATGCCCGCTCCGGCTCCCGCGACGATTGCGACCCGTGCGTCCGGTTCCTCCGCCATCGACACCCCTTTCACGTGCACGAAATCCGCGACTCGCCACCCGTCCTATCGCACGGTGCTTTGCATTGCCATGATCATCCGGTTGGGTTACTGTGCGCGGCCGTTCGCCGCCGAAGCGTCAACCCGGCAAGCCGTACCGACACCACCGGAGGCACCGATGCCCACCGTCGTACTGATCGGAACGCTGGACACCAAGGGGTCCGAATACGCGTGGCTGGCCTACCGGCTGCGGGCCAGAGGCGCCGAGGTCCTGCTGATGAACGTCGGCGTCCTGGGCGACTCGCTGGCCCAGGCCGACGTCCAGGCGGGCGAGGTCGCGGCCGCGGCGGGCACCGATTTGCAGGACCTGCGCACCCGCGCCGACCGGGGCGCGGCGACCACCGCGATGGCCGAGGGCGCGGCCTCGATCCTGCGCGAACTCTTCGAGCAGGGACGGGTGGACGGAGTGCTCGCGATGGGCGGCTCGGGCGGCTCGGCGATCGCGTCCCACGCGATGCGCGCGCTGCCGGTGGGCGTGCCCAAGCTGCTGGTGTCCACGATGGCGGCGGGCGACGTGTCGCCGTACGTCGGCGCGGTGGACGTGACGATGATGTACAGCGTCGTGGACATCGCCGGGATCAACCGGCTCTCCGAACGCATCCTGGGCAACGCCGCGGACGCGATCGCGGGCATGGCCGGCGGCTACGCCGAGGATCGCGCGGCGGTCGCCGGGGTGACCGGCGAGGGCCGACCGCTGGTGGCCGCGACCCAGTTCGGGGTGACCACGCCGGCGGTGGACGCGGCGCGCGAGCGGCTCAACGAACTCGGTTACGAGGTGCTGGTGTTCCACGCCACCGGAGCCGGCGGCCGGGCGATGGAGAACCTGGCCGAGGGCGGATTCCTGGCCGGGGTCCTCGACCTGACCACCACCGAGCTGGCGGACGACCTGGTCGGCGGGGTGCTCAGCGCGGGTCCGCAACGGCTGACCGCCGCCGGGCGCGTGGGGCTGCCGCAGGTGGTCAGCGTGGGCGCACTGGACATGGTGAACTTCGGCCCCCGCGACACCGTTCCGCCGCGTTTCGAGGACCGGCTGTTGTACGTGCACAACCCGACCGTGACGCTGATGCGCACCACACCGGCCGAAAACGCCGAACTGGGACGGCGGATCGCGGCCAAACTGCTCGACGCGACCGGGCCCACCGCGCTGTACCTGCCGCTGCGCGGAGTCTCGGCGATCGACGTCGAGGGCGCACCCTTCTACGATTCCGACGCCGATACGGCGTTGTTCGACGCGTTGCGCGCCGGCCTCGACGGGACCGCCGTCGAGGTGCGCGAGGTCGCGACGGACATCAACGATCCGGCGTTCGCCAAGGCGGCGGCGGATCGATTGCACGAATTGATCACGAAGGGACACGTGGACTGAGATGAACGGACGCGAGGCGCGGGGCCGACTGCGCACGACGGTCGAGCAGGGCGGCGTCGTGATCGGCGCGGGCGCGGGCACCGGATTGTCCGCCAAGTGCGCCGAGGCCGGGGGTGTGGACCTGATCATCATCTACAACTCGGGCCGCTATCGCATGGCCGGCCGGGGTTCGTTGGCGGGACTGCTGCCGTACGGCGACGCCAACGCGATCGTGGTGGAGATGGCGGGCGAAGTGCTGCCGGTGGTGCGCAGTACCCCGGTCCTCGCGGGGGTGTGCGGCACCGATCCGTTCCGGATCATGCCGCACTTCCTGGACCAACTCGCGGCCATGGGCTTCGCGGGAGTGCAGAACTTCCCGACGGTCGGCCTGTTCGACGGTGTCTTCCGGCAGAACCTGGAGGAGACCGGGATGGGCTACGACCTGGAGGTGGAGATGATCCGGCTGGCGGCGGAGCGCGGCTTGCTCACGGCGCCGTACGTCTTCGACCCCGAGCAGGCCCGTGCGATGGCGGCGGCCGGCGCCGATGTGCTGGTGCCGCACCTGGGCCTGACCACCAAGGGCAGCATCGGCGCGACCACCGCGGTCACCCTCGACCAGGCGGTTGAGCGGGTGCAGGAGATGCGCGACGCGGCGGCGGAGGTCGATCCCGACGTGCTGGTGCTGTGCCACGGCGGGCCGATCGCCGAACCCGAGGACGCGGCGTACGTGCTGGCCCACACCACCGGCGTGGTCGGCTTCTTCGGCGCCTCCAGCATGGAGCGCCTGCCGACCGAGGTGGCCATCACCGAGCAGGCACGGGCGTTCAAGAGCATCACCCCGAGTGGGGACGCCGCCACGACGGGCGACACCCCGGCACATCCGTAACGACCGCGCCCGGCAGCAGCCGCCTGGCGCAAGCGCACGTCCGTCCGTCCGACCATCACGAGCGTGAGGACCCGGCATGTACAAGTTGACCGTGCTCTACGGCCACCCCGAAGACCCGGCGGCGTTCGACTCCTATTACTGGGACAAGCACGTCCCGCTGGCCCGCACCATGCCGGGGCTGACCGGCTGGACCATCGGCAAGTGCGAACCGGATCCGTCCGGCGCGAAGCCGCCCTATTACCTGGTGGTCGCGCTGTACGCGCCCTCGCGCGCGGAACTCGAGGCTGTGCTGGATTCGCCCGAGGGGCGGGCCACGGTGGCCGATGTGCCCAATTTCGCGACCGGCGGCGCGACGTTCCTCTGGGACGAGGAGCGGGTAGTGGTTCCGGTAGAGCTGCCCGCGACGGAATAGCCCGTCGCTGACGCACGCGTGACCACGCGGCCGCGCACCGTGTACGCCGGAGCCGTGACCTGCAAGGATGGCGACAAATCGGGCAAATAGGTGTTATTCCCCCTTATGGGGGACGTCACAAACCGCCCGAAATGTTTGCCAACCCGGCGAACCGGTGCGTAGCTTCGTGGTTGTTCGCACAAGCGGACTCCCCGGGCGGTACGCCGAATCCTGCCGCCGCCCGAGGGAAGCAGTCGAAATTGACTGGCGGCAGGAGCGGGGGAACCAAGTGAGCCGACATCGGCACTGCCGATGCCTGGGGTGAAGCCATGCCTGTGACAGGCGAGGCCGGGCCAATCGTCCGAACCCGACAGCTAACTTCGTAGGCGCCCGACGAGGTAATCAATGACCTTCCGTGCCATCACCGCTCCGGTTCGTTCGCTCTCTCGTGGCCGTCGCGCCGGCATCGCCGTCGCCGCGGGTGCGGGTCTCGTCCTTCCTCTCGTGGGCATGGCGGGCAGCGCGAACGCCGCGACTTCGTCCACCTGGGACGCGGTCGCCCAGTGCGAGAGCACCGGCAACTGGAGCATCAACACGGGCAACGGCTTCTCCGGCGGTCTGCAGTTCACCCCGAGCACCTGGAACGCGTTCGGCGGCAGCCAGTACGCGGCCAGCGCCGCGCAGGCCTCCAAGGCGCAGCAGATCGCCGTCGCCGAGCGGGTCCTGGCGAGCCAGGGCCCCGGCGCCTGGCCGGTCTGCTCCGTGAAGGCCGGCCTGGGCAAGGGCGGCGACGCCAACGCCACGGCCGAGTCCTCGACCGCCGGCAAGACCAAGTCCTCGGTCGAGCCGAAGGCCGAGCCCAAGTCCGAGGCCAAGCCCGCGACCGGCAACGCGCCGAAGCTCAACGTGCAGCCCAAGCAGGACGTCGCCAAGCAGGACGCGCCGAAGTCGGCCGCGACCGAGCGGGCGTCGGGCTCCGGCACCTACACCGTCAAGTCCGGTGACACGCTGTCCGCGATCGCGGCCAAGCTCGGTGTCAAGGGCGGCTACAAGGCCCTGCACACGGCCAACGCCGGCGTCATCGGCGACAACCCGAACGTGATCGCGGTGGGCACCAAGCTCGCCGTCTGATCTCCCCTCACCACGTGGGCCCCGCCGAACACTTCGGCGGGGCCCACGTGCATGTGGTCATGCTCGAGTGGGCTGTTGGGCGGACTGGGCCGGCAACGTGACGGCGGGGTCGGTGGGTTCGGCGGGCGCCTTGCCGCCCGCGCGACTGGTGTGGTTGAGCAGCAGGTTGAGCACGACCGCCACGATCAGCGCATTGGAGCCGGCGTTCGGATCGGCCTTGCCCAGGGTGCGGATGCCGGCCACCGCGACGGTGCCGAACAGGACCACGCCCGCGCCGCCGAGTATGGGCTGCGGGACCAGCGCGACCAGGCCGCCGACAATCGGCATCAGGCCCATGAGGACCAGGAAGCCGCCGCAGACCGCGACCACGAACCGGCTGCGGATCCGGGTCAGCGCGACCAGTCCGATGTTCTGCGCGAAGGCGGTGCAGGCGAAGCCGTTGAACACGCCGCCGAACGCGGTGGCCGGGCCGTCGGCACGCAGCCCGCCCGCGATGGTGCGGTCGTCGGCGGGTTTGTCCACCACCTCGCTCAGCGCGATGATGTCGGCCGTCGACTCGGTCATGCACACGATCATCACCACGAGCATCGACACGGTCACCGATACGTCGAACTGCGGTGCCCCGAAGGCGAAGGGCCTTGGCACCTCGAACATCGCGAGGCCGCTCAGCGCGTCCCCGTCCACCCGGTCGAACGGGATGGCCGGTAGCGTGCCGACGAGCAGCCCGAGCAGGACCGCGACACGCTGCCCGAATCCGGTCAGCACCCGATGCAGGACCAGGATCGCCACCAGCGTCGCGGCGGCGAGGCCCAGATTGGTCATCGAGCCGTAGTCGGCCGCCTTCCGGTCGCCGCCCTGCGCCCAGTTGCCCGCCACCGGCGGCAGGGACACGCCGATCAGGGTGATCACCGTCCCGCCGACCACCGGCGGGAAGAAGCGGACCAGTCGGCAAAAGACCGGGGCGAGCACGAGGCAGAACACGCCGGCGACGATGGTCGAGCCGAAGATCACCGGCAGTGTCGCGTCCTGCTTGGCCGCGGCCACCGCCAGGATCGGCGAGACCACCGCGAAGGTGACGCCGTTGACGAACGGCAGTCGCGAGCCGATCCGCCAGAAGCCGATCGTCTGGAGCAGCGTGGCCAGGCCCGCGATCAGCAGGCTCGCGCCCAGCAGCGTGGTCGTCTCGGCGGGGGGCAGGCCGAGCGCGCCGCCGATGATCAGCGGCGGTGCGGCGACGCCGGCGTACATGGTGGCCACATGTTGCAGGGCGCCGACCAGCATGCGCCCGGGCGGCAGGACCTCGTCGACGGGATGCGTGGTCGCCTGCGCGGATCTTCCGGTGATTTTCCAGCCCATGTCCGTGCCTCCACATCGGATGCCGTCGCGGGGACGGTCCGGCCCATTGGCGTACGGGATCGCAGGTTCGGGCAGCGGGAGTGGATGCGGATCCGGGGCGTTCCCCTGACCAACGGTTTTCGTGATGCAGAATCAGTATTCCGTAGAACAGAACGAGACTGCAGGGAGGGGTCGGATCGGCGGTCAATAGCCACAGCTGTCGGCGGCTCGGTCGGCGAGCCAGTGATCGCATTCTCAACTTATTCGGGCAAAACGCACTGGAGACGATAAGATTGCGTTTGAATCGGCCTTGCCACGTGAAATTCTTTTGACATAGGTTCGTCTGACCGTGGTTCCTGCGTTTCCCTGAGGGGGTTTCATGTCCGACATGACCCGCGTAGCCGTCCGTACCGCCGTCGACCACCCGCAGTGGCCGGTGCTCAAGGAAGCCGTTGCCGACCTGCGTCCGCTTCAGGCCAAGGACGGCTCGATCGAGCCGTCCGGGCATGCTGCCGCCCGTCTCCTGGTCGCCGACATCACCGCCGCCATCGCGGCGCTCGCCCCGCTGTTCCCGTACGACGAGGCGTACCTCGACGCCGTCGTGGCCGACTTCCACCGTTGGGCCGAGGCCGACTTCGCTCGCCCGGACTTCCTGGACTCGCTGGTCGCCTTCCGTCCCGAGCAGAACCGGCGGGACGGTCTGGAGCACCTGGTGGTCTTCCCGATGACCACCCAGAACGGCAATCCGAACCGCAACGTCGAGGCGGTCCTGCTGCGCGTGGTGTGGCCGCAGTGGCTGGCCGACCTGGAGGCGACGCGCTACGACAACGCGATGTTCGTGCCGCTCGCGTTCGTCGACTTCACCGACGGATACGACACCGACTCCGCGGTGCTCTTCCCCGAGACGGTGGCCGTCCGCGAAGTACCCAGGTTCACCTGGGGCGGCATCTTCTGCGACCGTGAGGCGGCCCGCTTCCGCCGGGTCGGGACCGCCGCGGCGGACACTCTCGGGCTGGAACTGCCGCCGGAGGCCCAGGCGTTGGTCGAAAGCCAGCAGCTCGCCCAGAACGCGTTCGTGTTGTGGGACCTGATCCACGACCGCAGCCACATGCGCGGGCACATGCCGTTCGACCCGTTCATGATCAAGCAGCGCATGCCGTTCTGGATGTACGCCCTGGAGGAGCTGCGCTGCGACCTGACCGCGTTCCGCGAGGCGGTCGCGCTGTCCGCGGAGGGCGAGCCGACCGCGCCGCTGGTGCGCTACGCGGTGATCTTCGACCGGCTGTTCCGCTTCCCGGTCACCGGTGGGCGGGTGCGCAACTACGACGGGCTCGGCGGGCAGTTGTTGTTCGCCTACCTGCACCGCGCGGGTGTGCTCGACTGGTCGGACAACCGGCTCACCATCGACTGGGACCGGATCACCGACGCGGTGCTCGGCCTGTTCGACGAGGTGGACCGGCTCTACCGCGAGGGAGTCGACCGGTCGAAGGTCGGCCACTGGCTGGCCGGCTACCAGTTGGTCGCCAAGTATGTGCCGTCGCACCCGGGGTCGGTGTGGGCCAAGGGGACCGCCGCGCTGCCGATGGACGGCCCGCCGAAGGCGCTCGTGGACGCGGTGCTGCCCGACGAGTTCCCGCTGAGCATGTTCTACGAGGCGCTGAACCGGCGGCTGCGCGACGTGATCGCGTCCACACGCGGGATCACCGCCGACGCCTCGCCGGTGGGCCCGATCGAGGCGCCCGAGCGGGAGGCCGCGGTGTCGTGACCGTGCGCATGCGACGGACGCGACCGACGTGATGGGTGCGGCAGGCGCCCACCGGGGTACGGGGCAGGACGAACGGCACGTGAACGAGGAGTCGCAGTGATGAACGGTCTCGAAGGCGCGGTGATCGCGGTCGCGGGCGCGGGTGGACCCACCGGACGGGCGGTGCTCGAACGGCTGGTCGGCGCCGGCGCGCACGTGTACGGCGCGGACGCGAACGCCGAACGATTGCGGGCGAGCGTGGACGCCGCGCCCGGGGCGCACGGCGCGGTGGTGGACCTGCTCGACCCGGACGCCACCCGCCGCTGGGCGGAGGAGGTCGAGCGCGAGCACGGCCGGGTGGACGGGCTGGTGCACCTGGTCGGCGGCTGGCGCGGCGGCAAGAAGTTCGGCGACAACTCGCTCGACGACTGGGCCCTGCTGCACAACCTGCTCGTACGTACTCTCCAGCACACCACGCTGGCCTTCCACGAAGCGCTCGCGCGCAGCCCGCGCGGCCGGTTCGTACTGATCTCCGCCGCCGCGGCCGGACAGCCGACCCAGGGCAACGCGGGCTACGCCGCCGCCAAGGCCGCGGCGGAGACCTGGACCCTCGCGCTCGCCGACGCGTTCACCGACACCGAGGCGGCGGCCACGATCCTGGTGGTCAAGGCGCTCGTCAACGACGAGATGCGCGACGCCCGACCCAACGCAAAGTTCGCCGGATTCACCGACGTCGCCGATCTCGCCGCCGAGATCGCGGGTCTGTGGAGCACCCCGGCCATCGACCTGAACGGGAAACGACTGTGCCTGAACGCCCCCTGACCCCGCGTCACGACCCCGACGCGCGCGGTTTCGCCAGCGACAACTACGCGGGCATACATCCCGAGGTGTTGGCCGCGATCGGCACGGCCAACGGCGGACACCAGATCTCCTACGGCGACGACGTCTACACCGAGCACCTGACCGAGGTCTTCCGCGCCCACTTCGGCGAACGTGCCGAGGTGTTCCCGGTGTTCAACGGCACCGGGGCCAACGTGGTCGGCCTGCAGTCGATGACCGACCGCTGGGAATCGGTGATCTGCGCCACCACCGCGCACATCAACGTGGACGAGTGCGGCGCGCCGGAGAAGGTGGCGGGCCTGAAGCTGCTCACCGTGGCCACCCCCGACGGCAAGCTCACCCCCGAACTCGTGGACACGCACGCGTGGGGCTGGGGCGACGAACACCGGGCCCAGCCGAGGGTTGTCTCATTCGCCGAGAGCACCGAACTGGGCACGGTCTACACGGTGGACGAGATCGCCGCGTTGGTCGCGCACGCGCACGACCACGGCATGCTCGCCCACCTGGACGGCTCGCGCCTGGCCAACGCCGCCGCCGCGCTGGACGTGCCGCTGCGCGCGCTGAGCACGGACGTGGGCGTGGACGTGTTGTCCTTCGGCGGCACCAAGAGCGGCCTGATGTTCGGCGAGGCCGTGGTCGTGCTCAACCCGGACGCGGCGCGCGGCATCAAGTATCTGCGCAAGGCGGCGATGCAACTCGCGTCCAAGATGCGGTTCGTATCGGTGCAGTTCGAGGCGCTGCTCTCCGGCGACCTGTGGCTGCGCAACGCGCGGCACGCGAACGCGATGGCGGCGCTGCTCGCCGAGAAGGTCGCCGGCCTGGAGGGCGTGACGCTGTCCCGGATGCCGCAGGCCAACGCGGTGTTCGCGGTGCTGCCGGCGGATGTGACCGAGCGGATGCAGAAGCGGTTCCGGTTCTACACCTGGGACGAGTCGATCGGCGAGGTGCGCTGGATGACGGCGTTCGACACCACCGAGGCGGACATCGACGCCTTCGCGACCGCGCTGGCCGAGGAGTTGGACGCGCGCTAGCCGAACGGGCGCGCGGCGGTGGGCGGGTCGGGGCGGGTGCCCCGGCCCGCCTTCGCGTATTGCCGAGGCTTTGTCACGTCTACCTCGAAGTGGTGTCGGTTTCCGGCCGGTTGCGGACTTCTTTCGGGGCGCACGGGTCGGCGAGCGCGCGTTCACCTCGGGTGCCGGATCGGCGGCGGCAGGTGCTACAGTCGCCGACCCAGGTGATCGGAGCGCGCCGTCGTGGACCTGCGAAAGCCCTATCTCGCCGAGCACTTCGCACCCGTCGCCGACGAGATCGACCGGCGCGACCTGAAGGTTCGGGGCATGCTTCCGCCGGAGCTGAACGGTCGCTACATCCGCAACGGGCACAACCCGCGACCCGGTGACGTGCCGTCGCACTGGTTCCGGGGCAGCGGCATGCTGCACGGCATCCGGCTGCGGGCCGGCCGGGCCGAGTGGTACCGCAACCGGTGGGTACGCACCCCAGCGTGGAACGGCGCGCCGTACGTGCGCGCGGACGGCAGCGTGGACCTGACCGCGAGCATCGCCGGCACGCACATCGTCGAACACGCCGGGCGGCTGCTCGCGCTCCAGGAGGCCAACCTCCCGTTCGAGGTGACCCGCGAGTTGGACACGGTCGGTCCGTACGACTTCGCCGGCGGGCTGACCACCGCGATGACCGCGCATCCCAAGACCGATCCGGGCACCGGCGAACTGCACTTCTTCGGCTACTCGCCGACCCCGCCGTATCTCACCTACCACGTCGCCTCGCCCCGGGGGCGGATCATCCGCAGTGAGGTGATCTGCGGCGCGGGGCCGTCGCTGATGCACGACTTCGGCCTGACGCGACGTCATGTGGTCTGGCTCGACCTGCCGGTGGTGTTCAACCCGGCCGAGTCCTCCGGTGTGCCCTACCGCTGGAGCGAGTCCTACGCGCCCCGGATCGGCGTGATGCCACGCACCGGCCCGGCCGTACCGACCTGGTTCGAGGTGTCGCCGGGGATGGTGCTGCATGTGGCCAACGCGTACGAGGACGCGCGCGGGCGGATCGTGCTGGAGGCGCCGAGGTTCGATCGCGCCGCGTGGGAGACGAGTTGGCGGTGGTGGGTGGGCGCGCCCGGCTACCCCGAATCACCCGTGGTCGGCGCGACCTCGCACCGATGGATCCTGGACCCGGCCTCGGGAGTCGCGGGCGAGCAGGAACTGGACTCGCTGGTGGTCGAGTTCCCCAAGATCGATGCCCGCGCGGTGGGCCGGCCGCACCGATTCGGCTACGTGTCGGCCTTTCCCGGGGCGGGACTGCGCGAGTACGCGATCGTCAAGTACGACCGGGTGAGCGGGGAGCGGTGGATCGCCGGGCAGGGGCGCGACCGTATGCCCGGCGAGGCGGTGTTCGTGCCGGCCGAGGGCGGCACCGCCGAGGACGACGGCTACCTGCTCACCGTGGTCGGTGATCTCGCCCGGAACGCCTCGGAGTTGCTGGTGCTCGACGCGCGCAGGATCACCGCGCCGCCGATCGCGGTCGTCGAACTGCCGCGCCGGGTACCGGCCGGTATCCATGGTTCGTGGATTCCCGACCCCGACGGATCGGTTGCCGACGGCTGAACCCGACCACGCCGATCTTCGTGCTCTACAGTCCGAGCAGCGTGCTCGGGTGGGCCGGGCGCCGGGTGGGGTGGGAGTGCGATTCGGGTGGGTGCGACCAGGCTGCTTGCGGTTCTGCTGTTCGTCGGCACGACGGCGTTGGGCATCGTGCTGTATTTCGTCGAGGACACGTCATTGGCGGATCTGCTCTCGCTCGGGGCGGGGGCGGTGTGTCTGTTCTGGCTGATCCTGGTGCTGACCGCGCCGTGGAACCTGTACTTCCGGGCCCAGCGGGTGATCACGGAGATCGCGATCAGCCGGGAGCGGGGCCTGGCGGTACCGGAGGGGCGTGACGTCGAGGCCCGCCGGATGGCCCGTCGACTGCTCTGCGGCGCGATCGGCGCACACGTGCTCTCCGCCGCGGTGATCGCGCTGATCACCTGGATCTCCGGTGGTGTGGTGGGCTACTGGTTCGCCGGGTTCTACCTGCTCAGCACCCTGTTTCGACCCGGTCAGGCGTATGCGGAGCACCTGTCCCAGCGGCTGCGCGCCATGCTGCGCGAGGTGACCCACCCCCGCGACGACGTGCTCGCGGTCAACCAGGACGTCACGGCGCTCAAGGCCAAGGTCGAGGCCCTGGAGACCCGCACCAAGGAGTTGCTGGAGAGCATCGAGCAGCTCAAGGAGACGACGGTCTTCGCGGCGGCCGACACCACGAGGCGCTTCCAGGAGGCGGACCGCAAGGTGGACGCCCTCGGCCGCCGCTTCGAGGACACCATCAGCCAGTTGACGGACAACCAGGAAGTCATCTCCGGCATCAAGGCGTTCCTGCGGCTTTTGCGCACCGAGCAGAGCTGACCGGGCCGTTCGCCCTATTCGCGTCCGGTGCTCACCGCCAACGCCGTCTCGCGCACGTCCGGATCGGGATGGGCGCGCAACACGCGGAGAAGGGCCCGCCATGCGATCGGCCAACCGGCGGCGGCGCCGACGGTCCGGACCAGCGTGCAGCCGAACAGCCCGGCCGCCGGTGCCGGGTTCGCCGCCAGGGCGCGGGCGACCGGCCGCAGTGTGGCGGAGTCGATCGGGGCGCCGGCCCGCGTCAGCCGATCGCGCAGGACGTCGGCGGCGCCGAGCGCGGCGAGGGGACGATCGGCGCACAGGGCGACCAGGGCGGACAGATCGGCCTCGACGGCGTCGCCGGTCAGCGGGATGCCCGACGCGGTCAGACGCGCCGCCGCGAAGCGCAACTCCGGTTCGGCGGCCAACACGACCCGGACCGGGCGCAACACCGGCTCGGAGTGGACCGGTTCGCGCTCCGCCCAGGCCCGTGCCCAGCCGAGCAGCACCTCGAGCCGACGGCGGGCCGGGCGGTCCCGATCCGCTTCGGCGTTCGGCACATCCGGGGCCCGGTCGAGGGCGATCAGCGCCTCGATCACGGCGAGGTAGGCGCCCGGGGCCGCGCCGTCGACGGTCAGCACATGCAGCGCGTCCGCGGCCTCCCGCCACCCGACGTGCCCGGACAGGTCCAGGACCGCGTCGCGGATCGCGGCCACTCCGGCGGGCGCGTGGCGGGCCCAGTGCGGAAAGGTCCGATACGCGGCTCGGGCGACTTCCGGGTCCGGGCTCGCACACGCGAAGGTAATCAACTCCGCGTAATGGGCCCGCCAACCGGGCGGAAGGCTGTCCGGTCGCGTGGTCAGCACCATCAGCGCCGCCTCACGCGGACCCTCGACCGCCTCCCGCAACACCGCCCGGGCCGCCTCATGGTCGGGCCGGTCGGCCAGCCGGGACAGGATCGCCAGGCGCACATCGCGGTGTTGATCCGGAAGCGACCAGGCTCGGGCCAGCAGGTCCACCGCACCGGGCACCCCCGTGGCCGACAGGATCCGGGCCGCCTCCTTGCGCGCGGTCACCCTGGCCGGCCCGAACAGGACCGCACACAGCGCGGGTTCCAGCACGCTCGGCGGTACGTAGCGGGCGGCCCGGGACAGCGCGTAGGCCGCGACCCTGGCGCGGTCGTCGCCGACGCGGCCCAGCAGGGTGGGCAGCGCCGCGCCCGGGTCGTCGGTATGGGTGAGCCCACTCATAGCGGCCTCCACCAGGGGAACTTCCGCCGCGTCCAGATACTTGGGCAACGCGGCCCGGCCGAACTCCGGGACCCGGGCCAGCCGATGGATCGCCCGCACCCGGGTCGCCACGTGCTGCCCCGCGTCGTCGGCGAGGGCGACCAGCCCGGCCGCGTACGCCCGGCGCTGTCGGGGCAGCAGTCGGCGCACCTCGTCGGGCGACAGGTCCGGTACCCATCGCACGTCCTTCGGGGCGAACCGGCCTCGCGGCGGCCGTCCCGCGAGATACGGATCGAGCAGATCGGTGCGGTGCCGGACGAGGGCGGACAGGACGTCCGACCGGGTCCCCGTCGACGGATCCCAGGCAACCAACTCCGCGACACGGTGGGTCCGTTGCCGGGGGTCGGCCAGCCACGGCGGGATCGCGGCCCGGGCGACCTCGGGGAGGGGGTCGCGGGCGGCCCGGCCCAAAAGCTCCTGCAACGCCTCCAGGTCCCATGCACGCCGGCCGAACGCGTACGCCAGGGCGAAGAGCAACCGGTGGTCGCCCCGATCGACCCGGGCCCGGATCCCGGGCAGCAACGCGGCCAGGATCCCCCGCTCGCGCCCCCGGCGCAGCCCCTCGACCAGGCGGGTCAGGGGGATCGTGCCGGAGCGACCCGCCACCTGCTCGAAGACGCCGAGCGCCCAGTCGACCGATTCCGGCGCCGCGCCAAGCACGTGATGGGTGAGCAGCCGGCCGGCCAGATCGATCAGCGCGGCCCGGGTCGGATACGAGAGGTCGCGCGCATCCAGCGCGTCCCGGGTCAGCGTGGTGAGCACATCCGGCGCATCCGGGCCGAACAGCGCGGGATGCACGTCGGCAAGCGCCGACAGGGCCGCGCGACGCACCGGGTCCTGCTCGTTGCGCAACCGGGTCAGCGAGCGCAACACGGCGCCGAAGGTGTCGGGATCGCGGGTACGGGCGGCGCAGGAGATCAACCGCCGGTAACCCTCGGCACGAGCGCTCGGGTCGGACCGCCGGGTCGCCGCGACCAGTTCGCTTTCCACCTCGGCGAACGGCAGATGCGCGAGCAACGCCGACCGGCGCGATTCGTTCTCGGCGATCGCCGGCAGCGCGAGCATGCGGCGCGCCTCGGCCCGGCGGCGGTCGTGCGGAAGCAGGTCGAGCAGGTCGCCGGGGAGCACATCCCGGGTGCGATCCCGATCGGCGTGCACCGCGTCCAGGAACTCGCCCCGCACGGCCGGCGCCATCGCCTTGAGCAGCCGGACCAGCGCACGTTCGTCGGTGCGCAACGTACGACCGAGCGCGATCAACTCGGGCGAGTCCGGACCGGCGCCGACCAGTCGGCGCAGTGCGCACCCGCTGAGCCTGGACACGGTCGGCCCGCGCCGCTCGGAGGCGGCCAACAGGCGCAGGACCCGGGGCCGGTCGGCCGCGACGAACCACCCGATCCGAGTGACGAACGCCCAGTGCAGGGGCCCGCGCGGGGGGTGACGCTCGATCAGGTCCAGGACGCGCAGCGGGAATCGCGCACCGGCCGCGACCAAGTCGGCGCCCGGCCCCGCCCACCACGCGTCGCGATCGGAGGCCGGCAGCGCGGCGAGTCGGCGTTCCGCGTCCGCGCAGCCGATCTCGGGGTGGCGGCGGATCACCGCGGCCCCGGCTCGGCCGAGCAGGTCCGCGTACGCGAGCGCCGTGGTCGGACCGCAGGCCGACAACACCCGGGCCGCCTCGACCGGTCCGTGCAGCGCGAGCACGTCGCCGATCAGCCGATCGGCCAACGCGGTGCGCCGCCCGGTGCGCAGGACGCGGTAGATCGAGGCGCGCAGCACGGCGGGGGCGTCGTCGAGCAGGTCGGCCAGGACCCGGTCGGGTATGGGGAGGGTGCGGGCGGCGCTTACCGCGCGGCCGGCCAGAGTGGGGTCGGGGTCTCGGGTGGCCCGGATCACGTGCGGGACATCGCCGCCGATGATCGCCAGGGTCAGGGCGAGGCTGCGGGTGTACCCGTCGCGACCGGCCAAGTCGGCCAGGAGAGCGGGAAATTGGTCGGACGCGTGCAGGCGCCTTGCGGTGTGGGCGAGTGCTCGGGTGCGTTCCCGGTACGGGAGCGGGTCCAGAGCGGCGAGCAGGGCGTCCGCATCGGTGGGCATGCGGGCCATTATGCGGACCCGTGTGCTCGGGGAGTCGTCGATTATTGCGTCGTTCGTGGTGCCCCCGCCTGGGAGGATGGGCGGGTGTATGGGTCGGGTGAGGTTGGTGGCGCGGGGTTTCCCGGGGTGGCGGTCGGGCTTTTCGAGACGCATGTCACCGTGGGGACCCCGGATGTGGACGGGTTGGTTCGGTGGGCCGCCGAGGTCGGGGTCGGGGTGACGCACATCGTGTTGGCGCGAGGGCGGACCGTGTCACAGCCGATGGTCACCGAGCGGGCCACCACGACCCTGCCGGCGGCTCGGGAGCGGGCCGCGGAGTTGGCCGATGTGTTGGCGCGGGGCGGGCATCGGGTGACGCGGACCAAGATCGAGGTGGCGCCGTGGCATCCGGGCGTGCCTCGGACGGACGCGAGGGCGCGGGAACTCGGGGCCGGGATGTACTTCGAGCATCACGTGAAGCTGGTGTTGGCCGAGCGTGCCGCCGAGTCGGGCGGGTTGGTGGCCCAGGTGCTGCGGCATGGGGCGCATCTGTCGTACAACGCCCGGCGGGTCCGGGCGGACGGGCGGGCCGAGCGGTTTGTCACGCAGCGCTGCCACGGGGTCGGGGACGTGGCGGCCACCCGGGCTGCGGAGGACCTGGTGGCCGCCCTGTCCGGGTACGAAATCGCCTCGGTGGAGCGGGAGTTCGTGGTGTACGACGACAACGGGTCGTTGGATGACGGCTGGTTGGGTGGGCGGTCAGGGTAGGAGCACGTCCAGGAACGGGTTGGCGAAGACACGACCCGGGTCGTACTTGTTCAAGGTGGCGCGTGCCGTGTCGAAGTTCGCCGTCGTGGGCAGGCCGGTGCGGAACGCGTTCGGGATGCGGCCGGTCACGGCGGCCGTGTCGGTCCAGGCGCCGCCGAGGCCGTACGCCCAGCCCTTGGACCACTCGGGGCGGACACAGGCGTAGTTGCCGGTGTAGTTGGCCCAGATCCAGGAGTCCATCTCCCGGTAGAAGTCGTGGTTGGCGGGGGAGCCGGGCAGGGTGGCGACGTCGAGCCAGACCACGGTGTCCCATTCGGGGTGGTCGGGGCGTGGGCGGGCGGCGGACAGGGTCGGCTCGACCGCGTTCGCGACCACGACCTCGCTCGCCCGGTCCACGCCGGTCACCCGCAACTCGATCGGACTGTTGCACGGATACTGTCCGTTGGCCTTGTACGCGCTCAACAGGCCCGTGTAGCGAACGAAGAACTCGTTGAGGACCCGCTGTACGTTCGCTCGCGCGGTCAGCACCGCCCAGCCGCCCTCGTGGATGCGCAGCGTGGTCGGTTCGACGAAGAGCTGCGTGTTCTTCGCCCAGCCCCAGATGTCCCAGGTCCAGGTCGCGATCAGACCCGAACCGACCACCGCCATCTCGGCGTTGGTGAACACCTCGGTTCCGCCGACGTTGCCGGTGGCGATGTCGGCGAGGAATTTCGCCTGATCCTCGGTGACGAAGTTGGCGAACGTGTACGGGTACGGCGCGTTGATCTGAGTCGACACCCACGGCTTGCTCGGCGCGACGCTCCACACCTTGAGCCACGGCACCGTGGTGAACGGGAACCAGATCACCTCGACCCGGCCGGAGTCGCGCAGGTAGTCGGCGAGTTTCTTGCCGGAGCCGCCGGGCGGGCCGAGCAGGGTGCCGATCTGGTCGTGGTAGAAGTTCTGGCAGCGCAGCCGTTGGTTTGTGTTGGTCTGGAGGGTGACCTCGGTGACGAAGGCCCGGCCCAGGTGCACCAGGAAGGGGCCGATCTCGGGGTCGTCGCGCCGGAAGGTCTTCAGGACGTAGGCGCCGGCCGTCGGGTCCCACACGACTGCGGTCAGGGCCGTCACCAGGTTGCTCAACGTGCCGTAAGTGCCGCCCTGGGGCAGGGTTTCGCCGGGTGTCGGGATGCCGCTGCCGTGTGCGCCGATGGCCAGCACCCCACCCACGCTCAGCTTGCCCGGGGCGGTGGTGGCGATCATCCCGCGACCGGCCTCCTCCAGTTTGGTGAGCAGGCGCTCGACGCTGCATCCGGTCTCGACGGTCACCGTGGTGGGCGAGCCCGGATTGATCACCAGCGAGGTCAGGTTTCGCGTGGTGTCCACCATCAGGGTGCGCGAGGTGTCCGCGCCGGGCGGGATCAGGATCGGCGACCAGTTGTGGCTCATGCCGCGCGGGCGGAGCCGATAGCCCTTGGCGCGCGCCCAGTTGGCCAGGGTCACCACGTCGGAGGGGTGCGCGGGTACCGCCGTCCAGACGTCGTCGGCACGCATCTCGCCGGACCAGTTCCGGTATTGCTGCACGCCCAGCGTGATGCCGGCCGGGAAGTCGGGCGGGGACGGCGGGGCGGCGGCCCCGGCGGCGGGGGCCAAGCCGACGGGGGTCCACTGGGCCGCGACGAGCGCGGCGCCGGCGAGGCCGCCGAGCACCGCGCGACGGGACAGGCTCGGGTCGAGGTCGGGATTCGGGTTCGGGTTCGGATGCGGGTCCGGCTGGTTCGGTCGGGGCATCAGGATGCCTTTCGGGCGTCCCGAGGGCCTGCAGCCCGGGGGAATTCGACATGCGGAATCGGTGGTTCCGGTTCCGGAAGATCGATCTGCTGCGTGCCGAGGAGCAAGGTGGAGCGGTGATGTCGAACGCCACGGCGCGGAGGCGGAGAAACGGATCCGGGCGCCGTGCGATGCCGTGCCGGTGCGGGCCGTGCCGGGCGTGCCGAGGCGGCGGGTTCGGGGTGGTTCCGGAACCCGGGGCCGGTCGGCCGAACGGTGCGACGCGGCTGGCCCGAGGGTCCATCCGGGGGCCGCGCAAGTCAACACCGAAAGACGGGTGACACGTGTCGAGGATCGAGAAGTCGGCGCGGCCGGATCCTCCGGGTATCAGCCGGTTTCGGGGCGTGATCCCGTCAGTACTCCCGGTGTCGATGCCGAGGCGGAGTCCGAGCGATCGTGGTGATCCGAACGGCCCGAACGCTCCGCGTGCTCCGGGCGGTCCACGTGCTCCGGGGCGGGCCGACCCGCCTTCGACCGATCCCGGCCCGACCGCTCCCGGGCCGGGCGTACCGGACCCGCGCGCAGCACCCACGCGACCCCGCTCGGCGGCTCGACCGACGCGGCCTCGGCTTCGGCATCGGCATTGGCCTCGGCATCGGCATCGGCCGAAGTCTCGCTCCGTGCCGGCTCGTTCGGGTCACCCGGCGTCCCGGAACCCACGGCCGCCGTCGCCGCGCCGGCCCCCACCGACAACCGCGCGTCCACCTCGAAGCCCCCATCCGCCCGCGGCCCTGCCCGGAACGTGCCGCCGGTCAGCTCGATCCGCCGATGCAGCCCGACCAATCCCGTGCCACCCGCGCCCAGTTCGATCTCCGGCGGCCGGGTGGGCGCGGTGTTCGTCACGGTGATCCGCACCTCGCCGTCGGTGTGCCGCACCAGGACCCGGACGAAGGCGCCCGGCGCGTGCTTGTGCACGTTCGTCAGCGCCTCCTGGACCACCCGATACGCGGTGCGCACCACCACCGGCGAGGCCGGCCGGGCCGTACCCTCCACATCCAGGCGCACATCCACCCCCGCCGCCACCGACTCCTCCACCAGCGCGGACGCGTCCAGCACCGCCGGCTCCACCGGGGCGCGCGCGTCACGCTCCCGCGCGGCGCGCAACACCGAGACCAGATCGCGCAGTTCGGCCAGCGCCTGACACCCGGTGGAACGCAGGTCCTCCGCCGCCCGCCGGGTCGCGTCGTCCGCCGCCCGCGAACGCATCGCGCCCGCCTGGAGGACCATCAGGCTCACCCGGTGCGTGACGATGTCGTGCATGTCTCCGGCCAGCCGGTTGCGCTCCTCCTCGCGGGCCTGTTCGGCACGCAACTCCTGTTCACGCTCTGCCCGTTCGGCACGCTCGCCGAGGGCCGCGATGAGCCGGCGGCGGGAGGCGATGTAGAGGCCGTAGCACGCGGGGGTGAGCGTTCCGAAGGTGTTCCCGGTGTTGTTGGCGAGATCCCGCCAATCCCAGGGCTGCCACGTGGCCAGGCACAGGACGCCGATCAACAACCACATCCGCCGGCGGTCGTGCACGTAGACCGCGACCGCGTAGGCCGCCAAGAGGGCGCCGAAGGACTGGCCCTGCAGCAGCGTGGGCGCGATGACCGCGACACACACCTCGGGATGCCGGCGTCGGACGATCAGGATCAGCCCGGCGATCGCCTGGGCCATGTACGTCAGCCATGCGTTCGCGACATCCGCACCCGACTCGTGCAAATGCGCCGCCAGGGCGATCGCGGGAACCAGCGGCCCGACCACGATCGCCACCGTGAGGTCGAAGGCGAACGAGCGTCGGGCCTGCGGCCAGGAGGGGAAGGGGCGGCGGATCGACTCGGCGGCGGAGCGAAAAGTCACGGATGCCACGGTAGCCGGCCGCACCCGGCGCGCCGTCAGCCCAGCGGAGGAGAGCACGCGTGGTACCTGAGGCGCGATCCACCCCCGGCACGATTCACCCGCGGCGCGGGCCGCCCCGCAGCCGTTCCCGCCGACTCCCGACCACGCGAGTGACCCATGTAGTCCCCCAGAGCTACCCGCAAGGTCCACTCCCTGGCGCGACGCAGGCTACGGACGCCGATTCCTAGCTTCGAGTCCGGAACTTCGAGGACGGGAGCGGGAGATGCGTGGTCGGCTGCGAATGGGCCTGGTCTCGGTGCTGGTGGCGGCCGGGCTGGCCGGACCCGGTGTGGGTGCGGCGGAGGCCGCGGCGGCGGCCCCGCCGACGCTGCCGGCGATGTCCGCGACCACCCTGGGCGAGCGCTACACCGCCAACCAGCGAGCCATCTCCGACGCGGCCGGGCTGGCCCGGGACACCGGACACACCGGCCGGGCGGACAAGCTGGCGCGGATGGCCGACCCGACCCGCACCTTCCTGTCCTTCGACGGCCGCGCCGGCCGGGTCCGGGCGGTCGAGGTGGTCGGCGACCTCGCCGCCGCGGACCGGATCGCCGTCCTGGTGCCGGGCGCCGACACCGACCTGGACCACTTCGACACGCGCGGCGACAAGCCGTACTCGGCCCCCGGCGGCGGCGCGCGCGCCCTGTACGCGGAGATCCACACCCAGGACCCGACCGCCCGCGTCGCGGTGATCGCCTGGCTCGGCTACTCCCCGCCGCACACGATCAGCCTCGGCGTGCTGACCACCGGCCGGGCCGACGACGGCGCGCGCGAACTGCGCCGCTTCGTCGCCGGGCTGTACGCGGTCGCGCCCGCCGCGCAGGTGTCGCTGCTGTGCCACTCCTACGGCTCGGTGGTGTGCGGGCGGGCGGTCTCCACGATCGACGTGGCCGACCTCGCCGTGTTCGGCAGCCCCGGCCTGGGTGTCGACGACCGGGACGACCTGGGCACCGGCGCCCGCGTCTGGGCCGGTCGCGGCGACTCGGACTGGATCGACGTGGTGCCGCACGTCAGCATCCCGTTCTTCGACACCACCGTCGGCTTCGGCGCGGACCCGACCTCGCGCGGCTTCGGCGCCCGCGACTTCGCGGCCGGCGGCGGTGGCCACTCGGACTACCTGCGGCCCGGCGGGCGGGCCCTGTACAACCTCGCGCTGATCGTGCGAGGCCGCGCGACGGAGGTGACCCATGGCTGAGCCGGGCGTGCTGGTACGCCGGATCGAGCGATCGACCCCGGCCGACCGCGAGCGGGAGGTGGACGGTCTGCGGGCGTTCGCCATCCTCGGCGTGGTCCTCGGCCACTGGATCGTCACGGGCGTGTCCGCCGGCGCCGACCACTGGCAGACGGACAGCCCACTGCGCCGGCTGCCGGACTTCGCCCCGGTCACCTGGCTGCTCCAGCCGCTGGCCGTGTTCTTCCTGGTCGGCGGGTACGTGGGGGCACGCTCGTACGCCCACGCCACGAGCCGGCACACGTGGGCCCGGCGGCGGATGACCCGGCTCGGCCGGCCGATCGCCGCGCTCCTCGCGGTGTGGACCGTACTCATGGCGCTGCTCGCCGACTTCGTGCCCGGCGACACCCTCTACACGCTCGGCAAGCTCGTGCTGTCCCCGCTGTGGTTCGTGCTCGTCTACGCGGGCCTGACCCTGCTCACCCCGCTGGTGGTCCGCCTCGGCCGGGCCGGTCCGCCGCTCGCGCTCGCCGTGGTCGCCGCCGTGGACCTGACCAGGTTCGCCGCCGACGGGCCCGCCGCGCTCGGCTGGGTCAACGTGCTCGCCGGCTGGCTGGTCCCGTACAGCCTCGGGGTGCTCTGGGCCGGTCCGCATCGGGCCCGGATCGAGCGATTGGGCGGCCCGCTCCTGGTGGTGGGCGCGCTCGGCTGCGCCGCGCTGATCCGCTGGTGCGGCTATCCGGTCAGCATGGTCGGCGTCCCGGGCCAGGCGATGTCCAACCTCAACCCGCCCACCCTCGCGGCGGTCGCCTTCGGTCTCGCCCAGTGCGGCCTCGCACTGCTGGTCCGGGCCCCGCTGCGCCGGGCACTGAGCCGGCATCCGCGCACCTGGGCGGCGGTGGCGCTGGTCAATCTGTCCGCCATGACGGTGTTCCTGTGGCACCAGAGCGCGATGCTCGCGACCACCTCGGTCGGCATCGCCCTCGGTGGACTGCCCGGCCTGGGCACCGCGCCCGACGGACTGCCGTGGGTGGCCGCGCGGGTCGGCTGGATGCCGGCGTTCGCCGCCGTGCTGCTCGTGTTGTGGACGGTGTTTCATCGGTGGGAGGCCGCCGGCGGACGATCGCGCGGCGCCTCGGCCGCCGCGCGTAGCTCTTGAGAGTGACACCCCGGATCATCCGGGCCGGGGACGCCGGGCTTCGGCCCTGGCTCTAGCCTCCTGTGAATGAGCACGAAGGCAGGCGGATCGGGCGGACGGGACATCGACGTCGCGCATGCGGCGGGAGGAGCCGAGACCTCGACCACCGTCCGGGCCGGTGTGGTCGGCCTGGTGCGGCAGGGGTTGACCACGCTGCGCGGCGACCTGTTCGACGTCCGGGTCCGGACGGAGCGCCCGCCCGCCCCGTTCAGCAGCCGCGCGGTCGCCCTGGCGCTGCACTACCTCATCGTGGTGCTCGTCGTGGGCATCCAGGGAGCGGTGTTCGCCGGCTATCCCGGGGTGTCCGGCGGAGTGGCCTTCGCCATGGGCCTTGCCACCGGTGTACCGATCCTGCTCGCGCCGCAACGACCGGTCGTGGCCTGGTGGATGTCGCTCGGCTCGACCGTGGTTTGCGCGCTGGCCGCCACGCCGGGCGAGTCCGGGTCCGGCGTGGCCATGCAGTGGCCGTGGAGCGCGGTCGGCGTGGTTGCCCAGGTGGTGGTGATGGCCCACGTCGCCTTCCACACCCCGGTGCGGACCGTGCTGGAGACGTGGGCGGGCACCGCGCTGCTCGGTGTGGTGCTGGTGCGCAACGCGCAGGACGACCCGTCGCGCTGGGACACGATGCCCGCCGTGGCCCTGCTGACCGCGACCGTGATGATCGTCGTGGTCGCCTTCCGGGGCCGCAGCGACGCGCGCCGCGAACTCGCCGTACAGTCCGACCTGACCGCCACCGAGCGGGAGCGCAGCGCACTCCTGGAGGAACGTGCGCGGATCGCCCGCGAGTTGCATGACGTCGTTGCACACCACATGTCGGTGATCGCGATCCAGGCCGAGGCGGCCCCCTACCGAGTCGCCGACCCACCACCGGAGTTGCTGCGCAGCTTCGTCACAATCCGGGCCAACGCGGTCGACGCGCTGGCCGAACTCCGCCGCGTGCTCGGCCTGTTGCGTACCGAGGGCGACGGCGAGGGAGCAGTGGCGGTGGACCGCGACGGGCGGCCCGCCCCACTGCCGACGCTGGAGCGACTGCCCGAACTGATCGACAACGTGCGCGCGGCCGGGATGACGGTGGACCGCGTCACCGTCGGCGCCCCGCGCCCGCTGCCCCAGGGCGTCGACCTGTCCGCCTACCGGATCGCCCAGGAGGCACTGAGCAACGCGCTGCGCCACGCGTCCGGCGCGCGGGTGCGGGTCGAGGTCGCGTACGTGCCGACCGGACTCGGCCTGCGCATACACAACGAACCGTCGCCGCACCCGACGCCGCCCGCGCGCGACGGCTCCGGGCACGGCGTGATGGGCATGCGCGAGCGGGCCGCGATGATCGGCGGCACCCTCGAGGCCGGGCATACTCCCGAGGGCGGCTACCACGTCGAGGTCTTCCTGCCGACGGACGGGCAATGACTCTGCCCGCCGGCGGGGGAGCCGGGACACCTGCCATGGACCGCGACCACGACCGAACGGTAGGGACACGATGGCCATCCGCGTGCTGATCGCCGACGACCAGATGCTGGTGCGCGAGGGCTTTTCGGTCCTGCTCGGCGCCCAGCCCGGGATCGAGGTCGCGGGCGAGGCGGTGGACGGGCGCGACGCGGTCGAGCAGGTCGCGGCGCTGCGCCCGGACGTGGTGCTGATGGATGTACGGATGCCGGTCCTGGACGGCCTCGCCGCCACCCGCGAGATCACCGCCGACCCCGACTGCGCGACCCGGGTCCTGGTGCTGACCACGTTCGATCTGGACGAGTACGTCTACGAGGCGCTGCGCGCGGGGGCGAGCGGGTTCCTGCTCAAGGATGCCTCGGCGCGGCAACTCGCGGACGCGGTACGGGTGGTGGCGGCCGGTGACGCGCTGCTCGCACCGACCGTGACCCGGCGGCTGATCGCCGAGTTCGCCCGGCTCGGCGGTCCGAGCGCCGGCCCGCGCGGCCGGATCGAACAGCTCACCGAGCGGGAGACCGAGGTGTTGTCGCTGATCGCCCACGGGTTGTCCAACGTGGAGATCGCCGCGCGGTTGGTGATCGGTGAGCAGACGGTCAAGACGCACGTCAGCCGGCTGCTGGCCAAGCTGAACCTGCGCGACCGCACGCAGGCGGCGGTGTTCGCGTACGAGAACGGCGTGGTGCGCGCGGGCGAGCGCTGAGGCCGGCGCCGCCAGGGCTCAGCCCGCGTCGGTGGTGCGCGGGTAGGTGTCGAGCAGCCTGGTCAGGTGGGTGCCGGCGAGCAGCAGCGGTTCCTCGCTGCGGGTCACCTGGGCGGCCAGTTCGGCGCCCTCCAGCGTGCTGATCACGGTGTGCGCGAGTTCGCGCGCGTCGGTCTCGGCCAGGCCCGCCTCGATCAGTTTGGCGAGGACCGCCTCCCGCCAGTGCGCGAACGCCTCGGCGGCGGCGGCCTGGATGTCCGGCAGGCCGGCGGCGGTGCCGAGCGCGGTCGCGGTGACCGGACAGCCGTCGACCCAGTCGGAGGCGCGCAGTCCCTCGGCCAGACTCCGGGTGAGCGCGCGGATCGCCGCGCCCGGGTCCGGCTCGGCCGCCAGTACGGCGCCCAGGATGTCGACGAACTCCGCGTCCCCGTGTCGGATCGCGGCGACCGCCAACTCCTGCTTGCCGCCCGGGAAGAAGTGGTACATCGAGCCGAGCGTGGCGCCGGCCTCGGTGGAGATCTGCTTGATCCCGGTGCCGTCGTAGCCCTGCCGCTGCATCAGCCGCGACGCCGTGCGCACGATGCGCTCGCGGGTGCCGAGCGGAGTCGATTCGGCGGCGGCCTCGGACTGATCGGGTCGGCTCTGCTGCGTCTTCGTCTGCACGGGCCGAGTCTACCGAATAGAGCGTTCGTTCCAGAAGCGTGCTACGTTGCTCTGGCTGGATAGAGCGTTCGTTCTAGTCCGGCGTTCCTTTGCTCGTATCGCGAAAACGGGAGTACTCATGGGCGACAAGCAGGCGGTCACGGTCATCGGTCTCGGTCCGATGGGGCAGGCGATGACCCGCGCGTTCCTGGCCGCCGGCCACCCGGTCACGGTGTGGAACAGGACCGCGAGCAAGGCCGACGAGCTGGTGGCCGACGGGGCCGTACGGGCCGACACGATCGAGGCGGCGCTGGCCGCGAACGAACTGGTGGTGCTGAGCCTGACCGACTACGCGGCGATGTACGCGCTGTTCGAACCGGTCGCCGCGGCGCTGGCCGGGCGGGTGGTGGTCAATCTCGGCTCGGACACCCCGGAGCAGGCCCGCAAGGCGGCCGAGTGGGTGGGTCGGCACGGCGGCCGGCAGCTGACCGGCGGGGTGCAGTCGCCGCCCTCGGGCATCGGGTCACCGCAGATGTCGACCTTCTACAGCGGCCCGGCCGACGTCTTCGAGGCGCACCGGGACACGCTGGCCGTACTCACGGGCACCGACTACCGGGGTGCCGACCCGGGTCTGGCCGCGCTGCTCTACCAGCTCCAGATGGATATCTTCTGGACCTCGATGCTGAGCGCGACGCATGCCCTGTCGGTGGCTCGGGCGAACGGCATCTCGGCCGAGGAGTTCCTGCCGTACGCGTCCTCGACGGCCGCGTCGGTGCCGGATTTTCTCGCCTTCTACGCGCCGCGCCTGGATGCGGACGACCACAGCGGGGACGTGGACAACCTGGCGATGGGCGTGGCGAGCGTCGAGCACGTGCTGCACACCACGCGCGACTCCGGCGTGGACACGGCGCTGCCGGCGGCGGTCCTGGAGATCTTCCGCCGGGGGATCGCGGCCGGGCACGGCAAGGACAGCTTCACCAGCCTGACCGAGGTCTTCCGGTCGAGCCGGGGGTGATCCGGAAAGCCGGCAGGCCCCGGCGCAGCGGCAGGACGCAGCGCGGATCCGGGACGCGCAGTGCCACGCCGAGGGGGTGCAGCGTGCCGGTTCCCGGGGTCCAGGCGAACGCGGTGACCGCGTCGGCGTCGGGGACGGCCGCGTACAGGACCGGGCCGACGAAGGCCAGGTCCTGCGGGGCGGCGCCGCCGGTGGGAAGGTCGGACATCGTATGCGGGGCGTCGGCGGCCAGGGTGGTGATGGTGCCCGGACCGCGGTTGGCCGCGTACACGTGGGCCCCGTCGGGCGCGGTGACGATCGCGGACGGCAGGCCGGGCGCGCCCAGCGGGTGGCGGGTGAGGTCGGGCAACGCCAGGATCACCGGGTCGAGTTCGCCCAGCAGCCAGCGACCGGACAGGTGCCGGGGACCGGTTCCGGGCGGAACGGGCCGGGTGGCGAGCAACTGCGGCCGGCCCTCGACGAGTCGGTAGGTCAGCAGTGCGTCGCCGCCGAGGTCGACCACGGTGAACGTGTCGGTGCCCGTGAACACGATCTGGTGCGGATGCGCGGCGGATTGCCGGTCGGCGACCGCGCCGGAGCCCGACCCCGGCAGCGGGACGGAGGCGGACACACCCGCGAGCGCGCCGTTCGGGGCGAGCCGGTGTACGACCAGGTCGCCGCTGCCGTAGTTGGCGGTGACCAGCCGGCCGCCGTCGGGGGAGACCGCGAGATGGCAGGGGATCTCGCCGTGCGATGGGGCCTGTTGCCGGATCCGGGCGCCGCCGGTCGTCTCGACCACGGTGATCGTGCCGCTCGGCGCCTCGTCCACGCCGTAGACGAGGTCGAGACGGGGATGGGCGGCGGCGTACGCGGTGCGGACGGGAGCCGGCGGGCCGACCGGGGTCAGGACACCCGTGTCCGGGTCGGCGGCGCAGACCAGCGTGCCGGCGCCGCCGACCAGGACCGGCACCCGACTCGGCGGCACGGGGTGATTCCTCACCGAGTCGGGTGGCATCGCGGGGTCCTGACGGCCCATCAGAACGCGTCCGCCGGCCAGTGGATCGCGCCGGGGGCGGTGATCGTGGCGCGCACCCGGGCCCGGTCGCTCTGGATCGGCCGGGCCAGCCCGAACGTGGTGTGCCCGGTGCTCAGGTCGGCGAGTACCGCGCCGACCGCCCGGGTCAGCGCCGCGTCGATCGGCACGTGCAGCGTCACCACCGTGCCGGGGCCGCCGAGTTCGCGCGTCGCCGCCCGCAACAGCGCGGACAGCGCGTACGGGCGGCCCGGGCCGAGCGCGAGTTCCAGCACGTCGCCGGTGTCCGGCCGGACCACCACGTAGTCCCCCTCCTCGGTGACCAGCACCCGGGTCGGCGGCGCGTACCAGTGCGGGAAGCGGTACGCCCAGTCGGCGGCGGAACGCACCGTGGTCAGCGGCCGGTCGGCGTTCCAGGCGGCGTGCGTGGCGACCATCCCGGGCAGGTCGGCGGGCGAGGCCGGGCGCACCCGGCGATCCCCCCACGCCGCCTCGGGGCCGGCCACGCCGCGCAGATACGGGGCCGCGAAGGTCTCCCAACCGGATCCCGTGTACACCCCCGGCGTACCGCTGAACATCAACGACCACGCACAACCGTGGCGCGTCATGTCGTCGACGGCCAGGGCGAGCAGCCGGCGGATCAACCCCCGGCCACGGGCCCTGGGTGCACTGGCCACGCTGCCCACGCAGCCGACCGTGTCCACCCCGCCCGCCGGATTGCGGATCGGGCGGGGCTGCCAGTGCACGACGGCGTCGATCATGCCGTCGTCATCGGCGGCCACCAGGGTGCGTGGATGCCGGCCCACGTCGCGCGCGTACAGCGCGGGCAGGTCGGGTGCGTCCGGGAAGGCCACCGCCCACAGGGCGCGCAGCGCGGGTTCGTCGGCCGTGGTGCTCGGGCGCAGCCGCATCTCAGATCGCCAGGTTCCCGCTCGTGACCACCCGCGCGCCGTCCGCCGGCAACGCGGTCCGGGTCACCCCGTCCTCGACACAACCGGTGTGCAGCGCGGAGGAGGCGCCGCCGAACGCCTCCGGGCGCAGCTCCAACCGGCCGCCGGTGAACCGGGTCTGGCCGGCCATCCAGTGGTTGACCCCGCCGGTCAGGCGCACATGCGCACCGTCCGTGGTCGAGGCCGCGCCGGCCAGGTGCCAGCGCAGTACACCCGCCCCGGCGCCCCGGGACAGCAGCGCGCCCGCGCCGTTGCCGCCGGTCAGCCGGGTGCCGGCGCCCACGTGCAGGCTCTGGTCGCGGACGGCCGACAGCAGGATCCCGGTGTCGGTCAGGGTGCTCGCGGTCAGGCGCAGTACGGCCGAGCCGACTTCGAGGGGCGCCGCGGTCGGCCCCGCGCCGACGAGCGTGCAGGAGTCGAAGTCGACCTCGCCCGAGCCGCGCAGGATCGCGCCGTCCACGCCGGTGAACAGGCAGTCCCGGAAGTGCACGGTGTTGCTCACCGGCGTCTGGACCAGCACCTGCTTCGCGGGCAGGTCGAACGTGCAACCCTCGACGATGTTCGGCCGGGTCGAGCGGGTCGAGCGCTGGCCGATCGCGAACGTGCGGGCCACGCAGCCGCGCATCTGCACGCCGTCGGCGTTGACCTGGAGCGTGCCGCCCGGGTCGAAGGTCGGACGTGGGATCACCCGGACGTTCTCCAGGGTCAGATCGGTGATCTTCGTACCCGCGACGAACCACGAGCAGGTGTGGTCGCGCACGGTGATGCGCTTGGCGGAAGTCCCCCACAAAGCGCCCGAGTTGGCGATGTCCATCAGTCCGGAGTTGCCCTCGAAGAGCAGGTCGTGCTCGTACTGGCCGTGCGTGGTGAAGGGGTTGCCGCCCTGGTCGTCGCCGTCGCCGTGACAGTTGACGACGTGACAGTAGGCGGACGCGGTCGAGTCGTTCAGGTGTCGGGCGTTGCTGGAGACGCAGTCCTCGACCCGGCCGTAGAGGCAGTAGATCTGCTGGGTCAGATAGCCCGCGCCGCCGTACATCACCGTCGGCGGGTTCTTCAACGACGAGCGGGCGGTGACGAAGTGGGTGCACCAACGGCGCATGACCACCGGCCAGAACGAGCCGGTCGCCTCGATCCCGGTGACGTCGCAGCGCACCGCGTACTCGTACGCGATCGGGTGCGAGCCGGTGTACTCGTCGTCTGCACCGGGGCCGGCGCCGGCCCCGAAGAACACCATGTTCCGGACGTCGGCGCGTTGCACGGGTTCCACCCGGGTCCAGGTGATGCCGCGCCCGGCGGCCAGTTCCCACCCGTTGAGGTAGTCGACCCGGATGTGTGTGCCGTCGACGATCTGGGTGATCTCGACCAGCTTCTGCAATTCGCGCTCGTAGGTGCCGCCGCCGGCGATCGGGTCGATCTCGACCGTCCACCACTCGCCGACCCTGAACGCGCCGGCGTCGGGAACCGGGAAGGCGTCGGTGAGTTCGATGACGGTCTCGGGCAGCGCGTATTTCACGACCGCGCCGGTGACCTTGCCCTTGAAGTACAGGACGGCGCCGAAGGGGTTGTCGTGGGTGTTCTTCTCGATGCCGGTGGTGCGCACGGTGTGGCCGCCGAAGTCGAGCACGATGCGCGAGCGGGCGAAGGTGTGGCGCTTGACGAACAGCAGGTCGCTGTGCGCCTCGACGCGGTGGATGTACGGGTCGTTGACCATCGCGTCCAGCGCGGCGTCCGCCGGGACCTTGTCGTCGAGGATGCCGAACCGGCGGAAGTCCATCACCCCGTCGTGCACCTGGATCCACCGGCCGTCGCGCCCGGAGGCGGGATCGGCGAGCACGGTGCCCCCGTTGACCGCAAGCTTCGACCGCGGGTCCCAGCGCACCACCATCGCGCCACCGTCGCCCGCCGCGTGATAGCCGGCCACCAACACCATCGCATCGGCCTCGAGCGGCCTGACGTTCATCCGCAACAACGCGGCCACATTCGGCACACTCATCGACACATCACGCGAACCCGCGCCATGCCGATCGTCGTCGGAGGAAGCCGAGGCGGTCCCCGCGGCGGCCGTACCGGCGAGCAACAACCCGCCCAATCCGCCCGCGGCCAGCAGCCGACGGCGCGACGACGAAGGGGAAGAACCGAGTGAGGACATGGGGTCCCGCTCACTTTCTCGATCCGTGCACGAAGTGGGGTCGGGTGCGGGCCCGTCGGCGCTTTTCGGGCCGACGGGCACACACCGGTGATCAGAGCGAGCTGCGGTACGGCGGCATGTGGCGCATGCGCGGCATCTGGTCCGCGAGCACGCCGCCGTCGACGACGATGCGGGTGCCGGTCACGTAGGACGCGGCGGGCGAGGCCAGGAAGACCACCGCGCCGGCGCACTCGTCGGGGGTGGCGTAGCGGCCGAGCGGGATTCGTTCCCGGTAGGCGGCCTCGAACGGCTCCCGGTCCAGCGGGAATTCGCCGTCGATGGGCGTCTCGACCATGCCGGGCGCCACGGCGTTGACGGTGATCCCGTGCGGCGCGAGTTCGACCGCCAGGCTCTGCACGAGCAGGTCCACACCCGCCTTGGACGCGTTGTAGTGGGCCAACCCGGCCTCGGCGACGTGGGCGTTCTTCGAGGTCACTGCGATGATCCGGCCGGCGACCCGGTCCGCGATCTGATGCTCGGCGACCCGCTGGGACAGGAAGAACACCGCGTCCAGGTTCACCGCGAGCACCCGCCGCCAACTCGCCACGGAGATCTCGTTGAACCGTTCCAGGGCGGCCGTGCCCGCGTTGTTGACCAGGATGTGCAGCGGCCCGGCCGCGGCCCGCACCTCGTCCACGAAGCCGGCCAGCCCGGCGGTGTCGGCCAGGTCGAACGGCATCACCCGGGCGGTGCGGCCGGTCGCCTCGACGGCCGCGCGGGTCGGCTCCAGGTCGACCCCCGGCAGGTCGGTGAGCACGACGTTGGCGCCCGCCCCGGCCAGCGCGACCGCGAACGCGCGGCCCAGGCCGCCGGCCGCGCCGGTGACCAGCGCGGTGCGCTCGGTAAGCGCGAAGTCCACGGCGCGTCCCGCCTCGCCGCCGCTCACGTCAACCCCAGCAGGGGCAGCGCGTCACGGAAGATGATCGCCTCCACCGCGTCCCGGTCCAGCGGCGGCAGACCCGGGATCCCGGGCACCGCGGCCACCTCGCGCAGCCCGGTCACCGACGCGTCCACCGTGGTGAACGGGTAGTCGCTGCCGAACAGCAGCTTGTGCAGCACCCCGTAGTCCTGGGCGAGCCGCAGGCTGTGCCACAGCTGGAACGGGCGGTAGTGCAGCGCGCTGAGATCGGCGTACAGGTGCGGGTGCTTGCGGATCACCGCGATGCACTCGCCCTCGAACGGATGGCCCAGATGCGCGAGCACCATGCGCAGTTCCGGATGCCGGATCGCCACCGGGTCCAGCAACCTCGGCTGCGCGTAGGCGATCGGCGCCGCCGAGACGAACGTGGTCCCGGTGTGCACCAGGATCGGCAGGCCGTTGTCCTCGGCGTAGGCGAACAGCGGGTCGTAGTGCGGATCGCCCGGGTCGAAGCCCGCGTACATCGGCATCAGCTTGATCCCGCGCAGCCCCAACTCCTGGTGTCCAAAACGCAGTTCGTCCTGCCAGCCGGGTTGGGTCGGGTCGATCGACAGGTAGCCGATCAGCCGCTCCGGCTGCGCGCCGACATACTCGGCGACGGCCTTGTCCTCGACCCACAACCCGCTGCGCCGGGCCTTGCCGCCGACCACGATGGTGCGCGTGTCCGCCGGGCTGCTCGCCGCGTAGTCGGCCCAGCGCACGGTCAGGTCCACCTCGCCCGCGTGTGCGCGGGCCGACTCGGCCTTGAACGTGTCGTCGAAGTCGCAACACTGCCGGAACAGATGGGAGTGCACGTCGACGATCCCGGGGCCCGCCGGCGCGGAGTTCATGTGCGGTTCCTCTTCTCCCAGCCGGCCGAGAACATGTTCCAGAAACGGTGCGTCGGCGGGTGTTCGGCGAACACGTCGTCGTCGAGTTCGACGCCGAAGCCGGGCGCGGTGGGGATCTCCACGTGGCCGTCGGCGGTCACCGGCAGTGCGCCGCGCACCGCGTCGAACACGTAAGGCTCCAGCAGGCCGTCGAAGGTCTCCAGGATCTTGAAGTTGGTGATCCCGAGCGCGGCGTGCACCGAAACCGTGGTGCACAGCGGGGAGTTGGAGTTGTGCGGGGCGACCATCACACCGTGCGTGTCGGCGATCGCGGCCAGTTTGCGCACCTCGGTCAGGCCGCCGGCCATGGACAGGTCCGGCTGGATGATGTCCACCGCGTTGGTCGCGAACAACTGCTTGTACTCGTAGCGGTTGTGGAAGTGTTCGCCGCCGGAGATCGGGAACGGCGCGCGGGCGCGCAGTTCCGCGTAGCGCTCGATGTGCGTCCAGGGCATCGGCTCCTCCAACCAGCCGATGTCGAACGGCTCCAGCGCCCGCAGCAGCGCGGAGGCGGTGGTCATCGCGAAGCGGGCGTGCCCCTCGACGAACAGGTCCACGTCCGGCCCGATCGCCTCGCGGACCGCACCGACCAGTTCGACCGACTGGCGCAGTTCGGCCCGGGACAACTCGTGCAACCCGGCGCCGAACGGGTCGAACTTGAGCGCCGAATACCCCTTGGCCACGGTCTCCTTGGCCTTCGTCGCGAACACGGCAGGGTCGCGCTCGCCGTTGTACCAGCCGTTCGCGTACACCCGGACCCTGTCCCGGCAGGCGCCGCCGGTGAGCCGGTACACCGGCACGCCCAGCGCCTTGCCCATCAGGTCGTGCATGGCCTGGTCGAAGCCGGAGAGCACGATGCCGCCGATGTCGCCGCCGCGCAGGAAGTCGCCCTGGTACAGGCGCAGCCAGATCTCCTCGGTGTCGAACGGGTCGGCGCCGATCAGGTGTCGCTGTGCCATCGCCTCGGCCAGTGCCGCGGTTTCGGCGACCCGGTAGGGGTGGGTGATCTCGCCGACGCCGGACAGGCCCTGGTCGGTGTGCACGCGGACGTAGCCGAAGTCGCGCCACGCGGTGCCCAGGAGCAGGGTCTCGACGTGGGTGATCCGGCCGGCGGGTCCGGTGGGTCGGGTGCGGTCGACGACGAGCATCAGCGGGCCGTCCCCTCGGTCGCGCCGCCCATCGTGGAGGTGCCGGCGAGTTCGTCGATGCCGCCGTCCTTGATCGCGTCCTGCACGGCCAGTTCGGTGGCGGCGATCAGGTGGTCCACGTCGGCGTCGGTGTGCGCGTACGAGATGTGGCTGCGCTTGAGGTTCAACGGCAGTTCGAACACGCCGTGTTCGAGCAATCGGCGGCGGTAGCCGATGAACAGGTTCGCGTCGTTGGCGAGCAGGTCGTCGTAGCTGCGCGGTACGCCGCCGGCCATGAAGTAGGTCACGAACACCGAGCCGTAGCCGGTGACCACGGCCGGGACGCCGAGCCGGGTGTACATCTGGGCCAGGCCGGTGCGCACCCGCTCGCCGAGGCGGAACACGTGCTCGTGGACCGGCTCCTCGCGCAGCTTGCGCAGCGTCTCCAGGGCGGCGGCGACCACCCACGGGTGGCCGTTGTAGGTGCCGGCGAAGAACGCGGGAGCGCCGGGGCGGGTGCTGAACTGCTCCATCAGGTCGGCCCGGCCGCCGAGCGCGCCGACCGGGGCGCCGTTGGCGATGGCCTTGCCGAAGGTGGTCAGGTCGGGGGTGATCCCGGCGATCTTCTGGTAGCCGCCGAGGTCGTGCCGGAAGCCGGTGATCACCTCGTCGAAGACCAGCACCGAGCCGTGTGCGGTGCACTGTTCGCGCAGCGTGGTGAGGAACTCGGCGTCGGGCAGCAGGCAGCCGACGTTGTGCGGGATCGGCTCCAGGATCACCGCGGCGATGTCCGCGCCGTGCTCGGCGAACGCGGCGCGCACCGCGGCCGGGTCGTTGAACGGCAGGACCAGGGTGGCGGCCAGCACCTCGGGCAGGATCCCGGTGGAGATCGGGTCGGGCGCGCCGACCGCCTCGGGCGAGGAGATCACGTTCAGGCTGACCGCGTCGTGCCAACCGTGGTAGCAGCCCTGGAACTTGACGATCAGCCGCCGTCCGGTCACCGCGCGGGCGACCCGCAGCGCGTGGAACGTGGCCTCGCTGCCGGTGCTGGTGAGCAGCACCTTCTCGACCGAGGGGACCAGTTCGACCAGGGTCTCGGCGAGGGTGACCTCGCCCTCGGTGACGGCGACGCCGGTCAGGTCCAGGCGGGTCGCGGCCTCGGCCACCGCGCGCTGTACGTCGGGGTCGTTGTGGCCGAGCAGCGGCGGACCGAACGCGGAGTGGTAGTCGGTGTAGACGCGACCCTCGGCGTCGGTGAAGTTCGCCCCGCTCGTGCCGGTGACGATCAGGTCGGTCAGGCCCGGGATCCGGCGCTGACCGCTGTTCACCCCGCCCGGAATGACCCGAAGGGCTCGGGCGGGAAGGGAGTCGGTGGCGGCTGTGCCGACACTCATCGGTGGGCTCCTTGCGTCGTTCGTGACCGTTCGGATCCGCGGCCCTGCCAGGCCGTGGACCTCCGGCGCCATCCGCCTTCGGCACGCGTCGCAGGTGGTGCATTTTCGTTTTCTGAACACTGTTCGACAGAGCCGAACAGTGCAGGACTCTACATTTGGATGTACAAAGCAGTCAAGAGGTCTGGACCGGTAAAGTGTTCTGCTATGTCGAACAGCGTTAACGAGAATGTCGAGGAGTCGAAGTACTGGGTGAAGTCCGTCGCCCGGGCCGCGGACATCCTCGAAGTGCTCTCCGCACGTGGTCCGGGGGACGGCATGAGCGTCACGGAGGTCGGTCAGGCCTGCGGGATCTCGAAGAGCGCGACCTTCGGACTGCTCCAGACCCTGCGCGGCTACGGCCTCGTATCCGACGACGGCGAGGGGATGAATCGGCGCTACCGGCTCGGGATGGGTCTGGCCCGACTCGGCGACCGGGCCCAGGCCCAGGTGTCGCTGCGCGACGTGGCCCGCCCGGTGCTGGCCGAGCTGACCCGGCAGACCGGCATGGCCGCCCGCTTCGCGGTGCCCGAGGGCGGGCTCGCTGTGGTGGTCGACCAGGTCGGCATAGAGCAGCGGGTCCGCCTGGACCTGCGCATGGGGGTGCGGGAGCTGCCGCACTGCACCGGATTGGGCAAGGCGATCCTGTCCGCGCTGCCCGAGGCCGAGGCGCGCGAGGTGATTTACCGCTCCGGGCTGCCCCGGCGCACCTCGCACACGATCACCGACACCGAGACCCTGATCGCCCACCTGCGCGACGTGCGGGCGACCGGCTACGCGCTCGACGACGAGGAGGACGCGGACGGGATCTTCTGCATCGGCAGCCCGGTCCGCGACCACCGCGACAAGTGTGTGGGCGCGATCAGCATCACCGGCCTCAAACTCGACCTGCCCGGTTGGCGATTCCAGGAACTGGGCCGCCAGGTACGGGCAGGCGCACTGCGGGTCAGCCGCGAGCTGGGCAGCACGGAGAGTGGCGAAGGCGACATCGGCGCCGGCTGAAACCGGTGGGTGAACAACCGGGCGAAGGGGTCGTGGCGGAACAATCCGTCGCGACCCCTTCGTGTTCCCGCGATTACGGACGATGAAAGTCGGCCAGGGGGGCTTGACCAGGATCGATGTCCGGGCCTACGTTCCTGGACTCATCAGGGCCCGCACGTTCGCTGCCACGAATCGTGCCCGATCACCGGCCTTGGGGTTGACGGTCCGTCACCACGGCCGCGCAGCCCACCCCATGCCATCCGCCGCGCGTTTCCCTCCCCGGTCGGGAAACGACGTCATCGGCACGCGCCACGGGAAGCATCCTCCGTCGAAGGCCGAGGTTCCCCGATGAGCACGTCCCCCACTCCTTCCACCTCCACCGCCACGCCGTCGGCCCCCGCTCCCGGGTCGTCGCGCCGTCGGCTGCTCGCCGCCGGCGGTCTCGGCGGGTTGTTGCTCGCCGGTACGGCCGCGGTGGGTTCTGCCTCGGCTTCTCCCGACGACGATCGGCATGGCGCGGGTTCGCGTGATGTGTCGATGAGTGTGCCGAATGTGGCCGCGTTGTTGCGGATGAACGTCAGGCCGCTCGAGGCCGACGCGATGGTGTTGGTGGCCGGCTATCACGCGGCGGGCGACGGTGGCGCGATGGTGGTGCGCTGGGACCCGCGGTCCAAGCTTGCGGTCAACGGGGGCACCGTGCTCGCGGATCCCGCCTCCGGGCGCGACGGCCGGTGGATCCAGGTGCACGACGGGGTGATGGACTTCCGCCGGTTCGGCATCCTCGACGACAAGGTCCCGGCGGACGCCGCGCTGGACGCGATGGTCAACGACCCGTACATCCACCGCGTCGAGGCCCACAGCGACCTGCTGTTCGTCAAACGCCACACCTTCGCCCGCTCGCGCATCGTGCTCGACTTCGGCGGCCACACCGTGCGCACCACCGGCATCGAGAAGAACACCCACGACAACCCGTTCGGCGCCGTCCTGTACTTCAAGGGCAAGGTCACCGACACCGTGGTCAAGGCCAGGCTGTCCCAGCCGATGCCGGACCTCGCGGACGTGTTCGAGGTGCCGGACAGCGCGGCGTTCAAGGTCGGCGACTGGTGGGCGGTCACCATCGATCCCGAGCCCGGCAAGGGCAAGTACGAGCAGGAGGTGCAGCGCCTGGTCGAGATCACCCAACTCGTCGACGCCACACACATCCGGGTCGGCTACAAGATCGGGTGGGACCTCGCCGCCGGCCGCACCTTCACCTGGACCCGCATCGAACCGGTGGACCGGGCGCACGTGCGCAACATGGTCTTCCAGGGCATCGCCGACGGCGACCAGTACACCGGATCGCACCCGATCGCCTACGAGTACACGACCAACTGCGACGTCGAACACGTCGACGCGGTCGGCACGTTCTGGCCGGTGATCATGCGCCGCTGGTGTACGCACTACCGCACCCGCGCCTGCTCGCTGCGCAACCCGGCCAGCGTCACCTGGGGCGGTGCCGGCTATCTCACCCAGCAGATCTACTGCCTGTACGGGCACGTCGAGGACTGCCACGTGGCGAACAGCCGGCACCTCAACGACCTGACCGCCTCCGCCTACTGCTACGTGACGAACTGTCACGGCGACGGCGACGACCAGGGACCGTTCGTGACGCACGGTCAGTTCGAGCACGACCTCGTCTACACCGGCAACTCCGGCCTGATGACGTTCGCCAACTCCGGCGCCGCGTGGGGATCGGTGGCCAAACGCATCACCGTCCGCAAGCACGTGTGCTCGTGGTTCGTGGCCCGGGTGAAGATCACCGATCTGACCCTGGAGGACATGCAGGTGATCGGCAAACCCGCGCTGTCCGGCTCCGGGATGCTGTGGGTCAACGCGGACGGCGTACAGATCCGCGGCTGCACCGCGTCGGGGCCGCTGATCGTCTCCCAGGCGTCCAACCGGTCGCAACGCGCCAACGTGATCGCCGACTCCACGTTCACCCTGGCCAAGGACGCCGAGATCACCCAGGCGAACGTGACCGGCGACCTGCACCTGGAACGGGTCACGCTCAAGGGACTGGACAACGCGGCGCTGCGCAACGCCGGTCGACTCATCCTCTCCGAGTGCACCCTGATCGGCGCGCCGAACGCCGCACCGGTCACCGTCACCGGCGCCGCGCTGGCCGTGTCCGGCGGCGAACTGCGGGACACCGGGCTGCGGTTGGCGGGCACCGGCGAGCAGAGCGTGGCGCTGTCGCGCACCCGGCTCGGCGGCACCAACGCGGCCCGTGCGCTGCTCTCGCGCACCGGCGGCGCCCGCACGGTTCGCTGGCAGTTGGACGGTTGCGTGTCCAGCGCCGCCGACGCCGCCACCGCACACGTGCTGATCGGCGAGGGCACCAACCGCTACCGCGCGGCGGGCAACACCTTCGCCGGCGGCCGACTCGAACTGGCCGGCGCGGCCTTCGGCGGGGCCGGCGCACTGCTGCACAGCGGCTGCGTCGAGGACGGCGTCACCCGTACCGCGATGCCCGACGAGGGCCCGCGCGTCGCGCACACCGCCGGCAACCAGCTGATCTGACCCGCCCGTACGGGCCCGCAGCACCTTCGTATCCGCACCGCCCTCGCACCACGGGAAGCACCATGACCGCCACCGGTTCGACCACGAACACCGCCACGCCGGCCCGCACCGACCGACCGGCCATCACCGACCGACCCGTACGGTTCGCGCTGGTCGGCGCCGGCAACCGGGGTCTGACCTACACCGATTGGATCCACCGGCACCCCGACCGCGCCGAACTGGTCGCGGTGGCCGACCCGCGCGCCTCGGCCCGGACCGCGTCCGGGGCGAGCACGCAGTTTGAGGACTGGCGACCGCTGCTCGACGAGCGCATCGCGGACGCGGTGATCGTGGCCACCCAGGACCGCGAACATGTCGAGCCGATCCTGGCGTTGGCCGAGGCCGGCTACGCGATCCTCACCGAGAAGCCGATGGCCGCCACCGAGGCGGACTGCCGGCGCATCCTCGAGGGCGTGACCTCGGCCGGCGTGCCGTTCGCGGTGTGCCACGTGCTCCGATACACCCCCTACACCGACCTGGTGAAGGGGGTCCTGGATTCCGGCGTGCTCGGCTCGATCGTCAGCCTGGACCTGCTGGAGCCGGTCGGCTGGTGGCACTACGCGCACAGCTACGTGCGCGGCCCGTGGAGCCGCGAGGCCGATTCGTCGCCGATGATCCTGGCCAAGTCCTCGCACGACCTGGACTGGATCGGATACGTCACCGGCGCCCGGATCGAGACGGTGGCGAGCTTCGGCGGCCTCGCCCACTTCAGGCCCGAGAACGCGCCGGCGGGCTCGGCCCGCAACTGCCTGGACTGCGCGGTGGAGCCGGAGTGCCCCTACTCCGGGCCGAAGTTGTACTTCCCGGCGCTGCGCGAGACCGGCGATGCCTGGCCGATCAACCACGTCACCGACGCCGCGCACGGACCCGAGGATCAGGCGGAGTTGGTCCGGGCGCTGCGCGAAGGGCCGTACGGGCGCTGCGTCTACCACTGCGACAACGACGTGGTCGACCACCAGGTGGTGGCCATGCAGCTGTCCGGCGGGATCACCGCGACCTTCACGATGACCGCGTTCACCGAGCAGACGCATCGTCAGGTACGGATCTTCGGCAGCCACGGCTGGTTGCGCGGCGACGGCGAGAAGGTCACTGTGCACACCTTCGCCGACGACCGGGTGGTCACCCACGACGCGGGCGCGTCCGGGTCGAACGCGGCGGACGGACACGGTGGCGGGGACACCGCGCTGATCGACGCGTTCGTCACGGCGCTCGCCACCGGCGATCCCGCGCACATCCGCTCCAACGGTGCCGACTCGCTCGGCAGCCATCTCGCCGCCTTCGCCGTCGAACGCTCCCGACTCGGCGGCAACACCGAGACCGTGCCGCGAAGTTGAGCGCCCGCGCGGGGCGAGAGGCCCCGCCGCCTCGGCCTCGCCCGGCCCGGCCCCCAGAACTGACACCCCGTCACATCTCGCTGTCAGGAGACGCGATCCCCATGAGAAGAACCATCCGCCCGCGCACCGCCCGCATGATCGCCCTCCCGGTGCTCGCCACCGCCCTCACCGTGAGCCTGGCCGCCTGCGGCGGCTCGTCCGGCCCAGGTTCGGGCGGCAAGACCGTCACCACCTGGATGTACCCGGTGATCGCCGACGAGGCGAAGAACAAGGAGTACTGGGCCGGGCTGAGCGACGCGTTCAGCAAGGCCAACCCGGGTTACAAGGTCAAGGTCGAGACCTACCCCTGGGCCAACCGGGACACCGCGCTCGCCACGGCCATCGCGGCCAACAAGGGCCCGGACGTGGTCTACCTGGTGCCGGACCAGCTGCCCAAGTACGCGCGCAGCCTGGTGCCCGCCGACGACTACATGCCGCCCGCCGACAAGGCCGACTTCCGCAAGGCCGCGCTGGACTCGGTGAGCGTGGACGGCAAGCCGATGGCCACCCCGCTGCTGATGAGCGCCAACCCGCTGATCTGCGACAAGCGGGTGTTCGCCGCGATCGGCGAGACGAACTACCCGAGCACGTGGGACGACCTGCTGAACCTGGCGCCGAAGCTGAAGGAGAAGGGCTACCAGGCGACCAGCTACAGCGGCGACACGCAGCAGACGCTGAACCTGACCTGGTACCCGATGCTCTGGCAGGCGGGCGGGGACGTGTTCGCCGCGGACGGCAAGTCGGTCGCGTTCAACTCCGAGGCCGGCGTCAAGGCGCTGACCTACCTCAAGACCCTGGTGGAGAAGGGCTACACGGACAAGGACCAGGTCACCACCACGCCCAAGCTGGAGCAGACCCCGGTGGCCAAGGGCAAGGTCGCCTGCACCTGGCAGAACACCCCGGCCGATGTGGAGAAGTTCTGGGGCAAGGACAACATCGTGGTCAAGCCCCCGCTCAAGGACGCCAAGTCGGCGGGCTACGGCACGGTCGGCTCGTTCGCGATGCTCAAGGGCGCCAACAAGGACGCCGCGGGCAAGTGGATCTCGTTCGTGTCCAAGCCGGAGAACAGCCTGGCCCTGGTCAAGTCCAACGGCTACTTCCCGGCCCGCACCTCGGCCGCCGATCCGTACCCGGGCGACGCGCTCCAGGCGGACGTGGCCAAGACGCTCGACGTGATGAGCTCCGGCCCGCTCAAGGAGAAGTCGCGGGATGTGATGGGCGTGCTCGCGCCGGAGATCCAGGCCGCGCTGATCGGCAACAAGAGCCCCAAGGACGCGCTGAACGACGCGGCCAAGGCGGCGAACGCGCTGCTCGCGCGCTGACCCCGACCGGGCGGCCCGACCCCCGCGCGGGCCGCCCACCCTCCCGTTGTGCTCCATCCGCCTTCCCAGCCCCAGGAGGTCCCCGTGGCCGCAGTCGCGGAACAACCCCGCAGGCTCCGCCGACGCGGGCCGCACGCACGCCGCGAGGCCCGGATCGGGCTGCTGTTCGTCCTGCCCGCCTTCGTGCTGTTCGTGCTGTTCCGCTTCGGCCCCAGCATCGCCGGCGTGCTGCTCGGCTTCACCGACTACTCGCTGATGGACTCGCCGACGTTCACCGGCCTCGACAACTTCACCCGGCTGTGGGACGACCCGGTCTTCTGGTCCTCGCTCAAGGTCACCGTGCTCTACACGGTGATCACCGTGCCCGGCACGATCGTCGCCGCGATGGGTCTGGCCCTGCTGACGCGGCGCGCGTTCCGCGGATCCAAGCTGTTCCGCTCGATCTTCTTCCTGCCGGTGGTCACCAGCCTGGTGCTCGCCTCCACGGTGTTCATCTGGATCTTCTCCACCGACGGTCCGTGGTCGACGGTGATGGGTTGGGTCGGCGGTCACACCGGATCCTGGCTCGCCGACGACGTGTTCGTGGTGCCGGCGCTGGCCATCGTGGGCATCTGGTCGCGGTTCGGCTACGGCATGCTGATCCTGCTGGCGAGCCTGCAGAACGTGCCGCGCGAGTTGGAGGAGGCCGCGCTCACCGACGGCGCCGGCCCCTGGCAGCGCTTCCGGTACATCATCCTGCCGAGCCTGAAGCCCGCGCTGTTCTTCCTGGCCGTGATCGAGACCACCGCCAGCTTCCAGGTGTTCGACGCGGTGTACGTGATGACCGGCGGTGGTCCGGCGAACGCCAGCTACACGCTGGTCTTCCAGCTCTACGACGCCGGGTTCAAGTACTTCGACCTCGGCTACGCCAGTGCGATCGGCCTGGCCCTGTTCGTACTGACGCTCATCGTCGCGGTCATCCAGCGCCTGGTGATCGGGAAGGAGAAGTGACCATGTCCCTGGACACACGTGGCACCCACGAGGCCCGCACGGTGACCGAGTCGCCGTCGGTGCCGGCGGTGCAGGACGAATCCCCGCGCTCCCGGCTCGGGTTGCGCCGGCGCGAGCGGTCCGGCGCGGGACGCGAACAGGACACCGTGCCCTACGCGCTGCGCGGCACGCGGCGCGGCAAGGTACTGCGCGGCGTGCTGCTCGGCGTGGTGGCGCTGGCCACGATCTTCCCGTTCTACGCGATGGTCGTGTTGTCCCTGAAGCCGTCCGGCGCGGTCGAGTTCCCGGGCAGCCTGCTGCCGTGGAACCTGACCACGAGCGCGTACAGCGACGTGCTCGGCTCGCAGGACGTGCCCCAGTGGCTGATCAACACGCTCATCTACTCGATCGTCGGCGTGCTCGGCACGCTGCTGCTCTCCGCGCTGGCCGGATATGCCTTCGCCAAGAAGCGTTTCCCCGGCCGCGAGGCGATGTTCTGGTCGTTCCTGTCGATGGTCATGGTCCCGTACCACGTGACGATGATCCCGACGTTCGTCCTGATCGCGAAGATGAACGGCGTCGACACCTACTGGGGTCTGATCCTGCCGTCGCTGGCCAACGCGCAGGCGGTGTTCCTGATGCGGCAGTTCATCCAGGGGCTGCCGGACGAGCTGTTCGAGGCGGCGAAGATCGACGGCGCCTCCGAGTTCCAGATCTTCGTCCGGATCGTGCTGCCGCTGATCAAGCCGATCATGGCCACGCTCGGCACGTTCGTCTTCCTGTGGCACTGGAACGACTTCCTGTGGCCGCTGATCGTCGGGCAGAGCACGGACATGCGCACGCTGACCGTCGGCATCGCGTCGCTGCAACAACAGAACGTGCCGCTCAACGTGGTCCTCGCGGGCTCGGTGGTCGCGTTCGTCCCCATCTTCATGGCCTACCTGGTGGGCCAGCGCTACGTCACCGAGGGCGTGGCGGCAACCGGAATCAAGGGCTGAGAGCTGATCACGCGTCATGAATGGTGTAGGGATGGCGGAACCGGCGCAGGCAGGGCCGACCGGATCGGTGTTCCCGGACGGTGAGGCCGCACTGGAGGAACTGCTCGCGGCGCCGTCGGCCGGGCTGATCGCGGACCTGGCCGGGATCGAGGGCGACCTGGTCGTGCTCGGCGCCGGCGGCAAGATGGGCCCGAGCCTGTGCCGACTGGCCCGGCGGGCGCTGGACGCGGCCGGTCGCAGCGACGTGAGCGTGTACGCGGTCTCGCGCTGGTCGGACCCGGCGGCGGCCCGGTCGTTGGAGGAGGACGGCGTACGCACCGTCGCGTTCGACCTGATGGACGGTGACCCGGCCGAACTGCCCGACGCCGGCAACGTGGTGTTCATGGTCGGCGCCAAGTTCGGCTCGGCCGGCGCGCCGGAGCACGCGTGGGCGGTGAACGCGGCGCTGCCGGACCGGATCGCGCGCCGCTACCCGGCCGCGCGGATCGCCGCGTTCTCGACGGGCAATGTGTATCCGCTGGTCGCGGTCGGCTCCGGGGGCAGCGTGGAGACCGACCCGGTGGGGCCGGTCGGCGAGTACGCGATGTCGTGCCTGGGTCGGGAACGGGTGTTCGCGCACGCGGCGAGCACTCGGGGTACCCGGGTGGCGCTGATCCGGCTCAACTACGCGGTGGATCTGCGGTACGGGGTGCTCGCCGACATCGCGGCGGCGGTGTACGCGGGCGAGCCGGTGGACGTGACGACGGGTCAGGCCAACGTGGTGTGGCAGGGATACGCGAACGAGGTCGCGCTGCGCTGCCTCGGGCACGCGGCGGCGGTACCGTTCACGATCAACCTCACCGGTCCGGAGACCGCGTCGGTGCGACGCCTCGCGGCCCTGTTCGGTGCGCGGTTCGGGCGGGAAGCGGTGGTGGCGGGCGTCGAGTCGGGCAGTGCGCTGCTGTCGGACGCGAGCCGCTGCCACGAGCTGTTCGGCTATCCCGACGTCCCCCTGCGCACGCTCGTGGCCTGGCAGGCGGATTGGATCCGGCGCGGTCATCCGCTGTCCGGGAAGGCCACCAAGTTCCAGGTCCGCGACGGAAAGTTCTGAGGCACAACGTGATCAATTCCGATACGGCCGCGTCGAGTGCTCCCCACTCGCCGATCGACTCGCCGATCGAGCTGCTGCTTTCGGGCACGGTGATTCCCGCGCATCCGCTCGCGTTGGACGCCGAGGGGCGGTTCGACGAGCGGCGGCAGCGGGCGCTGACCCGGTACTACCTCGCGTCCGGCGCGGGCGGCATCGCGGTCGGCGTGCACACCACGCAGTTCGAGATCCGCAAGCCCGAGGTCGGGCTGCTGCGGCCGGTGCTCGAACTGGCCGCCGAGACCGTGGCGCGCGAGGCGGGGCGGCCGGTGGTGCGGGTGGCCGGCGCGTGCGGCTATACCGCGCAGGCGGTGGCCGAGGCCGAACTCGCCGCCTCGCTCGGCTATGACGCGGTGCTGCTGAGCCCGGCGGTGCCGGGCGCCGACGAGCAGGGGTTGTTGGACCGGGCCCGCGCGGTCGGCGAGGTGTTGCCGGTGATCGGCTTCTACCTCCAGGACGCGGTGGGCGGGCGGTTCCTGACCCCGGGGTTCTGGCGCGCGTTCGCCGACATCCCGTCGGTGGCGGCGATCAAGATAGCGCCGTTCGACCGCTACCGGACCGCCGACGTGCTCGGCGCGATCGCCTCGGCGGACCGGGCGGGCGAGGTCGCGCTGTACACCGGCAACGACGACGCGATCATCACCGACCTGCTGACCCCGTATCGGGCCGGCGACCGGCCCCGCTGGTTCGCCGGCGGGCTGCTCGGCCAGTGGGCGGTGTGGACGTCGACGGCGGTCACCCTGCTCGAACGAGTCCGTCGGGCGCGTGCGGGCGATCACGAGACGATGGTCGAACTGCTGCGACAGGCGCCCGAGTTGACCGACGCGAACTCGGCCGTCTTCGACGTGCGCGGCGGGTTCCGGGGCTGCATCGCCGGGGTGCACGAAGTGCTGCGGCGGCAGGGGTTGCTGGCGGGGACCTGGTGCCTGGACCCGGCCGAGACATTGTCGCCGGGGCAGGCCGCGGAGATCGATCGGGTGGCCTCGGCGTATCCGTGGCTGACCGACGACACGTTCGTCCGGGAGCACCTCGATGCCTGGCTCGGGTGAGGCGCGCCTCGACCGGCCCGGGGCGGACGGGGGGCCGGCCGTGGTGGCGGTCGCCGTGTCGCCGGGACTGCGGGCGGAGTTCTTCGGCGAGGCGGCGGCCGGCGATTCGGGTGAACCCCACATCGAGGCGCTGACCGAGCGGCTCCGGGGTGTCGGGCGGATCGTGGTCGTGGACGATCCCCGGGATCTCCCGGCCCTGCGGGCGGCGTTCGCGCGGGCGGACGTGGTGGTGTCCTCCTGGGGCATGCCGCGGTTGACCGGTGAACTGCTCGCGGCGGCGCCCCGGGTCCGGCTGCTCGCGCACACCGGCGCCGCGATCGCCCCGTACGTCGGCGCCGACGCCTTCGCGCGCGGCGTGCGCGTTACCCAGGCCGGGCAGGGCATGGCGCGGTCGGTGGCCGAGGTCGCCCTGGCCTTCACGCTCGCGCTGCTGCACCGGACCCATCGCTACGACCACGCGCTGCGCGGCGGACGGGAATGGGCCGAGGCGTCGGTGGCCCCGCCGCGGCACGAGGTGTTCGGCGCCCGGATCGGTGTGGTCGGCGCGTCCCGCACCGGTCGGGCGTACATCGAGGTGGTGCGCGCCCTCGGTGCTCGGGTGCAGGTCGCCGACCCCACCCTGAGCGCGCCGGAAGCCGCCCGGATCGGGGCCGAACTCGTCCCGCTGGACCGATTGTTGGCCACGAGCCGGATCGTCGCGCTGCACGCGCCGTCGCTGCCGGAGACGCGACACCTGATCGGCGCGCGCGAGTTGGCCCTGCTGGCGGACGGCGCCGGGCTGGTGAATACGGCGCGTTCGTGGCTGGTCGACGAGGACGCGCTGCTGGCCGCGTTGCGTACCGGGCGGATCGATGCCGCGCTGGATGTGTACGACGCCGAGCCGCTGCCCGTCGGGCATGGGTTTCGGGCATTGCCCAACGTGCTGCTGACTCCGCATCAGGCCGCCGGTACGGTCGAGTGTCGCCGCCGACAAGGCGACATCGTCGTCGACGAGGTGGAGCGCTATCTGACGGGTCGTCCACTCAACCACGAGGTCGGCCCGGAGGCGCTGATCCGCGTCGGCTGAGGCAGGCCGTTCGTTGCCGTGTGCCGTGTGGCATCCGCCGTGTGCGGTGTGTGGTCTGCTTCCGGTCGTCATCCCCATCCCCTGTACCCATACGTATCTGGAGAGTTCACCGTGCGCCTGATGCGCGTAGGCGAGCCCGGCAACGAACGCCCCGTGCTGTTCGCCGCCGACGGCCGCCACTTCGACCTGAGCCGGCTCACCGCCGACATCGACGGCGCGTTCTTCGCCTCCGACGGCGTCGAGCGGGTCCGCGAGGCCGCGGCGGCGGGCACACTGCCGGAGCTGGACGTCGCGGGCCTGCGCGTCGGCGCCCCGGTGGCCCGCCCCGGCGCGGTCCTGTGCATCGGCCAGAATTACGCGGCGCACGCGGCCGAATCCGGCGCCGAGCCGCCGACCACGCCGATCCTGTTCTACAAGACGCCGCACACCGTGGTCGGTCCGTACGACGACGTGTTGATCCCGCGCGGCGCGGTCAAGACCGACTGGGAGGTCGAACTCGCCGTCGTGATCGGCCGCCGGGCCCGCTACCTCGCCTCGCCGAAGGAGGCCCTGGCACACGTCGCGGGGTACACGATCAGCAACGACGTCTCCGAACGCGCCTTCCAGCTCGAGCAGTCGGGCGGGCAGTGGTCCAAGGGCAAGAACTGCGAGACGTTCAACCCGCTCGGCCCGTGGCTGGTGACCACCGACGAGGTCCCCGATCCGCAGACGCTCGGGCTGCGTTCGTGGGTCGGCGGGGAAGCCCGGCAGGACTCCACCACGGCCGACATGATCTTCGGCGTGGCGTACCTGATCCACCACCTGTCGCAGTATCTGGTGCTGGAGCCCGGTGACATCGTCAACACCGGGACGCCGCAGGGCGTCGCGCTGTCCGGTCGGTTCCCGTACCTGGCCGAGGGCGACGTGATGGAACTGGAGATCGACCGGCTCGGTCGGCAACGCTCGCATCTGGTCCAAGCCTGACGCACGCCGCACGCCGCGTGGGCGCCGGTCGGGGGAGCACCCGACCGGCGCCTCCGGCGTGTACGGGGTGGTCATAGGATCGGCCGGCGTATCGGGCCGGTCTGTGGGGGGATTCGGGTGAGCGAGGCGGTGGGGGAGCGGCGGGCCACCTGGTTCGAGTTGTTCTGCGACCTGGTGTTCGTGGCGGCCGTCGGGCAGGTCGTACACCGGGTGGGGGAGCACCCCACGGGCGGATCGGTCGTGGGAGCCGCCGCACTGTTCGTGCCGGTGTGGTGGACCTGGGTGTTGTACACGGTGCGGGCCAATCGTTTCGATCCGGACGACTCCGCGCATCGGTTGATCACCATGGTCGGCATGGCCGCCGTGGCCGCGATGGCGGTGTTCGTCGGCGGGGTCGGACACGGGACCGGGGCGAATGTCGGGTTCGTCGCCGGATACCTCGGCGCGCGCGGGGTGATCGTGTTCTCGTACGCCTGGGGTGCTCGATCCGACCCGAGCTTTCGGCCGATCCTGCGCTCGTTCGGCACGATGTCGACGCTGACCGGTTCGGTGTGGGTCCTCGGTCTGCTGGTGCCTCGGGACTCGGTGCGCTACGGACTCTGGGCGGTTGCGATGGTCGGCGAGTTGTCGCTGCCGTTCCTGGCCCGCCGCCGGATCGCCGCCGCCTCGCACGACGCGGAGCATCTGCGCGAGCGCTTCGGGCTGTTCACGATCATCGTGATCGGCGAGGCGGTGCTCGGCTGCACCGGCGGACTCGCCGACGGTGGGCGCGACGCGGTGTCCACGGGGCTGATCGGGCTGAGCGCGTTCGCGCTGTGCGCGTGCGTCTGGTGGATGTACTTCAACGCGAGCGCGACCCGGGTGGGCGGCCACGAGGAGATCGCCACCAGCCCGATCCTGCGCGACGTGTACGTCTTCGGGCATCTGCCCATCCAATTGGGCATCGCGGTGACCGGCGCGGCGATCGGTACGGTCGTCGGCGGCGACGACCGGCACGTTTCCACGGCGACCGCCGCGTGCCTGCTCGGTGGGATCGTGCTGTTCCTGGTCGCCGGGGCGGGGGTACGCGCGGCGTTCGCCGGCTCGCGCGATGCGACGGTGTGGATCAGGATCGCCGCCGCCGTGGTGGTGTCGGCGCTGCTGCCCGCCGCCGGGGTGCTGCCGGTGGCGGGCCTGATCGGCGCGACCGCCGCGATCCTCGTCGTGACGGCGGCGGCCGAGGGACCGGCGATCCACCGACGACTCGCGCAGTCGGCCGCGCGGGAGTGACGCGGGGCCGGGCCCCTCAGGGGCGGGCGGATCCCGCTTTGGCCTGGGCGGCGAGGGTCGCGCCGAGGGCGGCGGCGGCCTCGTCCGACAGGGGGCGGTGGGCGAGCAGGAAGCGGTACCAGAACAGTCCGTACATCTGATCCACGATCAGGTCGAGGTCGGCTTCGGGCGCGAGTTCGTCGGGGTGCCCGGCCAGCAGCGCGCGCAGCGCGTCCCGGCGGGTCTCGGTGAAGGTGCGGACCAGGTCGGCGGCATGCGGATCGCGCGCCGCCTCGCGCACCAGCGAGCGCAGTACGGCGGCCGTCGACTCGGCCCGGGCGCCGCGGAACGTGGCGGTGACGAAGGACGTCAGATCGGCGCGCAGCGTCTCGCCCCGGGGTGGTGACACAACGTCGCCCGCCAGGCCGATCAGGGCCTCGAGGAGGACCGCGCCCTTCGAGGGCCACCAGCGGTAGATCGTCTGCTTCCCGACGCCGGCCGCGCGCGCGATGGTGTCGATCGTCACGGGTGCGCCGCCCGACTCGGCGAGCAGGACGAGCACCGCGTCCAGGATCGCGCGGCGGGCGTCCTCGTTGCGGCGCCTGCCGGTGTGTGCTCGGCGCGGGGGGTCGTCGTTGTCGTCGTCGGGGTTCGTCATGGGCTCAGCATAGCCGCTTGACGAGACCATCGGTCTCGGTAATGCTTTGGCGAGACGGAAGGTCTCGGTAAAGCGAGCGCCCTCCCGTCGTCTGCATCGGGTCGTATGAAGAGAAGGCAAGGCACCGTCATGGCTCTGTCCCGTTCCCTGCATGGTCAGCACGTCGTCGTCATGGGCGGCACCTCCGGAATCGGCGAGGCGACCGCGGCCCTGCTGGCCGCCGACGGCGCGGAGGTCGTGGTCACCGGCCGCGACCGGGCGCGGCTGGACGCCGCCGTCGAGCGCATCGGCGGCAAGACCACCGGATACCGGCTCGACGGCGCGGATCAGGCCGAGGTGACCGAGTTCTTCGCGGCGTCGAAGCGGCCGATCGACCACCTGGTCCTGGCGCTGAGCGGCGCCGCCGGCAGCGGCCCGATCGCCGGCTTGGACCTGGAGCAGCTGGCGGCCGGCTTCGCGGGCAAGTTCTGGCCGTTCGTCCGGATCGTCCAGGCGGCGCTGCCCAGGCTGGCCGCGCACGCCTCGGTGACGTTCGTGACCGCGGCGTCGGCACGGGCGGCCTTCCCCGGTACCGCCGGACTGGCCGCGATCAACGGCGCGTTGGAGGCGATGGTGCCGCCGCTGGCGGTCGAACTCGCGCCGATCCGGGTCAACGCGGTCTCGCCGGGCGTGATCGACACCCCGTGGTGGGACACGATTCCGAGCGAGGCCCGCACCGAACTCTTCACCGGGATCAGCGCCGCGACCCCGGTCGGCCGGGTCGGCCACGCCGACGAAGTGGCCGATGTGATCCGGATGCTCGTGGGCAACGGCTTCATGACGGGGACGGTGACGGACTGCACCGGCGGCGCGAACCTGGCCACCGGCCGGTAGGCGCCGACGCCCCGACGTCCGGGGGCCGGCCCGTTACGGCGGCCGGCCGCCCGGGTCCGGCGTCGAGCGGACGGCGTGTCTACGATCACGACCGTGACTACCGCCCTGATTCTCATCGATCTCATGCCGCGCATCGTCGCGTTGCCGGTGGCACCGCACTCCGGCGAGGACGTGCTCGCCCGCTGCCGCCGGTTGGCCGACGTTTTCCGGGCCGACGCGAACCCGGTGGTCCTGGTGCGGGTGGACCGACCCGGCGTCGCCGAGCAGCCACCCGGAAGTGACTTCGCTGAGGGGCTGGTCCGCCCCGGCGACGTGACGATCGTGAAGCACACCGTCGGGGCGTTCCACGGGACCGACCTGGACGCGCAGTTGCGGGCGCGCGGTGTGGAACGACTCGTGCTGGCCGGCCTGGTCACCACCATGGGTGTGGAGTCCACGGCCCGCGCGGCCGACGACCACGGTTACGAGGTCGAGTTCGTGGCCGACGCGATGTCCGGATTCGCGGCGGACGAGCACGACTTCACCGTCGAGCGCATCTTCCCGCGCTTCGGGACGGTCCGAACCGCGGCTTCCTACGGCTGATTTCGAATGCCCTCGCGTGGCGTGATTCAGGAAATGAATCGTGCTGTCGACAAATAGGGATTGCATTCGAAGTGGTGTGGAAAAGGAGTCGGCGCACGACGAAGGCCCCGCCACACGGCGGGGCCTTCGTCGTCGGAACGGGTCACCTTGCGACAGCGCCCGGTTCAACTGCCTTGCGTGGTGGTGCGATCACCTCGGTGGAGCGTCACACCTCGTGACGGCCGCGGCGGCGGTTCAGGTAGAGCGCGCCTCCACCGGCCAGCAGCAGGCCGGCGGCGACGCCGGTGATCAGGACGACGTTGGAGTCGTCCCCACCGGTGTTGGCCAGGTCCTTGCGGCTGCCCGCAGGGGCGACCGGGAGCCAGGGCACCTCGATCGGCGGGTTGTCCGTGCCGGGCTCCACGATCGGCTTGGTGGGTGCTTGGCTGCCGCTCGGGCTCGCGCTGCCCACCGGGGCGGACGAGGAGGTCGCCGGTGCGCCCGTGGTGGCGGGCGCGCCCGTGGTGGCCGGCGCCGACGTGCTCGGCGGGATGGTCGGCGTGACCGGGGGAGCCGAAGTTGTCGCCGGGGCGGAGGTGGTCGCCGGGGCCGAGGTGTTCGACGTCGGCGGGGTAGTCGAGGCCGGCGGCTTCGAGGTGGCGGGCGGCGTGGTCACCACCGGCGGCGTCGTGCTCGCGGGAGCCGTCGGCGGCGTCGTGGTAGGCGGCACCGTCGGGGTCTCGACGCAGTCGAGCCGACCCGTGTAGGTCTGCGCGTAGCCGCCCGGACCGGTCACGGTGATGGTGTAGTTCGTGTCCTCGGCGACCTTGACGAACTGCGTCTTGGTCGAGTTCGGCGCAACGGTCACCTTCTCGCCGTTGAGCTTGAAGTCGGCGGGGCCGTCACCGGTGTTCTTCAGCGTGACGGTGACCCCGCCCTGGACGCAGTCCTCCTTGTACGCCGACGAGGGGACCGGAACCGGCTGGTGGCTCCACTTGACCTGGGCCGCGGCACTGACCGAGAACGGCTGCGAACCGGCCGCGATCAGGGTCTGCGAGTGCTTGCGGTCCTTGGCCAGGAACACCCGGCCGATGTTGACGCCGGCCTTGGTCGAGGCCGAGATCCGGGCCTCGCCGGGGTTCTGGCTCTTCGGCACCTTGACGTACAACTCGGTGCCGTTGCCGGCGGTGCCGAGCGGGTTGCCGTCCTTGCCGACCAGCGAGACGCCGGTCGGGACGGTGCCGTCGAGCTTGACCGCGACCGGCTCGGTCGAGGTGGTCTTGACGGTGACCGGACCCACGCCCGGCGTGTCGCCGTCCTTGCCGCTGGTCGTGGTCGGCGCCAGTTCGAGGGAGGCCCCGGGCTCGGCCGCCTCGCCCTTGTTGGCGTCGCCCGTCAGGTAGTTGTACAGCGCCTCGACATCTTGGCCGTTGCCCGAGCCGGACAGGTTCACGCCGTTGCTGTAGTGCCAGATCGCGGCCTGGGTGGCCTCGACCGCCTCCTGCGCGTCGAGCCGGTGCTTCTTGTCCGGCAGGCCGGCGGCCTTGGCGAGCGCGTCGAGGTCGTTGATCTTGGGGTACGAGTGGTTCAGCACCCAGTTGATCTTCGCGACCTTGGCGGTGTCCTTGAGCCAGGAGTCGGCCCACGCCCCCTCGCGGTAGTCGACACCGCCGTGGACGGAGGTCTCCAGGTCGATGCAGTACACGAGAACCTGGGGGGCGTGGCGTCCCTCCGCGCTCAGGATCATCAGCTCGGTCTGCTGCAGCCACCGGAAGCCGGACAGGGCGACCGCGCCCTCCGTGCGGTCGACGTGCCCACGGAATTGCAGCGCGGCCGTGTCCGCCTGCGCGACGGGCGCGAACCCGACGAGCGCGACGGCGGCCAGACCTGCGACGGCACACGCCGACGCCGCGCGGGATATACCCCGCTGTGCCAGGAACATGAAAAGACGACTCCCTCACGAAAAAGCGGCCCCCGCAGCCCGGGCCTGTTCACCGGGCTCCCCACCCCTGGGCCACCGCACGCAAGAATCGTGGCGACGGCATGTTTAGTCAATTCGGGAGGGGGGAATTTCGGCGTCGAATTATGCCCGGTTCGACCGGCGAACAGGAGCGCATCGAAACGGTGTTGGACTTTTTCCGGACTTATGCCCGAGTGGGGTGTACGGACGGTGATCGGGACGTCGCTCGGGTGCTTCGTCGAAGTCGCCAGGAGTGTGCGAACCGACCGCGTGCAGCCGGGTACCGTCCGTGAATGATCCGGACCCGATCGGTCGTCGATCGATCCGGACCGGATGGCCGGTCGGTTCGGCTCGCCGTCGGTGTCGGTCCGCCCCAACACCCGGGCGTCGGCTCGGAGTCGCGGCCCGGACTTTCTATGCTTGCCGCGTGACCGACCCCAATGACCTCGATGTCCCACCGGCTTTCTCGCCGTCCGCAGCCGCCTCCGCACGGGGGGTGATGGCGCTAACCTGCGAGCGTGTGGCCGCGACATTGGCTTCGTACGAGCTGCGGGTGATGCCGTCGACCGTGGCCCAGTGGGAAGCCGGTACGGAACGCCCGAACGAAGCCGAACTGCTCGCCCTCGCCAAGTCCTTGGTCGTGCCCGTGAGCCGACTGATGGGCGGCCGCCCGACCAACCTCCAGGACCACCGGATCGCGGCCGGCCTCACCCGTGCCGAACTGGCCAACCGGGTGCGGATGCGGGAGGTGGGCTACACCCGGCTCGAACGGGCGAACAAGTGGCGGGCCGACGAGGAGCGCACCGGATTCCTGGTTCGCGCGCTCGGCCTGTCCATGCAGGGCCTGGCCGAAGTGTCGGGCGTGGGCCCGGAGTTGGAGAACCTGCTGGCCGAGGCCGTGGTCGGCCGGTGGAAGACGCAACTGCCCGACATCACCCGGCTGATCGGGATGCGCCGCAAGCGCATCGGCGAGGTGCTCGAGGTGCTGAGCTCGGTCTTCCCCGAGGGCATGGACGTGGCCGACGTGCCGCGGGCCGCCGTGGTCGAGCGATTCTGGGGCCTGCTCGGCGACCCGGTCGCCGACCCCGGCGCGCCCGGGGTCTGGTTGCTCCAGGGCCGCTTCGCCTAGGACCCGTCCGAAGTGCCGGTGCCCCGGGACGGGTTGTCCCGAGGCACCGGCACCGGTACCGCCGCCGCTACACCGGCACGCTGACCAGCGTGCCCCCGTCGGATGTGCGTACGTCGAAGCGGGCCAGATTGTCCTTCGTGGTCCACGTCCCGGTCTGCAGCACCAGCGGGGCCTCCGAGCCCGGGACGCCGTAGCCCTTCGGCGGCACCATCCAGGAGGAGATCTGCTGCTCCTTCCCCGCCTTGTCCACCGCGACCAGCGAACACTTCAACGGGCCTCGGACGTTGCGCAGTTCGAGTGCCAGGTTGGTGCCCCACGCCTTGCTCTCCAGGGCGATCCGCGCGGCGGCGCCGCCGTTCGGCCCGGTCGCGCCCACCACCTGCCCGTTCGCGGCGATCACCGCCATCGGGTCGCCCGGCACCGCCCGGGTCGCGGTGGACGAGTCGTCCTTGAACCAGGTCCGCCCGGTCAGTACGCCGGCGCCCAGGCCGATCGCCAAAAGCGCCGCGCACGCGGCCACCAGCAACGAGCGCCGCGGCGTCCGGCGGGCCGCCCGGCGCGCGGCGAGTTCGTCCACGGGAGCCGAGGGGGCCGGAGTGGCCGAGCCGGCCGAAGAGTCCGAGCGAGTCGAGCCGGCCCGGGGAGCCGGAGCGGCCACCCGCAGCGTCGGCGGTTCCGGAGCCGGAGCCTCCGGCGGGGATACGGCCGACCCGGCCGGCTCGGGTTCACCCCTCGCCTCCGGCAGCTCGTACACCCCCTGGTCGCGCAGCTCGGTCAGCAGCGTGGCCATGCCGGAGAAGTCCGCCAGCTCGTCCAGGCAGCGGTCGCACGTGCTCAGGTGTTCCTCGAACGCCTCCCGGTCGGCCGGTTCCAGCAGTCCGAGGGCATACGCGCCGACATCCGCGTGTTCGGGTTGGACGCTCATGACGACACCCCCCTCTCCTCCAGGACGACCCGCAGGGCGCGCAGCGCGTAGTACACGCGCGACTTCGCCGTACCGGCCGGGATGCCGAGTACGTCGGCCGCCTGATTGACAGTACGGTCGCGGAAGAAGGTTTCGATCAAAATTTCCCGGTGCGATGTGGAAAGCGCGTCCAGCGCGTCGCCTACCACGACCGAACGCAGCAGCCGGTCGACCTCGTCGCCGGTGGGCAGCGTGGCCAACGGCTCGTCGCCGACCTCCGGCGGGCGGGCCGATCGGGCCCGCTGTTCGTCGATGACCAGGCGGCGGGCCACGGTGACCAGCCACGGCAGCAGCGGAGCGGCGGGATCCAGCTTCTCCCGATTGCGCCAGGCGCGGACGAGCACCTCCTGCACGCTGTCCTCCGCCCGCTGGCGGTCGCCGCCGTTCAACCGCGAGACGACCGCGAGCAGCGGTCGGGAATACTCGCGGTAGAGCATCGCGACGAACCTGGTCTCCTCGTCGCCACCCGGCGGGTCGTCGGCACCCGGCGGGCCCGACCCCGGTGTGTCCACATCGGACATCCGCGACGGCCTCCTCACCCCGTAGTCGGGATCCGAGTTCCGGAACCGCACACACCGTCCCCGGAACTGGCAATACCCTAGGGGAACCGGGAGCCCGCCTCGGCCGGGTCGGTCCGGCGCCATCGACGGCGCCCGGGCGCCGACGCGGTGTCGGGGGAGGCCGCGACGGTGCCGGCGCGTGGCCGGAGGGCCGTCCCGTCGACGGGATCCGGGCATTTCGGGCGACCCGGCCGGCACCGTTGCGACAACCGGTCGATCAGCGACGCAGTTCCAGCGTGCAGCACTTGGTGTTGCCGCCGGCCTTCAGCAGTTCGGTCAGGTCGATCCCCTGGGGGATGTAGCCGCGCTCGCGCAACTGCGGGCCGAGCAGCGGGACGGCGCGCTCCGGGAGCAGTACGTGCCGGCCGTCGGAGAGCGCGTTGAGCCCGAACGTGGCGGCGGCGGCCTCGTCGGCCAGGATCGCGTCCGGGAAGCGCTCGGCCAAGGCGCGGCGGCCCGCCTCGTCGAACGCCTCCGGGTAGTACATGATCTCGTCGGGGCCGAGCACGGACAGCGCGGTGTCCAGGTGGTAGAACCTCGGGTCGACCAGGGTCAGGCCCAGCACGGGCAGACCGAAGAACTCGCGGGCCTCGTCGTGCGCCCGCGGATCGCTGCGGAAGCCGCTGCCGGCCAGCAGTTGCCCGCCGACCAGGAGGAAGTCGCCCTCGCCCTCGTTGATGTACTCGGCCTGGTGGACCTCGGCCCAGCCGTCGGCGCGGAACCAGTCGAGGTAGGCGGCGGACTCGTCGACGCGCTGCGGGTGGCGGAACCGGGCCACCAGCACCCGGCCGTCCACGACGGTGGCGCCGTTCGCCGAGAACACCATGTCGGGCAGTCCGGGCACCGGTTCGATCAGCGCCACCTCGTGCCCGAGCGCGACGTAGGCGTCGTGCAGGCGCTTCCACTGGGCCAGACCGGTGTCCGCCGACGTGGGCACACTCGGGTCCATCCACGGATTGATCGAATAGGTGACGTCGAAGTAGGTCGGCCGGCACATCAGATAGCGACGCGGTCCAACCGTTCGGTTGTCCTGTGTGGGTCGTTCGGTCTCTGGCTGGGGCACGTTGATTCCCTTTTTCTCCGTGATTGTGTCCGGGGGATGAAATCAATGCCGAATTCGGCGGTGTGCGACACCGGAGGAAAACACGGTGTGCGCCCGATGATGCGGGCATACCGGAAAAGAGCGGGATTGCCGCCGATCGAAACTAGCACGAGGTTCGACCGATATCCGTCCCGTTGACAGGACAGCCGCCGTTTCGGTCGACGCGGCACCGTGAAGGGCTCCACGACGGATCGCGCCGGAGAACGACAATCGCGCATTCCGGCGGACTCGCGGCCAAATTTCCCACCGAAGCGAGCGTCGCGGCCCCGAAGCGGTGGGGGCGGGGTCCCGGGCCGGCGGGTCGCGCGGGGGACACACCCGGAGCCGAGCCGAGCCGGCACGGTCGGGTCGGTCGGGTCGCCGAACCCCGCCCGGTGCCACCGCCGGCCCCGGGGCCCGGCCGACCCCCCCCGGGTGCGCCGGATCGCCCCCTGGACGACCGAGTCGAACGCCTGCGCGAGCGAGCCCGCGCTCACGCCCGCGCTCATGGCCGAACCCGGATCCGCACCCACATCCGCACCCCGGACCGCGCCTCACGACTCCCGCGCCCGCTCCCGCGCGCGACACGTCGCACACCCCGGCGGCTCCTTCGAGGCCGTTCCGGCACTTCTTCCCGTCCGGTCGCACCCCGCTGCGACCCCGCCACCCCGCGTGTTCGCCGGCCGGATCGCGCCGCCGGCGCGGCGCCGATCGAGGCTTCGACCTGGTGTTCGAAAAAACCATCCGGGTGGTGATCGGATGTCTCGGGTGCGTCCCGTCGTGAATATCGGCGGGTCGTGCGTTAGGAAGGCGTCAATACGCATGAGTAGCCGAGTGCGGAGCGGTTCATTTCGTCTATAGTGACCGCCCCGCGAGAGTGGCCGAAGCGAACGATCGAGTACGCCGGATCCGAACCCACGGCCAACCGATTGCCTTTCCTATGGGTTGGGTTGCGGGACGATCCGGTTGGTCGATTCATTTCCGCCGTCGGCAAAATGTCGATGAACACCAACCAAACAGTTGCGTAGCCGGTCGGTCGCGAAGTGTTGGTGGTTGGTTCCTTGATTTCCGGGACCTGCTGAGATCTACTCGGGTAGGCCCGAAGAGCACCACTCTGAATGTGGATCTTCGGGAGTCGGCGGGGGTGTGCCGCCGACAGCCGCAACGCCAACGGGGATCTGTAAAGAGGCGAACGGGGCAAACCGTTGATGCACGCATTCGTACACATGTCGACCATGTCCGACCCTGACACCGCGCCCTCTGCGTGGTGTAGCCGCATGCTTCCGGAAGTCGTGCCGCCGATCACCCGGGTGGGGGTGATCCGTAGGCGACCGGCGACACCGGAGCCCGCGGCGGGGCCGATGGTCCGCTGAATGCAGATCGGATATCGGGCACACCCCGTAGCAGAACTCCCTGGGGCAACGCACTGCGCAAACAGCGGTTATGACCTGCGCATTATTTGCTTGTTCGAGCATGCACGCACATGGAGGCATGGTGGCGAACCAGACGAGAGTTCACGAACGCGAGAGAGAGGCCCAGTTGCACTCGGGGCCGGGAGTGGTCGCCCGCCCGCGAAGAGCTGTCAGGGAACATCCGCCGCATTGCGGACGATTGCTCACCACAAAGGTGGGTCTGCAAATCCCGGCCGACATGACCTTCGAGGATTGGGAGCAAGCCGGGCGTAAGCTCTCGGGAATACTTGATTCCTCGTCGTGGTGGCTCGGCGACTGGTTGGTATACGGAAAAGATCACTATACCGACCTGTATCAGCGAGGGATACGCGCAGCGGGGTTAAGCTACCAGACGCTTCGGAATTATGCGTGGGTCTCCAGGAGATTCGACTTCGATCGTCGGCGATCCGCGCTCAGTTTCCAGCATCATGCCGAGCTGGCCTCGTTGCCGATCGGTGAACAGGAGCTGTGGCTGGATCGCGCGGAACAGATGAAGTGGACCACCAAGCAGCTGCGCAACGCTATCCGCGACGCGCGAGCGGACGAGGGGCGCGACGGCCGGCAGATCGAGGCGACCCGTCGTCTCGCGGTGCCCGGTGATCGTATCCAGTGGTGGCACAAGGCCGCCGAACACTCCGGGATCGACTTCGAGCAATGGGTGCTCGCGACTCTCGACCACGCCGCCGAACGGGTGCTCGAGGACGCCATCGAGGTCGCGTTGGAGGACGTACAGGAGGGTGTGCCGCAGGAGGCCGGCGTCGGCGTCTGACCGATCCGGACGCAGGTCGGCGCGGGGGCGGCCCGAAGTCCGGTACGCCCCGCCCGACTTCCCGCTCCGGTGGGCCGAGGGGCCCGTGCTCCGGGTCGAGCACGGGCCCCATCGGCAGGTCGGGGCCACGGTCAGGGGAGGCGGCTCATCAACTCGGCCGTGGCGCGATGCCGCGTGCACCCGCGCTCGTCGAACGAGCGCTGCACCCGGTCCCGCACCTCGCCGGGTTGTTCCTGGCTGAGCTTGAACATGCCGTCGGCCCGGGTCACCCGGATCCGGAAGGCGCCCACGCCGGCCACGATGCTGCGGAAGTACTCGACCGATTCGGTCATGTCCCATCCGGTTCCGTGCTCGCTCTCGAAGGCCCGGACGGTGGACTTCACCACGCCCAGCGTCTCGTCCAGTGAATCGATCTTCTCCACCGTGCCGCGCAGATGAACCGAGGTGAAGTTCCAGGTCGGTGCGGCCGGCGTGATCTCGTACACGGTCGGCGAGACGTACGCGTGCGGTCCGGTGAAGGTGATCAGCACGGTGCAGCCGTCGGTCAGCGCCCGCCAATGCGGATTCGCCCGGTTCATGTGTCCGAGCAACGTGACACCGACCAGGTCGTCGCTCCATTCGGTGTGCCGCTCGGGATCGAGGATCACCGGCAGGTGTGTGGCGAAAGGCCCGTCCTCGGGGCTGCCGTTCAGTGCCACGAGCGCCAACGGATTACTGCGGATCAGCTCGACCATCCACGAACCGTCCGGTTCGCGATACTGCCCGGGAACGAACATCCGGAACTCACCCTTTCGGTGACCTGGTGCAGGGCGCGGCTCCACGACGACGGAGCCGGAGTCCTTGGTATGGATACGAGCGGGGTGCCGCCGCGGCGGGGGTGTTGTCCCGTCGGCAGGACGGCGTACTCCGCTGCATTGCGACCGAGCCCTTGAAAGGTGTGCTCGGCCCCTCTAAGTTGAAGCTGCGGTGCTTCCCGGCGCAATACCGAATGCGTTTCTCCCGGTTCTCCGGTCGAGAGATGCGGGAACAGCCGACAACGCTCGACGAAGTTTTCCGCTGAATTCCAGGACGCCCGACCAGGGTCCCTTCCCGGTTTCCGTGACCGACCCGTCGAAGTTACCGAAGCCCCTGTCGCCGCCACGCTAGCGAGAGAGTATTCTATGGGTACTTTTGCACATGAAATCTACGACGTGGCGGGCATTGGATTCGGGCCCTCCAATCTGTCCCTGGCCATCGCCCTGGAGGAGTACGGGGGTGCCGGTGGAGACGGATCCCCGGACGGACCCGGGGGGATATTCTTCGAGCGGCAGCGTGCGTTCGGCTGGCATCGCAATATGTTGCTGCCAACCGCGACCATGCAGATCTCGTTCATGAAGGACCTGGCCACGTTCCGGAATCCGGCGTCCCGGTTCAGCTTCGTGTCCTATCTGCACGAGGTGGGCCGGCTCACGCAGTTCGTCAACAACCAGGACTTCTTCCCGACCCGCCAGGAGTTCCACCAGTACCTGGAGTGGGCGCAGGCGAGCTTCACCGACCGGGTGCACTACGGCTCGGAGGTGACCGCGATCCGGCTGCCGGCGGGCGTCGACCCGGCCTCGGCCGAGCATCTGCGCCTGGAGATCCGCGAGGGCTCCGGGACCCGCACCGTCGACGCGCGCAACGTGGCCATCTCCACCGGCCTGGTACCGCGTCTGCCCGACGGCATCCAGGCCGACGAACGGGTCTGGCACAGCTCGGAGTTCCTGGACAAGTACGGCCGGACCGACCCGACCGGGCTGCGCACCGTGGCGGTGGTCGGCGCGGGCCAGAGCGCGGCCGAGATCACCCGGTTCCTCTACGACGAACTCCCGCATGCCCGGGTCTACTCGATCATCCCGTCGTACGGCTACTGCGTGGCCGACGACACCCCGTTCGCGAACCAGGTGTTCGACCCGAACGCGGTCGACGCGTACTACTTCGGGACCGACCGCACCCGCGAGGCGTTCTGGCAGTACCACCGAAACACCAACTATTCGGTGGTCGACGCCGAGGTGATCCGCGACCTGTACCGGCGCTCGTACGACGAGGAGGTGCGCGGGGCCGAGCGGTTGCACTTCCTCAACCTGACCCGGGTCGACGAGGTCAAGCGGGCGGGCGACGAGACGCGCGTGTCACTGCTGTCGCTGCTCGACGACGAGTCGCCCGAACTGGACGTGGACGCGATCGTGTTCGCCACCGGCTACGAGGCGATGGAACCGAGCCGCCTGCTGGGCGAGTTGGATCGGTACTGCCTGCGCGACGAGGCCGGCCGGCATCGGGTGGGCCGCGACTACCGACTGGTCACCTCGCCCGAACTGCGCTGCGGTATCTATCTCCAGGGCGGTACGGAGCACACCCACGGGCTGACCTCCTCGCTCCTGTCCAATCTCGCCATCCGCAGCGGCGAGATCGCCGAGTCGATCCTCGGCCGCCGTCCGGCGGAGGCCCTGCACGGCTGACGTCACCGACCCGAGCCGCTACTTCCCCGCAGGCAGGCGATCCACGACCTCGCCCGCGGGGGGTGCGGCGGGCACGCACGAGCGTTCGCTGCGGGTGATCCTCGCATTCTGCGGACGGGTGCCCTCGGAGCGGATGACGACGGGATACGGCTTGCCGTACGCCCGCACATAGACCGTGCGCGACCGCCGCCGACCCTGCGCGTCCCCCTCCCCGTCGACCCGGGTGAGGGGGATCAGCGTACGGCCGTCGATGGTGACCGGTTCGCCCTTGGTGTAGCCGTCGGCGCCGGGTGCGAAGACCACGCCGACCGTGTCCAGGGGATTGGTCGGATCGTACGCGAGCATCGCGTAACGATCGGCGTACTTGCGCCTGTTCGCGGCGGTGTCGGGCAGGCTCGTGCCGGCCCACTCCCAGAACTCGGCGCCGGCCTTGAGGTAGGACTTCCCGCCGACCACGATCGCCTCGCCCGGGCGCCCGTTGATCTCGAACGTGCCCCGGTAGTCCCGGCCTTCGCGCACGCACAGGTCGAAGTCGACGCGCCTGGTGGAGGTCAGCACCTGGTCGCCGATGATGCGGATGTCGTCGGCACCGCGGACCAGACTCGCCGACTCGCGGACCAGGTCCCGCGCGTCCCGGTCGACGTTGGACTCCAGCGCGTCACCGACACCGGCGCAGCCGGCGAGCGTGGCGCAGCAGAGGACGACCGCCATGGCGATCACGGCCATTCGGGATGTGTACACGACGTTCCTTGCCTGCGAACCCGGGAATCCGACGGGTAAGTATCGCGGGTCGGATCCCGTCGGGCGCGGGCGGCCCGTCCGCATCGTGAATCGCCGCGCGCACGCGAGTCCGTGCGGTGTCGCGGGGGTCAGGGTTTGATGCCGACGGCGCCGTAGCCCCAGACGTTCTCGACCTCGTCCAGCGGGTGTTCGGGCTCCCCGTCCGGGTTCCAGTGGGTGCGCAATCCGGGTTCGACCAGGTCGAATCCGGCGAACATGGCGCGGATCTCGTCGTAGGGGCGCATGGTCATCTCGGCGGAGGCGTTCTTCCAGCCCTCGGCGCCCTTGCGGCCCTGGTTCGGGTTGGCGTCGAAGGAGGCGTGCGAGAGCAGCAGCATGCTTTTGGAGGGCAGCGCGTCGCGGAGGCGGGCGACGATGTCGTGCGGTTTCTCGTCGTCCCGGATGAAGTGCAGGATCGCCACCAGCATCAGCGCCACCGGCCGGTCGAAGTCGATGACCTCCAGCACCTCCGGTGCGGACAGGATGTCCTCGGGCGCGCGCAGGTCGGCCTGGGTGAACGTGGTCCGGCCCGGATCCGCGTCCGTCATCAGCGCCCGGCCGTGCACGAGCACGATCGGGTCGTTGTCCACGTAGGCCACCCGGGCGTCCGGGGCGATCTCGTGGGCCACTTCGTGGGTGTTGCCCGAGGTGGGGATCCCGGTGCCGATGTCCAGGAACTGGCGGATGCCCCGGCGGGCCGCGTAGCGCACGGCGCGGCGCAGGAAGAGCCGGTTGAGCCGGAGGCTGACCGGCAGGTCGGGGATCGCCGCGACGATGGTGTCGGCGGTGGCCCGATCGACCGCGAAATTGTTCTTGCCGCCGAGAAGATAGTCGTAGATCCGGGCGGTATGCGGAACGGTCGTGTCGATCCGGGTGGGCAGCCTGCTCTCGATCTCGTCGAGTCGCGGCAACCGCCAAGCGTTCTCGTCGCCTTCGCCCGCGTGCCCCGCGGATATGGATGTCACGCCGCCTGCCTCCGCACCACAGATTCCGTACGTGCGCCGAGCCTACCGGGGACGTTCGCGGTTCGGGTCGACAAGCAACCGCTGTCGTGGAACCGGGACATGCCCGAGGCCGGTCGGCAACCGACCGGTGTGCCGGGTGAGTACGACCGGCGCCGGCGGTCGGCCCCCGTGGTGCGGACCGCCGGCACCGGCGCGTACCGGCACTACGCCGGGGTGCCCTCGTCGACCCAGCGGGCGAAGACGTCCACCCGGTCGGCGGGCCAGGCGCCGTCGCAGGGCATGCTGCCCTGGCGCAGCCGGGCCAGGATGGCCTGCGCGTGCGCGCTGACGTCGTCGTGCGACCACAGGTCGAACATGAAGCTCATCGACTTGCGGTCCATCTCCCGGAACAGCGGCTTGATGTGCTCGGCGAAGCCGATCGGTTGGTCCTCGGTCGGCAGGGGCATGCCGGTCGTCTCCTCGGTCGCGACGGGGGCCAGTGCGGAGACCCGGGCGCCGGGGGTGGCGCCGCAGACCCACCACCAGCGGGGTACGGGCATGTGGGCCGGCGGTCGGGCGCCGGGCTGGGAGTTCTCCACCGCGATGCGCGAGCCCCACTCGACGTAGGCGACGAACGCGGCGCGGAACTCGGCGTCGGTGGGCAGGCCCGCGTCGTTGGCGGCCCGGCCGATCAACTGGGTCCAGCGGGTGCGCCATTCCTCGGTCAGCGCCTTGCCGGCGTGCTCGCCCACCATGTGGTCGTAGCCGCCGTACTGCTCGGTGTACAGCTTGGGGCCGCCGAAGGTCTCGACCAGCCAGGCCGCCACCCGCTCGGGGTGGTCGGGTGCCATCCGGGCGAACAGCGGGCCGAGCAGTGGATCCTGCGGTACGTACTTGTCGTAGAAGATGTGCGTCATGCGGGTCAGCGCGGGCAGTCCGCCGGCCCATTCGTAGAGCGTGGGCTCCTCGGAGCGCGGCGGGTCGGCGAAGTTCACGTACCAGTGCATGCCACTGCAGAACGGCTTGTTCTGCGAATGGCCGCACCGGCACAGGCTGTAGTGCTCGGTCGGGGCGCCCGGACCGCGCGGTTCCGGTTCGCCGTCGGCGCCGACCAGCGCAATCGAGCCGGTCACCCGGTACGGGCCGTCCTGCGAGACCTCGATAGCGGGGTCGCGCGGTTGCGGCGGCGGGGACTGTCCGTCGATCAGGTAGTCGAGCGCGCCGGACGGGCAGGCCCGCACGGTGCGCACGATCTCGTCCATGCGGTCGCCGGAGGGCGCCACGAACGGCTCCTCCTTCTGCCGGAAGACCGTGGAGAGCCGATCGGTGCACAGGCCCGAGTGCGCGCAGATGCCGCGGTTGTCGGTGACCGCGACGGGCGCGCCGGGGTACGTCCGCCGCTCGTCGGGCACCCGGCCGGGGTCCTTGGCGCCGGTGAACCCGTTCCGGGCGTGGCTGCCGTCGCACAGCGGTTTGGTGGTCGACTCGCCGCACCGGCACAGCGCGGTCTGCGGCAGTACCGGGATCGGTTCGCCGAGCCGGTCGGTGACGCGCGTGGCGTTGGTGACCAGGTACGGGCCGTTGGGCGCGACCAGGATCCGGGTCGGCAGACCGGCTTGGAGGGCGGCGAACTCCTCGACCAGCGCGGCCCGATCGGCCTCGTCGGCGAACAGCCAGGCCAGGTGTTGCAGCGCGGCGGCGGCCTCCTGGACGCCCAGCGGCGGCTCGGGGTCGACCTCGGCGCGCAGCCGGGTGACGTCCGCGGCGAGGGCGCGCACGAGGCCGGCCGGATCCGCGTCGGCGGCCGTCGGGTCGATCGGCTCCGGCTCGACGGCGCTCCCGCCGACCTCGACCAGTGCCTCGGCGAGCGGTCGGATCACCGTGTCCCGCAGCGGCTCGCCCGCGTCGGCGTCGGTCATCCGTCGGGTGAGCGCGTGGTCGAGGGTGTGCGCCCGGGTCAGCAGCGCCCGCAACCGGCTCGGGATCGGTGCGCCGGTCACGGGGTTCCGCCGGTGGATCGGCCCGGCGGGATGATGGGACGGTTGAACACGATGATCACGCTCGCTACCCCTGTTTCTCGGTGCGTTGCCGATCAATACAATACAGGAGTGTATTGGAATGGAAAGTGCCAGTCGCGGTGCCGGTCGGGCGCGGGACAGCGCGATCGACGCCCGCATCCTGGCCGTCGCGGGACAACATCTGGCCCGGGACGGATACGCCGCGATGTCGCTCGCGGCGGTCGCCCAGGAGGCCGGCACGACCCGCCAGGCGCTGTATCGACGCTGGCCCGGCAAGGCCGAGTTGGCCGCGGCGGTGGTGACCGCGCTCGCCGAGGAGGAGCACGACGTCGGCGCCGCCGACCCGTTCGGCACGCTGGTGGCCGAACTCGCCGACTTCCAGCGCGGCGTCGGCAAACCCGGCCGGATGTCCCTGGTCGGCACGATGCTCCAGGACACCACCGACCCCGAACTGCGCGCCCGCTACCGCTCCCGGGTGATCGCCCCCCGCCGCGCGCGCCTGCTCGCCGCGCTGGAAGCGGCCCGCCGCCAAGGCCAACTCGCCCCCGACGCCGACCTGGAGGTCGCCCTCACGATGTGCACCGGTTCCTGGTACGGCCGCGAACTGGCCGGTGCGCCGGTCCCGACGAACTGGCCGTATCGCACCGCGGCGCTGCTCTGGCGCGCCCTCGGCGGCACGGTCCCACCGGCGGACCCCGACGCGCGGTAGCGGATCGGCCCGCTCACGTCGCCGGGTCGAACGGTCGGCAACCGGCATCCGGTTCGGCCGCGAGCCACGCGGACCGGGGTCGGGCCACAACCCTGTCCCGCAGCCGAGCGGCGTGGGCGGCGAAGGCCCGGGCCGCGGCCGGGGGCGTGTCGTACTCGCCGGACCACTCGGCCTCGGGATGACCGCCGCAGTCCGCCGGCGGCGGGCACGCGCGGGCGATCTCGATCTCGCTCACCCAGGGCGGCCCCCAGCGCAGGTCGAAGGCGCAGCGCCGGGGGAAGTACAGCGCGGCCAGGAAGCTCCGGCCGTTGGGGAGTTCGAGCCGGCCCTGCACACTCGCGCAGTGGATCCCGTCGAAGTGTTGGCCGACGTAGTGCACCGAGCCGGGGACGCCGAGGTGTGCGCCCGTCTCGCGCAGCCGGGCATCGGCCTCGGCGAGCGCGGCCCGGACGCCGGCCGCCTCGTCTTTGGCGACGGAGGGGAAGACCCAGGCGGGGTCGCCGAGTTCGAGGGGCGTGGAGACGAAGTGCAGGCCGGATGGGGCGTCTTCGGGATCGGTGGTCATGCGCTGCCGAACCGGTGCCGGGCCGGTGCGGCCGCGGGGAACTCGATCTCGGGAATCGCGGTCACCGACCGAGCGTGCCGGGCGCGCGCACCTTCGGGCAAGCCGATTCGCGCGGTCGGCCCGGGGCGGACCGGAGCCGCCGCCGGCGCGGTCAGGCGTGCGGGGCCTCCATCGCCGGGCGCAGCCGGCCCAGCAGGCGGTACAGCGCGGCGCGCTCGTCGAGGGTGAGCGCGTCGAGCGCGGCGCGCGTGGTGTGCATCTCGGCCCGGATCCGGCGGATCGTCTCGTGCCCCTCCTCGGTGGCCACCACGTTCTTGACCCGCCGGTCGGCGGGGTCGGCCTCGCGGCGGACCAGGCCCCGCGATTCGAGCCGGTCCACGATGCCGGTGACGTTGGAGGCGTCGCACACCAGCCGATCGGCCAGCCCGCGCATCGGCAGCGGGCGACGCAGCAGGGACAGCGTCTTGGCCTGCACGGAGGTGAGCCCGTGCCGGCTGACCACCGCGGCGAAGTCGTGGAAGTACGCGGTACCCACGGCGGCCATGGCGTCCATGATCTCGGCGGTGCTCGGCTCAGGGGTGGTCGGCTCAGGACTGCTCATGACGCCAAGACTGCTCATGACCCCAAGGTAGTGCAAAAAGGTTGAGGACTTCAACCATTGAACTTGACGTAGCAATTTCCGGGTGTCTACGGTCGATCTCGTCCTATTGCTTGAAGACTTCAACCATCGAGGCCGACAAGCTTCTCGCTCGTAGAAAGAACACCCGTGACCCCCACCCCGCCCGACACGCGACGATCCGGTGGACCGCTGATCCTGGCCCTCGGCCTGGCCGCCATGGTCGTCGCGATGGCGCAGACGCAGGTCATCCCGATCCTGGGGCTGCTCCAGCAGGAACTGGACACCACGCCCGCCGGAGTCGGCTGGGTGACCACCGCGACGCTGCTGTCGGCGGCGGTGTTCACCCCGCTGCTCGGCCGCTTCGGCGACCAGCACGGCAAACGGCCGACCCTGATCGGCGTACTGATCGTGATGATCGCGGGCTCGGTGCTCGCGGCCGTGACGTCCTCGCTGCCGCTGCTGATCGTCGGCCGGGTGCTTCAGGGCGCGGCGACCGCGATCTTCCCGCTCGCGTTGTCGATCATCCGCGAGGAGGTGCCGGTCGAGAAGCTGCCCGGCGCGATGGCGCTGATCAGCGGCACGCTCGCGTTCGGCAGCGGTCTGTCCCTGGTGGCCACCGGGCTGCTCACGCGCGGTGACGACCCGAACTACCACCTGGTGTTCTGGTTCTCCGGGATCCTGTCCGTCGTGGCCCTGGTCGCGGTGCTGATCCGGGTGCCGGCGAGCCGGGTCAAGGCCGGCGGCCGGATCGACCTGCTGGGCGCGGCCACCCTCGGCCTGTTCCTGGTCCTGCTGCTCCTGGGCATCTCGCAGGGCCACGAGTGGGGCTGGGCGTCCGGCCGCACCATCGGCTCCTTCGTCGGCGCGGTGGTGATGGCCTTCGTGTGGGTTTGGGTCGAGCGCCGGGTCGCCGACCCGCTGGTGGACCTGCGGATGTTCGTGCACCGCCCGGTCCTGCTGACCAACCTGGCCGGTCTGTTCGTCGGCTTCGCCGCGTTCAGCCAGTTCATCGGCATCTCCTACCTGGTCCAGATGCCCGAGCGGGTGGCCGGATACGGCTTCGGCGCCTCGGTGTTGCGGGCCTCGGTGGAATACCTGCTCCCGGGCGCGCTGATCTCGCTGCTCGCGGCGCCCCTGGGCGGTCTGCTCGTGGGCCGGATCGGTGCCCGGGCCACGCTCGCGATCGGCTCGGCCGTCGGGGTGGCCGGCTTCGCCTGGCTCGCCTTCGGGCACGGCGCGTCCGCGTCGGTGATCCTCGCGGGCATGCTCACCGGTATCGCCATCTCGTTCGGCTACGCGGCGATGCCCGCGCTGATCGTGGCCGGCGTACCGCACCACCAGACCGGCATCGCGAACGGGATCAACTCCATCTCGCGCAGCGTCGGCAGCTCGATCGCCAGCGCGGTGATCACCTCGCTGCTCGCGTCCAAGTCGGTCGAGGGCCTGCCCCCGGGCCTGCCGCCGATCCCGGCGGAGAGCCGATTCACGCTCAGCTTCGTGATCGCCGGCGTGATGCTGGTCCTGGTCGTCGGGGTGGCGTTGCTCGGCCTCCAGCGGGTACCCGCCAGGGCCGAACCCGTCGCCGTGCCCCACCCCCGGGCCCAGGAGTCCGTGGACGCCTGACCGACCGCGCCCGTCCCCTCCGCCCGTCCGACCCACCTCAGAAAGGCCACCCGAGATGACCCCCACCACCAGCCGCGAATGGCACATCCTCGCCCGCCCGAAGGGCTGGCCGAAGGAGGAGGACTTCGCCCTGCGCGAGGTCGAGATTCCGGAGCTCGCGGACGGGCAGATCCTGGTCCGCAACCTGTTCCTGTCCGTCGACCCGGCGATGCGCGGCCGGATGAACGACGTCAAGTCGTACACCCCGCCCTTCGCGCTGAACGAGCCCATGGAGGGCGGCGCGGTGGGCCGGGTCGTCGCTTCCCGGTCGGACGCCTTCGCGGTCGGCGACCACGTGCAGCACTGGCTCGGGTGGCGCGAGTACTCGGTGGTCGAGGGCCGCGGGGCCGGGGCGGTCAAGGTCGATCCCGACCTCGCCCCGCTGTCCGCCTACCTCGGTGTGCTGGGCATGCCCGGCCTGACCGCCTGGGTGGGGCTGCTCGACATCGCGTCCTTCCGCGAGGGCGACGCGGTGTTCGTCTCCGGCGCGGCCGGCGCGGTGGGCAGCCAGGTCGGCCAGATCGCCCGGCTCAAGGGCGCTTCGCGGGTGATCGGCAGCGCGGGCTCGGCGGACAAGGTCGCCCTGCTCCAGGACGAGTACGGCTTCGACGCGGCGTTCAACTACAAGGACGGGCCGGTCGCCGAGCAGCTGGCCGAGGCCGCGCCCGAGGGCATCGACGTCTACTTCGACAACGTCGGGGGCGAGCACCTCGAGGCCGCGATCGGCGCGCTGCACACGCACGGCCGGGTCGCGATGTGCGGCGCGATCGCGCAGTACAACGCCACCGAGCCGACGCCCGCGCCGCGCAACCTCGCGCTGTCGATCGGCAAGCGGCTGCGGTTGCAGGGCTTCATCGTGATCGACTCCTTCGGCCGGCGCGACGAGTTCCTGGCCGAGGTCGGCGGCTGGCTTCGGAGCGGCGAACTCAAGTATCGCGAGACGGTGGTCGAGGGGATCGAGAACAACCTGTCCGCGCTGCTCGGCATGCTGCGCGGGGAGAACACCGGGAAGATGGTCGTCGCGCTGCCGGAGTGAGCCGCCGGAGTGAACGGGCGGGGCCGGCGGCCGGGGCGACCGGCTGCGGTGATCAGCCGCGGTGATCGGACGCAGACGTGCCGAAGGGCCGCGCGTGGGGGTCTACGCGCGGCCCTTCGGGGTGGTGCGGGCCGGTGACTCACCCTCGGGGGAGGGGAGTTCGACTCAGCCCAGGAACAGGTAGTCCGCCTGGTACGGCACTTCCGCCGTCGGCCGGGTGGCCGGGTCGCACGCGCCCGCCGGCGCCACGCCGCCCCGGGTGTTCAGGCGCAGTACCTGCGTGGTCGCGGACAGCAGCGCGTCCGGCTTCCCGGTCTGGGTCGCATTCAGCACCAGTTCGGGGATGTTGCCGTCGCCGTTGGGCAGTTTGCTCGCCACCGCGCCGGTGACCGAGCTGCCGTCGGGGGCGACCCACTGCGGCGGGCCCGCCGTCGGGGTCACGAATGTGTGCTTGAGGTCGCCCTGGAGCTTGGCGGCGACGTCGAGCTGGGTGAACGCGGTGCCGCCGTCCTTGGCCGTGCACTGGTAGATCTGCTTGCCCGCGACCACCGACAGGTTCAGCGCCGGCGACTTCGGGGTGACCTTGCGGGAAAGCTGCCCGCGCACGGCGCCGCCCGGGAACTCGCCCGTGTGCAGGTTGGTGTAGTAGTTCGCCGGCGTCGCGTTGATCCGCTCCACCAGAGCCGGGTCGATGCCCTCGACGGTGCCGGCCAGTCCGGTCACCGACTGCGGCAGGCCGGTCTTCGCGTCGAACAGCGGCGCGACCACGTCGCCGTTGGCCCCGGCCGCCGCCCGGTGCAGGTGGCCGAGCGTGGGCGGGGCGATCCCGGTCCAGCTGAACGACCAGTCGATGCAGTTGCCCCACGGGCGGATCGAGGTGTCGGCCCGACCGTCCGGGTCGGCGGTCTTCTTGCCCTCGGCGTTCGGCACCTCCTGCTTGCCGGTCGCCTCGGCGGGCAGCGTGCCGGTCTTGAGCACACTGTTCACGTCGGCCGCGCGGGCGAGCTTGACCAACTGCCCGCGTACCGCGCCGCCGGGGAACTCGCCGGTGTGCACGTTGAAGTACACGCTCGCCGGGTCGCTCTTGATCCGGTCGAGCAGCGCCGCGTCGGTGACCTTGACGGCGCCGGTGACCGCGGTCGCCGAGTCGGGCAGCGGCGAGGCGAAGAAGGGCACCTTGACCTCGCCGTTCTGCCCCTTGCCGCCCAGGTGCAGGTGGGCGGCGGTCGGCGCGCCGATGCCCTCCCACCGGATACCGAAGCTCACCTGGTCGCCCTTGACCCGGACCAGCGCGGTGCCCTTGCCGTCGGGGTCGCCGACCCGCGCGTTGCCGCCGGGGACCTCGTTGGCCCCGGTCAGGCCCGCGGCGAAGAACGTCTCCTCGCCGGTCGCGGGCTCGGCGGCGCCGGTCGTGGTCGCGTCGGAGGCCGGCACGGCGCCGCCGTGTTCGGCGCCGTGGACCGTACCGGGATCGTTGGCGCCCTTGGCCGCGGCGGCCGGATCGGGGCGCGTGGCACCGGACTTGGTGTCCGAGGACGAGCAGCCGGCCACGGCGAACACGAGACCGGCGGCGAGGGCGAGTGCGGGCAGCGGATACCTGCGTGCGGACATGACGAGTCTCCCCGAAGACTGGGTGGGATGGATGCGTGCCGGGTGAGCGGCGCCGACGGGCGTCGGCGCCTACCGCTCGGGTCGATCAGTAGCCGTAGCCGCCACCGCTCGTGGTCGGCGCCTTGCTCGTCTGCGGTGCGCCGGTCGCGCCCGCGCCCGCCTTCTTGCCGTCGGGGGTCACCGCGAACCAAGTCCCGTTCACACCCTGGCCCTTGGTGTCGCCGGGCTGAGTGTCGGGCGCGAAGCGGTACACCGGCCAGCCGGCGATGGTGACCTGGGAGCTGCCGTCGCTGCGGGTGACGCTGCCGACGGCGGACTGGTCGACGCCGGTCACGGTGACGCCGCTGGTGGTGGTCACCGGGGGCCACTGGGTGGCGCAGGCGCCGTCGCAGTTCGACTTGGACGGCTTGGCGGTGTCCTTGTCGAAGCGGTACAGGGTGAATCCGTTGCCGTCGGTCACGATCGGGCCGAGCTTGGCATCGGTGCCCGCCTTCAGGACGGCCTTGCCCACCCCGCCGTTCGCGGCCCCACCGGGTGTGCCGGGCGCGCTCGGCGCGGACTGCGCCGGTTGTGTGGCGGCCGGCGGGGTGGTGCCGGTGGACGTGTTGCTCTTCGAGTCGTCGCCACAGGCGGACAGACCGAGCCCGAGCGCACCGGCGATGGCGACCGCGGCGAAGCCGCGCGTGCTGAAGACAGACATGGTGAACCCCCGGAAAAGATCGATGAATGAGTCGAACTGCCCTACGCGGAACGGTTGTTGGTTCCGATCCCGGGCGGGTCGACCGGTGCGCTGCCGGTCGGTGGTGCGTCGACATCCAGCAGTACGGGGGAGGGGTCGAAGAGGGTTCAACGGTCGGGAAAGTTTTTTCGACGAATTCCGACCGGACCCGAAACGGCCCCGGCGAGAATCCTCGCCGGGGCCGAAAAGCGCAGGTCGGCGGCCTACCAGGCAGCCGGCGCGTAGTCCTTGAGGAAGCAGCCGTACAGGTCCTCGCCGGCCTCGCCGCGCACGATCGGGTCGTAGACCCGAGCCGCGCCGTCGACCAGGTCGAGCGGTGCGTGGAAGCCCTCGTCGGCCAGGCGCATCTTCTGCGGGTGCGGGCGCTCGTCGGTGATCCAGCCGGTGTCCACGGCGGTCATCAGGATGCCGTCGGACAACATCTCCTCGGCGCTGGTGCGGGTGAGCATGTTCAACGCGGCCTTGGCCATGTTGGTGTGCGGGTGGCCGGGGCCCTTGTAGCCGCGGCTGAACTGGCCCTCCATCGCGGACACGTTGACCACGTACTTCCGCCGCGCCTTGGCCGCCGCCATCGCCGGACGCAGCCGGCTGACCAGGACGAACGGCGCGGTCACGTTGCAGAGTTGCACTTCGAGCAGCTCGACCGGGTCCACCTCGTGCACCCGTTGCACCCAGCTGTTGACCGGGTCCAGGTCGGGGACCAGGCCGCCCGCGTCGATCGCCGTGCCGGTCTCGATCCGGGCGGGCGAGGCCGAGCCGCTGGTCAGCGCGAGCGCGGTGAGCGCCTGCGGGGTCAGCGCCTGGTCGTCGCCGCGGGACTGGCCCGGCAGCAGCACGTGGCCGCTGCCGCCGACGTGGCCGAACGACACCATCTGCGGCAACTCGCCGGCGGGCAGCGGCGCGGCCTCGGCGGCGGCCAGGGCCGCGTACGCCTGCGGGGTCCGGCGTACCGTCTGCGCGGCGTTGTTGATCAGGATGTCCAGCGGCCCCGCCTCGGCCACCGAATCGGCCAGCGCGACCACCTGGGCCGGGTCGCGCAGGTCTATCCCGGCGATCTTGAGCCGGTGCAGCCAGTCGGCGCTGTCCGGCATCGCGGCGAAGCGGCGGATCGCGTCGTTGGGGAAGCGGGTGGTAATCGTGGTGTGCGCGCCGTCGCGCAGCAGGCGCAGCGCGATGTACATGCCGATCTTGGCCCGGCCGCCGGTGAGCAGCGCACGGCGGCCGGTCAGGTCGGTGCGCTGGTCGCGGCGGGCCCGGTTGAACGCGGCGCACTCCGGACACAGCTGGTGGTAGAACGCGTCCACCTCGCGGTAGCGCTGCTTGCAGATGTAGCAGGCCCGCGCGCGCTCCAGGACACCGGCGATCTCGGTGGTGGTGGCCGTGGTCAGCGCGATCCCCAGCGTCTCGTCGTCGATCCGGCCCGGCGCGCCGGTCGCGGTCGCGGCGGTGACCGCCTCGTCGTTGGCGAGCACCCGGTCCCGGCGCTCCTTGCGGCGGCGCTCCTTGACGCTCTTGTAGATCGCGGCCGTGGCCCGACGGATCCGCACCGCGTCGGGATGCTCGACGTCGAGGTCCTCCACCTCGGCGAGCACGCTCAGGCACAACTCCATACGCGCGGGGTCGATCCCCTCCGCCACGCCCGTGTCCGCCTGAATCTCGCTACTCGCTGTCATCGCCGTTGCCGTTTCCTGTGCTCGCCGGTGCCACAAAACCCCGGCGGAACTCTACGTCGTGCCGACACGTGGGCCAATTTTCATCCGGTCCGGTGGTCGGGCAGTCGGTACCGAAGCGGTCGTCGGTGCGGGCGGGCTCGTCGGCCTTGCGGCTTCGCCTCGGCGTCAGGCGCCCTGCGCGTAGCCCTGGGCGACGTGCTCCAGCCACCACTGCGGTGCGGCGTTCATGAGCGTGCCGAAGTCCCAGTAGTCGTGCCAGCGCACGATCAGCCCGTCACGGAACTCGTGCACCGACACGAACGGCAGCACCACCTGCTCTCCGGTCTTCCAGTGCCACTCCTCGGCGTGCTCGGTCACCACGAGGTCGCCCTCGGCGACGGTGCTCTTGTGGTGGTGGATATAGCCCGTGAGCATGTCCAGGCCCAGTCGCAGCCGGGCCTCGATCGCCACCGGGCCGGTCGCCCCGGGCCCGGGCGCGGCGACGTCCGTGTAGTGGCCGTCGGCGGCGAAGCAGGCCGCGACCTTGGCGAAGTCGCGGGCGTACAGGTCCTGCCAGAACTGTTCGATCAGCCGCTTGTTCGCGGTCGCGTCACTCATGGCGCGAACACTATGTACGAGCGCCGAAACTGAACAGAGGCAAGGTTTCTCGAAATCGGGAACAGGACCGCGGCCGGGTCCGGAACACCCGGCCGCTCAGGTGCGATCGAGCAGGAGCACGGTCAGCAGCGGCGCGTTCGGCCACGCCGGGCGCAGGTCGCAGAGCACGTGGTAGCCCCAGCGCTCGTACAGGGCCAACACCCTGGGATGGGTCGGGTCGACCAGCAGCGTCACCCGCTGCTCGGTGCGGGCGGCGAGCAGCCGGTCGTGGATCACCCGCGCCGCGCCCGAGCCCCGCCACGGTTCGCGCACCATCAACTCGTTGAGCGCGAAGGTACGCCGCCCGTCCTCCTCGATGTCCACCGCCGGCACCGGCTCGGTCAGCCCGATCCACCAGCGCGCGCCGGGCTGGAGGGTGTAGCCGAACGCGTAGCCCACCGGGATGTCCCGACTCCACCCGATCACACACTCGAACCCCGGCGAGGCGGCGTACGCGGCCAGCCGTTCGGCGAAGGCGTCCACCGACTGGAACGGCTGCGCCGACTCGGCCGCGTACACCTCGGCGTAGACGTCGAGCAGTACCTCGCGGATCTCGTCGAGGTCACCGCCGCGGTGGTGGGTCAGCTCGATCTCGGTCGCCACGCTTCCTCCCGGTCGGGGTGGTCCGTCTCCGAGAGGGGACTTCCCCGGGGCGCCGCGAACCACGCCCGCGCGGCGATCCTGATGGGCCGTCAAAAGCCGTTCGGGGTCCAGAAATACTCGACGCGGGCGGGCCGGTCGTGATCCCCTGCTCGGATGGCTGATCCCCTCCACGAACGTGATCTCGCCCGCGCCGCCCTCGATCTGGTGGCCGGGGCCGCCGGACGCTACCTGGAGGCGCTGCCCGAACTGCCGGTCCGTGACGAGGCCGCCGACGTGGTGTTCGACCGGTTGGGCGGCCCGCTGCCCGAGCGCGGCGACGGCACCCTGGCCAGTATCGAGGAACTGCTCGACATCGGTACGCGCGGCGCGATCCAGTCCTCGGGGCCCCGGTTCTTCCATCTCGTCGTGGGCGGTGCCACCCCCGCCGCGCAGGCCGGCGACTGGGTCACCGGACTGCTCGACCAGCCCGCGGGCCTGTGGATCGCGTCACCGCTGGCGACCGAGGCCGAGACGGTGGTGATCGGTTGGCTCAAGGACCTGTTCGGGCTGCCCGACACGTACGGCGGGGTACTCACGCCCAGCGCCACGTTCGCCAACCTCACCGCGCTCACGTGCGCACGCCACTGGTGGGCCGCACAACACGGCGTGGACGTCACCGCCGACGGGCTGGCCGGGTTGCCGACCATGCCGGTCCTGGCGAGCGGCTACATACATCCCAGCAACCGCAAGGCGTTGCAGATCCTGGGCTGCGGGCGGGATACGGTCCACATCTGCGCGCGCGACGACGCCGGTCGGGTGGACATCGACGCGATGGAGCGGGCGCTGATCGAGATCGACGGGCCCGCGGTGCTGATCGCCTCGGCGGGCGAGGTGAACACCGGCGATTTCGACCCGATCGACGCGCTCGTCGACCTGGCCCGACGCTACGGCGCCTGGCTGCATGTGGACGGCGCCTTCGGGCTGTTCGCCGGCGTCTCGCCCCGACTCGCCCACCTGGTGCACGGCGTCGAGCGGGCACACTCGGTGGCCGCCGACGGGCACAAGTGGCTGAACGTGCCCTACGAGAGCGGCTTCGTGTTCGTGCGCGACGCCGAGATGCTCGGGCGGGCGTTCGGGTCCTGGAACGCCCCGTACCTGCCGGAGACCGGCGACACGCACCTCGACTACAACCGGCTCGGGCCCGAATCCTCGCGCCGTGCCCGGGCGTTGCCGATCTGGGCCACGCTGCGCGCGTACGGCCGGTCCGGCTACCGGGAGATGATCGAACGCCACCACGACCTCGCCTGCCGGCTCGGCGAACTGGTCGAGGAGGCACCCGAGTTGGAGCTGCTCGCGCCGGTGAAGCTGTGCGTGGTGTGCTTCCGGTATCGACCGGCCGAGTCGGGCCCGGATGCGCGCACCGAACCGCTCACCGAGGCCGAACTGGACGAGTTGAACCGGCGCCTGGGGGCCGAGCTGAACGCGGACGGCCGGGTGTACGTGGGCACCACCGTGTACCGGGGGCGGGTGGCGCTGCGCCCGGCGATCGTGAACTGGCGTACGTCGGCGGCCGATATCGATCTGCTCGCGGCCGTGGTGCGGGAGATCGGCGCCCGGGTGGCGGCCGAGTCGCGCGGTGCAAGGTCCGCGGCCGGCGACGCCTAGCGCCACGCGGGTGGGTCGCGGCGATCCGGACGCGATGTCGAAACGATTCCGCGTAGGGGTCCGGGTGGGCGAATGGGGGGAGTACTTTGAGGAGACCGAGGGCACCTCGTATGCCGTTTGTCCGTGCCGGCGTCGTCTGCGGTGATTCGGACATTCGAGCACCAGGCCGACCGGAGGATTCGAACGCATGTACTCACAGCACTCGATCGCTGGACACCGCCGAAGCCCCCGCCCCACGGTCGAGATGACCTACGGCCTGGCCTGCACGATGTGCGGGCGCGATCTGCGCGCCCCCGCCGACAAGCCGGCGCCCGACGCGGTGCCGGTCGGCCACGTCGAGGAGCGGCAGACCTTCGCTTGTCGGGGGGTGTGCGCACGCCTGGCGAGCGGTTCGGCCGACGGCATCGCCGAGGAGCCGGTGCCCTTGGCGGAGCGGATCGCGGCGTTCCCCACAGCCTGAGCGCACCCGCCGGCGTCGCGGCCCGCCGGGCCGGGAGCCGGGACGCCGGGCGTCGGGACGCCGGACGGTGGGCCGCCGCCGGCCGGGTCCGCGTCAGGCGCTGGTGCGTTTGCGGGTGGTCTTCTTGGCGGCGGCCTTCTTCGCGGTCGACGCCGACTTGCCCTTCCCGGACGAGCCGCCCGCCGACGTCTTCTTCGCGGCCGACTTGCGGGCCGTGCCCTTCTTCGCGGGGGCCCGGCCGTGGCTGCGGTTGGCCGCCTCGACGCTCGCGGTCAGCGCGGCCATCAGGTCGACCACGTTGTCCGGCGTCGCGGCGGCCTCCTCGCCTCCCTCCACCGGCTCGGCGCCCTCCAGGCGGGCGACCACCAGCGAGTCGAGGGCCTCCTTGTAGTCGTCGTGCAGCGACTGGATGTCGAAGTCCTCGCTGAGCGTGTCCATCAGCGAGGTGGCCATCTTCAGCTCCTGCGGCCGGATGTCGAACTTGCCCTCGGGGGCCAGTCCGTCCGCCGCGCGCACCTCGTCCGGCCACAACATGGTCTGCAGGATCAGGATGTCGTCGTGCACCCGCAGCAGGGCCAGGCTCTCCCGGGTGCGCAGGGTGATCTTGGTGACGGCGGACTTGCCGGCCTTGGTCAGCGCCTCGCGCAGCAGCACGTACGGCTTGGCCGCGGCCGGGGTCGCGGTCTGGAGGTAGTACGCCTTGGAGAGCATCAGTGGATCGATCTCGTCGTCGGCCACGAACGCGAGCACGTCGATGACCTTCTTGCTGGGCAGCGGCAACTCCGCCATGTCGGCGTCGGTGAGCACCGCCTGCCGGCCGTCGGGCGCCTGGTACGCCTTGGCGATCTCCTTGTACGGGACTTCGCGCTCCTCCAACTCGCAGTAGCGCTTGAGCCGGATCCGGCCGCCGTCCGTCTCGTGCACCTGGTGCAGGGGCACGTTGTGCTCCTCGGTGGCGGGGAAGAGTTGGACCGGGATGCTCACCAGTCCGAACGTGATGGCGCCTTTCCAGCTGCTGCGCATCGGCTCTCCAGAATCGCGGGGCGGGCATGGTCCGCTGTTGTACGTCTTTGCTTCGATGTGCCACAAAATGCATCGAAAACGGGCACAGGGGGACCTTTACCGTATGCCGGACCGCATCGCCACGACAGTCGACGGACGCACCCTGACCCTCTCCCACCTGGACAAGGTCTGGTGGCCCGAGACCGGGTACACCAAGGGCCAGGCGCTGGACTACTACGCGAAGGTGGCCCCCGTACTGCTTCCGCACGTCGCCGGACGCGCCGCGTCGTTCATCCGCCTCCCCGACGGCGTCGAGGGCACAACCCGGTTCTACGCCAAGCACGTGCCGCCCGGTGCGCCCGAGTGGGTGAGCACGATCGAGGTGGTCGGGCACGAGGAGACCAGGCGGCAGGTCGACGTCGACTCCCTGGCCACGCTCATGTGGGCGGCCAACCTGGCGGCGATCGAGATCCACGTGCCGCAGTGGGGCACGGACCCGGACGCCCACGACCGGCTGGTCCTCGACCTGGACCCGGGGCCCGGCGCGGGAATGGCCGAGTGTCGCGAGGTCGCGCTGCTGGCCCGGGACGTGCTCGCCGAGGACGGGCTGACCTGCGTGGTCAAGACGTCCGGGAGCAAGGGGCTGCACCTGTACGCGGCGCTGAAGCCGACTCCTGAGGCGGCCACGAGCGCTTACGCGAAGGCGCTCGCACAACGCCTGGAACGGGAGCGGCCCGAGCTGGTCGTGCACCGGATGGCGAAGAACCTGCGGGCCGGCCGGGTCTTCGTGGACTGGAGCCAGAACGCCTCCGCCAAGACCACCGCCGCGCCGTACACGCTGCGGGCCGGCCCGGAGCCGACCGTGTCCGCCCCGGTGACCTGGGCCGAGATCGACTCGGCCGCGGAGCTGGCCTTCGGCCCGGACGAGGTGCTGGAGCGCGTGGCCCGGGACGGCGACGGCTTCGCGCCCCTGCTGGCGGCGCGGACCACGGGGCGGCTGCCGTAGCGGCGCCGGTGCCGCGTAGTGCGCTCAGTCCTCGGCCAGGTCCGGGCGTAGGCGGTGCCAGACCGGGTGGCGGAGCAGGCCCGCGCGGGTGCGGGTGGCGTAGCGGACCTCGCCGACCAGGCGCGGCAGTACCCAGTGGGCGTCGACCACGACCGGCTCGGGGGTGAACGGGCACTCGTCGATCGCGGAAACCCGCAACAACTCGCCGAGCATGGTCCGCTCCCGATCGGCGAAGCCGGACCCGACGGCGCCGACGAAGCGCAGCAGGCCGGCCTCGCGTACCCCCACGAGCAGCGCGCCGGGCAGGTGGGCCAGCCGGCCGCGACCGGGCAGCCAGCCGCCCACGACCACGTCCAGGGTGTGTGCGTGCCGGATCTTCACCCAGTTCGGCGAGCGCACGCCGGGGGTGTACACCGAATCCAGGCGCTTGCAGACCAGGCCCTCCAGGCCCGCCTCCCGGGTGGCCGCGAGGGCGGTCTCGCCGTGTCCGATCAGCGCGGTCGGCGTCGCCCAGTGCGATCCGTGCAGGTCGAGCCCCTCGAGGAGGCGGCGCCGCTCCAGGTATGGGCGGTCCACCGTGGTCCGCCGATCCAGGAACAGCACGTCGAAGAGCAGCAGCCGGACCGGCACCACGTCGCGCATCCGGGCGGCCTCGGCGGGGTGGTCGACCAGGCCCATCCGGGACTGCAACCGCTCGAAGTCGCTGTGCCCGTGCCGATCCGGCGCGACCACCTCGCCGTCCAGGATCGCCGGCCGGGCGCCCAGGACGTCGCGCAACCCCTGCAACTCCGGGTAGGCCCCGGTGATGTCCGCGCCCGAACGGGCCCGGAACGACACCGTTCCGTCGCCCGGGAGGTAGGTGAGGCAGCGTTGACCGTCGAGTTTGGTCTCATACGCCCAGCGCTCGTCCTCGGCCGGGGGCGGCAGTGTGCCCGGGGTGGCCAGCATGGGCGGGTAGATGGGCAGCTCGGGCATGGGGGTGAGCGTGGTCGCGCCGCCGCGGATATACACCCGGCGTCGCCCGGACGGCGCAACGGTCGACGACCGGGGCCGGTCCGGGGCGCGCAGGGCTCACACGAGCAGGCCGCGGCGGTAGGCCTCGGCCACCGCGGCGGCGCGGTCGCGGACGCCGAGCTTGCCGTACAGGTGCAGCAGGTGGGTCTTGACCGTGGCCTCGCTGACGAACAGGGCCGCCGCGGCATCCCGGTTGGTGGCGCCGCCGGCGACCAGGCGCAGCACCTCCGACTCGCGCGGACTGAGCACCGCCGGGGCCGGCTCGGGAGCGCGGACCCGGCCCATCACCAGGCCGGCCACCGACGGCGAGAGCACCGCCTGCCCCGCGTGCGCGGCCCGCACCCCGCGTACGAGGTCGTCGCGCGGCGCATCCTTGAGCAGGTAGCCGGTCGCCCCTGCCTCCACCGCCGGCAGTACGTCGCGGTCGGTGTCGTACGTCGTCAGCACCAACACGCGGACGTCCGGGGCGACCTCGCGCAGTGCCCGGATCGCCTCGACGCCGCCCATCCGGGGCATCCGCAGGTCCATCAGCACCACGTCCACCCCACCCACCCGGACCCGGTCCACCGCCGCCGCGCCGTCGCCCGCCTCGCCGACCACGTCGAAGCCGGGGTCGCCGGCGAAGATGCCGCGCAGGCCGTCCCGGACCACCGGGTGATCGTCGACGATCAACAGGCGGATCGGGGCCTCGCCGGGGGTGGGGTGTGCGGCGGTCATGCGTGCGTCTCCTTCGGGGCGGTGCCGGGGCCGGCGGCGGGCGGACCGGTCGGGACGGCCACGTTGACCGTGGTGCCCTCGCCGGGGGCGCCCTCGATCGTGACGGTGCCGCCGACCCCGGCCACCCGGTGGCGCATCGCGTGCAGGCCGTAGCCGCCGTCTCGGTCGAACCGGGTGTCGTCGGTGCGGGTCGGGCCGATGCCGTCGTCGCGGACGTCGAGCAGGACCACGTTGTCCAGGTAGGTCAACGCGACCCCGACGCGGATAGCGCGGGCGTGCTTCGCGACGTTGGCCAGCGCCTCCTGCGCGGCCCGGAACAGAGCCACCTCGCAGTCCACCGGAAGCTCCCGTACGACACCGTCGGTCCCGGCGGCGGCCGGCGTGCCGGTGCTCTCGGACCAGCGCGCGACCAACTCGGCGATCGCCTCCGGCAGGTGTACCCGCTCCGCGAGCAGCGCGGGCCGCAACGCCTCGACCGAGCGGCGCGCCTCGTTCAGGCCGTCCCGGGCCAGGTCGCGGGCCTGGTCGAGATGCCGCTGCCAGTCGGCCGGTACGCCGCCGTGCCGGCGGGCCTGCTCGTGCGCCGCGCCCAGTTGGGTGACGATGCCCGCCAGGCCCTGCGCGATCGTGTCGTGGATCTCGCCGGCCAGCCGCTGCCGCTCGGCCAGGACACCCGCCTCCCGGGCCTGGTTGAGCAGTTGCGCGTGCAGGCCGGTGTTCTCCCGCAGCGCGGTCTCCAGGCGCGCGTTGGCGTCGGCGAGTGCGTCGATGACCTGCTTGCGCTCGTCGTTTTGCACCTGCACGGCGTTGGCGACCAGGACGATCGCGGACGCGATGATCGCGTTGATCGCGGTGAGCGAGACGTAGAGCGGGAGGTTGCCGACGGTGAACTCGGCGCGTCCGCCCATCTGGGCCAGGGTGATCACGGCGGCGGTGGCGACGGTGGCCAGCGAGCCGAGTCGGCCGAAGCCGAAGCGGCGGGCGTCCACGTAGCCGAGGAAGGCGAACACCGCGTACCAGGGGTTGAGCGCGACCAGGACCGCGCTCAACCCCCACCGGACCCAGAAGTAGAGGTGGAACAGGCGCGGTCGCTCCGGGCCGATCGGGCGCCGGCTGTCCATCCACCACGACCAGGCGCCGGCCACGACGGTCAGGACCAGGGCGGCCTGGTACTCGCCGGTGGAGCCGTAGCCGTGCGCGACGCTGAGGGTGGCGAGTACGGCCGAGGCAGCGAGGAGGAAGAACGGGGCGAACCTGCGGTAGCGGGCGATCCGCGCGTCGTCGCGCTCGGTGCGGTCCCGGAGGGCGGAGTGCCCGGGGCCGACCCGGCCGGGGGTGTCGTCCGCCGTCGCCACGTCGATCGTTCCTTCCTTCCTCTCTCGGAGGGGGTATGTACCACCGGGATCCTCACGGGATCCTCTCACCGGGCCCGGACGCGGTTCGCCCGGGCCGGGTCACTCCCAGCGGAACCAGCGGGCCGAGGCGATGCCGAAGACCAGGGCGTAGCCGGCCAGGACCGGGAGCGCGGAACCGTGCGGCCAGTGACCGGCCGTCGCATCGCCCAGGGCCCGGACGCCGGCGCCGAGCGGGGTGCAGTCGCCGATCGTGCGCAGGGTGTCCGGCATCTTGGCCCGGGGCAGCCACAGGCCGGCGAAGAACATCGACACGAAGAACAGCACCGCGCCCGCGCCGTTGGCGACCTTGGTGTCGGCGGCGACGGCGGATACGAACAGCCCGATCGCGAACAGCGCGAGGGCGGTCAGCACGACGGTGACCCCGAACGCGAACGGCGCTCGCGGCAGGTGCACGCCGAACGCGAAGCGCGCGACCAGGGTGATCACGGCGGTGGCCAGCGTGGCGACCGCGCCGTGGATCAGGATCTGCGCACCCAGCACCCGGCTCGGCGGCAGCGGCGTGGTGGACAACCGACGCAGCACACCCTTCTCCCGGTAGCCGGCCAGCGCCGGCGGCATCGCGTTCAGCGCGAGCATCGCGAAGGTGAAGGCGGTCAGGATCGGGACGTACGCCTCGACCACGCTCTGCCCGTCGAGGTCGTCGCTGTGCCCCCGGGTGCCGGGGATCGAGCCGAGCACGATGAGCAGCACCACGGGAAAGAGCAGACCCCACAGCAGGCCGACCGGTTCGCGCAGGAACAGCCGCAGCTCGGTGCGGGTGACTTGGGCCAGGAGGCCGCGTGCGGGGCGGCGGGGGGTGAGGGTGATGCGCGCGGGGGTGGTCGCGGTGGACATGCGGGCTCCCGAGTGGGGGTGGTGGTGGGGGTGGTCAGTGGTGGTCGACGGTGCGGGCGCGTGTGTCTGTGTCGCTGTATGCGCCGGCGCTGGTGCCGGTGCCGGTGCCGGTGTCGGCTTCGGTGTCGGTGAGCGCCAGATAGGCGTCGTCCAGGTCGGGGCTGTCCACGCGCAGGTTCTCGGCGATCACGCCGGCGCGGGCGAGCAGCGCCGTGACGCCGGTGAGTACGTCCGGGGCGCCGGTGATCACGACCCGGTCGTCGATCTCGGTCAGTTCCCGGACCTGGGGGAGTGCGGCCAGGTCGGCGCGCAGCTCCTGGGTGAGCGGGGTCCGGGGGCGGAAGCGCACGACCTGGTGGCGGACGACCCGTTCGATCAGCGCCTGCGGGGTGTCGAGGGCGACGATCCGGCCGCCGTCGAGCACCGCGACGCGGTCGCAGAGCCGTTCGGCCTCCTCCATGAAGTGGGTGACCAGGAGCACCGTCACCCCCGCATCGCGGATCTCCTCCACCAGCGACCAGGTGTCCCGGCGGGCCTGCGGGTCGAGTCCGGTGGTGAGTTCGTCCAGGATCACCACGCGCGGCGCGCCGATCAGCGCGAGGGCGATGGACAACCGCTGCTGGAGGCCACCGGAGAGCTTGGCGTACGGGGTGCGCAGGTGCGCGTCGAGGCCGAGCCGGGTGAGCAGCGGGCCCGGCTCGACCGGGGCGCGGTGGCAGGCGGCGTACAGCTCGATCGCCTCGGCCACCCGCAACTTGTCCGGCAGCGCGCTCTGTTGCAGCTGCACGCCGAGCACGTGTCGCACCTCGTCGCGCTGCGTCCGAGGGTCGAGCCCAAGCACGCGCGCCGTACCACCGTCGGGCCGACGCAGCCCGGTCACGCACTCGACGGTGGTGGTCTTGCCGGCTCCGTTGGGACCGACCAGGCCGAAGATCTCGCCGACGTCGACACTGAAGGAGACGTCCCGCAGGACGGACTTGCCGGGGTACGACTTGCTCAACCCCTCGACACGCACCGCTTCGACATTCGCCATGGTGGCCGACCACTCCCCGCACTCCGAGCCGACCTCGTGCCGACCCCTACGAGAATGCGACCGAGGCAGGCACCCCCGAATCCACCGACGAGCCGCACTCGGCGCAGACACCGGTGGACCCCCATCCACCGATCGGTGGATGACCGGAAGGCGGAAGGGAGCCGCCACGCTCTCGTCGCGGCAGACGCGCAGGACAATGCCGACGCGACCTGGAGCCGGGCGACCGGCGGGCGGCCCGCCCGATGCGGTGCAGGCCGGTTGCCTTGCCTTGCCGGGTGACGGCGGCGGAGGGGAGGACCCGCCGGACCGGGTTGGGATGCTTCCGGCGTGCGTTGGGCTCGTGGTTGCGGGTGGCTGGTGCGGGGCGGGTCAGAGTCGGCGATGGGCCGCCGCCGGCGTGCGGGGCTCCGAGATCTGGGGCTTCCGGCGAGACGGGCGCGTTGCTTGGCGAAACCCGGCCGGCGACGGGGGAGCGGGTGGGTGCTCGGGTCGAGTCTGCTGGCTGATCTTCCCGGGTGGGTTGGGCGTTTCCGGCGCGCGCTGCGCTCGTGGTGGCGTGGGCTGGTGCGGGGCTGGTCAGAGCCGGCGGCGGCCCGTCACCGACTCAGACCAGCCCCGCACCAGGCACCCCGCAGCCCAAGGCGCAGCGCCCGCCGGAACGCCTGGCGCACTCGGGAAGGCTACCCGGGGTACCCGGCCCGACTACCCTCCCTGCTCCCCGCTGCCGGCCGGTTTTTTGCCGAGCAACACGCGCGTCTCGTCGGGAGCTTCGGGGTTCGGAGCCCCGCACGCCGGCGGCGGCCCATCGCCGACTCTGACCCGCCCCGCACCGGCCACCCGCAGCCACTGGCGCGACGCTCGCCGGAAGCATCCTCGCCCACTCGGGAAGGCGGCCGGTGAACCGGACCCGACTGCCCTCCCGTGTCGCCCCTCCGGCCCCGCCGGCCCCTCCGCTCCCGCTACACGGTGCGCGTCAGCAGGTTGTGGATGGTTGAGGTTGGGGACTCCGGGTGCCACGTCGGGTCTTGGGCTGTCAGGGCTGCGTAGATGTGGGGCCATTGGGGCTTGGTGGTGGTCAGGATGGAATTGATTTCCGCTTCGGCTTCGTGGCCGGCCGTGTGGATTTGGGTGGGGGCCTCGAGGCGGTGGGTGGACTCGGCTATCCAGCGGAGGATCGTGGCCGCGCCTCTGGCCTTGTGGACCAGGTCCCTTCCGGTGACGTGTCCCCTCGTGACCAGGTCGTCCATGTGGGCATACCACGTGGCGTCGCCGAGGGAGGATTCGCCGGACGCGATCGAGGCGAGTGCGTGTGCGGGGTCGAGGAGGGCGGAGCGGCGGGCGGCGCCGGCGTCGACCGGGCCGAGTTCGAGGAGCCTCGCGGGGGAGTCGCGCTGGAGGACGAGGCGGCTCAGGATGTGCCGGGGGAAGGGCTCCCGTTCGTGTTCGGCCAGGATCAGGTCCCAGTCCTGGATGTACGGCAGGTCCAGTGCCTCGTCCGTGTCGGCCACCCCGGCGCAGCGGCGCAGCTTCGCGACCAACTTGTCGCCGCCCCGTTCGCGGTCGATGCGGGCGGTGAGCGTCGCGTCGGGGTCGGCATCGGTGAGGGCCTTGGCCACCAACCGGCCGGCCGTGGCGCCGAGTACGCCCTCCTCGACCAATGCCCCGATCCGGTCCGCGCCGCCGTGCCGCAGCAGGCCGCGTACGCCGATGAGCCGATCCAACAGCGCGAGCTTTCGGCCGAGTTGGCGCAGCGCGTGCTCGACCACCTCCGGGTCGGCCGCCTCCACCTTCAGGCGCAGCGCCGGCAGGAGCGAGGCGGTGGGCCGGTGGTCCATCAGCAACTGCGCGCGCAGATCCGGGTCGAGCGGGAGCAGATCGTCGGGGCCGGTCGTGGGCCGGCCCTGCGGCACTCGGGAGAGCACCACACGTCGGATCGAGGCGCCCTCGTCCTCCAGGGGTGAGCCGTACAGGTCGCGGTTGAGTTCGGGGTCGTCGAGCTGCAACAGCCGCTTCAGCAGCGCCGGACTCTCGGTGTGGGTCGCGACGATGCGCAGCGCGGCGTGGTCGTTGGCGAGGAACGGGTACTCGTCCAGCGCGCGGGACGCGTACTCCACGCGCCGCGAGTACGCCCACAGCGAGGGATAGGCGTGCGGGCCGAGTCGCGGCAGGATCGCCACCAGCGCCTCGGGCGAGGCGTGCAGCAGGAGGTCGGCGGCCGGCCACCGCCATGCGCGCCGGATCCGCCACTCGGCCTCCCGCACCACCGCGGCCTCGATCGTGTGCGGGGATTCGAGGCGCTGCCAAGCGGCCTCCCGATCCGCCTCCGCCTCCGTCTCCGCGACGGCACCGGCGCCCGTCTCCGCGACGGACCCCGACCCCACCGCCGCGTCCAGGAGTTCCGTGATCGGCCGATCCCCCTCCGTCCCCATCGCCGTGAGCGCCCGCAACCACCGGTCCGGGTCGACGCCCAGTCGGTCGGCCACCAGCGTGCCGACCGCCCGCCTGATCGGGTCCGCCACGATTCGGTGTCGCCACTTTCGGGGCAGCGGGGTCAGTGCCCGGGTCGGGAGGATGCCGAGGATGTCGGTCGGCCCGACGATGCCGTGCCGGTAGGCGCCCTCGGCGAGGTACTCGCCGCCACCGCCGCGGCCTTTTTCGAAGTACTCACGGATCCAGCGCAGGAACGCGGCCGGTGCGGCCGCGCCCGGCCAGGTGTCCCGGGACGGGTACTGCGCGGGGCGCTCGGTCGGCGTGCCCGCCACGATCGCGGCGACCCGGTCGGCCGTCGGCTTCTCCAGGCCCTTGTTCTCGCCGAGCGCGGCCAGCACCTCCGGCTCGCCCAGGTCGATCAGGTCGTTGGCGACCGACTCGTCGAACACCCGGCGGCCCAGGGCCACCCGCGGCTCGACCGACTCGCTCGCGAAGCACGCCTCGTACAGCCAGCTCGGATACTCGTAGCCGGGGGCGTCGAACGTCGACAGCGAGGCCAGCGCGGCGAGCACGGCCGGATCGTCGGGCACCGGCGCGGCCTCGGGATCACCGGTGGCGGCCCCGGCCAGCGTGCGCAGCAGGTCCACCGCGACCAGGCGCGAGGTGCGGTCCGGCTCGGTCGTCCGCTCCCGGCCCCGCCGCGCGTTCGTCGCCGGCGTCGTCGCCGGATCCGCGGTCGCCGGCACCGATGCGGTCAGCGCGGTCTCGGCCGCCTCGCGCCGGGCCCGGGCGAGCGCGGCGGCGTCGGCCCGGGCCACCTCCTCGGCGTCCGGTCGGGGGCCCGCCGCCTGCCCGGCCAGCGTGACCAGTTCGGCGAGCGAGCCGTTGAACTCCTCGACCAGACCCACCGCGATCGCCAACGCCTCGGTGTGGCCCGCGAGGTGATCCCGAGTCAGTTCGGTGAGCCGCTCCCGCATCGGGTCCACGACCAGGGTCGGGCTCATCCGGTTGATGCTCGCGATCACCGCATGCGCCGGGTAGGCGATGTCCACCAGGTGCACGGGGTCGAGCAGGCCGTTCTCGACCGCCGCGCCGGCCCAGTCCTCGTCGCGGTTGAACGCCTTGGTGCGCAGCCACTCCTGCGGCGAGATGTCGACCGCGCGTCGGTCGTACGCGCGCAGGAAGTTGACCAACTCCAGCTGCAGCGCAGCCCGATCCGCGTCGGTGGCGTCCTCGTGCCGGATCAGGTCGTCGAGTGCCTCGTACGCGAACGGCTCCGTCCGGTTGGCCGCCATCAGCAGCGGGAAGTCGTGCGCGTACGGCTCGTGGACCAGGTCGCGCACGGTGGTTCGACTGGTCCGGGTCTGGAGGCGGTTCGGCAGCGTGGCCGGATCGTCGTACGGCTCACCGCTCGCGCGCAGGTCGGCCAAGCCGTCCTCGGCCTTGAGCGCGGCCTCCACCCGCTTGCGGATCTGCGCGGCGGTGCCCTTGCCGGTCGCCGCCAGCAACGCGCGGGCGCCTTCCGGGCCGTGCCGCTCCCAGACCTGGATGTACGCGTATTGCTGGGCGATCTTGCGGCACCCGAACTCCAGGGCCCTCGCAGCCAGTTCGGGCTCCCCGCAGGCCACGAGCGGCAGCAGCGTACGGCGGTCGCCACCGGCGAGGAGTTCCCTGCGCAGGCCCGGATCCAGCGGCGAGCGGCGGGCGATGGTGCGGCGCAGCGACGGGGTCGAGCGCATGCTCATGTACGCCGCGGCGTCCACCGCCGGAACCCGCTTGTCGACCAGGCGGGCCAGTTCGCGGACGTCCAGGCCGATATTGCGGGCCAGCGCCTCCCACGCTCGCGGGTCGGTGGAGGTGATCGCCGCCTCGTGCACGCGCCGCGGCAGCGAGCCGCTGGAGAGCAGGTCGCGGACCAGCGCGTCGGGCAGCGCGGGCAGCACCTCGCGCAGGTCGTCGGGGTCGGCCGAGGTGAGCAGGTAGCGGTACGGCTTGGTCAGGCTCGGCGGCGGCCCGCCGACCGGTTCCGCCGGTGCGGTGACCGTTCCCGCCGCGATCTCGGCCAGCAATGCGGGCAGCGTCGCGCGATACCGGGGCAGCGCGGTACGCAGCGTGTGCCAGCGGTCGGCGTGCGCGCCCAGGTGACGGTGCAGCAGATCGCGCAACTCGGCGTGCTCCGGGAGTTCGAGCAGGGTGGCCACGGCGGTCCGGGCGGGGGTCACCTCGTGGATGATCCGCGCCACGTCGGCGGGCTCGGCCGAGTCGCGGGTGAGCACGGCGATCCGGGCCAGCGCAGGGTGTTTGGGCAGATCGATGGCCGCGCGCAGTACGGCCGGCGCGGGCCGGGCCACCGGGCCGACCGCCGTCGGATACGCCGTGTAGAGCGCGACGAGCAGCTCCTCCGGACACTCGGCGTCGGCGGCCAGCACCACGGCGATCGCCTCCGGCAGCGGCTCGTCCCGATGCGCCTCGGCCACCGCGGCCCAGTCGACCCCGCGCCGCCAGGTCGTCGGCCGGATCCCGGCCCGCAACTCGGCGATCAGCCCCACGGCCCCCTCGGCCTCGGCAACGGCGGCCGCCAGATCCGCTCCGGCCTCGGCCGACCCCTCCGCGCCGCCCGCCCCCTCCGCACCCGACCCCGCGAGCGCGGCGACCTCGGGCCGTACATACCGCACCGCCTCCGCCAACAGCCCCTCTCCACCGAACCGTTGCAGCGAGAGCAGCCCCCTCAGCTCCTCCGCGACCGTCAACGCCCCGGCGCACACCCGCAACGCGTGCGCGACCAACTCCGGCCGATCGGCCACCACCGCGGCGCCCAACCGGCGCGGCAGCGCGGTTTTTTCGGCCGACAACGCGAGCAGTTCCGTGTGCAACGCGGCCAACGGATGCGGCTCGTCGGGATACCGGCCCGGCGTGAGCACCACCCGACGCATCCACGCGGCCGCCTCGGGGTGCGCGTACACGATGCGATCGGTGACGGGGTCGGGCTGTTCCAGCAGCGCGCCCAGATCGGCCGCGGTCAGCGCCGACGAGTTGGCCGCGACGGCCCGGCGGACCCACGGATCGGGGTCGAGCGCGGCCAACGAGCGCAGGCGCGAGGTGAGCCCTTCGTCGGCGAGCAGGGTGGCGATCACCTCGTCGCCGAGGCGATGACGGACGCGGCCGAGGTCGCCCACCGCGGCCCCTTCGAACAAAAGTCCGACCAACAAGGCCTTGTTCGCTACCTGAACCCCAGACACCACACGCCCCCACACTCACCTGTTCTGCTACCGGCATCCACCCCATCACAACGGCCGGACATCGGGCGCGCCGACCCCGCCACACCCGGCCCCGACAGCGGCCCCGAACCGGCCCCGAGCAGTGCCCCACACCGCCCCCACCCCCGGCCCCACATCGGTCCCGACCCCGGCCGGACGTGTCGACCTGTGGTGGTTACGGGTACAACCGATCGAGTCCTCCCAAGTAATACGACCTGTCCGGATCTTGGTCGAGCACGTCGTGGGTCGCGATGCCGCACCGTGTGGGGTTCGGGGATATTCCCGAGGGCTACGGGGTACCGGGGCACGGGTCGTGGCGCGTACCGGCCGCCGGTGGGTCAGGTCCTGGTGGAGGCCCTGCCCGGCGGGTTCGCGCCCGCTCGAAAGGACGGTTCGGTGATCACCACCCTGGGTGTCGAGGAGGAGTACCTGCTCGTGGACCCCGTCAGCGGCCTACCGGCGCCGGCAGCGGAACGGGTCCGCGCCGAGGCGTGCCTGCGGCCTGGTCTCGATGTCGGCGATGTACAACCCGAGTTGCTCAAGGCGCAGTTGGAGGTGGCGACCCCCGTCTGCACCTCGCTCGACGAGATCGGCGGACACCTGCAGCGCATGCGCGGCGAACTGTCGGCGGCGGCCGAACGCAGCGGCTGCCGGATGATCGCCTGCGGGACCGCGCCCGTGGGCAACGGGAAGATGATGGAGATCAGCGAACACCCGCGCTATCTGGCGATCCGGGCGAACGCCCGGCGGTTGGCCGACGTGCAACTGATCCACGGGATGCACGTACACGTCGCCGTGCCCGATCGGGAGACCGGCGTGCAAGTGGTCAACCGGATCCGGCCCTGGTTGCCGGTGTTGGTCGCGATGGGCGCCAACTCGCCGATCTGGCAGGGCATGGACACCGGGTTCGCCAGTTGGCGAACGATCCATTACGCGCGCTGGCCGGTGGAGGGGCAACCTCCGGTGTTCGTGGACCTGGAGGAGTACGAGCGGCGGGTGGACGCGCTGCTCGCGGTGGGGGTGATGTTGGATCGGGGGCAGGTGTACTGGCAGGTGCGCTTGTCCGAGCGCTTCCCGACCATCGAGATTCGCTGCCCCGACGTGCAACTGCGGGCGGACGAGGCGGTGATGCTGGCGGGGCTGGTGCGGGCCCTGGTGGTGACCGCGCTGCAACAGCACGAAGAGAAGGCGCCGTACGCCGCGCCGGACCAGGAACTACTGCGCGCCGCCTGCTGGATGGCCGCGCGCGACGGGTTGGAAGCGGAACTGTTCGGACCGGTGGGGCCGGCGGGCGTCGCCCGGCGGATCGACGCGGGGGACCTGGTCGGCGAGCTGCTGCGGCACGTCGCCCCGGTTTTGGACGAATTCGGCGACACCGCCCAGGTGTTCGCGCTGGTGGACCGGCTGATCCTGGAGGGGACCGGGGCCGATCGCCAGCGGGCGGCGTTCGCCGCCGGGGGGCTGCAGAGCGTCATGGACCTGCTGATCTCGGACACTTCGCCGAGGTAGGAGCAGCGCCGGCGCCGGTGGTAGGGGGCTCGGTCGGGGGCTCGGTGGGTACGGCCGGGAAGAAAGGGGCTGACGGGGGGACGGCCCGGCGGGCAGGGTGGGGGTGTGTCGACTCCTCCGCACCACCCGACTCCCGCGCCTCGGACCGGACACCTGGTGGTGTGCGGCGACGACGCGCTCGCGCAACGACTCTCCTACGAACTGGCGCGCGTCTACGGGGAGCACGTGACCGTACTGCTGCCCTCGGTGCACCGCAATCACGGCCCCCAGATCGATGATCTGGCCCGGGCTGGCGGTGTGGCGGTGGTCGAGGCCGCCGAACCGGACGACGACGCGCTGCGCTCCGCGGGCGTCCCGGGCGCGGCGGCACTGGCGCTGGTGTATCGCGACGACCGGGCCAACATCCACGCGGCGTTACGGGCGCGCCGACTCGATCCGCGGATCCGCCTGGTGGTGCGGCTGTACAACCGCAAACTGGGCCGGCATCTGGAGGACCTGCTGGATCGGGCGGCGTCCCGGGCCGACGACGGATCGGCCCGGGACGTGACCACCACCGTGCTCTCCGACGCGGACACCGCCACACCCGCGCTGGTCGCGGCGGCGATCTCCGGCGCGGACAAGGTGGTTCAGGCCGACGGACTGCTGCTGCGGGTGGCCGAGCGCCCGCCCGCCGAACCCGACCCGGCGCCGTGCCTGCACACCCTCGCGCTGGCCGCCGACGGCTCCGGCGGCAGTCCCGACCTGCTGCCGGACGAGGCCGACGTGGTCGCCGCCGGGACCACCCGGGGGCGGACCGTACTGGAGGCGATCGGCCTCGCCGAGACCGCCGGCCAGCCCGTCAACCGCCCCCGGATGCCCCAGGCGCTGCCGGTGGCCACACTCTTCCCGCGCCGGCTGCGCTATGCCGTGGTCGGCCTGGTGGCGCTGCTGTTCGTGTTCGCGGGGCTGACGTGGTGGGTCACCCGGGATCCGCCGATGCGCGCCGCGTACCGTTCGATCCTGGACGTGTTCGGGATGAACGAACCCGCAATCGGGGAGAACGCCGGGCGCCAGATCCTCCAGGTCCTGTCCGCAATGGCCGGGATGGCGCTGCTGCCACTGCTGTTCGCGGTGGTGCTGGAGAGCCTGGGCACGTTCCGTACCGCGACCATCCAGCGACCGCCACCGCGCGCCATCGCCGATCACGTGGTGCTGCTGGGACTGGGCAAGATCGGTACGCGGGTGCTGGATCGGCTGTGCGACCTGGGCATCCCGGTGGTGTGCGTGGAACGAGACCCGCAGGCGCTCGGCATCGCGACCGCACACGCCCGGCGGGTACCGCTGGTGATCGGCGACGTGACCCGCGAAGGCGTCCTGGAGGCCGCGCACATCGGGACCAGCCGGGCCCTGCTCGCGCTCACCAGCGACGACGCGATCAACCTGGAGGCGGTCCTGTACGCCCGTGAGGTGGACCCCGAACTGCGGGTGGTGCTCCGGCTGTTCGACGACGACTTCGCCAAGTCCGTGAACGGGACGCTGCGCCAGTCCTATCCGCTCGCGCGCACCCGCAGCCGCAGCGTGTCGTCACTGTCCGCACCGGCGTTCGCGGGCGCGCTGATGGGGCGGCAGATCCTCGGCGCGGTCTCGGTCGAGCGCGAGGTGCTGCTGTTCGCGGCGGTCGACGTCGCGGGCCACCCGGAACTCCAGGGCCACACCGTCGCGGAATCCTTTCGGGCGGGTCGTTGGCGGGTCCTGGCCCTGGACACCACCGAGTCACCCGCGCCCGGTGCCGCCGCGTCGCCGGGCGCGGGCCGGTCGGTCGCCGTACCGCCCTCGGACCACCGGCTGCTCCCGACGGATCGCGTCGTCCTGGCCGCCACCCGCCAGGGGTTGGCCGAACTCCTGCGCGAGGACGTGAGCCGGACCGCCCGTGAGCCGAGCGGCGGCCCCGGGCCCGGGTAGACGCCACCCGGCCCCGGGCAGCGGTGGTCCTGCGCGACACCGGAACCGCGGTATCACGATCGAGGAGACGATCAAGGCGGGGCGGACGGTCCACCCGACGCCGCCTTCGGGGGATTCGGCGTCGGCCCCGATTCCGGAGGGCGTGGGGTTGAGCCTGTTTGCGCCGCACTGCCGCCGTTCGGGCTGCGGTAGGCGGGATGCCCTGCCCGGATCGTGATCGTGGCCGGGCAGGGCGTGGGCTCCGGTGTCGGTCAGGTGATCGGGACGCCGAGGTCCGAGACGACCTCCGCGCCCGGGAGTTCGGCCAGCAGCCGACCCGGGACCCACAACTTCGATCCGCGGATCCCGGATCCGACCACGACGCCCGGATGTGCGGCGACGGCGGCGTCGATCAGGACGGGCCAGCCGGAGGGCAGGCCGATCGGGGTGATGCCGCCGTACTCCATGTCGGTCGCGGCCAACACCACGTCCACCGGCGCGAACGAGGCCTTGCGGGCGTCGAGTCGGCGGCGGACCAGGCCGTTGACGTCCGCGCGGGTCGTGGCGGTGATCAGGCAGGCCGCGTAGCCGACGGTGCCGCCGCGTTTGGCCGCGATCACCACACAGTTGGCGCTGTCAGCCGGGGCCACGTCGTAGCGGTCGCAGAACGCGGCGGTGTCGGCCAGTTCCGGATCGATCGCGGCCACCTTCACCAACTCGGCGGACGCGGGCGGCCAACCGGCCAGCGCGCGGGCCACGGGCTCCGCGAGCAACTCGGGTCGGGTCAGGGCGGGATGCAGGTCGAGTGCGGTGGTCATGACCCCATCCAAACGCACCCGACGCGGCGACGCGCGCACCCCGGCCCGGTGGCGCCACCCGGCCCCGGGTGCGGCGGGCGCCACGCACCGGGTCAGCCGCGGACCCGGCGGACCATGCGGGCGTACATCGGCCGGCCCATCACGTACCAGATCATCCGGGCCGGGAGCGGGAGCCCGCCCAGCATCTGCGCCCGCTCCTGCTCCGTCGCATCCTCCAGGACGATGCCGAGCAGCAGCAGGATCTGCGGCTTGGGCGTCGACTCGACGAAGTGTTCGCCCAGGGCATGCCACTCCGCCGCGGTGAGCAGGCGCTGGGCCAGCGGCAGCAGCTCGGTCTCCTCGTCGTCCAGGTGTTCGATCAGCGCCGCGCGGTGTTCGACGAGTGCCGCGACCAGCGCGTCGCGTTCGGTGACCCCGGCCCCCGCCGCCCAGGCGCCGGCCATCTGCTCGGCGACGGCCAGCGAACCGGCGACCCGCTCGTGCTGGGCCTCCATCCGCAACACCAGCTCGGCCTCCAGGTCGACGCGGGCCAGCAGCGGCGGCCACAGCAGCTCGTCCTCGCCGGTGTGGTGGCCGTGCAGGCCGAGGCGGTACAGGTCGAAGTGCTCGGCGAGCACCTTGGCACGGGCGGTGTCGCCCGGCTCGACCGCGCCGATCAGCTCGATCAGCAGCCGCGACTCGCGCCGCAACCCGCGGTGCACGACGACCATCTCGCGGGTGTCGAAGCCGGCCTGCGCGGGGGTGATGGGCGTGGTGGTCATGGCGATGATCCCTTCGGCGACCCCCGACCCGTCGTCGTGGGGAGTGGTGCAAGCCTCGTCCCGCCGTCTTGGAACAATCCTGGAAGGCACCTGGAAGGAACATGGAGCGGCCCGGCCGGGTTGTCCCAGGACCGGTACGGGCGGTCACCGGGCGGACGTCGACGAATTCGGGTTGGGGTTGGAATGGTGTACCTGCGCGTGCTCGGCCCGTTCGAGGCCGAAGTGGCGGACGTGACCGTGCCCCTGGGCGGTCCGCGGCAGCGTGCGGTACTCGCGCTCCTGACGGTGGCGCGCGGCCGGGTCGTGTCGATCGACCGCATGGTCGAGGACCTGTGGCGCGGCGAGCCGCCCACGCAGGCGGTCACCTCGCTCCAGGCGTACGTGTCCAACCTGCGCCGACTGCTCGAACCCGGTCGGCCGCGCCGGGCGCCGGCCACGATCCTGGTCAGCGCGGCACCCGGCTACGCACTGCGACTGCCGGACGACGCGGTGGACGCGTGGCGCTTCGAACACCTGCTCCACACCGCGCGCGAGCGGGTCGAGGCCGAGCCCGCCGAGGCCCGCAAGCTGGTCGAAACGGCGCTGGCGCTGTGGCGCGGACCGGCCTTCGCCGCCGCCTCGGACGAGCCGTGGGCCGTCGCCGAGGCCGCGCGGCTGGATGAACTGCACCTGAGCGCGCGCGAATTGCACATCACCGCCGGCCTCCGCACCGGCGACCCGGCGGGCGCGGCGGTCGACGCCGAACGCCTCACCCGCGAGGCGCCGCTGCGCGAGGAGGGCTGGCGGCTGCATGCGCTGGCGCTGTGGGCGGGCCACCGCCAGGCCGACGCGCTGGCGACGCTGCGGCGAGCCCGCGCGGTGCTGGCCGACGATGTCGGCCTGGACCCGGGGCCGGCGTTGACGGAGGTCGAGGAGGCGATCCTGGGGCAACGGATGGAGGTACTGCGGGCGGCGGTGGGGTCGGGGGGTGAGGGTCTCGGTGTCGGCGCATCGGTGGAGGCCGGGGCGGCGGCTGGGACCGGGGCTGGGGCCGGGACCGGCTCCGCGTCCACTCCTCGACCCGGTCTGGGCTCCGGGGGCGGTTCCGGCATCGGCTTCGATCCCGGCGCCGAGATGCGTTCCGGCTTCGGTTCCGAGATCCGCTCCGGCTTCGGTTCCGAAATCGGTCCCGGCTCGGGTCCCGGCTCGGGCCCCGGGGAGACCTTCGTCGGGCGGGACGAGGAGTTGGCCGCGTTGCTCCGGGCGGCTCGGGAGGCCGCGGCTGGTGGGGTTCGGGCCGCGCTGGTCACCGGTGAGGCCGGACTGGGGAAGTCCGCGCTGTTGGGCCGACTCGGTGCGGAACTGGAGCGGGACGGCGGCCTCGTGGCCACCGGCCGCTGCCCCGAGGTCGACGGTGCGCCGCCCGCGTGGGCCTGGGTCGAGGCCCTGCGCGCGGTCGCCGCGATCGAGCCGCCGCCGGACGAACTCCTCGACGCGCTCGCGCCGTTGCTGGCCGACGACGCGGCCGGCGGGCCCGGTCCCGACACCTCGGCGGGGCGATTCCGGTTGCACCGCGCGGTCTGGGCCTGGCTGGCGGACGTCGCCCGACGCCGGCCGCTGACTGTCGTGCTCGACGACCTGCACCGGGCCGACGCCGAGACCTTGGCCCTGCTCGCCGCCGGCGTCCGGGCGGAGGCCGGACCGATGGGGGCGGCCGACGGAAAGCACGCGCCGGTACGGCTGTTCGTCGTCGCCGCCTATCGGCCCGACGAGGTCGACGGCAGGCTGACCGAGACGCTGGCGGATCTCGCCCGCCGGTCGCCGGTGCGGCTCGCGCTGGGTGGGCTGTCGGCGGACGCCGCCGCCCGCGTGGTGGCCTCGGTGTCGCAGACCGCCGTCGACCCCGCCACCCTCACCGCGCTGGCCGAGCGTACCGGCGGCAACCCCTTCTATCTCCGGGAGAGCGCCCGCCTGTTGGACAGCGAGGGCGCCCTCGTCGCGCTGTCGGACGTCCCCGAGGGGGTTCGCGACGTGCTGCGCCGCCGGCTGGCGCGGCTGCCCGATCCCGCCGTCGCCGTCCTGCGCCTGGCCTCGGTCGTCGGCCGTGAGGCGGACGTGGACGTCCTGGTCGACGCGGCCGAGGTGGACGAGGGCGGCGTGCTGGACGCGCTCGACGCCGGCCTGATCGCCGGCCTGCTCACCGAACCCGCCCCCGGCCGGGTCCGGTTCGTGCACGCGCTGGTCCGCGACACGATGGCCGCCGACCTCAGCGGCCTGCGCCGGACCCGGATGCACACCCGGATCGCCGCCGCCCTGGAACGCCTCGGCACCCCCGACGTGTCGGCCCTCGCCCACCACTACGGCCACGGCGTCGGCGCCGCCACCGCCGCTCGGGCCGTCGAAGTACACATCGCCGCCGCCGAGTTGGCCGAACGTCGCTTCGCCCACGACACCGCCGCCGACCTGCTCGCCCGCGCCCTGGAATGCCTGGACCGCGTCCCGGCGGCGGCCCCCGGTGATCGGGACGCCGAACGGGCCGACCTGTACGGCCGGTTGTTGCGCGCCCGGGTCCGCGCCGGCGACGTCTCGGGCGCCCGGCGCACCCGGCAACTCGCCTTCGAGGCGGCCGAGGCTGCGGGCCGGGACGATCTCGTCGTTGCCGCGTTCACCGCCTGGACCGTGCCCACCCCCTGGCAGCGCCGGCCGTACGGCGTCCTGGACGAGCCCGTCGTGGCGGCGCTGCGCCGGCTGTCGGCCCGTACCGATTCGACCCCGGAGATCCGCTGCCGGCTGTTGGAGGCATACGCGTCCGAGGTATCCGAGGAACGCATCGTCCCCGACCCGCGCGCCCTCGCCGAGGAGGCCGTGGTGCTCGCCCGCGAACTCGGCGACCCCGACCTGCGCGGCCTGACCCTGGCCACGCTGGCGGCCAATCTGGGCCGGCTACGGGAAGAGGCCGCCCGGAACGCGGCGGCGACCGAACTCAGGGACCTGGCCGACGAATACGACCTGCCCGTCTACGGCTGGTACGCCCGGTTCAACCTGGCCACGACGGCGGCCGACCGCAACGACCCCGCCACCGCGCGGCGCCTGGTCGAGGAGAGCGCGGCGATCGCCGAGGCGTACCGGATGCCCGAGGCGATCGGCGTCGGCGCCCTCGCACACGCCACCCTCGCGCACATCGCGGGGCGCCACGAGGAGGCCGAGGAGCGCTACCACCGGGCCATCGAGCCGATGATCGCCCAGGGTTCGCCGCACGCGTTCGGGTTCCGGTGGGTGGCCATGTCCACGATCCGGCTCGGCCAGGGCCGGATCGGCGAACTCGCCGCAGAGGCCCCGGAGATGCTGGCGACGTTCGGCCCGTTCGCGGCGGACCTGTGCGCGCTCGCGATGGCCGCCGCCGGCCGGATCGACGAGGCCCGCGCGATGCGGGCGCTGAACGAGCCGATCCGCCCCGACTTCTTCCACACCCCGATGTCCGTGCTCCGCGCGACGGCGGCGATCGCCCTCGGCGAACGAGAGGAGGCCGCCGCGCTCTACCCGACCCTGCTCCCGCTGGCCGAAGCACCCCCGGCCTGCGCGGGCCTGTCCATCGCGATCCGCCCCCCGGCCCTGACCCTGGGCGAGCTGGCCCGCTTCCTCGGCCGAGAACAGGAAGCAACCGAACACTTCACCCGCGCCGTCGCCATCGCCGACATCTGGGGAGCCAACGACTGGGCCGCCCAGGCACGTTCGGCCCTGCGCCGGCCGGAAGGAGGGCCGCCGATCGGCTGAAGCGTCGCCCCGGCTGCCGGCAGAATCCGAAGTCCTGTCGACGGGGGGACGAGGGTGTCGGAATCGGAAGAACCGCGCGCGGAGGACGAGCAGCCGGCGCTCGCCGACTCGGCGACGCGGGTGGCTTTGGAGCGGCGACGGCGTCGGCAACTCCGCCGCGACGCGGCGGGGTTGTTCGGCGCGGCGGTGATCGTGGCGGTGACCGTCGTCTTTCACGACTCGTTCGGCCTGCTCTTTGCTCTGGTCGGGATTCCGGTGTACCTCGGCCTCTTGCTGTCCCGGCGGCACGCCTCGGTCCGGGCCGTGAAGCGGATACTGCGCGAATACCCGTGGCGCCGCTACGGCTACCGCCTGGAGCGGCAGGGCGAGGGCGTGCGCGCGACGCTTCGGCTCGTGCTGGTCGATCCGGTGACCCGACGCGCGATCGGCTCGTATGTCGGGGCCGCGCGGTACCTGGTCGACGCGACCGGCAACCCCGTGAGCGAACTGGTGCTGTTCGCGGGCAATCCCGTCTACGGCGGCGTCCTGCGGCTGCCCGACGGCGGGGAGTTCAACGTGTTCAAGCGGGTCAAGATCCCCCGCCACACCGACTCCGAGGAGGAGGCGGCCAGGGCCCGCCGCGCCCGCATCGCCCGCGGCTGACCCGGCCGCGGTCCCACCGGCGCCGCGTCAGGCGGACGCACCCGACAGCGCGCTCGCGATGCGGGCGCGGCCCGGGCCGGTGACGGCTGCCAGGCCCGCCGGGCGGCCCGTGCTCAGCAGGAGAAGCTCGGAGACCGGGCCGCGGACCTCGTCCGGCCCGGTACCCGCCGACCAGTCCGCGTCGGTGGCCACCAGGCGGGTGCCCCGACACCGCTTCCGGGCGCCGTAGAACGGACTGGCCAACACATGGCCGACGGCCGCGACCGCCTGTTCCGTGGGCATCTCGCGGCTTCGACCCAGCGGCCGGGCCACGTCCTGTCCGTGCACCAGCGCGTCGACGAGCGGGTCGAGCGGGGACGTCAAGGGCGCACGACGCGGTGAGCCGGCCGTCTCGCGGAGTCGGGCGATCAACTCCGCCGGCGTGAACCTGACGGCCAGCGCCCGGGCCTCCTGCGACGTCATCCGGTCGAAGTCGCCCCGGGCCCGGATCGCGCCTCGGATCATGCTCATCACCGTCGTACGCGTCGACGTGGTCAGATGCGCGGCCAACTCGTGCATCGTCCAATCGGAGCAGAGCGAGGGCACGCTCCAGTCGTCCGGCCCGAGGTCGTCGAGGAGGTCGGCGAGGCCGAGCCGCTCGTCCCGTACCCACGCAAGAATCCTGTCGCGATCCATGTCCGGCTCTCCTCGGGTCGTGTCGTCTCGTTCGGCGCGTACATCAACACGACGAACGCGCGACACCCGGATCGACAGCCCGCGAAAGATTCTTTTCCGATGCCCGATGCCCGATGCCCGATGCCCGATGCCCGATGCCCGATGCCCGATGCCCGACCCGCCGTCAGTCCTTCGTCGGCCGAGGGCCCGAGCGGATCTCCACGATCGGTAGCCGCAGGGCCGCCGGGGCGTCCGCCGGGACCGTCGGGGACACCGGTGCGGTGTACGGGACTTGTCGGTAGGGCTCGCCCAACGCCGGGCGTTGGTCGGGCTCGCCGCGGTTGGGCCACATGGCCGTCGCGCGTTCGGCCTGGGCGGTGATGGTCAGTGACGGGTTCACGCCGAGGTTGGCGCTGACCGCGGAGCCGTCGAGGACGTGCAGGCCCGGGTGGCCGTAGATGCGCTGGTACGGGTCCACCACACCCGTGGCCGGCGAGTCGCCGATGACGCAACCACCCAGGATGTGCGCGGTCATCGGGACGTTGGCCAGGTCGCCCCACGAGCCGCCGGCCATGCCGCCGAGCCGGGTCGCGATACGGCGGACCGCCTCGTGACCGGCCGGGATCCAGTTCGGGTTGGGCTCGCCGTGGCCCTGGCGCGTGGTGATCCGGGTGCGGCCGAACAGGCCCCGCTTCCGGTACACCGTCAGCGAGTTGTCCCGGGACTGCATGACCAGGGCGATCACCGCGCGTTCGGACCACTTGCGCACGCTCAGGAACCTCAGCTTGGCCGGGTCCCGCAACACCGTGCCGAGCAACTGCCGTACCCGGGGCCGGTCCCCGTCGGTCAGGAACGTCTGCAACAGCCCCATCGCGTTCGAGCCCTTGCCGTAGCGGACCGGTTCGATGTGGGTGTCCGCGTCCGGGTGCCACGAGGACGTGATGGCCACCCCGCGCGTCGCGTCGATCACCCCGGTCGTCGGCGCGACCGCGCCCACCAGGGCCTCGGAGTTGGTTCGGGTCAACCGGCCGAGCGTCGGGGACAGGCGCGGGAGCGTACCGTCCGCCGCCATCCGGTGCAGCAGCCGCTGGGTGCCGAGCGTGCCGGCGGCGAACACGACCTGTTCGGCGGTCCAGGTACGCGGCGCGCGGGCGGTCGTCGGCGGCCCACTGCGCATCGTCTCCACCGCGTAGCCGCCGGGCGCTCCGTCCGGACCGGCGGCCAGCGGGCGCACCCGGCGCACGGTGCGCTCCGCGTGTACCTCCGCGCCCGCCCGCTCGGCCAGGTGGAGGTAGTTCTTGAGCAGCGTGTTCTTCGCCCCGACCCGGCACCCCGTCATGCACGAACCGCACTCGGTGCAGGTGGTCCGGCTCGGGCCCGCCCCGCCGAAGTACGGGTCCGGCACCTCCTCGCCGGGCCGCTGCCCCTCCTCGGGGAACAGCACGCCGACCGGCGCGAGATGGAACGAGTCGCCCACGCCCATGTCCTCGGCGACGGCCTTCATGTGCTCGTCGGCGGGTGTCATGTGCGGGTTGCGCACCACGCCGAGCATACGTTCGGCCTGGGCGTAGAACGGCGCGAGTTCGGCGCGCCAGTCGGTGATGTGGCCCCACTGCGGATCGTCGAAGAACGGCTGGGGCGGCTGGTACAGGGTGTTCGCGTAGTTCAGCGAGCCACCGCCCACACCCGCCCCGGCCAGCACCACCACGTCCTTGAGCACATGGATGCGCTGGATGCCGGTCAGCCCGATCGCCGGCGCCCACAGGAAGTCGCGGGCCTGCCACGACGTCTTGGGGAAGTCCGCGTCGGCGAACCGTCGGCCGGCTTCGAGTACGCCGACCCGGTAGCCCTTCTCGGTCAGCCGCAGCGCCGCGACCGAGCCGCCGAATCCGGAGCCGATGACCAGAACGTCGTAGTCGAACACGAGGGGACCCTTCGCCGGGCGGGCAGTAGGCATGCCGTGAAATCTCGCGATCCCGGCGATCCTACTCCCCGGTAACCCGGCGAAGGCAGCCCCTCGACGAGCCGACTCGTGTGTCGACCCGAGTGTCCGGTCGGGTGACGACCCGTGTGTCGAGCCGTGCCCGACGCGGTTTCGGGGGCGGGTCGAGTCAGCCGCTCTTGCGCCGGAACGAGCGCTGTTGTGCCGCAGGCCCGTGCGCACCGTGGATCTTCGAACCGTCGCCACCGGGGTTCTCACCGGCGCCGTCGGTCTTGGTGCCGCGCTTGCGGGCCAGTGCCTCGCGGAACTTGCGCTTGGTCTCGTCCTCGGCGCTCTCGGGCTCGGCGACCTCGCCGGCCTCGGGGGCCGTCTCCTCGGGTGTCTCGTTCGCGGGTGTCTCGTCAGCCATGGTGCGTTCCTGCTCTCGAACTGGATGCGATCCGTGAGGACCACCCTTCCATGTCGGGGCCCGCGATGGCACGCCCGGTTGCGGTAACGGCCACAACGGCGGTCGGTTCGGACCGTGTCGGACCGGTTCAGCCCACCTGGGTGACCTGCGCCGTTCGGATGACCAGGGTGTCGATGAACGTGTCCAGTTCCGGCCACTCGAAGACCGGCGCGGTCATCCGCAGCAGCACCGCGCCGTGCATCGCGGCCCAGACCGCCAGCGCGTCCTGGAACGGGTCGGTGCCGGCGGCCTGGCCGGCCGCCTGGGTCCGGGCGATCGCGTCGATGAGGGTCTGGAAGACGTCCATGCGGCTGGGCAGCCTGGGCAGCGGCGGGGGTGCGACCGGCGCCTCGGGCGGGTTCGGCGCGTCCGACGTCTCCGACCCCCCCGATGCCTCCGACCCCGGGCGCATCCGGTGGAACAGCGCCCGATAGCGGCCGGGGCGCTCCATCGCGAACCGCGCGTAGGCGCGGCAGCCCGCGAGCAGCGAGCGGGCCTGCGTGTCCTCGGCCTCCGAGGCGGCCAGGATGGCGGCGCGCAGGTCGTCGAAGTAGCCGTTGAGGACCGTGTCGAGGATGTCGTCCAGATCGGCGAAGTGCGCGTAGATCGACGGCGCGGTGATCGCGGCCTCCCGGGCGATCCGGCGCAGCGTCACGTCGCCGGAGTGGCCGTCGCGCTCGATCAGCTCGGTCGCGGCGGCGAGGATGTCCTCGCGGAGCAGCGCCCCTTGGCCGCGGCGATTGCGTCGGCGATTCGGCCCGTGGTCGTCGTCCATGGCGCTCAGCGTACGAGGCGTGGGAGCGGCGTTGTTCGGCATGGGGCCTTCTCGGGGGTTGTCGACGGCGCATGGCATGACGTCCGCCACCCGGCGGCCGGCGGGGGCCGGTCGTCGGGTGGCGGACTGAGGCTTCATCAGACGGTTTGTACCGCTTGGGCGTTGATCGGTTCGGCGGGGGCGTCGACCGATTCGGCGGGCTTGCCGGCGGGGGTGGTGGCCCGTGTGGCCCGGCGGGGGAGGCCGAAGCCGACCAGCAGGACACCGAGCGCGGCGACCGCGGCGGCGACGAGCGCGCCGTTGTTCATCGCGGTGGTGAAGGCGTGGTCGGCGGCGGAGGTGAGTCGGCCGGCCGCGTCCGGGGACAGGTGCCCGGCCACCACGTGGGCGCTGGGCAGGTCGTGCCCGGCGATGGCGGCGGGGCCGGTCAGGTGTTGGTCACCCATCTCGCTCCGGTAGTGCGAGGAGACCAGCGTGCCGACCACGGCGATGCCCAGTACGCCGCCGAGTTCGCGGACCACGCTGTTGAGCGCGCCGGCCATCGCCGAGAAGCGCGCCGGTACGGACGCGGTGATCTCCATGCTCGCGGGCGCCATCATCATCCCCATCCCGGCGCCCACCAGCATCATTTCGCCGGCGAGGGCGACGAACGGGGTGTCGGTGGCGGTGGTCAGGCCCATCACGCCCAGACCGAGCGCGATCGCGCCGAGCCCGGTGGTGAGGGTGCCCCGAATGCCCAGTCGGGCGGTGACGATCGGCGACAGTCCGGACATCGCCGCCATCGCCGCGGCGAACGGCATCGCGCCGAGCCCGGCCTTCAGCGTGCTGTAGCCGTGGACGAGTTGGAAGTACTGGGAGAGTACGAACAGCGTGCCGAACAGGGCGAAGAAGGTGATCGCCAGCGTGCCGGCGGCGAGCACGAAGCCGCGGTTGGCGAACAGCCGTACCTGCACCATGGGTTCGTCCCGACGCAGTTCCCAGACGACGAACGCGGCGGCGACCACGACGAAGACGACCAGTTCGACGAGGGTGACGGCGTCGGTCCAGCCGCGTTCGGGCGCCTCGATGATCGCGTCGACCAGGATGCCGAGGCCGATCACGGACAACACGGCGGCGGGCAGGTCGAGTCGGGCGGTGCCCTGGCGCGGGATGGTCGGGACGATCCGCAGGACGCCGACGAGCGCGGCGAGCACCAGCGGGACGTTGATCCAGAACGCGCTGGACCAGGAGAAGTGCATCAGCAGCGCGCCGCCGGTAACCGGGCCGATCAGCACCCCCACGCCGGCCGAGGCCGACCAGACGGCGAACGCCTTGGCGCGCTCGACGGGCGGGAACATCCGGATGATGATCGCGAGCGTCGCGGGCATCACGAAGGCCGCGCCCAGGCCCATCACCGCGCGCCAGGCGATCAGTTCGCCGGCGGTCGTGGACACCGCGGCGACGGCCGAGCCGCCGCCGAACAGGGCCAGGCCGCCGAGGAGGGCGCGGCGGGCGCCGAACCGGGCGCCGAGGCTGCCGGCCAGGAGCAGCAGGGCGGCGAAGACGAGGGTGTAGGCGTCGGTGATCCACTGGAGGTCGGCGGTCGACGCGTCCAGGCCCTTGGCGAGGGACGGCAGCGCGGTGTTGAGCACCGAGTTGTCCAGCGTCACCGCGACGAGGGTCGAGCACAACACGAGCAGTGCGGCCCACCGACGGGGATGCCCCGCGGTATCGGGAACGTCGGTCGGTGTCGGTGATGCGGTGGTTCGGGTCGATGCGGTGCCGCTCACGAGCTACCCCCATTGATTAACGCCTGTTTCCTTACGGCTGTAAATCTAGAGCTTCGACATACAGCTGTAAAGCCAAGGGGTGGCAAAGTCGATCGACGGGCGCGGGCTCTTCTGTAGCGATCGCTAATAAACCTGCGCTACGGTGCTGCCCGGCAGAATCTGTAGCGATCACTAAAGATGTGCCGCGGAAAGAGACGTACGAAGCGGCACACACGAGAGGAAGGGGCGCCATCATGCGCACGCTCACCCACACGCTCACCGGCAAGACCGCACTCGTCACCGGGGCGAGCCGGGGGATCGGCCGCGCCGTCGCGGAGCGGCTGGCCGCCGACGGGGCGCTGGTCGCGGTGCACTACGGCCGCGACGAGCCGGCCGCCAAGGATGTGGTCGCGACGATCGAGGCGGCCGGCGGCCGGGCCTTCGCGCTACGGGCCGAACTGGGCGTACCGGGCGACGTGGACACCGTCGTCGACGGGCTGCGGGCCGGCTGGACCGAGTTCGGGGTGGACGGCCTGGACGTCCTGGTGCACAACGCAGGCATCGGCTCGACCGGGCCGATCGAGGCGGAGACCGAGGCCGGCTACGACCGGGTGTTCGCGGTCAACACCCGGGCCCCGTTCTTCCTGACCCAGCGGATGCTGCCGCTGCTGCGCGACGGCGGCCGGATCGTGACCGTCACCTCCGGGGCGACCCGGATCGCGTTCCCCGAGTCGATCGCGTACGCCATGAGCAAGGGCGCCCTCGACACGTTCACCCTGGCCCTGGCCAAACACCTGGGCCCGCGCGGGATCACCGTCAACAACGTCGCCCCCGGCATCGTCGACACCGACGTCAACGCGTCCTGGCTGCGCGGTAACCCACAGGCGCAGGCGCAGGCGGCGAGCCGCGCGGCGCTGGGCCGGGTCGGCCGCCCGGACGACATCGCCGACGCGGTGGCCTTCCTGGCCTCCGACGCCGCCCGGTGGGTGACGGGTACGACGCTGGACGCCACGGGCGGGTCGGAGCTGTAGCGGCGCGGCGGGTGCGGGCCGAACGGGGTGGTGTCCGGCCCCCGGTATGCCCGGCGACTGCCGCCCGGGGCCGCCGACTTCGGAGCCGCGATCGCCGCGCTACAGGTCCCGCGTCACGCCCAGCGGAGCACAGTGCAGGCTGCCGTGCGCGGCGGGGGCGGCGATCCAGGTGTCGGCGCTGACGAAGTCCCGCCCGCGCTGGTGTGCTTCGCGGGCCGGGGTCGGGTCGGCCCAGGTCACCGCGAGCGGGTTGTGCTCGACGTCCCACTTGGCCCCGCCGAGCGCGCGGTCGTCGGAGGAGGTCGCCTCGACATGGGTGAGCAGGCCGGCCTCCGTGGCCAGCACGCCCGCGTGCCACAGCGTCACGCCCGCGTCGGTATGCACGATCGCGGGCGGCGTGCGCAGGGTGAGCCCGGTGCCGTCGTGGCGTTCCGAGTCGAAGCGCAGCACCAGTCGGCGCGGGATGGTCGGCAACACCACGTCCAACACGAGGTCGCCGTCCGGGACGTGGCCGAACAGGCACGAGGTGAACCGGATCGGCCCGGCGGACAGGGTCGTGGCCAGCGCCGAGTGGGCGAAGCGGTCGCCCGACCGGGTCACCGACACCCCGTATCGGCCGAACACCTGCGGCGCGGGCGGGCGCGGGCCGGTCGGGCGGGCCAGGGCCTCCATGCCGATGGTCGTATACAGGCCGGCCGGCGTACGCAGGATCCCGCCGTGGAAGACCCGGACCTCGTCGTGCGCGAGCAGGATCTCGGGCGGCCTGACCAGCTCGATGGCCACCGGGGCAGTGCTGTCGCTCATGTGGGCGACCCTATCGCCGGGGCATCGCGAGGCCCGGCGCCCCGCCGGCGGGCCCGATACCCCGTGTCCCGCCTCGGCGATCCGTTCGGGATTCCCCCGCTCGGCCCAATCGGGAGTTGCGGGGCGCTGTGCGCGAAGCGCGCCCCGCGGGTGCCGGCGGGCGGGTACCGCGTGACCTGCGGGAGCGGCGCCGATGTGGCATTTCGGTCCGGTTCGGCGGGCGCATGGGGGATTCGAGCCGCCATATCGTGGGGACACTTTCCGGTTACGGCTTCGCCTATACCGCCCCGGAACGCCCCACGCGTCACCCGACAGGCGCATACTGAGGGAGATGACGACCTCAGCCGTGACCCGGCGCATTCTGCCCACCAGTCCCTTCAATGTCCCGGTCGCTCCGATCATCGAGGATTTCGAACTCGGTGCCCGAGTGACGCACGATCAGTACGGACTCGGTCGGATCGTCGGTGTCGAAGAGGACATCGCGGTCACTGTCGACTTCGGATCGCGCCAGGAACGCATCTGCCGTCCCTACGCGAAGCTGAGCAATCTCTGAACCACGCGACACCGTTGCGCACGTCCCGACACCACGCGGTCGGTACGAGGAGGCGCCCCCGGGCAACCGGGTCGGCGCCTCCTTTGCGTCGTGGGGCGCGGCTTGTTTCGGATCCTGCCATGCGCCAAGACATCAGGTTGTCAGACAAGTTGTGATACCGTCCCGGACATGAAGCTGCGCGTGGTCCTTCTTCTCGGCCGCCGCGGCGGGGCCTGATCCGACCGGCACCCCGCCGCGGGGTTCGGTGTCGCCGGTCGACCCCTCCGAGCGGCGAGGACGATCCCGCACCATGACCGACCGCATGACCAACCACACCTTCCCCACCCTGCGCACCCCCGCCGGCCCGATCCCCGAGGGCCGCCCGCACTGGAATCGGCAGCGTCCCGGCACGATGCCGCACCACCGCTACCGCCCGGCGCACGAGCGGGTCCGCGTCGATGTCGACCCGGCCCGGCGGAGTTGGCCGAACAATCGCATCGAGCAGGCGCCGCTGTGGGTCCCGGTGGACCTGCGCGACGGCAATCAGGCGCTGGCCGAGCCGATGGATCCCGTACGCAAACGCCGGATGTTCGATCTGCTGGTGGCGATGGGCTACAAGGAGATCGAGGTCGGCTATCCCTCGGCGAGCCGCGCCGACTTCGACTTCGTCCGGCAACTGGCGCAGAGCGACGCGGTGCCGGACGACGTCACCGTCGTCGTCTTCACCGCCGCGCGGACCGATCTGATCGAACGTACGCACCAATCGATCGAGGGTCTGCCGCACGCGGTCGTACACATGTACACCGCGACGGCGCCGACCTGGCGCGAGGTCGTGCTCGGCCACGACCGGGCCGCGCTGCACGCGCTGATCCTGGCCGGCGCGAAGGACGTGGCGCGCGGCGCCGATGCGCGACCCGGGGCGGACATCCGGTTCCAGTTCTCGCCGGAGGTGTTCAACCTGACCGAGCCCGACTACGTCCTGGAGGTGTGCGACAGCCTCACCGAACTGTGGGACGCGAGCCCGGACCGGCCGGTCATCCACAACCTGCCGGCCACGGTCGAGATCGCCACGCCGAACGTGTACGCGGACCAGATCGAGTACATGCACCGCCACCTGGCGCGCAGGGACGCGGTCGTGCTGTCCGTGCATCCGCACAACGATCGGGGGACGGGCGTCGCGTGCGCCGAATTGGCGCTGCTCGCGGGGGCGCAGCGGATCGAGGGCTGCCTGTTCGGCAACGGCGAGCGGACCGGCAACGTGGACCTGGTCACGCTGGCGCTGAACCTGTACACGCAGGGGGTCGACCCGATGATCGACTTCTCCGACATCGACGAGATCCGGCGCACGGTGGAGTACGCGAACCGGATCGATGTGCACGCCCGGCATCCGTACGGCGGGGACCTGGTCCACACCGCGTTCTCCGGTACGCATCAGGACGCGATCAGGAAGGGGCTGGCGCACCACACGCGCGAGGCCGAGCGGCTGGGGGTGGGGGAGGACCGCGCGCCGTGGAACGTGCCGTATCTGCCGGTCGATCCCGCCGACCTCGGGCGCGACTACGAGGCGGTGATCCGGGTCAACAGCCAGTCCGGCAAGGGTGGCATCGCCTACCTGATGCAGAGCGCACACGGCCTGGACCTGCCGCGTCGGCTCCAGATCGAGTTCTCCCGGGTCGTCCAGGAGGCCACCGACGACAGCGGCGAGGAGATCGGCGCGGCCGAGTTGGGGGCGCTGTTCGGGCGGGAGTATCTGGAGCGGCGTACGCCGGTGGAGGTCACCGGGTGGCGCGCCGAGGAGCCGGCGGCGGGGCGGCACCGATTCAGCGGGACGCTCGTCGGGTCGCCTTCGGGGTCGCCTTCGGGGTCGCGTGTGGGGTCGAGTGCGGAGTCGCGGGCGGTGGTCGGGGAGGGCAATGGGCCGCTGTCGGCCCTGACGGCCGCGCTGGGTACGGCCGGGATCCGGGTCGAGATCCTGGACTACGTCGAGCACTCGATCGGCGCGGGCGGGGATCGGCAGGCGGCGGCGTATGTCGAGTGCCGGGTGGACGGGGTGACCCGGTGGGGCGTGGGGATCGACACGTCGATCCTGGCGGCCTCGGTGCAGGCGACGTTGTCGGCGGTGAACCGGGCGCGGGGTTGACGCGGGATAGGATTTCTCAGACAACCTGAGATGTACCAGCCATGACGTAAGGCACACACGATGACGTTCGGCCCCCTGCGCCGCAACCCGCTGGTCGGCCAGGCGGCCGAACGGCTTCGGGACCAGATCGCCGCCGGGCGCTGGCCGATCGGGACGAAGCTGCCCGGCGAGGTGGCACTCGGCCGGGAACTCGGCATCGGCCGGTCGACCGTGCGGGAGGCGATCCGGGCGCTGGCCGGCGCCGGGTTGGTCGAGTCGCGGCAGGGGTCCGGCGTCTTCGTGATCGCGACCGAGCCGACGGAGGACCTGACCGCGCGGCTGCGGCGGGCGTCGGCGGTCGAGGTGTACGAGGTGCGCAACCTGATCGAGGTGCGGGCCGCGATGTTGGCGGCGGAGCGGCGCACGGACGAGGACTTGGCGGTCCTGGACGCCCGACTGCGCGCACGGGCCGCGGCGCTCGGCGACGACGAGGCGTACATCGACGCCGACATCGCGTTCCACGCGGCGATCGTCGCGGCGGCACACAACGAGGTGCTCACGGACCTGTTCGCGGTATTCCAGGTGACCATGCGCCCCGGCCTCCTGGACCTGCTGGCAGCGATGGACGCAAAGGGCCTACGAACCGCCGCACCCGACCCGGGAGCCGACGCCCACGCGGCCATGGTCGCCGCAATCCGAGCAGGCGACCCGGCAGCAGCCGGCCGAGTAACCGAGACGGAACTCGAGATCGGCCTGCGGATCCTCCGCGACTAGGCCCTGTCCGGCGGATCTTGGTGGATCGGGCCGCGTCGTCCGGTGCCGTGCATCGGCGTGCCGGAGAAGCAGCCGCATAGTGGTTCTCTTCGGCTGTTTCTCCGGTGCGGCGAGGTGCGGTGCCGGGCGGCGCGGCCCCGGCAAGATCCGCCGGACAGGGCCTGGGCCCTGTCCCGCGGGTCCGCACGCGGATCCCGCGCGAGCGGACGCACCTCATACCGCCTGGCTCGGCGCGGTCCGGCCTGCGAGGCCGGGGCCGGCGTGCGGATCGTGCGTGGGTGGGCTCCGCACGCCGGACGGGCCATGCCCCCGTGCCCCTCGTTTCCGATCGCCACCCGCGACGGGCGTTCGCTGTAGGGCCGCCCGGAGCCTCCGGTCGGCCCTGTCGCCTCCGCCCCGCCCGCCCCGGGCCGCCCAGCGCCCGGGCTGCCCCGGGGGTGCGGGTGGGGTGGGAATACCCGGCGTGGGATTCTGCTTGGACGGGGTGATTGAGAGTTCAACTACTGAGAGAGTGGTCATCGTGCAGTTCGGGATCTTCACCGTCGGTGACGTCACCGTCGACCCCACGACCGGTCGGGAGCCGACCGAGCACGAGCGGATCAAGGCGATGGTGGCCATCGCGCTCAAGGCCGAAGAGATCGGCATGGACGTGTTCGCCACCGGTGAGCACCACAATCCGCCGTTCGTGCCGTCCTCGCCGACCACGATGCTCGGCTACATCGCCGCGCGGACCGAGCGGATCATCCTCTCCACCTCCACCACGCTGATCACCACCAACGACCCGGTGAAGATCGCCGAGGACTACGCGATGCTCCAGCACCTGGCCGACGGCCGGGTGGACCTGATGATGGGCCGTGGCAACACCGGGCCGGTGTACCCGTGGTTCGGTCAGGACATCCGCCAGGGCATCCCGCTGGCGATCGAGAACTACGCGCTGCTCCACGAGCTGTGGCGCAAGGAAGTGGTGGACTGGGAGGGCCGCTTCCGTACCCCGCTGCAGAGCTTCACGTCGACGCCGCGCCCGCTGGACGGCGTGCCGCCGTTCGTCTGGCACGGGTCGATCCGCAGCCCGGAGATCGCCGAGCAGGCGGCCTACTACGGCGACGGGTTCTTCGCCAACAACATCTTCTGGCCGCGCGACCACTTCGTGCGCCTGATCAACCTCTACCGGGACCGCTTCGAGCACTACGGGCACGGTACGCGGGACCAGGCCATCGTCGGCGTCGGCGGACAGATCTTCATGCGGCGCAACTCGCAGGAGGCGGTGCGCGAGTTCCGTCCCTACTTCGACAACGCGCCGGTGTACGGGCACGGTCCGTCGCTGGAGGAGTTCACCGACCAGACGCCGCTGACCGTGGGCAGCCCGCAGGAGGTCATCGACAAGACGCTGACCTTCCGCGACTCGTTCGGCGACTACCAGCGCCAGCTGTTCCTGATGGACCACGCGGGCCTGCCGCTGAAGACCGTGCTCGAACAGCTCGACCTGTTCGGCGAGGAGGTACTGCCGGTGCTGCGCGAGGAGTTCGCCGCCCGACGGCCGGCCCAGGTGCCGGACGGCCCCACCCACGCGGCGCTGGTCGCCCGGCGCGACGCGGCGGCGGTGTCGGCGGAAGCCGTCCCGCAGACGTCCTGACGGCAGCGAACCCACCGGCGTGGAAAGGGAGAAGGTAACAGTGATGGCAGAACCGCTGAAGCTCGTCGTCGTCTCGGCCGGACTCGGCAAACCGTCGTCCACCCGGCTGCTCGGCGACCGGCTCGCCGAGGCGACCCGCCGGCGCCTGGACGAGCGGGAGGTCGCGGTCGAGGCGCACACGATCGAACTGCGCGACCTCGCCGTCGACATCGCGCACAACCTGGTCACCGGCTTCCCGCCGCCCGGGTTGCGGGCCGCGATCGACACGGTCGTCGCGGCCGACGCGCTGATCGTGGTCTCGCCGATCTTCAGCGCGTCCTACAGCGGGCTGTTCAAGTCGTTCTTCGACGTCCTGGACAACACCGCGCTGATCGGAAAGCCGGTGCTGATCGCGGCGACCGGCGGCACGGCGCGGCACTCGCTCGCCCTGGAGCACGCGCTGCGCCCGCTGTTCGCCTACCTGCGGGCCACGGTCGTACCGACCTCGGTGTACGTGGCCACCGACGAATGGGGCGCGGCGGCCGGGGAAGGCGTCGAGGGAGTGGGCACGCGGATCGCTCGCGCAGGCGGCGAACTGGCCGACTTGGTGGCTGGGTCGCCGCCACACCCGGCGACCCGGCCGTCGTCGTCCGCGACCGTCGCGATCGACGAAGTCGTGCCCTTCGCCGAGCAGTTGGCGGCGCTCGGACAGGGCTGAGCGGGCCCTGGCAAGGCGGCCGTCGACGGGGTGGGCCCGTCGACGTCCGCCGGTCGAACCCGGCGCGTGCCGATGGCGGGTCCGACATTCGGAATCCCGTTCTCGGTATGTGGGCTTGTCGTTTCCCTCCTGATCCTGATCGGATTCCTACGGAGAGGTGGTTGCGAGGCACCATGATCGACGCGACGGCGCTACCGACCCCCTGGCAGGTCAGGTTTCGGACCGACGACAACGAGGGCGTGGCCGACACCCTCAAGGGGGGCATCGGCGGCTCGGCCGGGATGCGGCCGCTACGAACTCGTGCTGGACCCGGCCCTGGAGGTCCATCGGGAAGCGGTGGTGGAGCGTGTCGAACGCTCGCCCGTACGCTCCACGCTGAGCAGACAACCGGTTTTCGACCCCGCCTGAGCGACGCCGCGACGAGCGTCGCACGGGTCGGCGCCACCGGTCGGCGCCGCCGGAAGGCTACGCGCCGAACATGTCCCGGCAGGCGTCCAGGCCCGTGACCTCGACCGGGATGGTGCGGTGCGCCGACCACGCCTCGCGGGTCAGCCGCAGGCGCTGGAAAGGGCGGGGCTCGCCGTCGTGTGCCAGGACGTCGATGCCGTCGTCGACGTAGCCCAGGCGGCGCGAGACCCCCAGCGACGGGGCGTTGTCGAACCGGGCGGCCGAGATCGCCCATCGTGTGCCGAGGCCGGTGAAGGCCAGTTCCAACAACCCCGCGCGCATCTCGGTGCCGAAGCCCTGCCCCTGGTGGGCCAGGCCCAGCCACGAGCCCGAGCCGATCTCGCGCCGGTGGGCGAAGTCCTTGGCACAGCCCTCCTGGGTCCCGATCACCCGGCCCTCGTGCACGACGGCAAGCAGCAGGCGCCAGTCGTCCGGCTGCCAGTTGGCCCACGTACCCCAGTAGAACCGCAGCGCGTTCCGGGCCTTCGCCGGTTGCGGCTCGCGCGTCCACGGCAGGCTGAACGGCATGTAGTCGGGAGCGTGCACACCCTGCTCCGCCAGTTCCACCAGCGCCACCAGGTCGTCCTGGGTCGCCGGGCGCAGTTCGAGCCTGGGCGTGGTCACGCGGATGCCGAATACCGGCCAATGATCGGTGAGCATGTTCGATTGTGGGCGCTGCCGGGACGCCGATGCCACGGGATTTTCAGCGCGTCGCCGTCGGCGTCAGCCCGTGCAGCAGCAGGTCGGCGAACGCGTCGCCGACCTCGCGCGGGGACATCGGCCCGTCGAACTGGTACCAGCTGTTCAGGTGGTGCACGCCGCCGAAGAAGTTGTGCGTGGCGATGTCGGCCGACACGTCCCGGCGCAACAGGCCCTCGCGCTGGCCCTGTTCGATCAGCGCGCGGAACCGCTCGTGGTAGCGCCGACGCTCCGCCCGGATCTCGGCGCTCTTGTCGGGCGCGAGCAGGTGCATCGAGCGGAAGTAGACCACCGCGTCGTCCATGTTGCCGAGGGTGGTGACCACCACGTCGGCGGCGGCCTCGCGCAGCCGGTCGAGCACCGGCTCGGGTCCGTCGGCGATGGTGTTCAGGCGTTTGGTCTGCATCGCCAGCATGCGGTGGTAGATCTCGACGAGGAGGTCGTCCTTGGACGCGTAGTAGTGGTACATCGCACCCTTGGTGACCCCCGCGGCGGCCACGATCTCCTGTACCGAGGTGCTCTCGAAGCCGCGCTCGGCGAACATCCGGGAGGCGATGCGCACCAACCGCTGCGGCAGCGACGCCCCGTCGGCGTCGGACTCGACCGGCGCCGCGTTTCCGCGACCTCTTGCCGCCATGATGTTCAACCTTTCGCGGGAGCGTACGCACGCCAGTCTAGCCAAGATACCGACCGGTCGGTACCGTGAATCGGGTGCGTCGTGTTCCGTGCATGCCTCGTACGCGTCTCGGGCACGTCCCGCGCACGTCTCGCGCACGTTTCGCGAAACCCTACGGACTCGACGCCGTCGACTCGGTGACGACCCAGGAGGAGGTACACGCCGGTGGACTTCGGCTACGACGCCCGGACCGAGGAACTGCGCGAGCGGCTGCTCGCGTTCATGACCGAACACGTCTACCCCGCCGAGGCCGTGTTCGACGAACAGGTGGCCGCTCCGGGCGCCGACCCGTGGGGCCGCCCGCCGGTGCTGGCGGAGTTGAAAGCCGAGGCGCGCAAACGGGGTCTGTGGAACCTGTTCCTGCCGGGCGAGGAGGGCGCGGGGCTGACCAACCTGCAATACGCGCCGCTGGCCGAGATCGCCGGGCGCAGTCCGCACCTGGCCCCGGAGGCGCTGAACTGCGCCGCGCCGGACACCGGCAACATGGAGCTGCTGCACGACTTCGGCACCCCGGAGCAGCGCGAGCGCTGGCTGCGGCCACTGCTCGACGGCACCATCCGCTCGGCGTTCTGCATGACCGAGCCCGACGTGGCCTCCTCCGACGCCACCAACATCACCACGAGCATCGTGCGCGACGGCGACGACTACGTGATCAACGGCCGCAAGTGGTGGTCCTCCGGGGCGATGGCGCCCACCTGCGAGATCCTGGTCGTGATGGGGCGTACCGACCCCGACGCGCCGCGCCACCGCCGGCAGAGCATGATCCTGGTGCCGCGCGACACCCCGGGGGTGGACATCCGTCGCGGGATGCACGTCTTCGGCTACACCGACGGCCCGCACGGCGGACACGCCGAGGTGGTCTTCGAGGACGTACGGGTGCCCGCGACCAACCTCGTCGGCAACGCAGGCGACGGCTTCGCGATCGCCCAGGCCCGGCTGGGCCCCGGGCGGATCCACCACTGCATGCGGCTGATCGGGATGGCCGAGCGCGGCCTGGAACTGATGTGCCGTCGGGTACTGGCGCGCGAGGCGTTCGGCGGACCGCTGGCCGAGCAGGGGGTGATCCAGGAGTGGATCGCCGAATCCCGGGTGCGGATCGAGCAGTTGCGGCTGCTGGTGCTGAAGACCGCGTGGCTGATGGACACCGTCGGCAACCGCGGCGCGCACCGCGAGATCCAGTCGATCAAGATCGCCACGCCGAGCACCGTGGAATGGATCCTGGACAAGGCCATCCAGGCGCACGGCGCCGGCGGCCTGTCCCAGGACTTCGTCCTCGCCTCGCTGTGGACGCACGCCCGCACGCTGCGCCTGGCCGACGGGCCGGACGAGGTACATCGTCGTTCGCTCGCCCACCGCGAACTCAAGCCCTACCGAGACGCGGGCCAGTGAACCGCGCACCCCGTTGACGCGGACCATGACCCGCGCACCCCGTTCCGACCGAGAGGCAGCCGCCCAGTGACCGACACCTCCCGCCCCGTAGCCATCGTCACCGGCGCCAGCCGCGGCATCGGCCTGGGCATCGCCCAGGCGCTGGTCGCGCGCGGCGACCGCGTCTGCGTGACCGCGCGCGGCGCGGACACCCTGGCCGAGGTGGTCGCCTCGCTCGGCGGCCCGGAGCATGCCATCGGCGTCGCGGGCAAGGCACACGACCCGGCCCACCAGGACGCCGCCGTGGCCGCGACCCTGGAGGCGTTCGGCCGGATCGACATGCTGGTCAACAACGCCGGGATCAACCCCGTCTACGGCCCGCTGGTCGAACTCGACCTCGATGCCGGGCGCAAGATCCTGGAGGTCAACCTGCTCGCCGCGCTGGCCTGGACCCAGCGGGTGTACAAGGCGTGGCTGGGCGAACACGGCGGCGCCATCGTCAACATGTCCTCGATGGCCGGCGAGCGGCCCGCGCACGGGATCGGCTTCTACGGCGTGAGCAAGGCCGCGCTGACCCACCTGACCGCGCAGCTGGCGAGCGAACTCGGGCCCCGCGTACGGGTGAACGCGGTCGCGCCGGCCGTGGTCAAGACCGTCTTCGCGACCGCGCTGTACGAGGGGCGCGAGGAGGAGGTCGCGGCGGCGTACCCGATGGGCCGGCTCGGCGTGCCCGAGGACGTGGCCGGCGCGGTGGCGTTCCTGCTCTCCGAGCAGGCGGGGTGGATCACCGGCCAGACGCTGCTGGTCGACGGCGGCGTGAGCCTGTCCGGCGGTGTGGGGTGACGGTGCTCGCGGGGGCGGGCGTGGTGGTCACCGGGGGCGGCGCGGGGATCGGCGCGGCCCTGGCCCGCCGCTTCGCCGCCGGCGGCGCGCGGGTGGTGGTCAACGACCTCGACCCGGACGCGTGCCACGCGGTGGCCGCCGACATCGACGCCGTCGCGTTGCCGGGCGACGCGGCCACGGAGGCGGGCGTCGCGGCGCTGGTCTCCGGGGCCCGGGCGGCGCTCGGCGGCGAGATCGACGTCTACTGCGCCAACGCCGGCATCGGCGCGGGCGTCGGCTTGGACGCGCCCGAGGAGGCGTGGGAGCAGTCCTGGGACGTCAACGTGATGGCACACGTACGCGCCGCGCGACTGCTCACCCCGGCCTGGCTGGCGCGCGGTCGCGGCCACCTGGTCACCACGGTCTCCGCCGCCGGGCTGCTCACCATGTTGGACGCGTCGGCGTACGCGGTCACCAAACACGCGGCGTACGCGTTCGCCGAGTGGATGGCGATCACGTATGGGGCCAAGGGCATCACGGTCCAGGCGATCTGCCCTCGAGGCGTGCGTACGGCCCTCCTGGACGCCTCCGGCCCGGCCGCCCGCCTGCTCCTGGACGACGACGCCGTGGAGCCGGAGCAGGTCGCCGACATGGTGGTCGACGCGGTCGCGGCGGGCGCCCCGTTCCTGATCCTGCCCCACCCGGACGTGGCCCGCATGTATGCAAGCCGAGCGGCCGACCCGGACCGCTGGCTGGCCGGCATGCGCAAACTCCAGGGCAGACTGGACCAGGCCCGGGAGGACTGAGGAAACCGCCATCGCGTCGAAGGAACCGCCGCGAACTCAACCGGAGTTCGGACGCCACGCCTTCGGCGCGAGGCTCTTCGGGTCGAGGTCGGGTACCGGACTGAGCCCGGTGACCGAGTGCGGTTTCCTCGGGTCGGCTGTCGCCGGAATGTGCGACACGATCACCCACCGATCGCGGGAACGCTTCCAGACCACCTTCTCGTCGACGTGCACCCACGAGGACGTGGCGGCGGCGAATGCCTTGATCTTGACGTCGTACAGGTCGACGGAGACCGGTTGATTCCACGTGTAGGTGACGTCGCGCCATTGCTGCCGGCCGTGCTCCTTCATCCGCAGTTCGGCGTCCTGCTTGCCTCGGTCACCGCCGATGTCGAGATGCCGGGCCAACTTCGACACGTCGCCCGCGTTGAGCAATGCGACGTAGCCGTCCAGGTACTTCCGCAGTCGCCCTTCATCCGGTACGGAGTCCTGCTCCGCAGAGCTTGATGCCGCATTGCCGCCATCGCCGCCGCAGCCCGCCGAAACAATCGCGAGCACCCCCAGCGCGACCGCCGCGACCTTCCGCCGTACGGGCGCCGCACCACGAACGGCCATCGGTCCCCCTCCCGTTCACCCGGGGGCCTTTCCATCAAATGCTGTCGACAACCAATTCGCCGACCCGGCGGTCGTGTTCAGGCCACGAGCAAACGCAGGCCCAGCTCCGCCGCGTCGAGGTCGGCCAAGTCGCCGTTGCGCTCGGACCATCGGCCGGAGGAGAGGTCGTCGCGGAGCCGGTCCACCGCCCGCTGCTCGACCTCCGGCCCGACGCGGGTCCACAGCGAGATCGCGCGGCGCACGGGTTCGTCCAGGTACGCCTCGGGGCGGCGCCAGTACGCCTCGAAGAAGCCGTCGGCGCAATCCCACGGGATGAGCACCGGTTCCAGGCGGGCGCCGATCGTGCCGGCCAACCGCTGCACCGAGGGCCGGCCGGCGACGAGTCCGGTGACCTCGGGCAGGTAGTCGCGGATGAGCCGGAACCGGTCCCGCCACGCGGTGTCGTGGGCGTCGTGCGTGAACACCACCACGCGCCGGGCCACCCGCCGCATCTCGCGCAGCCCGGCGATCGGGTCCCGCCAGTGGTGGATGGTGCTGAAGGCCATGGCCGCGTCGAAGGACTGGTCCGGGAACGGGAGGCTCTCCGCCTCGGCCGCCACGCACGGCGCCGCGCCGGCGGGACGCTGCGCCCGCATGACCGCCGACGGCTCCACCGCGGTCACGTCGCGGTCCGGGGGTTCGTACGAGCCGGTGCCGGCGCCGACGTTCAGGACGGTTCGGGCGTCGCCGAGTGCTTCCCAGACCCGCGCGGCGATGCGCGGCTCGGTGCGGCGCGTCACCGGGTACGCGGATCCGATCGTGTCGTACAACTGCGCGCCGAATACCTTCAGTTGGTCCTCCGAGGTGGTTCTGATCCCCCTCGCCCGTGCCTCCGGTTCCGTGTCGATGGCCGTCACCATGGCGGCGGCCCGGTCGCGCTGTTCAAGGAGCAGACCGCGCAATCGGCGCAGGTGCGCGACCGCGTCGGTGTCGGGGTCGTCGACCAGATCCGCGATCTCGCGCAGCCCGAAGCCGAGTCGCCGATAGGCGAGCACCTCCCGCAACCGCTCCACGTCCCCGGCGGCGTACGCCCGGTACCCGGCCCCCATCCGCGCGGACGGCCGCACAAGCCCGATCTCGTCGTAGTGGTGCAGCGTCCGCACGCTCACACAGGCCAACTCGGCCACACGCCCCACAGTCAGGTGCTCCTCCACACCCCCGACAATGCGCCATGACGCCACGTGAGGGTCAAGCACGCCGCCCGCCGACGGCTTGCGCTGCCGACCCGCGCGTATCGGGGCGTACCGTAGTGGGCAGCGCCCAACCTGCCGGGAGTCTGACCATGCGAGAGAGCATCGGGGACCGCATCGCGCGGTTGCGTCTGCGGAGGGGGCATACACAGGAATCGCTCGCCGCCGTCGCGGGGGTGTCCGTCGACGTGGTCCGCAAACTGGAGCAGAACCAGCGCCTCACGGCCCGGCTTTCGACACTCAACGCGCTCGCGGGTGCGCTCGACGTGGAGACGTCGACGCTGATCGGGCAGCCGACCACGTTCCAGGGGGCGGCGGCGGACCGGGATCCGTCCCCGAGCCTGCTGGCACTGCGCCGGGCGGTGACTCCCGTCGCCGAACTGCTCGACGACGAAGCGGCGGTCGCCGACGGTGAATCGCCGTCCGTGCACGATCTGCGCGAGGCGTTGCGGTCGACGGAGGCGATCCGCCGCGAGGGGAGGTTGTCGGAGATCGCCACGATCCTGCCCCGCCTGATCGCGGACGCCCGATCCGCCACGCGCGAACACGCCGGCGCCGACCGCGCCGCGTCGTTCGCCGTACTGGCCGAGGCATACCAGGTCGCGGCAACCACGTTGGCTGCGCTCGGCAAGGAGGACGCGGCGTACACGGCGATGGAACGCGCCGGCGCGGCGGCCCGGAACTCCGACGACCCCCGCCTCGAAGTCATCGGCATGTCCACGCTGTCCTGGATCTTCAGCAAGCAGGGCCGGATAGACGACGCCCAACGGGTCGCCCAGGCAACGGCGGAGAAGATCGAGCCGTCGCTGACGAAGACACCTCTGATCGACGTCGCGCTGTGGGGCATCCTCCTCCTACGCGCCGCCTCGGCCGCGGTGCGCGCCGAACGCAAAGACACCGCCGCCGAGTTCCTGCGCCTCGCCAACGCCGCCGCAGCCCGCATCGGCACGGACCGCACGGACTACGCCACACCGTTCGGCCCCACCAACGCGGGCGTCGCCACGGTCAACGCCTACGTCGAAATGGACCGCCCTGAAAAGGCCCTGACCGAGGCCCGCCGCATCACCGGCCTCCACCACCTCCCACCCACCTGGCAGGCCCGCCACCACGTCGACCGCGCCCTTGCCCACATCGACCTTGCCGACGACCCCAGAGCCACACAAGCCATCCTCAAAGCCGAACAAACCGCCCCGGAATGGCTCCGTTACCACGCCACATCCCGCCGAGTCATCACCGACCTGACCGCCCGCGAACACCGCCGCTGCGCCCCGATCCTCGCCCTCGCCGACCGCCTGCAAATCGCCACCGAGTAGGACACGACGTCCCACCCCGCAGACAAAGTCGCCCACCCCGCCCCTGGCCCACCCCCGGCACCGTCCCTACGGTCACAGATGCGGCAAGCCGCCCACGCACATCGCGTCCCCACCGCGACCGCGCGGGGTGGGGACGTCGGCGTCGGCCGCACTCACGAGAAGGGACGCGTGCACGCGATGGCATATCGATCGACGGCTCGGCGGTGGGTTTCGGGAAGTACGCAGGAAGACGTCGCCAAAGGGCGGGAGTTCCTTGAGGGTTACCGGTATGCGTGGTGTCGGGACGCGTATTCGGGGCGTGAAGGTGTGCTCATGGATGTGTACGGGCGACAGGTGTATCTGCGGCTGCGAACCGGGATCGAATTCGTTTCCGATGTGTGGGACCTGGTGGTTCTCCGGTTGCCGCCGCCGACTTTGGGGCGTGAGGTGCGGTACGTGGGTGGGGGAGAGGCGGACTTGCGGCCGGAGGGAACGCTGATGGAGTTGTGTGCCGTGGAGTGCGGCATGTTGGCGACTGTTCAGCCGCCCGAAGGGGCGGCGTGGTTCGCGTTGGTGTCGGATCTGGAGCGGGTCGATTGTCCGATGGGGGCGGTGGCGGAGTGGGGGGAGCCGCCGTTTGTGGCCGGGGCGGACCCAGGGGACCCGTTTGGGGATGTGTGGGAGAGGATCAAGGCCGCTCAGGAGGCATGGTGGGTGCGGGGGCGATAGGCCCCCGGCCCGGGGCTACAGGGTGCGGGTGGGGGGCATTCCGGAGTGGCCTGTGGGTGGGGTTTTGACGGCGAGGATTTGGTTTACGCCGATTCGGTTCTGTTCGAAGGCCAGGGCCGAGGCGGCCATGTACAGGCGCCAGACGCGGGCTCTGCCCCGGGTGGTCAGGCGGGCTGCTTCGTCCTGGTTGGATTCGAGGTTGGTTACCCATGCGCGCAGTGTGGTCGCGTAGTGCTCGCGGAGCGCGTGTACGTCTCGGACCTCCAGGCCGGCTTCCTCCAGGACCGACACCGTGGTGCCGATCGGGGCCAGTTCGCCGTCGGGGAAGACGTAGCGGTCGATGAACTCGTCGACCTGGTAGGCCTCTTCGTTCGGTACCGGGCGGCGGGAGATCTGGTGGTTGAGCAACCGGCCGCCGGGGCGCAGGAGTTCGTACAGCGTGTCGGCGTAGGCGCGGAACTGCACGCGGCCCACGTGTTCGGCCATGCCGATCGAGGAGATCGCGTCGTAGGGGCCGTCGGCGTGTTCGCGGTAGTCCTGGATCCTGATCTCCACCCGCCCCGTCAGACCGGCCTCGGAGACACGTTTGCGGGCCAGGTCGGCCTGTTCGTGCGAGATGGTGATCCCCACCACCTCCACGCCGTAGTGCTCGGCGGCGTGCAGCGCCATCGAGCCCCACCCGCAGCCGACGTCGAGCAGCCGCATGCCGGGGCCGAGCGCGAGTTTGCGGCAGATCAGGTCCAGCTTCGCCCGCTGGGCGTCCTCCAACGTCGCCTCGGGGCGATCCCAATAGGCGCAGGAGTAGACCATCGACGGACCCAGGACCAGGGCGTAGAAGTCGTTGCCGACGTCGTAGTGGTGCCGGATCGCCTCCTGGTCGCGGCGCACGCTGTGCAGCACGCCCCGGCGGCGCCGGACCTCCTCGGCGGGCGCCGGCGGCGGCACCGGCAGCCCGGTCAGGGAGAGCATCGTGCCCATCGGGCGGACCGCGTCGCGCGCGATACGCCCGGCCTCGCGCAGCCGGGCGACGGGTCCGAGCCGGGCCGCCCCGGCGACCCCGGCCACCGGCCCCGCCGGAACCGGCTCCTCGCGGTTGAGCGCCAGCCCGGACAGCCGGGTCAGCGCGTCGTAGAGGTCGCCGTCCACGTCGAGGTCGCCCGACACCCAGCCACGGGCGAAGCCGAGTTCGCCCGGCGACCACAACAGGCGGCGCAGCGCGCGGCGATTGCGCACGACCAGCGCCGGACCGTCCGGCGGACCGGCCTCGCTGCCGTCCCAGGCCCGGATCCGGATCGGCGACGGTCGGCCGAGGACCTGCTGAGCCAGTGCGGCGAGGCGGTCGGCGGTGTGCGGCATGACGGATTCCTCCGCGGTGGTGGATCCCCGGACTCCCGAGCCGGGCGACACCGGTGCCCCTACCCCACGCGCGCCGCGGCTCGAACGGAATTGCTCCGTCCGGGCCGGCGAGCCGCCCCGGACGGAGCAGGACGGCCGCCGACCCGACCAGACGCGCGCTACGCCGAGGTCACAGCACCTTGGACAGGAACGCCTTCGTGCGCTCGTGCTGCGGGTTGGCCAGTACCTCGCGCGGATTACCCGCCTCGACGACCAACCCGTCGTCCATGAACACCAATGAGTCGCCCACCTCGCGGGCGAAGCCCATTTCGTGCGTGACCACGATCATCGTCATGCCGTCCTCGGCCAGCCCGCGCATGACCTCCAACACCTCGCCGACCAGTTCGGGGTCGAGCGCCGAGGTGGGCTCGTCGAAGAGCATCAGCTTGGGGTCCATCGCCAGTGCCCGGGCGATGGCCACCCGCTGCTGCTGGCCACCGGACAGCTGCGAGGGGTAGGCGTCGGCCTTGTCGGCCAGACCCACCCGCGCCAGCAGCTCGTGCGCGCGGGCCCGGGCCTCGGTTTTGCTTATGCCCTTGACCTGGGTCGGCGCCTCCATGATGTTGCCCGCGGCGGTCATGTGCGGGAACAGGTTGAAGCGCTGGAAGACCATGCCGATGTCGCGCCGCTTGAGCGCGACCTCGCTGTCCTTGAGCTCGTAGAGCTTGCCGTCCTTCTCCCGGTAGCCGACGAGGTGGCCGTCCACCCACAACCGCCCGGCGTTGACCTTCTCCAGGTGGTTGATGCAGCGCAGGAAGGTGGACTTGCCGGAGCCGGAGGGGCCGACGATGCACATGACCTCGCCGGTCGCGACCTCCAGGTCGATGCCCTTGAGCACTTCGAGAGGGCCGAACGACTTGCAGACGTCCTCGGCCCGGACCATCACCCGACCGGGCTCGGCCGGGCGGGGTGCGGGCTTGTCGAGATTGGTCGTCATCGGGTCTTGCCCCCCGGGCGCCGGGTGCTGAACACATTGGCCATGATCCGCTGGAGCGGCGTGGGCGGCAAGGCTCGACTGGATCCACGAGCGAAGTAGCGCTCGAGGTAGTACTGGCCGATGCTGAACACCGTGGTCAGCAGCAGGTACCAGAAACATGCGGCGAAGAGGAGTTCCATCACCGCGAGGTTGTGCGTGTACACGTCCTTCGCCTTCTGCAGCACTTCGGGATAGACCACCGCGCTGGCGAGCGAGGACGTCTTGAGCATGTTGATGAACTCGTTGCCGGTCGGCGGCACGATCACCCGCATCGCCTGCGGCAGTACGATCCGGCGCAGGGTGCGGCCCTTGGACATGCCGAGCGCGTGCGCCGCCTCGGTCTGGCCCTCGTCCACCGACTGGATGCCGGAGCGCACGATCTCCGCCATGTAGGCGCCCTCGTTGATGCCGAGGCCGAGCAGCGCCGCCATGAACGGGGTGATCACATCGTTGGTGTTCTGGCCGAACATGGTCGGGAAGACCAGCGCGAGGTTGCCCCAGATGAGCAACTGCACCAGGACCGGGGTGCCGCGGAAGAACCAGATGTAGACAGAGGCGACGGTCGAGGTGACCGGGTTGCCGGACAGCCGCATGATCGCCGCCAGCACACCGAGGACGAGCCCGACCGCCATGGCCGCCAGGCTGATCAGCAGGGTGTTGCCGGCGCCCTTCATGATCTGGTCGTCGAAGAGGTAGTCGCCGGTCACGTCCCAGTGGATCTTCGCGCTCGCGAACGCGTTGATCAGCAGGCCGACCAGGGCGAGGACCACGACGGCGGCGACCCAGCGGCCGTAGTGCGGTACGGGGATGGCCTTGATGGGTTCCCGCTTGACCGGCTGTTTGTCGGCAGGGGGTGTTGCGGGCGTGGTCACGGTCGGGTGACCTCCTCTTGGAGCACGAGTACGGACGCGGTCGGGCGGGCGCGGTTCGGGTCCGACCCGGCCGCCGGGCGACGGTCGGGCCGGACCCGGCGATCAGGAGGTGGCGCCGTTGATGGTGACGTCGGTGACGGCGCCGGCCTCGACCTTCCAGTTGGCCAGGATCTTGGCGTACTCGCCGTTCTTGATCAGCGCTTCCAGGGCCGACTTCAGCGCCTGCTGGAGCTGCGTGTTGTCCTTGCCGACGCCGATGCCGTACAGACCGGCGTCGATCTGGTCGCCGGTGACCTCGAAGTCCTTGCCGTCGCCGGAGGTCTGCGCGTTGTACGCGGCGACGGGGAAGTCGTTGAGGTCGGCCGCGGCGGCGCCGCTCTTCAGCTTCAGCAGGGCCTCGCCGTCGTGCTCGTACTTCTGGATGGTGATCGCGCCCTTGCCCGACTCCTCGCACTTCTTGGACTGGGCGGCGGCGACGTCCTCGTTGGTGGTCGCCTGCTGGAGCGCGACGGTCTTCCCGCACAGGTCGTCGAGCGACTTGATGTGCTGCGGGTTGCCCTTCTGCACCAGGATCGAGGTGCCCGCGCGGAAGTAGTCGACGAACGACAGGCCCTGGCCCTGGCGTTCCTTCTTGTCCGTCATCGCCGACATCACGATGTCGAAGCGCTTGGACGTGATGCCGGTGATCAGCGAGTCGAACTGCGAGTTCTTGTAGTCGTACTTGACGCCCAGCTGCTTGGCGAGTGCCGCGGCCAGCTCGGGGTCGACGCCGACCGCCTTGCCGTCCTTCATGAACTCGATGGGCGCGTACGCGACCTCGGAGCCGATCGTGATCTTGCCGGACTTCTGGACGTCGGGCGGCAGCATCTTGAAGAAGGGGGCGTTCTCGTCCTTCTTGCCGAGCGCGCTGTCGCCGCCGTCGTCGCCACAGGCGGTCAACAGCATGGATCCCGCGATCAGGGTCGCGGCGGACGCGATCAGACGGCGGTGGGTGAAGCGACCGCTCATGTGCGGGTTCCTCCAGTGTGAGGGGACAGAGGTGCCGGCACGGCACGAGCTGGCTCGGGGCGACCGATCTGCGGGCGGTTTGGACTGATCCTGGATCGAGCTATGGGCATGAATGATTTCCTGATGCTCTGAGCGGGACAATGGGACAGATTGTTAAATACGAAGATCCAATTTGACAGACCGTCAAGCAGCGATCGCTCTATTTCATCCCATCAGCCCTTTTTCAGGGCATACCGAAACAGCTCTGGCGGGGACGGGTCTACGCGCATTGGCGTGATGATCGTCCGACGTCACGCGAACCGGTCCGTGCGATCCCGGTACCCCGGCGGAGCAGCAGCACAACGTCGATCGCGGCGACCGCCACGGAGGACGCGAAGGGGATCCGGGGCCGCCGGCCGCCGAGCAGCGCGCCGGTCGCGGCGAGGGTGCCCGCGCCGAGGAGGGCGAGTCGGCCCGCGCGATCCGGCCGGCCGTACGCGAGCAGCGCGGTGGCGGCGAGGAGCGGCAGCGGGGTGAGCGCCCGGATCCCGGTCGGGCCGAGCCGGTGCGGCAGGCCGCGCACCCCCGTCGCCCGATCGCCGGCCAGGTCCGGCAGCGCGTCCGCCAGATGCGCCCCGCAGCCGAGCAGCGCGGCGGCGCCGACGATCCACCAGGTGGGCCCGGGTCGGCCCGGCAGCCCGAACGCGACAAACGCCGGCAGGCTGCCGAATCCGATCGCGTACGGCACCCACGACCCGGTCGTGCTCTTGACCCCGAGGTCGTACGCCCAGGCCGCACCCACGCCGACCAGATGCGCGGTGCCGGCCGCGGGCCCGGACGCGTAGGACAGCGGAACGCACACCACGAGCGCGCGGCGGGCGGCGCGCGCCACCTGATCGGCCCCGACCAGGCCGGCCGCCACCGGCTTGCCGCCGCGCCCCGCCGCCCGGTCCCGTTCGGCGTCCACCGCGTCGTTGCACCAGCCGACCGACAACTGCCCGGCGAGCACGGCCGCGCCCACCAGTACGCAGCCGCGCGCGTCCCGGCCGGCGGCGCGGGCGAGCCCGGTGGTCAGCGCGGTCACGGCGACGGTCGGGCCGGGGTGGCAGGCGAGCAGGAGGCCGACGGCGGGGGGCCGTTCAGGATGGCCGGGAGCGCCGGAGCGGCGGCGGGCGCGCAGGCGGGCGAGCGGACGGCCGAGGGGGCGCGGGGCGGGGTGCGAGGCGGGGCGGCTCGGCGCTGCGGTGTCACTCACGTGGGTGTCCTTCGGGTGAGTCGGCGGTGGGACCGGAGGGGTCGGAGCGCATGCGGGCGGCAACTACGGGCAAACGACGTGGGTTCCGTGTTCGCGCTGGGCACTGTTCCAGCGTTCCTACCTCTCCCACCTCCCGATACCTGCCTTTTCACCCGTTATTCCAGCCCCGCCCCCTAATCCAGCAGGGGAATCGCCATGACCCGCATCGCCGCCGTCCGTGGTGCACTGCCGCCGCACCGATACCCACAGGCCGAGATCACCGACACGTTCGCGGCGCTGTGCCTGCCGACCGGCGCCGATCGGCGCGTACTCGACCGGGTGCACGCCAGTGCCCGGGTGGACACCCGCCATCTGGCGCTGCCGCTCGACCACTACGCCAAGTTGGCGGACTTCGGCGCGGCCAACGACGTCTGGCTGGAGGTCGCGGTCGACCTCGCCGCCGAGGCGACCGAGTCCGCGCTCGGCGCCGCCGGGTTCGGCGCGCGGGACGTGGACCTGATCCTGTTCACCACCGTGACCGGCCTGGCGGTGCCCTCCGTCGACGCGCGCCTGGTCGGCCGGCTCGGCCTGCGCGAGGACGTCAAACGGCTGCCGGTGTTCGGCCTGGGCTGCGTGGCGGGTGCGGCCGGGATCGCCCGATTGCACGACTACCTGCGCGACCGGCCCGACGAGGTCGCGGTGCTGGTCTCGGTCGAGCTGTGCTCGCTCACCCTCCAGCGCGACGACGCGTCGATGGCCAACGTGGTGGCGAGCGCGCTGTTCGGCGACGGCGCGGCGGCGGTGGTGGTCCGCGGGGACGACCGCGAGCCGGGACACGGGAACGGGGACGGGCCCAGGGTGATCGCCGCCCGCAGCCGGATGTACCCCGACTCGGAGCGGGTGATGGGCTGGGACGTGGGCGGTTCGGGCTTTCGGATCGTGCTCGGCGCCGACGTACCGGAGATGGCCCGCACCCATCTCGGCGGCGACGTCCGGGACTTCCTCGCCGACCACGGCCTGACCACGGCCGACATCACCGCGTGGGTGTGCCACCCCGGCGGCCCCAGGGTGCTGGAGGCGGTCGCCGAGACGCTGGACCTGCCCGCCGGCGCCCTCGACGCGACCTGGCGGTCCCTGGCCGCGACCGGGAACCTGTCCTCGACGTCGGTGCTGCACGTGCTGCGCGACACGATCGCCGCCCGGCCGGAACCAGGGACCCCCGGCCTGATGATCGCGATGGGCCCCGGGTTCTGCTCCGAACTCGTCCTGGTGGAGTGGTAGGTCGCGATGTATTGGTATTTCGCCCTGGTCGGCCTGGTCGCCCTCGAACGGCTCGCGGAACTGGTGGTCGCGCGGCGCAATCTGGCCTGGAGCCTGGCCCGGGGCGGCGTGGTCAGTGGGCGGGGACACTACCCGCCGATGGTCGTGCTGCACGTCGGCCTGCTGGCCGCGTGCGTACTCGAAGTCGGCCTGACCGACCGGCCGTTCGTACCCGCGCTCGGGTGGACCATGGTTGCGCTCACGGTGGCCGCGCAAGCGTTGCGCTGGTGGTGCATCACCGCGCTCGGGCCGCACTGGAACACCCAGGTCGTGGTCGTGCCCGGGTCGCCGCTGATCCGGCGCGGGCCGTATCGGCTCTCCTGGCTGCGCCACCCCAATTACGTCGCGGTGGCGGTCGAGGGCGCGGCGTTGCCCCTGGTGCACGGCGCCTGGATCACCGCGCTCGCCTTCACCACCCTCAACGCCGCGTTGATGGTGGTCCGGATTCGCTGCGAGTCCGCCGCGCTGTCGGCGGCGACCGCGTGATCGACCTGCTCGTCGCGGGTGGTGGGCCGGCGGGGCTGGCCACCGCGATCCACGGCGCGCTCGCGGGGCTGCGTGTGGTTGTGGTCGAACCGCGCCCCACGCCGGTGGACAAGGCGTGCGGCGAGGGGCTGATGCCGGCCGGGGTGGCCGCGCTCGCCGCGCTCGGAGTGACGCCCGCCGGGCGGCCGTTGGCCGGGATCCGGTACGTGGACAGCCGGCACGCGGTGGAGGCGCGGTTCCGGGCCGGGCCGGGGCTCGGGGTGCGCCGGACCACGCTGCACGCGGCGCTGTACGAACGGGCCCTGGCCCTGGGCGTGGAGCACCGGATCGGCCGGGTCGCCGAGGTCCGCCAGGACGCGCACTCGGTGACCGCGGCCGGGCTGACCGCACGCTGGCTCGCGGCGGCCGATGGCCTGCACTCGCCCGTACGGGCCGCGCTCGGCCCCGCGCCGCGCGATCGGCGGGAGCGGCGGTACGGGCTGCGCCGGCACTACCCGATCGCGCCGTGGACCGATTTCGTCGAGGTGCACTGGTCGCCGCGCGGCGAGGCGTACGTGACGCCGGTCGGCCCGGAGCTGGTGGGCGTCGCCATGCTCGGCCCGCGCGGTCGCACCTACGCCGACCACCTCGCCGCGTTCCCGGCCCTGCGCGAACGGCTCGCCGGCGCGGCGGGCGGCGAGGTACGCGGCGCGGGACCGCTGCGCCGGCGGGTGCGCAGCCGCGTCGCGGGCCGGGTGCTGCTCGTGGGCGACGCGGCCGGCTACACCGACGCGCTCACCGGCGAGGGCGTCGCCCTGGCCCTTGCCTCGGCCCGCGCCCTGGTCGCGGCCGTGCGGGCGGGCCGCCCCGAGCGCTACGAGCGCGACTGGCGCCGCCTCTCCCGCCGCCACCGCGTACTCACCGAAGCCCTCCTCACCGCCCGCGCCCACCCCCGAACCGCCCGCCTGATCGTCCCGGCCGCCCACCGCCTCCCCACCGCCTTCACCACAATCGTCAACGCCCTCGCCTGACCGGCGGACGACCCGAAACCGCGAGGCGCTGCCACCGGACGCCGGGCCCGGCGAGGGCGCAGCCGGCCGGCAGGGGAGCGGGGGAAGCCGCCCGCCGAGCATCGGGCTGCGAGCGTTGGGGAGGTGGGGTGGGTTTCCCGGATCCGGGTTCGGTGCTGCTCGGGTGCGTGGTTACGCCGTTGCCGAGGCCAGGGCTCGGCACAGTGCCGTTACCGCTGCCGGGTACGCGTGGTCCGGGGGTGTGGCGTAGCCGACCACCAGGCCGTCGCGGGCCGGGGAGTCGGTGTCGGGGTGGCGGAAGGTCGACAGGGCGTCCAGGGCCAGGCCCTCGCGTTCGGCTGCGGCGACGGTGGCGGGCTCGGTGCCCGGAGGCAGTTGCAACACCGCGTGCAAGCCCGCGGCGATTCCCGTTGCGCTTACGTGCGGTGCGTGTTCGGCCAGCGCCGCGACCAGGTGGTCTCGGCGGGCCCGATAGCGCTGCCGCATCCGGCGGATGTGCCGGTCGTAGTGGCCGCCCTCGATGAAGTCGGCCAGCGTGAGCTGATCGGTGACCCCGGCCCACGCCTCGCGCTGTCCCTTCACCGCGAGCACGTCCTCGACCAGATGCCCGGGCAACACCATCCAGCCGAGCCGGATCGCGGGGGACAGGCTCTTGCTCACCGAACCGACATAGATCACCCGGTCCGGATCCATGCCCTGGACCGCGCCCACCGGCCGCCGGTCGTAGCGGAACTCCCCGTCGTAGTCGTCCTCCACCACGATCCCGCCGCCCGCCCGTGCCCAGTCGAGCGCGGCGACCCGACGCTCCGGCGGCAGCGGCCCGCCCGTGGGGAACTGGTGGGCCGGGGTGAGCACCGCCACCCGCGCCCGCGCCAACGCGGCCGACCCGGCCGTGTCGGCGCCGTGCTCGTCGATCGCCAGCGGCAACGTGCGCACCGACGCCGCCGCCAGGATGGAGCGATGGAAGGCGAGCCCGTACGCCTCCACCGCGGCCGGCCCCCGCAACACCCCGCCGAACAACAACCGCAACGCATGCGCGAACCCGGAGCAGACCACGATCCGGTCCGGATGGGTACGCACCCCCCGCACCCGCGCGAGGTAGTCCGCCAGCGCGGCCCGCAACTCCGGGCGCCCCTGCGGATCCCCGGGCCCGAACGCCTCGCTCGGCGCCGCGTTCAACGCCCGCCGCGCCGACGCCACCCACGCCGCACGCGGGAAGGACGCCGCGTCGGGCTGCCCCTGGCGCAGGTTGTACGTCGGCCCCGCCGGATTCCCGGCGACCGGTCGCACCCTGGCCCGGGGGCGCGGCGCGGCCAACGGCTCGGCCCGCCGGGCCACCCGCGTCCCGGACCCCTGCCGCGCGGTCAACCAGCCCTCGGCGACCAACTCCGCGTACGCGTCGGCGACGGTGTTGCGCGCGATGCCCAGATCCGCCGCGAGCGAGCGATACGGCGGCAACGGCGTGTCCGGCCCGAGCCGTCCGCTGCGGATGGCCTCCCGGATCGCCCGGATCAACCCGGCACGCCGCCCGCCCGCCCCGGACACCTCCAGATGCAGATCTCGCCCGATCCACCGGGCCGGATCGTCCGCGATCGGCGTGCTCATGGCCTCATCGTATGCATCGTGCGAACACCGCCCACGCATGCCCACGGCCGCCGCCGGACCGCACCCGCTACGGCTTGCGGGCGACCGCGCCGAGGACCAGGCGTTGGCTCACCGTGAGGTCGGCCTCGTCGACGGGCTCTTCCGGGCGCCACAGGTCGACGTACACCAGCCCCGGGTCGGCGGGCTCCAGCCCGTCGAGGTAGGCGGCGATCTCCGCGCGCTCGCGGAACCGGCCGCTCTTGTGCGAGCCCTGCATGACCCGCTCCATCTGCTCCGACTCGGGACCGCTGCGCAGGAAGTGGGTCAGGAACAGCCAACTCCCGGACGGCAGCGCGTCGAGGTAGGTGCGCAGCAGGCCGGCCGGGTCCTCGTCGTCGTTGATGTGGTGGATGACGCCCAGCAACATCAGCGCGACCGGCCGGTCGAAGTCGATCAGGCGCAACACCTCGGGGTTCTTCAGAATCGACCCGGGCTCACGCAGATCGGCCGTGATCACCGTGGTCCGCTCGTTCTCGGCCAGCAGCGCACGACCGTGCGCGAGCACGATCGGGTCGTTGTCGACGTAGACCACGGTGCTGTCCGCCGCCACCGCCTGGGCGACCTGGTGGGTGTTCTGCGCGGTCGGCAACCCGGACCCGATGTCGAGGAACTGCCGGACGCCCTGCTCGACCAGGAAGCGCACGCCCCGGTGCAGGATGCGCCGATGCGCGCCGGCGTCGCGCGCGAGGTCGGGCGCCACCGCGATCAGCTTCCGGGCCACCTCGCGATCGGCCGCGTAATTGTCCTTGCCGCCGATCAGGAAGTCGTAGACACGGGCGACGCTGGGCACGGTGACGTCGACCCCGGCCGGCGCGGGCGCGCCCTCCGGGTCGGTCGACCACAGTCGGGATTCCGCGTTCTCGGTCATGATCTCAACACCTCGTGGTCGCCGGAGGGGCCGAACGGCTCACCGCCGATGGTAGGCGGCGACCGGTGGGCTCCTGCGGTCGACTCCCTTGCCACACGCGGGAGTTCGCGGTCGGCGGAGGGGACGAGTCGGCCGATGTCCGCACTTGGTGGGATCAGCCGGGCGTCGAGGTGGTGCCGTGGCGCGGAGGATTGCGCCGGGTACGGACGGAGGGCGCCGCCGTGGCGGTCCGTCCGTACCCGGGGTCCTGCCTCTAGTCCAGGTAGTCGCGCAGCACCTGGGAGCGGGACGGGTGGCGCAGCTTGGACATCGTCTTCGACTCGATCTGCCGGATGCGCTCGCGCGTCACCCCGTAGACCTTGCCGATCTCGTCCAGCGTCTTCGGCTGACCGTCGGTGAGCCCGAAGCGCATCGAGATCACCCCGGCCTCGCGCTCGGCGAGGGTGTCCAGGACCGAGTGCAGCTGCTCCTGAAGCAGGGTGAAGCTGACCGCGTCGGCCGGTCGGATCGCCTCGGTGTCCTCGATCAGGTCACCGAATTCGCTGTCGCCCTCCTCGCCGAGGGGGGTGTGCAGCGAGATCGGCTCGCGCCCGTACTTCTGGACCTCGACGACCTTCTCCGGCGTCATGTCGAGTTCCTTGGCCAGCTCCTCCGGGGTGGGCTCGCGGCCCAGGTCCTGGAGCATCTGGCGCTGCACGCGCGCGAGCTTGTTGATCACCTCGACCATGTGGACCGGGATGCGGATCGTCCGCGCCTGGTCGGCCATGGCCCGGGTGATCGCCTGCCGGATCCACCAGGTGGCGTAGGTGGAGAACTTGAAGCCCTTCGTGTAGTCGAACTTCTCGACCGCACGAATGAGACCGACGTTGCCCTCCTGGATCAGGTCCAGGAAGAGCATGCCGCGACCGGTGTAGCGCTTGGCCAGCGAGACCACCAGGCGGAGGTTGGCCTCCAGGAGGTGGTTCTTGGCCCGCTTGCCGTCCTCGGCGACGAGTTCCAGCTCGTGCCGGAACTGCGGGGTCAGGCCGGGCTCGGTGTCCAGCTTCTCCAGCGCGAACAGGCCGGCCTCGATGCGCTTGGCGATCGACACCTCCTGCTCGGCGTTGAGCAGCGAGACCTTGCCGATCAGCCGCAGGTAGTCCTTGACCGGGTCCGCGGTGGCACCCGGCGTGGTGACCTGCTGCTGCGGGGCGTCGTCCTCGTCGGTGGTGAGAACGAAACCGCTGGGCCCGACCTCGGGGGCCACGGCGTCGCCGGGCTCGTCGAACAGGTCCTCTTCGACCAACGCCTCGTCGCCGTCCTTGGGGACACTCGGCTCGACGGGGGTGGTCTCGGTGGTGGTGGTGGACGTCGTCTTCTTGGCCGCGGTCTTCTTCTTGGCTGCGGCCTTCTTCGGCTTCGGAGCAGATTCCACGACGGACTCTCCCGATTCCGTTGCCGCGGGCGTGGCTTGCGCGGGCAAGGTCTCTGTGTTCTTGACACGGGTTGAGCGCGTGGATAGCGTCTTCTTGACAGATCGCCGAGTTGTGGCTACGTCTCTCCGTTGGGTCTCTTTGACCGGGTTGACGGTCAACGTCACACCCGCCTCGTCAAGAACCTCGTTGAGGCTACGGAGGATGCTCTTCCACTGCGTCGCAGGGATGGCATCCGTTTCGAAGGCTCGGCGTATGTCCTCGCCGGTAATCGATCCTTCGGCACGGCCGCGCTCGATGAGCGCCACCAGAGATTCCGATTCGGCGATTCTGTTGGGAAGCGTGCTGGACGAGCTCGGGGTCACAAATAACCTCTCGGTTCACGCGGGCATGCTGCGGCGCCGCAACTACACCGAATCGATGACGGATCCGCGGGACCGGACCCGTCGGCGCTGCCGGCGCCACTCAAGGCATCGCTCCGATCGGTACAAGTGTTACGCCTCCACGAGGGTGACCTGGGTCACGTCGGTCCGCAGCGGCTTCGAGCGGTTGGTCCCCCAGTGTGCGGGACGGTCCGGTGATCTGCGTGATCGTGCCGATGGGCCCGGGTTTCCGGGCTCGGGCGCGGTCGCACACGCCTGCCGGGCCGGGGATCGGCGGCGACCGGATGCCGGTGGGACGAGACGGATGTTCGGGGAGGGTGGGGTCGGAGGGACAGGACAGGGACCGGTCGTCGGCGTCGGGGTCGCTCGGACGATCCCGAACCTGTCTTGAGAATGCCCGCCCTCGGGCGCGTTACGCCCGCGAAGTCGGGGGCCGCCGCCGGGCGTCGGGCTCCGACGGGTGGGCCGGCGGGGGCCGGCGCGGGGGTCGGGGCGCGGTGGAAAGCGGTGGCCGGACTTTTTTGCGCGGCGCTGCGGCGGTAATGCGCGGGGTGGTGCGGGCCGCCGGGAATCGGGTGTCGCCGGGATCGGTATTCATCGGCTGTTCGGGTGGTAGCGGTTGTGCGTGATTGTTTTGCCGCCGGGATGGATATCCGGTGCGCCGCGCCGGCGAAAGAGTGAATTCGGGCGGAGGGTTTCGGCAGTCGATACCGAGCGTGCCGCTTTCGGATGCGATGGGTGAGCGCGGTGATTGGGCGGGCGGCATCCGGAATGCGGTCGGGTGATTGTGGGCCGGATTCTTTTGCCCTCTTCGGCGGCGTGGCCGGGACCTCCGGCGGGCGTCGTGGAATTCGGTCGCGGGCGTGCGGGCGGGCCCGTCCGCGGTGTGTCGGACGGGCCCGGCGGGTGGGTGGTCGGGGGTCAGGGCGTCCAGGCGCCGGTGGGGGCGGCCGAGCGCACGAACTCGGTGAAGTCGCGGGCCGGGCGGCCCAGCGCGCGCGGGACGCCGTCGGAGATCGTGGCCTCCAGGCCGCGGTGGATGCTGCCCAGGGCGGAGGTCCACATGGCCACCTCGACCTCGGGCACACCCTGGGCGATCAGGGCGGCCGCGTACTCGTCGGGGTCGGCGGCCACGTAGTCGGCCCGCCGACCGCCGGCGGCGGCGATCTCGGCCAGCGCGGCGTCGAAGGTCAGCGCCCGGGGGCCGGACAGTTCGTAGGTCTCGCCGTCGTGGCCGGGGTCGAGCAGGGCGGCGGCGGCCACGGCGCCGATGTCCTCGGTGTCGACGAAGGACACCGCCGCGGCGCCGGTCGGCAGGACCAGCTCGCCCGCCTGGATGCCGTCGCGGAACAGGCCCTCGCTGAAGTTCTGCGCGAACCACCCCGGGCGCAGGATCGTCCACGCCGGGACGGCGCCGCGCACGGCGGCCTCCAGGTCGAGTCGGGCTCGCGTGGCCGGATCGTCCGCCGCGAAGTAGCCGGGGGTGTCGACGCCTCGCGCGGAGAGCAGGACGACGCGCTCGACGCCGGCGGCGACCGCCCGACGTACGAACGCGGGACCGGCCTCGGCACCGTCCAGTGGGACCAGGTAGACGGCTCGGACGCCGTCCAGGACCCGGTCCCAGGTGCTCTCGTCGGACCAGTCGAAGGGCACCTCGGTGGATCGGGAGGCGACCCGGACGTCGGCGCCCCGGGCGCGCAGGGCGGCGGCCACGCGGCTGCCGGTCTTGCCGGTGCCGCCCAGGACGAGGATCGGGTGCTGCGATGCGGGTCGGGTCGTGGTTGTCATGCGTCCAGCCTGCTTCGCGCGCCGCCCGGCAACCATGGGTGAGAAGCCGGGGGGCATGTGCGTGCGTCCGGGACCTCGTCGGCCGCGCGGTTTTGCGTCGGGTCGGTACTACGCGGCGCGGTGGTGGGCGGTGCGGTGGGCCGAGGGGCTCAGGCCGCGGACCCGTTTGAAGGCGGTGCTGAACGCGAACGCGTCCGCGTAGCCGACCCGGCGGGCGACGGCGGCGACCGTGGCGTCGGGTTCGGTGAGCAGTTCGGCGGCCAGGGCCATCCGCCACTCGGTCAGGTAGGTGAGCGGCGGTTGGCCGACGCGGGCGGTGAAGCGTTCGGCGAGTGAGGTGCGGGACACGCCGGCCTCGGCGGCCAGGGCGGCGATCGTCCAGGGGCGGGCCGGGGCGTCGTGTACGGCGCGCAGGGCGGCGCCCACGATCGGATCGGCCAGGGCCAGGTACCACTGCGGGGCGTGCGCCTCGGGGAGGTCGAACCACGCCCGCAGCGTGCAGGCCAGCAACCAGTCGAGCAGGCGGTCGAGCACGACCTGTTGGCCCGGCCGGTCGGCGGCGACCTCGGCGGAGAGGAAGTCCAGGAGTTGATGGTCGCCGTCCGGGTCCGGCACCACCAGCAGGTCGGGCAGCGCGGTGGGCAGTCGGCGGCCGATGTCGGTGTGCGCGCGGTAGGCGCCGGAGATCAGCTCGGTCGGCGCGTCGGTGGCCGGGTCGGCGGGCGCGTCGGCGACGAAGGTGAACGGGGCCGGGCCGCGGACCACCGCCGTGTCGCCCGGGCGCAGCGGGCGCGGCGGGCCGTTCTCGGGCACGATGCGGCCGCCGCCGCGCACGAGTGTGCAGATGGTCAGCGGCGTGCGGCAATCGAGCCGGACGGACCCCGCCGGGGGCACGATCCGCCGGTCGAACAGGGCCTCGTCGGCCCTGATCCCGCGCAGAAGATCGGCCAATCCATCCATGGGGGAGAGCCTAGCCGGCGGGGCGGCGGACCGGCGCCGGCGGGCGGGGCACGGGGCGGCGACCGGGGCGAAATTTGCCGCGAATCGGGATGAGTCGGGCTTGGGTGGGGTGTGCGGCGTTGCTCATTCGTGCGTGAAACTGCTATCAAATGAATAGTTTCAAGCATGTGAGTGCAGCAGTGCGCAGCACTGCGCATCGTTCGAGCACCCCGGGAGCGCCATGACGACCGTCAGTCACACGTCCGCCGAGATCGCCACCCAGCCCGCGTTGTGGGCCCGCGCCGCCGCGCTCGCGGGGGAGTGCGCGGGGCTGCCGAAGAGCGGCGAGCGGGTCGCGGTCGTCGGCTGCGGGACGTCGTGGTTCATCGCTCAGGCGTACGCGGTGTTGCGCGAGCGGGCCGGGCTCGGGGTCACCGACGCCTTCGCGGCCTCGGAGTTCCCCGGCGTACGGGACTACGACCGGGTGGTCGCGCTGAGCCGCTCCGGCACCACGACCGAGGTGTTGCGGCTGCTCGCGGAGGTGCGCGGCAAGGTCGCCACGACCGCGATCACCGGCCCGCCCGGGACGCCGATCACGACCGCGGCGGACGAGATCGTGATGCTCGACTTCGCCGACGAGCGCTCGGTCGTGCAGACCCGGTTCGCCACCACGGCGCTCGCGTTGTTCCGCGCGCACCTGGGCGAGGACCTGGCCGCGGCGGTGCGGGACGCGGAGACCGCCGTCGCCTGGGAGCCGGACGCCGCGTTCGTGGCCGCCGAGCAGTTCACCTTCCTCGGCTCGTCGTGGTCGGCGGGACTGGCCGCCGAGGCCGCGTTGAAGATGCGCGAGGCGGCGGGGGCGTGGACCGAGAGCTACCCGGTGATGGAATACCGGCACGGGCCGATCAGCATCGCCGCGCCGAACCGGGTCACGTGGGTGTTCGGTCCGGTGCCGGAGGGGCTGGCCGAGCAGGTCGCGGTCACCGGCGGCACCTTCGTGGCCGGCTCCCTCGACCCGATGGCCGAGCTGATCCGGGTACAAAGGCTCGCGGTCGCGATCGCGGAGAGCCGCGGCCTGAACCCGGACGAGCCGAGGCACCTCACCCGGTCCGTGGTGCTGGACGCGTCGTGAGGGACGTCGGGCGCGGGCCGGCGGGGCGGGCGTCGTGATCGTCACGGTGACGCCGAACCCGGCCTGGGATGTCACCTACCACCTGGAACGACTGGACCGGCACGGGGCGAACCGGCCGGCGTCGGTCGGCGGGCGGGCCGGTGGCAAGGGGATCAACGTCACGCGGGTGTTGCGCTCGCTCGGGGTCGCGGTCGTGGCGGTGGCGCCGCTGGGCGGCCCGACGGGCGAGCGAATACGGGCCGACCTGGCCGCGGCCGACATCGCGTTGACCTCGGTGCCGGTGGTGGGCGAGACGCGGTGCACCACGACGATCGTGGAGACCGCGTCTGGCGGCGCGACGTCGTTGAACGAACTCGGCCCCTCGCGGACCGCCGAGGAGTGGGCGCGGGTGGTCGCCGCGGCGGCGGAACTGCTGCCCGGCGCCTCGGCGTTGGTGCTCTCCGGGAGTCTGCCGCCGGGGGTGCCCGAGGGCGGTTACGCGGAACTGGTCACCCGGGCGCGGGCGGCGGGCGTGCCGGTGCTGTTGGACGCCTCGGGGCCGGCGCTGCTCGCGGGGGTGGCGGCCGGGCCGGATGTGGTCAAGCCGAACGCGGACGAGCTGCTCGCGGCGACCGGGGAGGGTGATCCGCTGCGCGCGGTGGCCCGGTTGGCGGCGCGGACGGGGGCCGGCGGCGCGGTGGTCGCGTCGTTCGGTCCGGGCGGGATGTTGGCCGCCTCCGATGCCGGGTGGTGGCGGGCGGTGCCGCCGGAATCGGTGCACGGCAACGCCACCGGCGCCGGGGACGCGGCGGTCGCGGCGCTGGCCCGGGGGCTGGCCGAGGGCGTGCCGTGGCCGGAGCGGTTGCGCGACGCGGTGGCCCTGTCGGCGGCGGCGGTGGCCGCGCCGCTGGCCGGGGACGTGGACGGCGAGCTGTACCGGGCCTGGCGGCCTCGGGTGCGGGTGGACGCGGTGCCGCCGGCGTAGGGCGCGGGCGGCGCGGTGGTGATGGTTGTGGTGCCGGACGGGATCGTTCCAGAGGAGTTGTGCGATGGGCTTGACCTCGACGGGGATACTGACCGACGCGGCGCGGGCGGACGGGGTGGGGGTGGCCGCGTTCAACGTGATCACCCTCGAACACGCCGAGGCGGTGGTGACGGCCGCCGAGCGGGCCGGGCTGCCGGTGGTGGTGGCGATCAGCGAGAACGCGGTGAAGTTCCGGGGCGGACGGCTGCGACCGCTCGCGGCCGCGTGCCGGGTGCTGGCGGAGGAGGCCGGGGTGCCGGTGGCACTGCACCTGGACCACGTCGAGTCGGTCGAACTGCTGGCGGCGGCCGAGGGTACGGGGATCAGCTCGGTGATGTTCGACGCCTCGCGGCTCGGTTACGCGGAGAACGTGGCGGCGACGGCCGAAGCGGTGACCTGGGCGCACGCTCGCGGCATCACCCTGGAGGCCGAACTCGGCGAGGTGGGCGGCAAGCCGGGCCATCCCGCGCTGGACGCGCACGCGCCCGGGGCGCGCACGGATCCGGCCGAGGCGGCGGCATATGTACAGGCGACCGGGGTGGACGCGTTGGCCGTCGCGGTCGGCAGCAGCCACGCGATGCTCGATCGCACCGCCACGCTCGACCACGACCTGATAGCCCGGCTGCGCGAGGCGGTCGGCGTCCCGCTGGTGCTGCACGGCTCGTCGGGCGTGCCGGACGAGGAACTGCGGGCGGCGGTATCGGCCGGGATGACCAAGATCAACGTCGGTACGGCGCTGAACATCGCCTACACCGGCACGCTGCGCGAGCGCCTGGCGGCCACCCCCGGCAAGGCCGACCCGCGACCGGCGCTGTCCGCTTCGCGGGCGGCGATGGTCGACGCGGTCGGGGCCCTGCTGCGGGTGATCACCGCGAAGCGGTGAACCCGGCGGGTCGGGCCCGCCCGGTGCTCGTGCGGTGATCGAGCGCCGGGGGGCGGCCCGGCGCTCGCCGGGTCAGCCGAAGAGCCACGTGCTCAGCCGCGACCACCACGTGGTGGGCAGCGGCGGGAGCAGCGGCTCCGGCGGGCGGGTCGCCCGGTCGGGGCGGGCGGGGCGGACCCACTCGGCGGGCTCCACCAGGGGGACCGGGGTGAACTCGACCGGCAGCGAGGTCAGGTAGCGGGCCCAGGTGGCGGCGTGCCAGGCGGGTGGCTGGTCCGGGTGGGCCAGTCGGATGTCGGGCAGTCGGCTGTTGAGGGTGTCGATCGCGGTGTCGGTGATGGCCCGGCCGATGTCCTGCCCCGGGCACAGGTGCGCGCCGCCGCTGAACGCCAGGTGGGCCCGGTTGTGGTGGACGGGCACGGTGAGGTCGGTACGGATCCGCGGGTCGACGTTGCCGGCCATCACGCCGAGCACCAGCAGGTCGCCTGCCCGGATCCGCCGCCCGCCCAACTCGGTGTCGACCAGCGCCCAGCGACCCGGGATGACCCACAACGGCGGTTCGTCCCACAGGACCTGCTCGACCGCGTCGGGCAGGCTCAACCGGGCGCCGGCCAGTGAGGCGGCGAACCGGTCGTCGGTGAGCACCACCCGCAGGGTGTTGGCGATCAGCGCGATGGTCAGTTCGTTGGCGGCGACCATCACGAGCCTGAGGTGGTGCAGTACCTCGTCCTCGGACAGCCGGTTCGGGTGCTCGATCAGCCAGGAGGGGAAGTCGGCGGCCGGCTCGCGGCGTTTGCGGTCCGCCAGGTCGCGCAGCGTTTGCAGGATGAACTCGTTGGATTCCAGGGCACGTTCGCTCTGCATCATCAACTCGGCGCTGGCCTGCACCAGTTGCGGACCCATCTCGTCGGGCAGACCGTAGAGCTGCGCGATGACCAGCATCGGCAACTGCTGGGCGAACTGCGCGACCAGGTCGGCGTGGCCGTCGGCGGCGATCCGGTCGATCAGCTCGTGCGACAGGCGTTGCACGTGCTTGCGGATGCCGCGCCGGTCGAACCGGTCCAGGCTCTCCGTGACCACCGAGCGCAACCGCTGGTGTTCGGCGCCGTCGCTGGAGACGCAGTCGGGGCGATACTCCATGATCGGCAGGATCGTCGCGTCCGGCGGGATCCGGCCCTCGCGCCAGTCGCGCCAGTTGCGCGCGTCCCGGGAGAACCGGCTCGGCGTGCGCATGACCTCGAGGTTCTCCCGGTAGCCGAGCACCAGCCAGCCGGGGAAATCGCCGTCGACCAGGATCGGGGCGACCGCCCCGTATTCGGCGCGCAGTCGTTCGTACGCGGCACCCGGATCCGCGATGGTCTCCGGACCGTACAACCGCGTGATGCCCTCGGTGGCCGTCGCGCCCGCGTGCGCGGGGCAACCGGGCGGCGGAACGGGGGGAGGAGCGGTCATGGCGTCTCCCGGTTCGTGGTGAGCGTGTGGAGGTATTGCATGAGCGCCATCAGCACATCCCGGCTGGAACCTCGGTCGCGGGCGTCGCAGTCGACCATCGGTACGGTGTCGTCGAGGTCGAGCGCGCCGCGCAGTTCGTCCATGGAGTAGATCGGCGACTCGGGGAACGTGTTGACCGCGACCACGAACGGCACGCCGCGATCCTCCAGGCGGCCCATCACGTCGAAGCACACCTCCAGGCGCCGGGTGTCGACCAGCACCACGGCGCCCAGCGCGCCGTCGAACAGGCCGTTCCACAGGAACCAGAAGCGTTCCTGCCCGGGGGTGCCGAACAGGTAGAGCACCAGGTGCTCGTTGAGGCTGATCCGGCCGAAGTCCATCGCCACCGTCGTGGTGGTCTTGGCCTCGACGCCCGAGAGGTCGTCGATGCCGACGCCCGCCTGGGTCATCGTCTCCTCGGTGGTGAGGGGACGGATCTCGCTGACCGCGCCGACGAGGGTGGTCTTGCCGACCCCGAACCCGCCGACGATCACGACTTTGACCGCGGCGGCGGCCGTCGCGGGCAGCATGTCCTCGGGACGCGGCCCGACGAGGGTCTCAGAGCCGTTGTAGTCCATGCATCACCGCCTTGAGGAGATCGATGTCGGGCAACGACGCGGCCGGGATCGGGGCCCGGGCCTCCAGGTCGCCCGCGGTCACCATGTCCGCGAGCACCAGGGTCAGGACGCTGGTGGGTAACCGCATGTGGGCGGAGATCTCCGCCATCGACAACGGTTGTTCGCACATGCGCAGGATCGCGGCGGGTTCGGGGCCCATCCCGCGGGTGGGTGTGTGCTTGGCGACGAACAGCGTCACGAGGTCCAACCGGCCGGGGTCGTCCGGGTTCTCCCCGACCAGGTAAAGCCGTTCGGGGTAGGGAACGCGCCGCGTGCGCCGCGGCACGGTCACGGGAAGGCCCCGTCGTGGCGTGGCGGACTGGTCAGGTGTTCGCCGATGCGGATCACCAGGTCGCGCATGCGGTGGCCGAGCAGGCCGGTGTCCACCTGTCCGTCGGCGAGCACCGCGAGGTAGGCGCCGGCGCCGGCGGCCATCATGTAGAAGTAGCCGCCGTTGACCTCGATCACCACCAGCCGCATCCGCCCGTCCCCCTTGGGGAATTCGGCGGCCACCGCGGCGGCCAGGCTCTGTAGGCCGGCGCACGCGGCGGCGAGCCGGTCCGCGGTGTCGGCGGCGGTGTTGTGCTGGGCCATCCGCAGGCCGTCGGCGGACAGCAGCACGATGTAGCGCGTGAAGGGCACGCTCTTCGCGAGGTCGGAGAGCATCCAGTCCATGTTGGGTCGGTACGCCGTCATCGGTATCCCCCGTCGTCCCACGAGTTTTCGCCGGCCTCGGATCGTGGTTCCTTGGGCGGTTCGCCGTTGATGCCGCTGAGGAAGGCGTCCAGGCCCAGTCCCGGCGGGGTCTCGTCGACGCTCGGGGCGGCGGCGGGAGTCGTCGGCTTGGCGGCGCGGTGTCCGCGCGTGCCACCGGCGCGGGGCACCGTGCCCAGGCCGCGTCGGCGGCGCTGGGGCAGACCGTTGGCGCCGAACTCGGTGTGCGCCGGCGTTTCGGTCATCAGGTCGTGCAGGGAAGGGAGTTCTTCCAGATGCGACAGATGCTCGGGCATCGGGTACATCGGCGGCACGTTCGCGGTGATCTGGTTCTGCGGGATGACCACGACGGCGCGCACGCCGCCGTAGGCCGACGGACGCAACATCACCTTGAAGTTGTAGGTGTGCGCGAGGCGGGCCACCACGGTCAGGCCCAGCCGCGGGGTCTCGCCCAGGTCGCCGAGGTTGAGCGCGTCGCCGTCCAGGGACAGGATGCGCTCGGCGCGGCGGCGGGCCTCCTCGCTCAGGCCGACGCCGGCGTCCTCGATCTCGACCGCGATGCCGCTCTGCACCTCGGTCGTACTCAGGTGCACGGTGGTCGAGGGCGGCGAGTATCGGGTGGCGTTGTCGAGGAGTTCGGAGATCGCGTGGATCAGCGGTTCGACGTGCTGGGCGATCACCGCGACCTCGACGACCGACGACAGTTTGACCCGGCGGTAGTCGAGAATGCGCGACATCGCGCCGCGCAACACGCTGTACATGCCGATGTCGGTCTCCCACTGGCGGCCCGGGCGGGCGCCGCCGAGCACCGCGATGCTGTCGGCCATGCGGCCGATCAGCGCGTTGCCGTGGTCGAGGTGGAGCAGGTCGCGGAAGACCACCGGGTCGTCACCGTGCCGGTCCTCCATGTCCCGCATGTCCTGGGCCTGTTGGTGGATGGTGGCCTGGACGCGGCGGGCGATGTTGACGAACGCGCGCTGGGCGGACTCGCGCAGGTCCTCCTCGGCGCTGACGGTGTCGATCACCGAGCGGATCACGTTGCGGTGCGCGATGGCGAACTCGGTCGGCTCCTTGGGGTGCGGCGCGACCTTGCGCATCACCTCGGGTACCGGTTCGCCCATCTGCAGTCGGCCGATCGCCTCGGGCAACATCTCCTCGGAGAGCCGGATCATCTCCGACTCCTGCTCGGCGAGTCGGCGTCGCAGGCCGATCTGTTGCTGCTGGAGCCTGGTGTGCAGTTGGGCGATCGTGCGCCCGCGCCTGCCCGCCTCCGCGGCGCACACGGCGACGGCGACGGTCGCGAGTCCGCCGCACAGGGCCACCGCCGGGCGGGCCTGGTCGGAGACCGCGGCCACGGCCGCGGCCGCGCACACGGCTGTCACGAGGAAGGGGAGGATCCAGACGAGGGCCGGCCGTCGGCCTCCGGGGGACGATCCAGCGAGAACCATCGGCATCCTCGAAAAAAGTCGGAATCGAATCGTGCGGGTGTCCTGCGGACCGCTCGGCGGATCGGGCCGCCGGTGGCATGTTCGGGTGCGCTCGCGGCCGGTGCCGGTGCCGGAAGGGCGATCCGGGCCACCGTCGCGGGCGCCAGGCTACGCGGATGCTCGGGGCGGATCGGTCGTGTGGCCCACAAGCCCCTCGAATGGGTGAATCCGGTCCGAAGAGGCCATCGATCATCGCGAACGCGATAGGGAATCGCGGCCGATTCCCGTCGTCCGTCGGCCTGTTCACGACGGGGGGGTGGCGGCGGGTTCGCGGGCGCCGGCGGGGGTGGGTTCGTGATTGCCGGCAAGGATCGGTTCGCGACCGCCGGCAGGGGCGGTTCGTGATCGTGCGCGAGGGTGGCCGGACATGGCGCAGCCGACCGCGCCCGGGGACACGGGCGGGGTCGGCTGCGGTGGGGAACGGTGCGGCGTGCCGCGTTACTTCAGCGGCGCCGTCAGGGGTGTGCCGTCGGTGCGCTTGAGCAGGCAGGTCAGGTCGCGGTCGTGCTCATTGAGCCAGCTGCCGGACGTGGGTCGAAACGACAGCTTCGACAGCTCGATGGTGCTGTTGCGGCCGGCCGCGCCCGAGGTCAGCTCCGTGCACTTCGCGGTGATCTCGTCCTTGAACTTCATGCTCGTCGGAGGCAGCGAGTCGGGGATGGTGTACTCGCCCACCACCTCGGCGTCGTGCGGTGTCGTGCAGGCGACGGTGAGGACGTCCTCGCCCTTCTGGTTGATGCAGTCGCCCTTGTGCAGCTTGACCATCTTGACCCGGCCGGGGCTGCTGTTCGGGTTCGCGGTGCCGGCGGGCGGCCGGCTCGCCGACGGGTCGGACTTCGCGGGCAGCGTCGGAGCCGGGGGCATCGTGACGATCGGGGGTTTGGACTCGGTCGCGGCCGGGGCGGCCTTGGGGTCCTTCTTGTCGTCGCTCTTGCCGAGGCAGCCGGACAGCAGCGTGGTGGCGACCAGGACGGCGGCCGCGGCGCCCACGGAGCGCGTGTGGAGCAGGGACGGAACGCGCATGGAAGATCTGAGCCTCTCGCTGGGGATTCGCCCAGAGTCTTTCGGAGGCCGGCATTCCGGTCTTCAGGGGAGTCCCTTGTCTCCTGTGTCTGCTGCGTCTCCTGCGTCTGCGTGTCTCCTGCGGACAGGGTCAGCCGTCGACGGACGGGTTCTTGCTGCGCCGGTAGTGCCGGGCCACGCGGGCGCGGTTGCCGCAGCCCGCCGAGCACCATTCGCGGCGCGGGTTGTTCCGGACGAAGTGCAGGATGCAGCCCGGGCCGTGACAGGCCCGCAACTCGGTGCGGTCCGGGCCGGTGAGCAGGTCGACGGTGGCGCCGGCCAGTTCGGCCAGGACCGCGGTGATCGGGTCGGCCTCGGTGCGGGTGACGGCGGCCGGCCAGGTGAGCTCGCGCCACTGCGGGGCGGCCCGGGTATAGGTGTTCAGCCGCTCGACGATGTCGGCGGCCGGCACGGTGTCGGTCATCGCGGCGGTGAGCAGGGCGCCGACGCAGTCGCGCAGGTCGAGGGCGCGGGCCAGGTCGTGCGCGTCCATGGCGAGCAGCGCGGCCTCGGAGGGCGGGTTGCCCAGGCGCGGTGCGATGTCGCGGAGCCAGGCGGCCAGGTGCGCGGGCTCGGCCAGGCCCTCATGCGGCGTGCCCCGTACCGCGTAGCGGGTATTGGCCAGCTCCACCGGCAGCGGTTCGCCGAGCAGGGGGGCGCCGCCGGGGTCGAGGTCCGCGATTCGTGTGCTCACAAAACTAATGCTACCGGCTCGCGGCATCCATGTGGATGGTCGTGGGGGTTGGGGGCGGAGACGGGTGCGGATCCGGGAGATGTGACGAGGGAGACATTTGCGGGGAACGAGTTGCGGGCCGGGTTGGTTCCCCGGTCCGGGGATGGGTTTGAGCGCTGCCTTTTGTTCGGTTATAAGAGGATTTGTCGGGCGTATCTCGGGCGCGCGGGCGACGGTTTCGGCCCCTGGCGGCCCACCCTGCGGGGGGTGGGGCCAGCCCTACCCACAGAGGGAAGTGAGCACCATGGGGAATGTGTTGCCGAATCCCTAGGTTGGACCTGTCGGACCGAGGGGGTCCGCAGGGGGCCGAGGAGAGTCACGTGAACAACCGCAGCCGGGTCGCAGGACAGGACACCACCAACTCGACAGCCCCCGGCACGGCCGCCTCCTTCGTTCGATTCGTGGTCTTCGGCGGGGGTACGGGACTGGCCTCCAGCGCCGCGCTCGTCGCGCTGAACGGGACCCTGCCGCTCGTCGTCACCAACGCCGTGGTCACCGCGGCCGGCACCGTCCTCGCCACCGAACTGCACAGCCGGTTCTCCTTCCGCGCCGGCCGGGCCAACCTCAAGGCGCACGTCCAGGCGGGCGGTTCGGCCCTGATGGCCTACCTGTTCACCACCGCCGCGATGCTCGGGCTGCACGCGGTCCAGGCGGCGCCGAGCATCATGGTCGAGCAGGCCACCTACCTCACCGCCTCCGGTGTGGCGGGTCTGGCCCGGTTCGTGTTCCTGCGGCTCGCGGTGTTCGCCCCCCCGAGGGCCGGGTCGACCGTCACCACCCGCACCCGCGTGCTGGGCCGCGACGCGCTCGTCGCCGCCGCCTGACCCGGACGGTACTTCTCGGGCCCGCCCCGACTCCGGCTTCGCGGGGTCGGGGCGGGCCCTTCGGCGTGCGCCTATTCGGCGGGCAGCCCGGACTCGCGCAGTCGGCGTCGATGCGGCGGGAGCAGCAGTACCTCCAAGGCGTCGGCGCACGCCTGGGCCCGGTCGCGGAACCACGGGATGCGCTCGTCGGTCATCACGGCGGGGGTGGAGCGCACGGCGAGCGCGGCGTGCGCGTGGCCGGCGCGGTTCAGGACCGGTACGGCCAGGGTGCGTACCCCCGGTACCGACTCGCCGTCGTTGAGCGCGTAGCCGATCGCCCGCGCCGCGTCCAACTGGGCCTGGAGCGCGACCGGGTCCACGATCGTGCGGTCGGTCTGCGGGGCGAGCGGGAGCAGGGGGGCCAGGCCGCCTTCGGCCGGGTCGGCCCAGGCGAGCAGGACCTTGCCCAGCGCCGTCGAGTGCAGCGGTCGGCGCAGACCCAGACCGGTACCGGGCTGGACCGAGCTGCCGACCAGGACCAGGGCGTGCCGGCCGCTGCGGATGGCCAGGTCGGACGTCGCCGACGTGCGTCGGGACAGCTGTTCCAACTCCGGGGCGGCGTGGTGCAGGCCGCGCTGGTGGTAGGCCAGCAGACCCAATTCGGCGACCACGGGACCGAGGCGGTAGCGGCTGGTGCGGTCGTCCTGGTCCAGGAAGCCCGCGCCGACCAGGGTTCGGGCGAGCCGATGCGCGGTGGACACCGACAGGCCCAGGCGGCGCGCGATGTCCGACGCGCTCAGGTCGGTGCCGCCGGCCCGGAAGCAGTGCAGGATGCCGAGGGCGCGCTGCACGGCCTGGGCACCGGAAGGGGCGGTCGCCGGGCGGGGCGGGTCGGCGGTGTGCGGAGCGTCCGGGGCGGCGGCCGGCTCGGGTGTGGCGGCCGGTTCAGGCGTGCCGGTCGGCTCGGGTGTGCCGGCGGGCTCGTGCGCCGGGATTTTCGGAGTCTTCACTGGCTTCCCCAACTCGCCGTTCGACAGGCGGTTTTCACCATACGGCAAGGGTGCGGACCACTCCGCGCCACGGGGCGCGTCGGAGAGCGACCGGATATCCCACATCGTGGGAAAGTTTGATCGGGTGGCGCGGATCGTGCCAGGATCCACCCCGATGCGCCATTCGGCGCACCCCTGCCGGACGAATGCCGTGAGGAGGCCCGCGTGTCCGCAGTCGCGTCGTACACCGCGCCGCTCGCCGGCGTCCGGGCGCTGCTCACGAGCCGCCGGCACATCGACCTCGCGCGCGTCTCCAGCGCCGGCTGTCGCTGACCCGACCCGCGTTTCCTCGGGGCTTCGGCTCGTCTTCCTTGACGGGTCCCTGCCCGACCGGGTGATGCCTTCGGTCCGCCCCGGTTTCGACCCGCGCGTCGGGTAGGTCTCGCCACCCCCTTTGTTCCACCCCTCTCTTGTCTTCTCTCTTCCTTGCCCGGACCGGTTCGGTCCCGGGTCGATCCGCGCCGTGTCGAACCGGTCGCGGATCCCGTCGACGCCTCGAACGCGAACGGAAGTATTCCCATGACCGCCCTGACCGGCGCACGTCCCGACGAGCTGTGGTTCACCCGTTGTCCCGTCCCCACCGCCACCGGCATCGCGGCCGATCTGGGCCTGCTCGACGCCGAGTTCGCGGCCGAGGGGATCACCGTGCGGTCGCTGCAGGACGTCTCGGCCGATGTCGCCGCCGACCACCACTACACGCACGCGCTGCCCGGACTGTTCCGCGAGGGCGGCAACGTACCCGCGCTGTGGGCGCGTTCGCGCGGTGAGGAGACCCGATTGGTCGGGCTCACCTGGATCGAGGAGCGCCAGGCGATCCTGGTCCGGGCGGAGAGCGGGATCGCCTCGCCGGAGCAGCTGCGCGGACTGCGACTGGCCGTGCCCCGGCACGACATCGCGATCGACTTCTGGCGGGCGATGGCCCTGCACGGCTTCGCCGGCGCGTTGTCCCTGGCCGGCGCCACCCTGGCCGACGCACGCCCGGTCGAGGTGCCGGCGGCGCGTGGGGGCGGGCAGTGGGAGGCCGAGTTGGCCGCGCTGAGCCGGGGCGTGGTGGACGCCGTCTACGTCAAGGGCGCGTTGGCCGTGGAGGCGGCCGTCCGGTACGGCGCGGTGGTCGCGGTGGACCTGGACGCGGTGCCGGACCGGGCGGTGCGGATCAACAACGGGACGCCGCGACCGATCACCGTGCACCACGAACTCCTGGATCACCACCCGGAGTTGGTCAGCCGATTCCTGGCGGTCCTGGTCGAGGCGGCCGACTGGGCGCCGGAGCATCCTGCCGAGGTGGCCCGGATCCTGGGCGCCGAGACCGGCGCGGGCGCGTTCGGGGTGGCCGGCGCGTACCGCGAACTCGGCCCGGACACGCTCCGGATCGACCTGTCCGCCGAACGCCTGGACCTGCTCGCCCGGCAGGAGCGGTTCCTGTTCGCACAGGGCTTCCTGGCCGGGCCGGTGGACGTACCGGCCTGGGCGGATCCCGAACCGCTGCGGCTGGCCCGCGAACTCGCCGATGTCCGCGCTCGTGCCCGCGCCCACGCCACGCACCCGAACGACCCCGCACCGTCTCGCATATCACCGCTGGAGGTTCCCCATGAGTAGCCGGCCCCCTCACCGCACCCGACTGTTGTCCGCCGTCGCGCTCGCGACCGCGACGCTGATCGCGCTGACCGGCTGCGGCTCCTCCTCGAAGGACACCAAGGCGTCGGCGGCGAGCGGCGGCAAGAGCGACATCACGTTGCGGATTCCCGACCCGGGCAACAACGGGGTGCTGGCCCGGGGCAAGAAGGACGGCTCGCTGGACGCGGCCCTGGCCAAGGTCGGTGCCAAGGTCTCCTGGACCGGCAGCGCGGGCCCGTTCGCGCCGGCCGCGCAGGCGATCAACGCCGGGCAACTCGACGTGGCGCTCGGCTCGATCACCTCCGCCGTGGCCGCGCTCGGACAGAAGCCGAGCTTCAAGCTGTTCGGCGCCACCGCCCCCGACCTGGCGGGTGAGGGCATCCTGGTGAAGAGCGACTCGAAGATCCACTCGATCCAGGACCTGGTCGGGAAGAAGGTGGCCTGCTCGCAGGGTGGCACCAGCGAATACCTGCTGCTCGCCGCGCTCGAACAGGCGAAGATCCCGGCCGACAAGGTCGAGCGGGTCTATCTGCGGGCCGACCAGACCGCGCCGGTGTTCGCGGCCGGCCAGGTGGACGCCTGGGCGACCTGGGCCACCTACTCGGTACCGGCCCTGGCCTCGGGCAATGCCCGCTTCCTGGCCGACGGGCGCGCGCTCGGCTCGGACAACTACTCGGTCTGGGCGGTGCGCAACGCGTTCGCGGACAAGCACCCCGACGTGGTCAAGGCGTTCTACACCTACCTGCACGACGCCGGCACCAAGGAGATCGCCGACCCCGCCGCGTACATCAACGTCTTCACCGACTCCGGACCCACCGCCTACGGCGCCGAACCCAAGCGCATCCAGACCGACTTCACCCGGCAGGGGGCCACGGTGGAGCCGATCAGGCCCGCCGACGTGGAGCGCTTCGGCAAGGTGGCCCGGTTCTTCCAGGACCAGAAGGTCACCCAGACCCTCGTCGACGTCAAGCCGCACCTGCTCGACGTGGAGACCCTCGCGGGGGCGGCGGGATGAGCGCGCCCACGGTGATCGAGGCACAACCCCGGGCGATCGAGGCCGAGTCCCCGGAGCGCGAGTACCCCGGCCTGGTCGCCCCGCGTCCGCGCATCCCGCGACCCCGGCCGCGCCTCCTCAGCCCCGCGCTGCGCGCGATCGGGCCGCTCGCGCTGATCGGCGGCTGGGCCTGGGCCTCGCACAGCGGGGCGCTCAGCCCCGATCTGCTCGGCTCGCCCGCCGACGTCGTGCACGCCGCGCGCGAGATGTGGGACAACGGGCAACTCCCGGACGCGCTACGGGTGTCGCTGGGCCGCGCCGGTCTGGGCCTGGTGTTCGGGCTGTCCATCGGCCTGGCCCTGGGCGTGCTCACCGGCTTCTCCCGGCTCGGCGAGGAACTGCTCGACTCCTCCGTGCAGTTGCTGCGCACCGTGCCGTTCCTCGCGCTGGTCCCGCTGTTCATGGTCTGGTTCGGGATCGGCGAGTCGGCCCGGGTGATCCTGATCGCGGTGGCCACGGCGTTCCCGATGTACGTCTCCGCGTCCGGCGGGGTGCGCAATGTGGACCGCAAGCTGGTCGAGGCGATGCGCAGCTTCGGCGTCGGTCGGCTCGCGCTGGTCCGCGAGGTGGTGCTGCCGGGTGCGTTGCCCGCGCTCCTCTCGGGGCTGCGCCTGTCCATGACGCTGAGCGTGATCGCGCTGATCGCGGCCGAGGAGATCAACTCCACGGCGGGGATCGGATATCTGATGAGCCAGGCGCAGAGCTTCTCCCGCACCGACATCCTCACCGTCTGCATCCTCGTCTACGCGATCCTGGGCCTGCTCGCCGACGTGATCGTGCGGATCCTGGAGCGGGTGCTGATGCCGTGGCGCGGCCAGGGTCAGGGGGCGGGCCGATGAGCGCCGAGACCGCCGTGCATCTCGCGGGCCTGCGTCGGGTGTTCGGCACCCGGGCCGTGCTCGACGGCGTCGATCTGGACATCGCGCGGGGCGAGTTCGTCGCCCTGCTCGGCGCCAGCGGCACCGGCAAGACCACCCTGCTGCGCATCCTGGGCGCACTCGATCGGCACGACGGCGGCACCGTGCTCGTTCCGGAGGCCCGCACGATCGTCTTCCAGGAGCCGCGCCTGGTGCCCTCCAAGCGGGTGTTGGCCAATGTGGTGGTCGGGCTGCCGAGGGGGCGGGCCACTCGGGAGATCGGCCTGCGTGCGCTGACCGAGGTGGGCCTGGAGGGGCACGCCTCGGCCTGGCCCGCGACGTTGTCCGGCGGCGAGGCACAACGTGTCGCGCTGGCCCGGGCGTTGGTGCGCGAGCCGGAACTGCTGCTGCTCGACGAGCCGTTCGCGGCGCTGGACGCGCTGACCCGGATGCGCATGCAGGACCTGGTGGGCGAGCTGTGCCGGGTGCACCGGCCCGCCGTGCTGCTGGTCACGCACGACGTCGAGGAGGCGATCCGGCTGGCCGACCGGGTCGCGGTGCTGCGCGACGGCAATCTGGTCACGGACGAGATCGTGGCCGTGGACCGACCGCGCGACCCGACGGATCCGGCCTTCGCCGCGCTGCGGCGGCGGCTCCTGGCGGACCTGGGGGTCCGGGTCGCGGACGGGCCGGTCAAGGGTCCCGCCGCCCCGACCGCCCCCACGGCGTCTGCCACGGTCCCCTCGGCGCCCGTCACGGCCGCCCCCACCGCTTCCCTCACGAGTTCCGCCACGACTTCCGCCACCGTCCCGTCCACGTCCGGAGTGATCTGAATGACCGTCACCATCGGTGTCCACGGCAGCAATCCGTCGCTGTACCTGCTCGCCCGACTGGGCATCCTCGAACGTGCCCTGGAACCGCTCGGCGAGACGGTGACCTGGTTGCCCGTGGAGGGCACCCGGGTGGGCGAACTGCTCGGCGCCGGCACGATCGACTTCGGCGGCACGGGATCGACGCCGCCGATCGTCGGTCAGGCGCAGGGCCACGACATCGTCTATGTCGCGGTGTCCGCGCCGCGGCCCGGGCACGGCGCGCTGTTGGTCGCGGACGAGGGCCCGGTGCGTACCACCGTGGATCTCAAGGGCGGCACGGTCGTGCTGAGCATCGGGTCGTGGCAGACGCACTTCGTGGCCAAGGCGTTGAACGACGTCGGCCTGTCCTACCGGGACGACATCACCCCGGTGCGGCCGGCGGAGGGCCAGGACCAGGCGGCGCGGCTGCGCGCCGGCGAGATCGCCGGGTGGGTCGCGCAGGGCCCCGAACTGGCCGCCGCGCGCCGCGAGCCTGGCCTTCGGGTGCTGCACCGGGTCGGCGACGTGATCACCGACCGCTCGGTGTTCTTCGCCCGCCGTGCGTTCGCCGAGGAGCGCTCGGAGGTGGTCGCGACGGTGGTGGGCGCGCTGCGCGAGGCCGACGCCTGGGCGGCGACACATCCGGAGGAGGCGGCCGAACTGCACGCGGCCGAACTGCCCGGCACCCGGGCCGATTGGGCCGAGGCGCTGGCGGCGCTGCCGTGGCGGCTGGAGCCGATCCCGGCCTCGTTCATCGCCGAGCAGCAGGAGGCCGCCGACATCTTCGCGGCCAACGGGTTCATCGACCGCCCGATCACGGTGGCCGACGCGCAGACGGCGGCGTTGTCCGCGCCGGTGACCCGGGCGCTCGCGGCGGCGGACGGTGCGGGCCGATGAGTCCCGAGGTGTTGTGGTACGTGATCCCGCGCGAGGGGCCCTATCCGTGGGAGCCCGCCGGGCGGCGGCCGGTGGACCTGGCCTACCTCCAGCAACTGGGCGGCGCGGTCGATCGATTGGGCTTCAGCGGGGCGCTGCTCGCGACGGATCTGTACGACGTGTGGTCGCTGGGCAGTGTCCTGGCCGCGGCGGCGCCGACGTTTCGGCCGCTGCTCGCGGTGCATCCCGGATTGATCGCGCCGACGTTGCTGGCGAAGATGGCGCTGAGCTTCGAGGCGCTGTTCGGCCCGGGGCGGTTGCGGTTCAACGTGGTCAACGGCTCGACCGAGGGGCTGCGCGAGTACGGGCTGCATCTCGAACACGACGAGCGGTACGAACTCAGCGCCGAATATTGGGACATCGTCAAGCGGCTCACCGCGGGCGAGGTCTTCGACCACAAGGGCACCTTCTACGACCTCAAGCAGGCCGGCGCCGGGCTGCGCGAGCTGCATCGCGAGGGTGGGCACGTACCGCTGTGGTTCGGCGGCTCGTCCCCGGCCGGGATCGAGATGGCCGCCGAGCATGTCGACGTGTATCTGACGTGGGGCGAACCGCCGCACCAGCTCGCGGAGAAGCTGGCGAAGGTGCGCGAGCGGGCGGCGGCACACGGGCGTTCTTTGCGGATCGGGCTGCGGCTGCACCTGATCGTCCGGGAGCGCGAGGACGAGGCCTGGGCGGCGGCGGACCGGTTGCTGGAGGTGACCAGTCATGCGACGTACGCCCGGCAGCTGGGTCAGGCGGCCGACGCCGACGGGGTGGGTTGGGAAAGGCAGTTCCGCCAGCACGGGGGCCGGGTACCGGCGCGGGCCCGGGAGTTGGAGGTGTCGCCGAACCTGTGGCCCGGGATGGGCCTGTTCCGGCCGGGGCCCGGCACGGCCGTGGTCGGCAGTACCGCCCAGGTGATCGAGCGGTTGCAGGAGTTCGAGGCGCTGGGCGTGGATACGTTCATCCTCTCCGGCAATCCGCTCCTCGAGGAGGCGTATCGGATCGGCGAGACGGTCTTGCCCGCGCTCGGGGTGCGGCCCCGGGTGGGGTGAGCGGCGGTGTCGATCGGGCGGGCCGGTGCGGCCGATCGCACCGGCCCGGCCCCGACCGCGGGGTTCAGGCCGCCTTGAGCGCGCCCCCGTCGACGAGGTGGTCCGTGCCGGTGACGCTGCCGGCGAGCGGGGAGGCCAGGTAGGCGACCGCGGTGGCCACCTCGGCCGGGTCGACGAAGCGGCCGGTGACCATGCCCGACGCGCCGGGCAGGGCGTCCAGCAGCTGCTCGTGGGACAGGCCCATGGACGCGGCCAGTTGGGCGCCGTAGCCGTCCGGCGCCTCCCACATCGCGGTGCGCACCGGGCCGGGGGAGACGGTGTTGACCCGGACGCCGCGCGGGCCGAACTCCTCCGCGACGGCCTTGCCGAACGCGGTGAGCGCGGCCTTGGCGGTCGTGTACGGCACGGGCCCGCTGTGCGGCACCCGGCCGCCGAGCGAGGAGATGTTCACGATCGTGCCGCGCGTGTCGACCAACGCGGGCAGCGCGGCCCGGGTGGTGCGTACGCCGGCCAGGAAGTTCAGCTCGAACGAGGCGAGCCACTGCTCGTCGGTGAAGCTCAGGAAGCCGCCGGTCTGCGACTCGCCGCCGGCGTCGCCCCCGCCGACGTTGTTGACCAGGACGTCGAGCCGGCCGAACTCGGCGAGGGCCCGATCGACCATGCGGCGCGGGCCGTCGGGTCGGGCCAGGTCGACGGTCATGGTCGTGGCGCCGGTGGCGGCCAACTCCGGGGTGATCGTGCGGGACGCGGCCAGGACCCGGGCCCCTTCGGCGACGAGCGTGGACACGATGGCGAGCCCGATGCCGCGGCTCGCGCCGGTCACGAGGGCGGCCTTGTCGGTGAGGCGCAGGTCCATGAGAACTCCTTGGTGGGCAGCCGGCATCGATGGTTTTCGATGACCGACCTGCTGCTTTGGTGATGCAGTGAACCTAGAACATGCATCACTGATGTAGCAAGTATGAACCGACCGGCGTCGTTGTCGTACAGTTCGAGGGTGACTTCCCCAACTGACGGAGCCGGTGGCCGGGCGCGACCGCTGCGCGCGGACGCGGAGCGGACCGTGCGCGCGATCCTGGAGGCCGCCGAGCGGATCCTGAGCGCCAACCCCTCGGCCACGATGGAGCAGATCGCCGAGGCCGCCGGCGTGGCGCGGACCACCGTGCACCGGCGCTTCGCCACCCGCGACGCGCTGATCGTGGCGATGACCCGGTGGGCCACACAGCAGTTCCACGACGCGGTGACGGCGGCGCGGCCGGACGCCACGCCGCCGGCGGTGGCGCTGTACCAGGTGACCGCGAACGTGTTGCGGGTCAAGATCGCGTGGGGCTTCGCGATGAACGCGCTGCGTACCGACGACCCCGAAGTCGCGCACCTGCACACCGACGTGCTCGATCGGTGCGATCGGCTCTTCCGCCGGGCGCGTGAGAGCGGGCTGCTGCGTCCGGAGGTGGACCTCGACTGGACCCGGCGCGTCTACTACGCGCTGATCCACGAGTCGGCGCAGGACGACCGGGGTGAGGACGCGGACGTGCTCGCCACCCGGATCGTGGACACCCTGCTGCGCGGATTCGGCGCCTCCGGCGGGCCCTCGACGCGATGAACCCGGGGCGGGCGCGGCGCGTGTACGGTGTGCCCGCCGGTCCCCGATCGAGAGGTTTGTCGTGACCCTGGCCGTGGCCCACCGAGGCGACCCCCGACGCTACCGGGAGAACACCCTGCCGTCGTTGTCGAGCGCGCTGGAGCGCGGGGCCGACCTGGTCGAGATCGACCTGGAGGTGACCCGGGACGGACACCTCGTCCTGCTGCACGACGCGACGCTGCGCCGGTTGTGGTGGCGCAACGCGCGGGTGCGCGAGTTGACCCTGGCCGAGGTCCGGGAGATCGGCCGGCGCGGGAAGTATCGGGTGCCGAGCTTCGACGAGGCGTTGGACCTGATCAAGGGCGGCCCCGGCGGGCTGATGGTCGACTTCGGCGAGATCGAACTGGCCGGTCCGGCGACCGAGGCGGTCGCCCGGCACGGGCTGAACGAGCAGATCCTCTACGTCGGTGGACCGGTCGCGATGGGCATGGTCCGCGAACATGCGCCCGAGGCCCACATCGGGCTCAGCGGCGACTCGTTCGCGCGGGTGCCGGGCGAGGACGTGCTGCGGACGCTCCGGCCGGAGTACATCAACCTGCGCTGGCGGGCGTACGACGCGGAGTCGGTGGCGCGCTGCCATGCGGACGGATACGGCGTGAGTGCCTGGACGGTGGACTCGCCCCGGGTGATGCGCAGGCTGTTGGACATGGGTGTGGACATGATCATCAGCAACCGGATCGGCCGGTTGCTCGACGTCGTGGCGGCACGGCGCGGCTGAGCGGTCGCGGGCCTGCTCGGCGGCGACGTTCGACGGCGCCTCGGCGAGGGATCTGCCCACGATGCGGCCGGCGGTACCGGTTGTGGGAGTCCTGATTTGTAGGGTGTGCCGCATGACCCCGGGCATACCTGGCAGACGCGTGATCGACGGCCGCTTCGAGTTGCTGGAGCGGCTCGGTGGTGGCGGCATGGGTTTGGTCTGGCGGGCGCGCGACCTGGCCCTTGAGCGCGAGGTCGCGCTCAAGGAGGTCCGGCCGCCCGACCCGGCACTCCTGGAGGACGATCCGACCGCCGCCCGGATGTTGCGCGAGCGGGTGTTGCGCGAGGCCAGGTCGCTGGCCCGGCTGAACCACCCGCACGTGGTGACGATCCATCACATCGTGGACGCCGCCGAGGTCCCGCACCCGTGGCTGGTGATGGAGCTGGTCCCCGGCGGATCCCTGCACGACCGGCTGGCCAACGGGCCGATCGCTCCCGTCGAGGCCGCCGTGATCGGTCGGGGCGTACTGTCCGCGCTGAGCGCCGCGCACGCGGCGGGGATCCACCACCGCGACGTGAAGCCGGGCAACGTACTGCTGCGCGCCGACGGCAGCCCGGTCCTGACCGACTTCGGCATCGCCGCGCTGCGTGAGTCGACCAGCCTGACCGCGACCGGGGACCTGATCGGCTCGCCCGAATACATCGCGCCGGAGCGCATTCGCGGCGAGGAGGACAACGCCGCGTCCGACCTGTGGTCGCTCGGGATGATGTTGTACGTGGCGGTGGAGGGGGAGCACCCGCTGCGCCGGGCGACCAGCTTGGCCACGCTCGCCGCGGTGCTCACCGAGACGGTGCCGGCGCCGGTCCGCGCGGGGGCGTTGCGGCCGGTGTTGGAAGCGCTGCTGGTGCGGGACCCGGCGGCTCGGCCGGACGCGGCGCAACTGGACGCGCTGCTCGCGGCGGCCGCGGGCGAGCCGGGCGCGCGGGCCTCGTCGCAGCACACGACCTCGGCGCTGCCGGTGGCCGACGCCCTGGCGTGGCAGCCGGGCGAGCTCGGCGGTGGTCGGGCGGTCGAATCGGGGGCGGACACCGGGTCCCGTTCCGGCTTCGATGCCGCGTTCGGGGCCGATATGGGTTCGCGGTCCGGGTCCGGGCCCGCGTGGGCGGGAGCGGACCGGGTAGGGCCCGGATGGGCGGGGGCGGATCGGGTCGACGCAGGGCCGAACTCCCGTTCATCGCAGGGAGCTTCGGCCGACTCTTCGGGCGAGGCGCCGGTCGGGTCGGCGGCGGCCGGGTCGTCCGGAGCGGGCTCGCCGTACGGTTCGGTGTTCACCCCGGCGACGCCCGAGTCGGCCGCCCGGCAGCGGGCCCGGCGCAACCGGATCGTCGGGGGATCGGTGGTCGCCACGGCCCTGGTCGGCACGCTCGTCGCGGTGCTCCTGGTGTCCCAGCTTCGCGACTCGGGGTCGGACGCGGCCGGGGACGGGGCCAAGCCGGCGGCGACGCGAACAAACATCTCGCCCGATGCGCGGGAGAGTTCGCCGAACGACGAGCCGACCGAGCCGGCCGAGCGACCGTCGCCGACCCGGACGGCGTCCAAGCCCGCCGCGGACAAGGAGAACCTGATGACGCCGGCCGGGATCCGCGGTGTGATCGAGTCGATGAAGCCGGTCATCGGCGGGACGAAGGTCAAGTCCTTCAGCGTCCATGACACCTTCGCCTCCATCGACGCACCGGTGCCCGGCAATGCCCGCCTCCAGGACCGTTATTCCTATCGCGACGGGAAGACCACGAAGGACAACGGCTTCGGCCGCACCGGTGAGGACGAGAAGACCATCGACCTCACCAAGGTCAACTGGGACGCGTTGCCCGCCCTGTTCGCCAAGGCCGACAAGGAACTCGGCATCACCACGCCGAAGAACCGCTACGTGATCGTGGACCTCGGGCTGATCGACCGGGTGGCGTCGCTGAGGGTGTACGTCAGCGACGACTACGGCTCCGGCTACCTGCGGGCCGATCTGGACGGCAAGGTGGTCAAGATGTATCCGCGCTGACGTCGTGCCCCCGGACTACGAGGCCAACGACGTCGGCAGATCCGCGACCTCCAACGCGATCAGCTGCGCCGCGTCCGGGTGTTCGAGTTCGGCGACCCGGCCGGCCTGGCGCTCCGTCATCTCCTGGAACGCCTGGCGGGCCGAACGCCCGTTGCCGAAGCCGCCGCCCCGGGACATGCCGGCGAACAGGGCGAGCAACTCGGTGCGTGCGGCGGGGGTGAGTTCGTAGCGGTGACGCTCGGCTTGTTGCTCGACGATGGCCACCAACTGCTCGGCGTCGTAGTCCTCGAAGAGCAGCGTGCGGGTGAACCGCGACGCCAGGCCCGGGTTGGAGGACACGAAGCGGTCCATGTCGTCGGGATAGCCCGCCGCGATCACCACCACGTCGTCGCGATGATCCTCCATCAGCTTCACCAGTGTGGCGATCGCCTCGGAGCCGAAGTCGTTGCCGCCCGCGAGCGGGGAGAGCGAGTACGCCTCGTCGATGAACAACACGCCGCCGATCGCCCGGTTGAACGCGGCGGCGGTCTTGGGCCCGGTGTGGCCCACGTATTCGCCGACCAGCGCGCTGCGGTCGACCTCGACCAGGTGCCCGTGGCCGAGCAGCCCGAGCGCCTTGAGCAGGCGGCCGTACAGCCGGGCCACCGTGGTCTTGCCGGTGCCCGGGTTGCCCGCGAAGACCAGGTGCCGGCTCAACGGCGGCGCGGGCAGCCCGGCCTCGACCCGCAGCCGGACCGTCTGCATCAGCTTGGCCATCGACGCGACGTCGCGCTTGACCCCGTCCAGGCCGACCAGTTCGCCGAGTTCGACCAGCAGGTCGGTCAGCTTCTCCTCGACCACCTCGGGCAGATCCGGCACCGGCGGTGCGGCGGCCGGGCCCGGCCCGACCCCCGCGATCGCCGCGGGGGCGGGCTGTGCGCCGGCCCGCGTGCCGCCGAGCGCCGGATCGCAGTCGTCGAACACCGGCGCGGCCTCCGGATCCGTGCTCAGGTCGTCCGTACAGTCGCGCAGCCGACAACGCCGGAACAGCGGATCCGCGCCGCCGCCCACGTGCAGCGCGGCGTAGCCCGCGCCGATCACGTCGCAGCCGGTGTAGGTGCCGCCGGCCTGCTCGGCCACGAACAGCCCGTTCTTGCCCGGACGTTCGATCCGCACCCCGTGCACCGTCGGCCGGGCGCCGGTCCACACCACCAGCCCCGACCCGCTGCAGTCCTCGATCGAGCCGCCCGCCAACTCGGCCCGCGAGCCCGCGTCGAACACGATGCCCGCGGCACCCGCGCCGGTGACCCGGTTGCCGGTCAACTCGGCGACACCCTCGCCGGTCACCTCGATCCCGGTGCGCCCGGCGGCGCGCACCGTACATCCCGACACCCGCGACCCGGTGGGCGATGCGATGCCGATCCCGGTCGTGGTGTCCGCGACCAGGCAGCCGGAGAGCGCGGCCGAGGAGCGGCCGGTGATCGCGATCCCGCTCATCGCGGCGGCGGAGACCGTGCAGTCGGTCAGCTCGACCCGGGCGGTGTCCGCGGTGTGCACGCCGTGTTCGGGGGTGCCCACCACCCGACAGTCGGCCAGTTTGAGAACGGCGGTACCGGCCGCGTGGATCGAGCCGAAACCGGAGTCGAGGATGCGGCAGTCGGTCAACTCGGCCGCCGCGGCCTCGGTGAGCAGCACCCCGTTGGTCGCCGAGCGGCGGACCGCACAGCCCTGCGCGAGCACCCGCGCGCTGCCGTCGAGTACGATGCCGGCCGCGGCGGCGTCCAGGATCCGACAGTCGGTCAGTTCGGCCCGCGCGCTGCCGCCGAGCCGAATCCCGGCCGCGCCGGGCGCGCTGACCCGGCTCTCGCTGGCGGCGGCAGAGGAGGCGTCCTCCAGGAGCAGGCCCACCCGCCCGCAGCCGTGCAACACCGAGTCGGCCAGGCGCAGTACGGCCCGGCCGCGCAGCCGGATCCCGGAGCCGGAGGTGGCGTCCAGGCGCAGCCGGGCGATGCCGACCCGGGCGCTGCCGGAGACCACGATCCCGGTGCCCTCGATCGTGCCCACCTCGACGTCCTCCACCCGGGCCCGCGCGTCGCCGGACACGTGCAGTCCCGCGAGCCGCGCGCCGGTCACGCGCGTGCCGGTGAGCAGCAGCGCCGAGGTGGTGCCGCCGGCCGTCGGCGGCGCGTCCAAGTCCGGGTCGGCGCCGTCGGGTTCGTCCCGATCGGGCCCGCCGCGCACCTCGATCCGACCGCCCCGGACCGCGCAGTCGGCCACGATCAGGCCGGCGCCCGGACCCACGCTGACCGCCGGCGCGTCGCCGCCCGCGCCCTGCACGGTCAGCCCGCGCACCGCGCAGTCCGCCGCGTCGACCGTGATCGCCGGCCCCTCGGCGCTCGCGGTCAGTACCACCTCGCCCCCGCCCGGTTCCGGACACAGCGTCACCGACCGGGCCAGCACCAGGGATTCGGTGTAGTGGCCGGCCTCGATCACGACGGTCGCCCCCGGCGCGGCGGCCCGTACCGCGTCCGCGATCCGGCGGTGGGCGCCCCGGCCCTTGGCGGCCACCCGCACGGGCACCGGCCCGCCGCCGGTGTGCCGCTCGACGCTCGACATCTGTGCGCTACGCACCTTCGCTACGCATCCTTCTGCTGGTACCAGACCGGATCGATCCCCGCGCGCACCTTGGGCAACAACCACCCGTTGAACATCTTCTCGCCGATCTTGAATCCGATGTTGAGCAGGAACTCGCTGACGCCCTGGCGGTGGAAGAACCGACCGCCCGCGGCGTTGAGGAAGCCGATCCGGGCGAGCGAGGCACTGCCGGTGCTGACCACGCCGGACAACGAGGCGATCCCGCCGTCGCCCAGCGCCTCCCAGCCGGAGAGCTTGTGGGTGAGGCCGTCGGCGCCCTTGATGCCGAACACGCTCGCGTTGATGCTGCCGTTGATCAATCCGGCCAGCATGCCGACGCCGGCGCTGTAGCCGAAGTCGTAGGTGCCGCTGCGCCAGCGCACCGCGGTCTCGTTGCCCGCCCACTCGTTGGCCCACGTCTTGTCGTGGTTGCCCGGCCGGCGGTTCCAGTGCTTGCCGCCGTCGATGTTGCCGTAGCCGCTCTTGAGGTCGCCGAGCTTGCGGAAGCCGTCCCACTTGTTCTCGTGCACGAAGGCCCCCACACCGCCCTTGACCACGCCGCCGACCGCCGCGTTCAGCGCCGCCTTCTGCCAGTCGGTCTCGGTCAGGCTCTTGCCCTGCGACCTGGCGTTGATGTCGGCGACGATGATGTTCGCGGTGAACTCGATGGCGAACTCCTGGGCGAACTCCAGCGCGAGCTTCTTGCCCAGGACCGTCCCCGCGCCCTGGTAGGCGGCTTCGGCCAGGTGGATCGAGCCGGTCGGCGGGACGCCCGGGATTCCGGTCAACGCGGTGCGGAACTGCGTCACGTCGATCCCGGTCATGTCGCCCCGCCACGGCATGCGTTGGCCCTCGCGGACGCGCCGCACCCAGCCGCGCACCTCGGTCACCTGGCCGCGGAAGTCGTACTCGCTGCCGACCACGCGCCACCGGCCCAGCGAGTCGGTGGTGATCACCGCGCCGCCGTCGGTGCGCCGGGCCAGCAGGTTGCCGTGCTCGTCGTAGCGCCGCCACTGGCCGCGCCACGCGTCCCGTTCCAGGTAGTTCCCCTCGGGGGTGAGCGATCGGGTGCGCACCGCCGTGCCGTGGTCGAACTCCTTCCAGGTGGCGGTGTTCGGCGACGTGGCGCCGCCCGGCCCGTACTCGCGCACCCGCGCCGGCGCGTCGGTGATGTGCGGCGGGGTCTCGCGGATCACCAGCGTCTCGCCCGTGGTGGGTACGAACCGGTCGCGGAAGAGCAGGTTTTTGCCGTCGAGCGGGGTCGCCTGCCAGCCGCCGGCGCCCTCGGCCGCCTTCGGGTTCCACCACACCCGCTCGTGGGTGCCCGTGCCCGGCTGGGGCATGATCGCGCCCGCCCGGTCGAACTTGTGCCAGGTCCAGGTCTGGGTGCCCGGTGCCTGCCACGCGTCGACGTAGCGGCCGTCGTCGAGCATGCGTCGTTCGCGGACCAGGTTGTTGTGCGCGTCGAAGTCCCGGAACGAGTCGTCGAACGGCAGCTTGGGGTCGTCCGAGCTGCGGAACAACACCCGCTTGCCGGACTCCTGCACCTGGCCGGCGGCATCGAGGCGTTCCCACCGCCAGGTCTTCGCGGTGGACGAGCCGTGCGCGACGATCGTGATCTCATTGCCGGCGGCGAGTGTCCAGGTATCCCGACGCCCGGCCACGTATCCGTGGGCGTCGTACTCGACCCAGTTGCTGCGCGGGTTGGGGGCCACCGGGATCTCGGGGGCCGGGATCGGCGCGTCCGGGGTGCCGTGCACGGGCGATTCCGGCGTGGTGTAGTGCCGGATGTTGCCGTTCTCGAAGCCCTCGCGAACCATCTCCCAATGCGTGACGACGCCGTCGGCGTTCGTCACCGGTCGCAAGTCCTGCCAGTTCCGCCCGCCGGCATCCAGGCGATAACCGATGACGTCGCCCTTGCTCCACGGGATCGTTCCGGCGGGGGCGTTCGCGTGCGGCCGTACCGTGTCGCCGGCCTTGAGGGTCGAACCGTCGGCCAACTTGATCTGCGAGCGGGCGAAGGTGCCGTCGGCGAGGATGTCGAAGGAACTGCCGTCGTCGCCGACGAAGCGGGTGCCGTTGCTGCGGACCACGGTGCCGTCCGCGCCGGCGACCGACTTCTCCCAGGTGAACACCTGGTAGCGGGTGTCGGAGGCGAGGAAGGCGTGGTTGCCGGTCGGGTTCGTCCAGTTGTCGGTCAGCCACTTTCGGGCCCAACTCGGCGGGCGCTGCTCGGAGACCCGGGTAGTGGTGAACGTCGAACCGTTCGTCTCCACCACGTGCTTCCCGGCCTCCTTGCCCTGCGGCGACAACTCGTCCCAGGACGCCTTGCGGAAACCGTCGGCGCCCAGCGGGTGTTCGAGGTAGTGCCGGGCATGGTCGGTCCGGTGCACTTCTCCCCACTGCTTCTGGACCAGTTCGCCCGCGTGGGTGCCGGCCCCCGGGCCGTGGCGGTCACTCCAGCCGCCGTCCCAGTGCGTGGTACGCGGACCGCTCGCCAACTCGTTGCCGGCGCCGTCGTAGCGGTGCCACGTCCAGCCGTCGGTGCCCTTGACGCCGAGGGTGTGTCCCGCCCGGCCGTCGAACTTCTGGATGGTGTCCCGGAATTCGCGGACCGTGACGAAGTGCCGGTCGACGTCGGTGTAGCCGAAGCCGGACGTGTCGAACTTGCGCGAACCCTGGGCGAGGGGTGTGCCGTCGGCGCCCCACTCGATCCACTTGGTGCGGTGGCTGAAGGTGCCGAAGCCGCTGAGGTCGGTACGCCGGAAGGCGTCGAGCGTGGTCCCGCCGGGCAACATCCGGCGCTCGAAGATCACCACCCGGTCCGGCGAATTCGACTTCAGCCGCAGTCCGCCGTTGGCCGCGCCGCTCGTGTCCACCGTGCCGTGCTGGAACTCGTTGTGGGTGAACGGGCCGCCGGGGGAGTCGGGGTGGAAGTCCTGGCGCCAGGTCGGTGTCGGGGTGCTGTGGTCGACGACGTACTGGTGGTTGGTCAAGCGGCCGTCGTCCAGCACGTTGAACCCCTCGCGGGTGACCGTGCCGTTCGTGCCGAACTCGTGGAACTCGCCGTGACGCGGGGAGTTCGGGTGCACGATGTCGACTCGGTAGCCGGTGTGCGTGCCGTCGGCGGCGGTGAGGCGGGTGAGCCGCTGCTCCACCGGGAGCGGGTTGCCGTGCAGGTCGGTGAGGGTGTCGCCGACCGCGAACGGGCCCTGGTCGGCGCGACCCAGCTTGGTGCCGTGCTCGAACGTGCCGTTGGCGGTGTCGTGGCGGAAGGAGTGGCCGGTGGTCGGGTCGGTGACGCGGTAGCCGTTGTCGACGACGGTGATCGCGCGGTCGGTGACGCGGACGCCGTTCGCGTCGGTGAGCACCCGGGCGGCGCCCTCGCCGACCACGAAGCGGGGCTCGCCGGGGCCGCCGACGGCGATGCCGCGCTCGATGAACGCGCCGTCGGCACCGTGCAGGGTGGATACGTTCGTGCGGGTGTCGACGATCCGGAAGCCCTGGTCGGCGGTGAGCGTGGCGGTCTGGTGCGGCACCGGGGTGCCGAGCACGTCGGTGAGGTGGCGGTTCGGGCCCTCGCCGACCACGAAGCGGGGTTCGACGCCGCCGAGGGCGATGCCGTGTTCGGCGGCCCAGCCGTTGGCGGAGTAGCGGGTGCTGTGGCCGCCGGCCGTCTCGGTGACCCGGTAGCCGCCGCCGGTGAGCGGGGTGACCTCGACGCCGGCGACGGGGGTGCCGCGTACGTCGGTGAGTTCGGGGCCGGCGCCGCGGTCGACGATGAAGTGCGGCTCGCCGAGTTCGGTCAGGCCGAGTTCCCGCTCGACCGCGGTGCCGGCGCCGTCGTAGCGCACGGAGCGGCCGGTGGCCGGGTCGGTGATGTGGTGGCCGTTTTCGAACGGGGTCAGCCTGAGGTCGGTGATCGGCTTGCCGTTCACATCGGTGAGGACCGGGGGCCGGCCGTCGCGGGTCACCACGAAGTGCCGGTCACCCGAGAACCCGGTGAGCACGACGCCGCCTTCGGCGACGCTGCCGTCGCCTCGGTAGCGGGTGGTGTGTCCGCTGGTGGGTTCGGTGATGCGGTAGCCGCCGTTGGTGGTCGGGGTGACGTCGACGCCGTCGATGCGGTTGCCGTGGA
>NZ_JBIRUB010000001.1:616434-1048974 GCF_044334985.1 Embleya sp. NPDC020630
GGAGGTCGGTGAGCACCGGGCCGTGTTCGCCGGGGATGACGAAGTGTGCGTCGCCGGCGCCTTGGAGGGCGAGGCCGTGCTCGGCGACGGTGCCGTTGCCGTGGTAGCGGGTGCTCTGTCCGCTGGTCGGTTCGGTGACGCGGAAGCCGCCGCCGTCCACCCGGGTGACGTTCACGCCGTCGATGCGGTTGCCGTGGAGGTCGGTGAGCACCGGGCCGTGTTCGCCGGGGATGACGAAGTGTGCGTCGCCGGCGCCTTGGAGGGCGAGGCCGTGCTCGGCGACGGTGCCGTCGCCTCGGTAGCGGGTGCTCTGTCCGCTGGTCGGTTCGGTGACGCGGAAGCCGTTGCCGTCGGTCGGGGTGACGTGGACGTCGTCGATGCGGTTGCCGCGCAGGTCGGTCAGCACCGGACCCCGCTCGCCGGGGACGACGAAGTGTGGCTCGTCCAGACCGCGGAGCGCGAGGCCGTGTTCGACGACGTGGCCGTCCGCGCCGTATCGGATCGAGCCGCCGGTGGCGGGATCGGTCACCCGGTAGCCGTTCTCGAACGGGGTGAAGACCCGATCGGTGATCGGCTTGCCGTGTGCGTTGGTCAGTATCGGCGGCCGGGCGTCGTTGCCGTGCACCACGAAGCGGGGCGCGCCGGCTCCGCCGAGGGCGATGCCCTGCTCGGCGACGGCGCCGTTGGTGCGGTAGCGGACGGTCTGCCCGCCGGCGGTGTCGGTGACGCGGTAGCCGCCGCGCACGACGGTGACGTCGAAGCCGAGGACCGGGTCCCCGTTCGCGTTGGTGAGGAACGGCCGGCCGCCGCCGTCGTCCACGATGAACCGGGGCTCACCCGGCGAGTGCAGTGCCAGCGCCTCGTCGACGAGGCGACCGTCGTGGGCGTAGCGGACGGAGTGGCCGGTGGCGGGATCGGTGATCCGGTAGCCGCCGTGCACCGGTGTGCGCACCGTCGCACCGTCGAGTCCGGTGGAACCGGCGCCGACGTGCGAGGTGACGGTCGTGTTCGGCGGCGGCACGGCTCCGGCGGCCGACGTCGTCGGCAGCGTGTTGCCGCCGCCGAGGTCGTGGTGGGTGCCGCCGACCACCCGCGGACGCTCCAGCAGGCTCTGCGCCTGGATCTGGGCCATGCCCTTGTCGATCCGGCCCGGGTCCACGCCCAGTGCGTCCAGCCGGGTGGTCGCGGTCTCCACCTTCGCCGACGCGGTCTGCACCGCGATCCCGGCGTCGCGTTCGTATACGGACGGCTTGGACGAGCCGCCGGGGCGGACCTCCAGGTCGTGCAACACCTGCTGGGCCCGGCCCAGTTCGTTGCGCGCCGAGGTGAGGTCGCGCCACGCCTCGATCCGCTCGGCCCGCAGCGGGTCGTCGGCCTTGCCGAACAGCGCGCCGATCCGGTCCGCGTCGCGCTGCCACAGCTGTTCCAACTGGGCGCCGGTGAGCCGGTTGGGCGGGCCGGCCAGATGACCGCCGGGCGGCGGGGTCGGCGCGACGGCGACCTGGTTCGCGGTCGGCGTGCCGGGCCGCAACTCGCCGCCGCCACCCGGGCCGTGCGGTGGCGGGGCGGTCGGCAGCGCGCCGGCATGGGCGGGCCCGTCCGGGCGCGGCATCGGCTTCGGGCCGTGGTCGAGCAGGTTGAGCGCGTTCCCGGCGTGGTCCGGGACCAGCGCCGTCGGCGGCGGGCCGCCCGCGAGCGCCGTCGGGCTCGGCGCGGACAGGGTCGCCGTCGAGCCGAACCCGGTCGACTGCAACTCCACATGCGGAGCGGGGGCGCCATGGCCGGGCAGACCCGGGCCGGACAGGCCGTGGCCGGCCAGGTTCGGCGCGGGCAGGCTCGGCGCCGGCAGGCCGTGGTTCAGGCCGGCCGCGGGCAGGCTCGGCGCGGTCACATGGCCGGTCGGGGCGGGAAGGTGAGCGATACCGGCGCCGGGGCTCGGGGTGTTGCCGGTGACGAGCGACGGCACGCTCGGCCGGTGCCCGGCCCCGGTCTGGACCAGGTCGAGCGCGGTCAGCGTGGACAGGGACGGGGTGTGCGTGACGCCCGGCAGCGCGGACGGGGTGGGCAGCGCGTGTACCGCCCCGGCCGCGCCGGTGGTCGGGGAGAGCTGCCCGATCGAGTGGAGCGCGTTCAGCTCCATCCGGCCGCTGTTCGCCGGTGTCGGCAGTTTGGCCCAGTCGCCGATCTGCACCATCTTCATGTCGCGCGCGCCGATGTCCAGGAGCGCGTCCATGCGGCGCACCGCGTCCGGCGCGAACTGCATCACCTCGCCGAGGCTGGTCGGGATGTGCAGGCCGGCGGGGGAGGTGACGGTCAGGTTGGTCGTCGGCAGGTCCAGGGCCTTCATCCGCAACTCGTTCGCGCCGAACCCGGACCAGTCGCCGGCCCGGATCCGGGCCAGGTCGTTTACCGGCATCTCGGGCAGCGCGCCCAGGGGCGGCGTGGTCGGGAGCTGGCTCAGGCCGCGCCCGCCCGCGCCGAGCAGCGGCGAGGCGTAGCGGAACCTGCCGAGCACACCACGCTCGTAGAAGCCGATCTGCAACGCGCGCTTGAGCCCGAACCGGCTGATCTCGGCCGCGTCCACCGGCAGGATCAGCCGCAGCCACTTGGTGCCGCCGAGTTCCGACTTCAGGAACTTCCAGGTGCTGCCCGCGGCCCCCTTGATCGCCCCGGGGATGGCGCGGAACAGCGCCGGTATCGCCTTGAGGCCGGTGACCACCGTCAAGCCGCCCTTGATCACCATGCCGCCGACCCAGGACGGCATCTTCAGCGCCGCCGCGCCCACCCACAACGCGCCCGTCTTGATCCAGCCCCCCGCGAGCCGGGCGAAGTCCTTCAGGCCCGGGATGAACGCGAACGAGCGGAACGCGCCCGCGTTGAAGGCGCCCTTGAGCGCGCCCCACGCGCCCTGCGCGAAGGGCTTGATGCCCTTGGTCCACAGGAACTTCGCGCCGTCCTTGAACAGCTTGAACAGGTTCAGGCCCTTGGTGGTCGGCGCGATCATGCCCAGACCCGCCAGGAACAGGTCGAGCAACCCGGCCTTGCCGTTGGCGACGTCCACCGCGGTCTTGACGAACAGGACCAGGTTGATCCCGATCGCGAGCAGCGCGAGCGGGCCGCCGAGGAGCAGCGCGGGCAGGATCAGGATGATCGCCAGCCAGTTGAACGCCTCCCAGAACAGGTCGCAGTTCGACACCGGCTGCTTGATCCCGGTCGCCGAGGTGTTGAGCACCTTCGCGGCGGTCTCGGCCTGGGTGCGCTGGGCGGTGCCCGCGTTGCGCGCGGTCGTGCCGTAGGCGGCGCGCTGCGGATCCTCCAGGGGCAGATCCCGGCCGTTCGCCAACGCCGTGTCGGCGACCCGCTGCTGGGCCTCCATCACGTCGACGTATGTGTGCAGCGCCTTGGCCGAGTGCTCGAACGCGTCCGCGATGCTGGTCACGAACTCGCGGAGCGGGCCGCTGATCTTCTCCCGCAGCGCGTCGGCGGTCTGCCCGACGAACGCCCCGTTGCCCGTCTTGTCCAGGACCGAGTTCAACGCGTCGTCGATCTCGCGGGCGACCTTGCCCAGGCTCTCCATCGAGGTGATCAGCGTGCGCAGCCGAACGGGGTCGCCCGGGGTGGGATCGGTGCTCAGGCCGATCGCGTTCCAGTCGGTGGGGCGATTGCCCATGACCCGTCGTCTCCTCGCCGTGCTCGCCGGACCTCGCCGTGACCACGCCCGGGCCCACCGGACGGTTCATCGGATGACGTGTCCGGCCGCGGTGAACCGGGTGGTGGGCCCGGGCGTGGTCACGGCGACGGATCCGGCCGAGGGATCCGCGATGCCCGACGGGAGCGGACGTGGTCGACTTCGCGCTGGACTACAGCACGCTGGCCGAGGCCAAGAAGGACATGTACGACCTGGCCGACCGCATCTCGCCCACGCTCAAGTCGAGCGACTTCGCGACCCTGGGCAAGGGCGGCTACACCGACGCCCAGGCGGTGTTCGGCGACCCGACCCTGACCGCCGCGTTCCGCAGCCTGTACCGGCTGTCCGCCGGCCCGATGACCCGCGCCGAGGACCTGCTGAAGAAGCTCGGCGACTGCTTCGGCAAGGTCGGCGACGCCTACTTCAACGCCGACGCGCAGATCACCGAGGGCCTGGGCGTGATGGGCGCCACGATGGGTCTGGCGGAGTGGCGCAACAAGGTCGCCGCCTGGAAGTACAAGCAGGAGCACCTGGCCGAGTGCGCCAAGCCCGGACCCGACGGCACCTACCCGGAGTTCTGCAAGGCCACCGACCCCGGCGACAAACCGCCGCTGGACAAGGTGATCACCACGCCCAACGGCGGCCGGATCGAGACCCACCTGACCCTGGACGCGGACGGCAACGTGATCAAGGAGGAGACCAAGGTCGTCAACAACGGCCAGACGTACACCTCGGTCACCACCTACGACTCCAGCCGGCTGAACTACACCACCGTGTCCACCGCGCCGGACGGCGGCGTGACCACCACCGAGACGCACCTGAACGCCAACGGGGGCGGCACGCAGAAGGTGGTCGACTCCGAAGGAAAGACGCACACCTACGCGCGCGCCGACGGCAAGCACGAATGGGTGGACACCACACCCAAGCCGCCGGAGAAGCCCGTCCCGCCGGGCGGTGGCGGCGGTGGCGGGCACATCCCGCGCCGCGACTGAGCCGCATCGCCCGGTAGTCCCCTGTAGCCCCCCGTAGTCCCCGTTCGTCGTACCCCCACGACGAGCCGATCTTCCCTGGAGGAACCATGCCCGATATCGCACTCGACTTCGGCCGCATCGACGAGGTCGCCGGCAAGCTGACCAAGGCGAAGGAGACCATCACGCCGATGATCAACACGCTGCTCTCCGACGTGAACGGGCTGCTGGACAACGGCATGGTCTTCAAGGAGTCGAGCCCGGCCATGCGCGAGGCCTACTCGAAGTTCAACACCAGCCTCACCGCCGCCGTCGACGGCATCCTGATCTTCTCCGAGATGTTCGCCAAGATCCGCACCCAGATGCACGAGATGGACGTGGAGATGGCGAAGAACCTGAAGAAGAGCTGAACCCTCGCCGCACCGATTCGGGCCGCTTCCCTCGGGGGGGAAGCGGCCCGAATCCGTATGCGCTAAGCGGAGGTTCGACCGGCTACTCGGCGGACCGCAACACCGTCAACGGCACCTGCACCGCCATCGGGGCGCCGTTCGGCCCCGCGGTCCACGCCCGCCCGGGCACGGGCGGCGCCGAGCGCACCACGTTCGTCGGCAGCCGTACGCCGATCATGTCGCCCTCCTGCATGTTCTTCGGCGCGAGCAGGACGCCGCTGCGGCTGCCGCGTCGAGCGGCGGTGAGCCAACTGCCCATCGCCACCTGGAGGGCGTCGTAGGACCCCGCGTACAACAGCCCCTGCCCCCGGTCGCGGCCGGCGACCGCCAGGTCGCGCAGGACCCGGTCGGCGGCGGGCATCCCGAGCAGTTCGGCGTCGTCCACGACCACCACGCGCGGACCGGACAACTCGTCCAGGGCCCGCTCGACCGCCTCGGCGGCGGGATCCTCCTCGGTCAGCAGCCGCACCTGGGGATGTTGCGCCAGCCCGCGCAGCGGCGACTCGCGTGGGGTGAGCACCACCAGCGACGTGCCGCCCGCGAGCAACGACACCGACAAGGACGCGAGCGTGGTGCTGCGCCCGGTCCCGGCGGGCCCGATCACGCAGAACACCGACCTGGCGGCGAAGTCCGCCCCGATCGGCTCCGCACTGTCGCCGCCGATGCCGAGCAGCCCCCACATCGGGCGGCGCACCTCGGCCGGCACCCGCTCGTACGCGGTGGCGAACTCGACCACACGCGGCAGCGTCGGGATCAGTACCGGCATGCGCTCGCGCGGCACCGAGGTGTCGCGCAGGGCCGCCGCCGTGCCGATTCGGCGCAGCGCCTCGGCCTGTTCCTGTCCGCTCGGATCGGGCGCGAGCAGCGCGACCTGACTCTCCGTCTGGGACAACACGTGCCAGCCGCGACCGGGCGAGATCACCGCCGGTACCTTGCGGATCGGCATGCCGGCCATCTGGTAGTCGCTGCGATCCGCCTGGCGCAGCAGCAGCTTGTGGTCGTTGTGCGCGGACAACCGCCCGCTCAGCAGCGCCCGTTCGGACGTCGCCACGATGTGGATGCCGGCCGCCGCGCCCTCGCGCAGCAGGCGCATCGTGTCGTCCACGAGCCGGCCGCCGTCGTGGTCGTCGAGCAGCGCGACCAGGGAGTCCCAGCCGTCGAGCAGGATCACGATGTGCGCGGGCCGCTCGGCCGCCGTAAGGATCCGGCGCAACTCCACCAACCCGGCGGCGTTGTGCGCACTGCACCGTTCCTGACGCTCGGTCAACTCGCGGACCAGGTAGCCCAACAGCCGACCCATCCGCTCCATGTCGTGCCGCGAGACCACCGCGCCGCAGTGCGGCAGGGTCTCCAGCGCGGCCAGACCGCCGCCGCCCGCGTCGATCCCGTACAGGTGCACGTCGGCGCAACTCGCCGTGGCCGCCGCCGAACCCGCGAGGGTGCGCAACACCTGGGTGCGGCCCGAGCGCGGTGAGCCGATCACGTACAGGTGGCCGAACGTGGCCAGGTCCATCGTGGTCACCCGCTGCTCCTGGAGTTGCGGAACGTCCTCCAGGGCGTAGGGGATCGGCGGCGGGCAGGGGTCGGACGGGTCGACGCCGGTCCGCTCCACCGGCGGCAGGTCGTCCACCAGCACCCGCTCCGCCAGGGGCGGCAACCACGGGCTGGGCAGCGGGCGGTAGTCGGGCAGCGTCTCGGCCGCCTCGCGCAGCGCCAGGACCAGGGCGTTGAGGTCGGTCGGGTTGGGCGTGTCCGCGGTGTCCGGGCCCTCGTCGACCGTCGGCAGCGACGCGGGGCGGCCCAGGCCGGCCAGGGTCAGTTCGGTGGCGCGCACCGCGCGGGTGGGGCCGGTCTTCTCGGCGGCGCCGCCGGGGACGGGCCGCTCGGCGCCCACCCACGCGGCCTGGAACGGCACGGCGGCGTTGGGGCCGGTGCGGATCAGCGCCCGGCCCGGGGTGCCGGCCGAGATGTGCACGGCCTCCATCGTGTCGATGATGTCCTGGCTCTCGCCCGCGTCGGTCACCCGCAGGGCGATTCGCAGGTTGGTGTTGGCGCGGATGTCGCCGGTGACCACGCCGGCCGGACGCTGAGTGGCCAGCACCAGGTGGATCCCGAGCGAACGGCCGCGCTGGGCGATGTTGATCAGCCCCGTGACGAAGTCGGGCACCTCGCGGACGAGGGTGGCGAACTCGTCGATCACCAGGATCAGCCGGGGCAGCGGCGCCAGGGCGGGGTCGCCGGCGCGCTTGCCCCGGTACTCGGGGTGGTCCTTGGCACCGACGTCGGCCAACAGCTGCTCGCGGCGCCGCAGTTCCGCCGCCAGCGACTCCAGCGCCCGGGTGGCCAGGTGCTCGTCCAGGTCGGTGACCATGCCGAGGGTGTGCGGGAGTTCGGCGCACTCGCTGAACGCGCTGCCGCCCTTGTAGTCGACCAGGACGAAGGTCAGCTCGTCCGGGCGGTTGGCCACCGCGAGCGCGGAGACGAAGCTCTGCAACAACTCGGACTTGCCGGATCCGGTGGTGCCGGCGATCAGGCCGTGCGGACCGTCGCGCACCAGGTCGATACGCAGCGGACCGTCGTAGCCGGCGCCCAGCGTGAAGGTTGTCGAAGCCGGGCGGCGAGCCCAACGGGCCACGAAGTCGGCCGCCTTCGGCGGTTCGGCGTCGACCAGGTCGAGCAGCTTGACGGTCTGCGGCAGGCCGCTGTCGTGCTCGGGGCTGACGTCGCGCAACGGTGCCAGGGCGCGGGCCAGTTGCTCGCACCACGCCGCGTCCACGTGGTCGGCGCGTACGTCCTTCACGTCGGGCAGTCCGGTCTGGCGCACGGTGAGGTGTCGGCCGGCGGCCAGCACGACGGCGGTGCACTCCTCCGGCAGCAGCCGCTCACGTTCGTCCAGACAGACGCTGAACACCCGGGCCGCCGGGCCCTCGGTGAGCACCTGGACCATGCCGGGTACCTCGCGCAACTGCCGGGCGCCGTCGGCGATCACCAGGATGTCGGGGCCGCTGAACATGGCCTGGCCCATCGAGGAGCCCATGCTGCGCTGTCGGCTCTGGATCTGCGCGACCAGTTCGGAGATGCGGTTGGCGGTGGATTCGGGATCGGTGCCGAGCAGGGCGACCGGCGCGGCCGAGCGGGACTGCGGACGTAGATGCGGCAACCAGCGCACCCAGGCCCAGTCGCCGGCCCGCTCGGGATCGGTCAGCACCACCACGCGCAGGTCACGCGGGCTGTGCAGGACGGCGGACTGGATCACCAGCCAGCGGGCCAGCGCCTGGATCGGCTCGGTGGGGCCGGCCACGCCGAGTACCCCGTGGTCGGGGATCTCGACGCCGATGGGCGTGTCGGGCAACGTCCAGCTCGCGGTGCGGTGATGCTCGTCCCGGGCCGGGTCCTCGACCTCCTTGACCGACGGCTGGTCGACGGTGCCGATCCGCAGCACCAGGTGGTCGGCGTCGCGGCGCCGCCGCTCCCACAACCGGCTGCCCGGCCCGGTCGCGATCAGCGCGACGGCGGCCGGGTCGGGGCCGACCTCGGCGCGGACGATGCGCTCGCGGCGCACGGCCGTGCGGATGTCGTCGTGCAATACGCGCAGCCGGCGCCGGTACTGCACTCCGTCGAGCTGGTGCTTGACCCGATTGCTGCGGCGGCCGGAGACCCAGTTCGCGATCGCCATGAACGGGCTCATGATGCAGAAGATGAGATAGAAGTACGAGTGGAAAAACCCGACCATCGCCAGGCCCATCACCAGCGGGGCGATCATCACGAGCAGCGGGAACGGCACCCGGTTCGGCTCCAGCGGCGGTGAGGGCAGCCGGATCTTCTCCGCGTCCAGGTGCGGGGCGATCCGGGGCGGCCGGTTGTAGTCCAGGCCGATGCCGTCGTCGGAGGGCGTCACGTCGGCGTCCGCCTCGACCGGTCCGCACAGGCGCAGCAGCGACGGGCCGACGACCAGGTCGGAGGCGTGCGGCCAGGGGGTGCCGGGCGGCGCCTCGGGGCGGAGCACCGGCTCTTTCGGCGGGGCGATCCGGGCGCTCTCCCGCTCGACCTTGCGGTCCGCCTCGCGCTCGTCCTCCAGAATGCGTTCCTCGTGCTTGCGGGGCAGCGCCGCGGCGGCGGTGATCGCGTCGGTGGGCGGCGGCGCCACCTCGCGGCCGTGCACCGCGCCGTCGTCGGGCCCGGTGCGATGCCAGTACGCCGAGCCGTCCGGGCACACCGTCACCCACAGGCCCCGGGCCGGTACGCCGGACACCGGAAGTCGGATCGCGCAGCCCTCGTCGGCGCCGATCTCGTGGCTGCCCGGGCCCAGCGGCCAGACCCGGCCGGTGTACGGGCCGGACACCGCGTGCACCTGGACCAGGGTCTGCGGGTCGAAGGGATGCCGGGGGGCGTGCACCCGGTCGGGCTCGGCGGGCGGGGCGCCCAGGCCCAGGACCGTGGCCTCGCGGATGCCGGAGACGGTCAGCGGGGCCTGCGGGTCGAGCACGGTGTCGCCGAGGTAGAGCGACTGTCCGGTCGCCGGCGCCTCGCCGTCCAGGAACGCGCCCAGGTCGGCGGCGCCGGACCCGGGGGCGTCGTCGGCGGGTGCGGTCGGGCGGTGCACGGCGGTTGCGAGGTCCGCCACGATGCTCCCGGGCGGGAGGTCCAGGAGATGGTCGCGGCGCAGGCCGTCCGCGGCGTCCACGGTGGTGACGGTGAGTCTCACGTTCGTCGTGCTCCTGGGGGTGGGGGACGGGGGTCGGGTCCGGCCGACCGGGGGTGTCGGCGGGGAGGGGTCGGCGTGGGGCGGGGCAGGGCCGGGTGGGACGGGCCGGGATGTCGGCGCACGCCGGACGGGTGCCCGGCGGCGTGTCCCGGGCCCGCGCGGTGGTGCTCGGCGGGGGATCGAGGACACGCCGCCCGGCCGCCCATCCGGCGTGCGGGGACGCGGGTCACACGTCGATGGAGACGCCGCTCGGCTTGTCGCTGTCGGCGGGCTCGGTGAGGTCGTCGTGCGCGGGGGGTGGGGCCTGCGCCGGGACCTGAGCCCGCGTCGTGGGGGGCGGCGCGGCCGGGGTCGGTTCGGGGTCGAGGTCCAGGTCCGGGTCGATCCCGGCCGGGGCCGGGTGTATCGCGTCCTCCGTGGACCAGGGCGGCAGGCGCCACACCGTCGCGGCCACCGCGCGCGGCAGCGGGCGCGCGTCCACCCGCAGCGGCGTGCCGTGTACGAGCAGCGCGCCGTTCGGCGCGATCGCCAACAGCCGGGCGTGGCCACGGGGCTGACCCGTGGTCAGCACCGACACGGGCGAGGCGGCGGGCAGTTCGGGGGTGTCGGCGCAGGCCACCACCTGCGGGTAGCGGCGGGTCGCGGCGACCGTCGTGGCATGCGCGAACGCGTCGGCGGCGCTCGGGCCCGCGTAGCGCGGATGCACCCCGGCGGCGACGGTGACCGCGCCGGCCGGCAACCTGGCGTCCAGCTGGGCGGCCAGCGACTGGACGGTGGCCCGCGCGCCGCGCCGCTCGCCGGAGACCGCCAGCACGCGCGGTCCGGTCAGCAGGTCCAGGAAGACCACCGCCTCGTGCCGGGTGCCGATCGCGACCAGCAGCGGCGCGGGACCGGATCCGGGCTCCAGGTCGGAACGGGCGATCCACCACAGACGGGGGTCGAGTTCGTCCACCGCCCAGGGCTCGGCGGGCACGGGCAGGTCCGGGCCGCAGCCCACCAACACCCCCACCACGTCGCGCTCGACCAGCACGGCGTACGGGCGCGCGCTCGCGCTCACCTCGGCCGCCAGCATCGCCGCGTGCTCCGCGTCCGTCCAGGTGCCGGGCGCGCGCAGCGTGCGGACCAGGAGCCGGCGGCGGCGGCGGAACCGCACGAGCGCGGCGATCGGCTCGGCGAACGCGGCCACGGTGAGCGCGATTTCGCGGCGCAGCCGACGCCGGACGAAGCGCCAGCCGCCGCGCCGCATCGCGGCCCAGTGGGCCAGGGCGAACACGAGGACCAGGATCCCGGTCCAGCCGAGCAGGGTCATCACATCGTGTCCGGCGACCCGCATGGCGAGGTCCTCGGAGCCGGTCATCCGCTCTCCTCGATCGCGGCCGGCTCACGCCGGATCGCCGCGATCCCGTGGTAGGTACGGGACTTGACCGTCCCGTGCGGTATCCCCAGGGCGCGCGCGACATCGGCGCCGCTGCGGTCGAGCAGGTGCACGTGCGCGACGGCCTCGCGATGCGAGGGCGCCAGTTGGCGCAACGCCCCCACCAGCACACAACGATCGACCACCGACGCCGCCGGATCGGGCACCGTGGGCAGCCCGGTGAACTCGCTCGGGTCGATGCCCACCGGCAACGAACGATTGCGCCGTCGGGCGTCGACGGCCAGGTTGCGGGCCACGCGGAACAGCCACATGCGGATCGGACGACCGTCCCAGTCCAGGCGGTCCGCGGCCTCCCAGGCCCGTAACAGCGTTTCCTGGACCACGTCTTCGACCGTGTGCAGATCCGCCCCCAGGATCCCGCTCACATATCTGCGCAACGGCGTGCTCTCCGCCATCAGCAGGTCGATCCGCCGCTCGCGCTCGTAGGTCTCCCGGCCAGGCGACACGAAACTGGGCTCCTCGGAGGCTCGGCCGGCGTCCGTTCCGCCGGTCAAGATCACGATATGGAGCGGGAAACACCCCCGGCGGACCGGAAAATGAACAGCGGGCGATCTTCTGGCGGCCCCTCGGTGTCCCGGGTCGGTGCCACCCGAATCACGGGCGGTTCGGGTCCATGTGCGCGGCGTCGTAGCGCTCGCGGGCCCGGTCCACCTCGGGGATGTGCTCCTCCGCCCAGGTCTTGACCGCCTGCATGAGCGGCAGCAGGCTCGCGCCGAGCGGGGTCAGCGCGTAGTCGACGCGGACCGGGACGGACGGGGTGACGGTGCGCTCGACCAGTCCGTCGCGCTCCAGGTTGCGCAGGGTCTGGGTGAGCATCTTCTGGCTGACCCCGGCCACCCGTCGGGACAGGTCGCTGTAGCGCCGCGGGCCGTCGGCGAGCGCGTTGACGAGCAGGCTGACCCACTTGTCGCTGATCCCGTCCAGGAGCCGGCGCGCCGGGCAACTCGCCATGTACGCGTCGAACTCCGTACGGGCCTGGGCGCGGCGTTCGGCGGCGGTGCGGGTGGCCATGGCTCTCCTTCGGGTGGGATACGCACTTCCGGGTGAGTACTTCCTCTCGGAGAGTAGCTCTTCCTAGGTTGGCGGTCGAGGGGGTCGGGAGTTCGGCCCGTGGCCGCGGAGAGTGTGGGAGTGGTGGGTCATGCGTGCGGTGATCGCTCGGTCCGGTGCGTCGGTGGTCGAGGTCGTGGACGGACCCGTGTGCGAGCCGGGGCCCGGTCGAGTGCGGATCCGGGTCGCGGCGGCGACGGTGAATCCGGTGGACCTGATGGTGGTGGAGGGCGCGCCGGTGCGGTACGGACTGGTGCGCGAGCGTGCGGTGTTCGGGCTCGGGTGGGACGTGGCGGGCGAGGTGGACGCGGTCGGGGCGGGCGTGGCCGGGTTCGCGGTCGGCGACGCGGTGCTCGGGTTGCGCGACCGGTTGGATGTACGGACCGGCGCGCTGGCCGAGTTCGTGGTGCTGGACGCCGACGCGGTGGCGCCGCGGCCGGTCGGCCTGGATCCGGTGGCGGCGGCGACGATCCCGCTGAACGGCTCGACGGCGTGGCAGGGGCTCGACCTGCTCGGCTCGGCGGCGGGGGACACCCTGCTGGTCACCGGGGCGGCGGGCGGGGTCGGCGCGTTCGCGGTCGAACTGGCGGCGGCGCGCGGGGTACGGGTGGTCGCGGTCGCGGGGGCCGCCGACGAGGCGTCGGTGCGGGACCTCGGCGCGAGGTGGTTCGTGCCGCGCGGCGCCGACCTGGCGGACCGGATCCGGGCGCTGGTGCCCGGCGGGGTGGACGCCGCGCTGGATGCGGCCATGCTCGGCCCGGACGCGCTGGACGCGGTACGCGGCGGCGGGGCGTTCGTGGCGGTCAACGCGGGCGCGGCGCCGCCCGGGCTGCGCGGGATCCGGGTACACCAGGTGTGGGTGCGCGCCGACGCCACCCGGCTGGCCGAACTCGCGACGGCGGCCGGCAAGGGCGAACTGACGCTACGCGTGGCCCGAACCTTCCCCTTCACAGACGCCCCCCGCGCCTTCGCCGCAGTCGCGGAGGGCGGCCTCCGAGGCCGGATCGTCCTGGTGCCGTAGACCGAGACGGCACGGCTCCCGCCCACCGACCTCGCCCCGGAAGAAACGGCGACCCACACCCGGACAGGCGCCGGTCCCGGCCGCTGTGCCGGGCCCGTGCAGGCCCCGTCCTCGGGCGGCCACCGGCCCGGCGGGCACTGGCCTCGGGCGGTGTGCCGGGCCGGGTGATGCGTCAGTCCCCGGGCGGGCATCGGCCCGGGCGAGGTGCGGGGTTCGGTCAGGCACCGGCCCCGGTGGGGCACCGGTTTCCGTCGAGGTGCAGGCCCGGGCGATGTGCCGGGCTTCGGACGGTTTACCGGCCCGGGCGAGGGCGGGGTTCGGTGGGGCACCGGCTTCCGGCGAGGGGCACCGGCTTTCGGTGAGGTGCCGGCTCGGGTGATGTGCCGGAGCCGGGTGATGCGTCGGGGCCGCGCGCGCCCTATGGGGCATCAGCCCCACGCGTGTGGGGACTCCTCGCGTCGAGATGCGCGCGGTGGAGGTCGCGCTGGTTCACCCCCGGCTCGGGTGAGGTGCCGGGTTCGGCCAAGGCACTGCCCCCGGCGAGATGCCGGGCCCCGGGAGCGATTCGGTGGCCCGGTGGAAGTAAGCGGGCGCCCCGGGCGGCTTTCGGGCGGGGCGCCCGGGGGTGCGGGTCGAGGCCCGCGGGTTTACGGGGTGCGGGCGGACGGGGGCTTGGTCGCGTGTACGTGTTCCTCCCATGGCTGCCGGGGCGGCCCGGGGTGGATCGCCTCGTCGATCTCCAGGAGCGATTCGCTGTGCCGCTCGCGCTCGAACGCCTCGGCCCCGCCGCGCACCCCGAACAGCCGCTTGGCGACGATGATGTAGACCACCGCGAGGATGTTCAGCACCAGCGTGCAGACTTTGAACCAGCTCACGTGCTCGCGCATCTCATAGCCCTCCAGCGGCAGGAACGCCGCGGTGGCGACCACCGTGAGGTATTCCGCCCAGCGCTTGAGGTACCACAACCCGACCGCCTCGACGATCTCGATGACCGCGTAGGCGACCATCCCGATCGCCACCCAGATCAGCGTCGAGCGTTTGTAGTCGAACGTCTTGCGGATCGAGTCGACGATCGGCGAGTGGTCCAGGTCGTAGTGGAAGTGCTCGGCCACCGGCCGGAACGCGGTCAGGTCGTCCTCGAACAACCGGCGCACCGAGTCCTGCGAGTTGCTGAACCGCCAGACCGCGTAGGCCGCGAGCAGGATCAGTACGCCGCGCGCGGCCCGCTCGATGGACAGGAAGCGCAGGATCAACACATCGCGCAGCGCCCGACCGCGCATCACCACCGGCGCGTCGCCGGCGGGCCCGCGGCCCTTGACCTCGCCGAGCACGTAGTCGCCGCAGCGCAGGCAACGCCACGCCTCGCCGACCGGCGTGGTCGCGTGCAGCCGGGCGCGCAGCGCGGGTTCGTCGGGAGCGTACGTCTCATGGCCGCGCCGTGCGCAGGCCCGTCGATTCCAGTCCACGCCGTGAAGTTACGGTCTTCCGACCCGGCCACGTTCACGATTCGACCGGGTCCGTACCAAGGATTGGTCATCGAAGCGTGAAATGAGGTCGTACGCTCCGGTCAGGGCACGCCATTCCCGGCCAGAACGTGGTCCAGACTCGCCGCCCACTGCCGTACGACCGCCCGCCGACGCTCGTCGTAATCGATGACCAGCGCGCTGATGCCCAGACCGCGGGCCACGTCGAGGGTGGCCTCCACGGCGGCGGACACCCCGGGCAGGGAGACGTCGGCGTCGAGCAGCTCGACGGCCATGTCGTATATCGCCGCGGTCAGTCGCAGATCCAGCGGGATCACCCGCGCGCGCAGCACGGGATCGTTGACCGCCGCCGTCCACAGGCTGAGCGCGGCCCGGTACAGCCTGCCCCGGAACATCGACGCCAGTGCCTCGACCACCGCCTCGGTGTGCGCGGGGCCGGGCGGGATCCGGGCGCCGTCCAGGCGGGTACGGGCGACCAGGTCACCGGCGATGTGGTCGATCGCGGCGGTGAACAAGTCCTCGCGGGTGGGGAAGTGGTGCTGCACGGCGCCTCGTGAGACGCCCGCGCGCTCGGCGACCACGGTCACGGTGCCGCCGAGCCAGCCCAGCTCGGCCAGCACGTCGACGGCGGTGTCCAGGAGTCGGGCACGGGTGACACGACTGCGGTGTTGACGTGGTTCGCGTACTGGTGCGCTGGTCACGTAGGTCAGCCTAACCCCCGGGGACGGGGCTCGATGCCGGTTTTGTCGGTTGACGTGCGCGGGATCGTCGAGACCCGCACGAGCGTGTCGCCGCCCGGGTCGATGCTTGACAGCATTTGCGCCGGCGGGTCGAATGTCTTAGCGAACGTTCAGTAACCTTGTCGGCAGGACCCTGCGGGAATCCGGGAGCGGCCGGCCCACAGCGGGATCGCGGCACGATCGCGCGGACCGCGCACCGGATGCCACGACCGGGTCCGGCCGTCGCGGTGCGCCGGTTCCACCGTCGTGAAGGAGACGCAACGCCATGACCACAGCCGTCGTCGTCGACGCCGTACGCACCGCCTCCGGCAAGGGCAAGCCCGGCGGCGCCCTGTCCGGCACCCACCCCGTCGACCTGCTCGCGCACACGCTGCGGGCCCTGGTCGAGCGCAACGGCTTGGACCCGGCCCTGGTCGAGGACGTGATCGCGGGCTGCGTCACCCAGGGCGGCGACCAGTCGCTGAACATCGCCCGCAACGCGGTCCTGGCCGCCGGATTTCCCGAGGGCGTGCCCGCGACCACGGTGGACCGGCAGTGCGGATCCAGCCAGCAGGCCGCGCACTTCGCCGCGCAGGGCGTGATCGCCGGCGCGTACGACATCGTGATCGCGGCCGGTGTCGAGTCGATGAGCCGGGTGCCGATGGGTCTGGCCTCGCACGGCGGCAACCCGCTCGGCGGCGAACTGCTCGCCGCGCGCTACCCCGAGGGCCTGATCCCGCAGGGCTACTCGGCCGAGCTGATCTCGGCCCGGTGGAACCTGGATCGGGAGACGCTTGACCGGTTCTCCGCCCGCTCGCACCGCCTCGCCGCGCAGGCCGCCGCCGAGGGTGCGTTCGACCGCGAGATCGTGCCGATCGCCGTGGCCGGCGGCGAGCACCGGGTGGACGAGACGGTACGTCCGAGCACCTCGGAGGAGGGACTGGCCGGTCTCAAGCCCGCGTTCGTGGACGAGGGCATGGCCGCGCGCTTCCCGGAGATCGACTGGCGGATCACCCCGGGCAACTCCTCGCCGCTGACGGACGGCGCGTCCGCCGCGCTGATCATGAGCGAGGAACGGGCGAACGCGCTCGGCCTGACCCCGCGCGCCCGCTTCCACGCGTTCGCGGTCACCGGCGACGACCCGTTGCTGATGCTGATGGGCGTCGTCCCGGCCACCCGCAAGGTGCTGGAGCGGGCCGGCCTGGGGATCGACGACATCGACGCGTTCGAGGTCAACGAGGCGTTCGCGCCGGTGCCGTTGGCCTGGGCGGCGGAGGTGGGCGCAGACCTGGAGAAGGTGAACCGGCGCGGCGGGGCGATCGCGATCGGGCACCCCCTCGGTGCCTCCGGTGGGCGGCTGCTGAGCACGCTGCTCGGGGTGTTGGAGGCCACGGGCGGGCGGTACGGGTTGCAGACGATGTGCGAGGGCGGCGGGATGGCCAACGCGATGATCATCGAACGGCTCTGAGGTCGTTCGGTCGGTTGGTCGGTTGGTCGGTTCGGTTGGTCGGGTTTTCGGTCGGGTTCGTCGGCCGGGTTTTTGTCAGTGAGTAGCGAGTTACGGAGACACACGTATGCGCATCGAAGGCACCACCGCCCTGATCACCGGCGGCGCCTCGGGGCTCGGCCTGGCCACCGCCGAACTGCTCGTCGCGAAGGGCGCGTCGGTCGTGCTCGTCGACCTGCCCTCGTCGCAGGGCAAGGAGGTGGCCGAACGGCTGGGCGAGCGGGCCCTGTTCGTACCCGGCGACGTCACCCGTGAGGACGAGGTGCGGGCCGCGGTGGAGGCGGCCGACGCGGACGGCACGCTGGCGATCACGGTCAACTGCGCGGGCATCGCGAACGCGGCTCGCACGGTGGGCAAGAAGGGCGCCTTCCCGCTGGACGTGTTCGCCCGCGTGGTCAACGTCAACCTGATCGGCACGTTCAACGTGCTGCGGTTGGCCGCGGAGCGGATGAGCACGCACGAGCCGGTGGACGGCGAGCGCGGCGTGGTGGTCAACACGGCGTCGGTCGCCGCGTTCGACGGGCAGATCGGGCAGGCCGCCTACAGCGCGTCCAAGGGCGGGATCGCGGCGATGACGCTGCCGATCGCGCGGGACCTGTCGGGGTTGGCGGTGCGGGTGATGACGATCGCGCCCGGGTTGTTCGAGACGCCGCTGCTCGGGTCGTTGCCGGAGGCGGCGCGGGAGTCGCTGGGTGCGCAGGTGCCGCACCCGAGTCGGTTGGGGCGGCCGGCGGAGTATGCGGCGCTGGTCGCGCACATCGTGGAGAACCAGATGCTGAACGGGGAGGTCATCCGGCTGGATGGGGCGATCCGAATGGCTCCTCGGTGACGCTCGGCGCCGGGGCGCAGGGGACCTGGCCTTCGGCCTAGGTCTTTTGGCCTCAAACGCCGGCCGGGCTGGATGTTGTTGGGTTGGGGGGTTCGGCCGGCGTTTCGTATTGGTTTTGTGAGGTGGCCTCAAACGCCGGCCGGGCTGGAGGTTGCCGGGCTGAAGGTGCCTGTGTAGCCGACTGTGGACAGGGAGATTTGTACGTAGCGGTCGGCGATTTGTTGGGGGGTCAGGGGGCCTGTGGGGCGGTACCAGTTGGCTACTGCCTGGCAGCAGGTGATGACTGCTCGGCCGGCGTCGATCGGGTACGGGGTGGTGAACTCGCCCAGGGCCACGCCGTCGCGGACGGCGGCGTGCATCAGGGATTCGAGTTCGTCGCGCATCGCCACGTAGCGGGCCCGGTTGGCCGGTTCCAGGCTGCGCATCTCGGTGTCCAGGAACGCCAGCGGTGCGCGGTTGGCCATGTACAGGACGATGCACTCGACCAGCGCGGCGAATCGTGCGGCCGGCGCGTCCTCGGCCTCTTCGAGCGCCGCCCGGCAGCGACCCAGGGCGGCGTTCATCGAGCCGATCAGCAACTCGACCAGCAGGGCCTGCTTGTTCCGGTAGTGGTAGTACAGCGCCGGCACCGTCACGCCGACCCGGCGGGCGATGTCGCGCACCGTCGTACCGTGATAGCCGTGCTCGTCGAACGCGGCGAGCGACGCGGCCAGGATGGGCGGCAGCAGCAGCGGTCGGTATCCGCGCCAGTCGGTGTGACCGTCGGCGCGCAGATCCGCCGCCAATGGCTCCGCCATGGGTCCGCCTCCTGATTCCGCGGACTTGCTCCGGCCGTTCCGGGACGCATCGTCTTGGTTGCCGGGCATTCTAACGATCGCTCGCTCGGTACCCGTACCCGTGCGCCGCCCCGCGCGACCCGGACCGCGGTCCGGGTCGCGCCGGGGTCAGCCGCCGATCTCCTGCAGGGTCTTGACCAGTTCGGCGAAGCCGATGCCCACCTCGTCCAGCACCCGGAGCAGGGCCGGCGGCGGGTCGCCGATCTGCCGGTTGAGCGGGCCGACCCGGCCCGGGACGCTCGCCAGGTCGCCGCCGCGGAAGCGCGACTCAGGGTCGGCCGGCGGGCGTATCTGGTAGCTGCGCCAGTTCCGGGCGGGCCAGTTCAGCAGCGTCAGTTCGGGCGCCTCCCAGGCCATGAACGCCCAGCGGCGCTCGTTGCCGGCCTGGATCAGCACCGGCTCGCCGTACTGCGCGAGCCGGGTCGCGGCCACCGCCGCGATCGGGACCGGGTTGCCGAACGAGCCGGTGATCCGCCAGATCCCGTCCTCGATGCCGGCCACCCACCCGTGCGCGGCGAATTCCTCGATGGCCTCGGCGTACGAGCTGTCCTCCGGCGCGGGGGCGAAGGTGGTGGTGCCGGCCGACTCGAACTCGGTCCCGGCGGCGACGTAGAGCGGCGGCGGGGTCACCACCGGAGCCGGCGGGGGCGTCGGAGCGTGCGCGGCGACCTCGACCGGACGCGGCGGCGGGCTCACGGGTGCCGCCGGCGCCCGGGGCGGCTCGGGGGCCCTGGGCGCGGCGGGAACGGGAGCCGGGGTCGGCGCGGCCGGCGTCGGCTCGGCTCGCGGCGTTGCTCGCTGCTCGCTCGGCCGTGCGGCCGTGGCCGGGCTGTACGCGAAGACCACGCCGGAGTGCGTCACGCCGCCGTCGGCGCGCGGAAGGCTGCCCCGCACCGCCGGGCCCTGACCGGCCGCCGGCGGGAAGGTCGCGCTCGTCGCGCCGGCCGGGACGACGCCCAACTCCCGCCAGGAGCCCGCCGATCCGTCGACGGACGTGGCGATCGTGACCGGCTCGCGAGCGGGCCCGGCGAGCACCACGTGCAGCCCCGCGCCGTCCGCCCGGGCGCCGAGCAGGACCAGTTCGGGCGTGGCCGCCACGCCGCGCAGCGCGTCCAGGCCGGCGGGCGCGACGGTGCGGCCCTCGTCGAGCGGCAGGACCGGGCCGCCGACGGTGTGTACCACGAGGTCGAGACCGCCGCCGGCCGCCGCGGTGGTGCCGAGACCGGCCCGGCTCAGGTCCGCGTTGCCGGTCAGCGCGGACCACTGCTCGCCGATCCGCCACTGCGCGAACCGGCCGTGCGTCAGCCGCTGTTCGGGCAGCACCCGCACCTCGGCGGGCCGCCCCGCGAGGGCCGAGCGCAGCACCGCGCCGGAGTAGCCGGACCAGTTCTCGTGTACGCCCAGCACCACCCGCGCGGGAGCCAGCCGGGCGATCAGCTCGCGCAGCGTCTCACCGCCCGGGTCCACGGCGGGGGCGTACAGGTGCAGCTCGTCCACCGGACCGTTCGGGAGCCGGTCGAGCAGCGGGCGGTCGAGGTTGTCCAGGAGCCGGGCCTCGGGACCCGGGGTCTCGTCCGCCAGGATGTGCCGCTCGGTCAGCAGCCCGGCGATCTCCCGCAGGTGCTCGGCGGCCCACGGCGCCATCGCCACCGCGTCCAGGTCCGGCAGCTTGTCCAGCCAGTCCGCGACGTCGGCGAGCAGTGCGTTGGAGGCGTCGTCCTCGGTCTCGACCACCGTCCACAGGCGGTCGTCGCCAGCCCAGCCGGGCAGTGCGGGGGAGCCGCCGCCGATCGCGATCCGGCAGGCGTGTTCGCCGATCAGTACGACCAGCTTGGCGCGCAGCGAGCCGGGACACACGGTGGGTGCGTAGAGGTAGTCCCGACCGGCGCCGCGCACCCGGCTCGGGTCGTGCGCCTCCTGGGCGGCGTCGCCGAGGATGGCGACGCGGGCGGACAGGTCCCGGGCGAGCGGTACGGCGACCCGCTCCAGGAAGGGCAGGTCGACGCCGAGGCCGAGGAACAGCGCCTCGTGCAGGGCGGCCCCGTCGGCGCGCTCGCGCCATTCGCGCAAGAGCGTGACGGGGGATGCGGATCGGGTGTGCTGCGACGCGGTCATATGTCGATGTCCAAGGTCGTTCGTCCCGAGGGGGTGGCGTGCGGCTGCGGCTCGCGGATGCGGTCGGTGGAGCCTTCGACACGGTTTCGATGGTAGGCCCGGTCGCGCCGTGGACGAGGGGGATCGGCGGGCGGAACCACCCCCGGCCGGACGCCGAGCGGCGTACGGGCCGCGCAGGTCACGCCGGCGAGCATCCGAAACCACCTTCCTCGTCGCGAGGATCATCGCAGGAGCCGGCCCCGGGGAGGGCGAAGGCCCCACCTGCCGGGCGCCATGACGGGCCATGTCCGGGGGCGACGCGCCCCCGCGTCCATGTCGCCGATCCTGCTGCCTGAGATATTAGGCGCACCGGTCCGGGAAGGTGCCGGCCGCCTCGGGTTCGCGCGGTGTCGGCGCCCGGCCGAACCGATCCGGGCGCCGATCGGGCTTTGCCGGTCTTCGCCGATTCGGGTGTGCGGAGCCGACCGGGGCCGGGATCCGGAGAGAATCCGGGCATGACATCGAGCTCGCCGGCGCGCCCGAAGAGCCGGACCGCGGTTGCCCGCGAGGTGATCCGGCGGCGCATCCTGCGCCTGGAGATGCCGCCCGGAACGGTCTTCAGCGAGGGCGACCTGGCCGCCGCCCTGGACCTGGGCAAGACGCCGGTGCGCGAGGCGCTGAACCTGCTCACCCACGAGAGCCTGGTGGCGGTCGCGCCGCACTCGGGCTATCTGGTCATGCCGGTCACCCTGCGCGACGTCCGGGAACTGCTCGAACTGCGGGTGACGGTCGAGACGTTGCCGGCGCGCCTGGCGGCCGCGCGGGGCGAGGGCACGGCCGGCCTGGACGCGGCGGCGCTCGCGTGGTGGCAGGCGGCCAGCGGGGAGCGGACCGACGCGGTGCCGAGGCCGGTCCAGGGCCTGGCCTACGGCGCCGCGCTGGCCGAACGGGCCGGCAACGCGCGGGCGGCCGAGGTCGAGGGGTATGTACTGCGCCACCAGCTGCGGCACCTGTACCTGGCCACCGCGCTCGGCGACCCGCACTGGCCCACGCCCGACCGCTCCGCGCTGTCGGCCGCGCTGGCCGCGGGCGACCCGGACGGCGCGGCGGCCGTGGTCGAGGACGGGATCCGGTCCCTGGGCGCGGCGCTGTTCGCGGCGCTGGTGCCGGTGGTGGCCGCGTACCTGAACCGGCCCGCGGACGGCGGGCCCGGGGGCCTGCCGCCCGACGCGGTGCTCGATCTGGACCTGGGCACGCTGCTCCGCGACGGCGACGGCGACGGCGCCGATGCCGTCGTCGTGCGGCCGGGCCGGGTGATCACCGCCCAGGCGACGGCCCGGTGATGTTCACGTCGAGCAGCGCGTCGTTGGCCAGCAGCGTGTCGAGCACCCGCTCCCGACAGCCGGTCAGCCGGGTGTGCGCGGCCCGCCCGGCCGCGTCCGCATCGCCGTCCGCCAGCGCGTCGAGGAGCGGACCGTCGTCCCCCGCGATCACCCGCAGGTGCGGCCCGTCGGCGGTGACGCACAACCGCAGCAGCCGGTGGTGGGCGTACAGCGTGCCGGCCAGCGCGCGCCGCAGATGCCGGTTGCCCGCCAGATCGGCGATCACCAGATGCAGCCGGGTGTACCGCTCCAGCCAGGCGTCCGGCCCGGCCACCGGGGTCGGCGTACGCACCCACGCGCCCTCGCGCGCCGGCGCCGAGCCGACCTCCGCCGCGCGCCGGGCCACCGCCGCCGAGGCGTCCCGGGCGAGCACCCGATGCAGGTCGAACAACTCGCGCGCGGAGCGCAGCGTGACCCGGGTGACCCGATAGCCGCTGCGCGGGATCACGTCGACGAACCCGTCCTCGGCCAGCAGCGCCAGCGCCTCGTGTACGGGTGTCTTGCTCATGCCCAGCTCCTCGGCCACCGCCTTCTCGGTGAACCGCGAGCCCGGGGCCAGCTCCAGGTACAACACCCGGCGTCGGATCTCCCGATACGCCGATCCCGTCAGCGACCCCGGTCGCCCCTCGCCACCGGTGCGGTACCCGGGCGGACTCGCCTGCGCCATGACACTCCTCGGGACTCGGTACGACTCGATACGACTCGGTCGGGTGCGATGTGGTGCGAGGTGGTGCGGTGGGACCGGGTGCGGTGGGACGTGCGATGGTGCGATTCGGTGCCGTGCGGGCTCGGTGCGCAGTGCTCAGGGCGCAGTGCTCAGTAGAAGTGCCGCAGGTCCGGCCAGATGCGGGACCAGGGCTGCGTGGTGCCGGCGCACAGTTCGACCACCGCGTGCTGCTCCTCGTTGTCGACCCCCTTGCCGTTGTCCACCCGGGTGACCAGCCGGCAGTCGACGAAGTCGCGGTATCGCGCGGTGACTTCCCCCTCGCGGACGACCACGACGGGCCCGTCGGCGCGATCCGGCGGCGGGCCCCAGTCGGCGAAGGACATATGGCCCGAGTACGGCTTCGGCAACCCCCGGGCCGGGCCGTATCGGTCCAGCGCGCCGGCCTCGCCGTAGTTGCCCGCGAACAGCACCGCCCGGCCGCGCTGGTCCGGCGGGATCCGCCCCCAGGCCACCGCCGCCGCGTCGGCCAGTTCCGGCCAGCCGATCTGCTCGCCCTGCTCGGGGTTGATCCCGATCACCGCGTTCACCCGACCGGCCGGCAACAGCGGCAGCGAGATGACCGCACTGGTGACCGTGGCGACCAGGAGCATCGAACCCACCGGCACCCGCCGCCCGGGCCGGCTCGCGGCCCACTGCACGGTCGGCTCGCACCCTGCCGCGACCAGCACCAGGAGCAGCGGCAGCGCGTAGTACGACTTGCCGCCGGAGGCGATCACCAGCACGCACAGGACCGCGTAGCCCGGCACTATCGAGCGCGCCCAGTCGATCTGCGGCGCCCGCAGCAGCCGGCGCGCGCCGGCCACCCAGATCGGCACGAACAGTGGTGACAGATAAGCGATTTGCAGCGGGACGAACATGATCCGGTTCTTGATGCCGTCGTCCGTGCTGATCCCGCCGGCCACGGTGAACTGCGGCCAGTCGTGGGTGGCCTGCCACCACAGACCCGGCGCGCTCAGCCCGATCGCGATCGCCGCGCCGCCGACCAGCCACCGGCTGCGCAACACCTCGCGGGGGCCGACCGCGAACAGGCCCACGAGCAGGGCCACTACGAGATAGCCGACCAGGTACTTGTTCAGCATCGCGAAGCCGACGGCGGTACCCACCGCGAGCCACCAGCGCCCGTCGCCGGTGCGCAGCAGCCGCAGGACGAACCACGCGATCAGCAGCCACGCGACGATGTCCAGGGTCGCGGTGGACCACAGGTGACCGATGCCGAGCACGATCCCGGAGGTGGCCGCGCAGGCCGCCGCGAGCAGCTGGCCGGCCCGTCCGCTGCCGAACTCCCGGGCGATCAGGGCGACCAGGAGCACCGTCCCGGCGCACGCGAGGGCGGCGAATATCCGCAGGTCCTGCGGGTCGTCCCCGAACAGTTCGCCGGACGCCCGGGCGAGCAGCGGGGTCAGTGGAGGCTGGTCCACGTAGCCCCAGGCGAGATGTCGACCGGCCACGACGAAGTACAGCTCGTCGCGGTGGAATCCGTAGCGCGCGGACACCGCCGCCTGCAGTGCGAATACCGCGACCATGATCAGCACGATCGGTCGCTTGGCGAGCGGAGGCAGGGTGGGCGGGGCCGGGGCAGGCAGCAACGGTTCGGTCGACGTGCCTTTCTCCACACGGCTCATTAGGTCATGGTGCCGGATCGACGAGCGCTACGGCAGAGACTCGCGCGCAGGTCCGGACAACAAGTCGGGTCGGTCGAACAGACGGCCCAACGTCGCCGGGACGGACGACCCGACGTCGTCGGGGCGGAATCGGGGATGACCGTTTTCCGACGCGATGACCGGATCCCGGCGCACACTGTCCTTCGGGGGTGGCCTGCCATGGACATGCGGGGTTCGGGGCGCTCGGTCGCGGGCCGGTATCGGCTGCGCGAGCGGTTGGGTGCCGGGGGTATGGGCGTGGTCTGGCGCGCCGACGACGAGCTGCTGCACGTCGAGGTCGCGCTCAAACAGGTGACCATCGGCGACTGGCTGCCGGACGCGGAACGCGAGCAGCGGGTGGCCCGGGCCATGCGCGAGGCGCGCAACGCCGCGCGGCTGCGCGAGCATCCGCACATCGTCAGCGTGCACGACGTGGTGGTCGAGGACGGCGTGCCGTGGCATTGCCGGTTGATCGGGTGGCTTCGGGCGATGTCGCGCACCCGGGCGATGCGGTGCCCCGACGTCGTCGGCGGCGCCGGGTCGGGGCCGTGCTCGGGGCGCTCGGCGGGATTCTCGTGGTGATCGTGGTGGTGAGCCTGCTTCCGAACGGTCGCGGTGATGGGGGCGGCGGCGGCAGTGACGAGAGTACGAGCGGTCCGGCGGCGGTCGAGTCCGAATCGGCCTCCCCGGACCCGACGGACACCTCCTCCCAGGGCGATGCGGTGTCTCCGTCCTCGGACGGGGGTGCGGCCGAGCCCGCGCCCGCGTCGGCGGGGGTCACCGCGACCGACTACACGCTGCCGGGGTTGGGGCCGGTCGTACCCGCCGTGGTGGTCGTATCGCTCGCCTCCTGACGGCCGGCGGCAGGCCCGTCGTGGCGGGGTAACTCCCGTGCAGCAAGCGGCAGATCAGGGTTGCGCTCGGCGCGGCGGCTGCTACGGTGGCTCCCGACCGTCCGGACGGTCCGGAGAGTTCGAGTGGGTTTTCACACGGGGACGGGGGCGTGCCGATGCGTGATCGGCTGTTGGACGCGGTGGAACGGGTATTGGTTCGGGACGGCGTGGAGTCGGTGCGGCTGGACGCGGTGGCCCGGGAGGCGGGGGTCAGCAAGGGCGGGTTGCTGCACCACTTCCCGAGCAAGCAGGACCTGGTGCGCGGGGTGGTCGAGCGGCTGGCCGACCGGTTCGAGGCCGCGCTGCCCGAACCCGGCGCGCCACCCGGGGCGTTCACGCTGGCCTGGTTGCGGGCGAGCATCCCGGCCGAGTCGCCGACCGGCGATCGCAGCGGCGCCGACCAGGTCCCGCTCGCGCTGCTCGCCGCGGCGGGCGGACCGGACGTCCTGGCCGCGCTGCGCGCCCGCTACGCCCACTGGCAACTCCGGCTCGCCGACGACGGTCTGGAGCCGGCCGTGGCCGATCTGGTTCGGATGGCCGTGGACGGCTGGTGGGCCGCGCGGCTGTTGGATCTGGGCGTGCCGCACGACGACGCGCACACCCGACTGCGGGCGCTGCTGGTCGAGTTGATCCGTACCCGAGGCGGCGCCGAGTGAGCGCGGGGCTGGGCGCGTGTGTGCGCGAACTGCTCCCGGGCGGCGCGGGCCGTGTCGTGTCCCGGGTGCGGACGGTCGACGTGATGTGCTTCACCCGGGTCTCGATGGCCGTCGCCGACGTGGGCTTCCTGCTCTACTGGACGGTCACCCTCCTCGCGCTGCTCCCGGCCGAGTACGCGTACAAGGACTACGCCGATCCGGTGATGAGCGACTGGAACTACTCGTTCGTGCCGCTCGACGTCGCCGCCGCGGTGACCGGGCTCGCCGCGCTGCGCGTGGGGCGGCGGATCGCACCGGACCGGGTGCACGCGCTGCTGCCGATCTCGCTGGTGCTGACCGCCGTCGCCGGCCTCCAGGCGGTGGCGTTCTGGACCCTGCGCGGCGACTTCGCGATCGAGTGGTGGTTGCCCAACCTGTTCCTGCTGCTGTTCCCGCTGCCCGCGCTCGCCCGGCTCGTGCGGCGTACGACGATCGCCCGGCCCTGACCGGGGCGGGTAACGTCACCACCCGGAACGCTTCGCGTTCCGCGCCCGAGGGCGGCTTTCCGGCCCGGACGTCCGACCCCTGCGAGGAAGCCCCCCACGTGTCCAAGACCCCCGACATCGGCGCCCCGGCACCGGACTTCACCCTCGACGCGGTACGCCTGACCGAGGGCGAGGCGATCCGCGAACCGCTCACCCTGTCGGCGCAGCGCGGCCGTCCGGTGGTGCTCGCCTTCTACCCCGGCGACGACACCGCGGTGTGTACGAAGCAACTGTGCTCGTACTCCTCGGGTTTCCAACAGTTCACCGATCTCGACGCGGTGGTCTGGGGGATCAGCCCGCAGGGACTCGACAGCCACGAGCGTTTCGCCCGCAAACACGGTCTGCGGATGCCGCTGCTCGCCGACACCGAACATCGGGCCGTCGAGTCCTACGGCATCGGCATGGGCGGCAAGGCGCTGCGCCGGGCGGTGTTCATCGTGGACGCCCAGGGTGTGCTGCGCTGGAAGCACGTGGCGCTGGTCGGACTCACCTACCGGGGAGTCGACACGCTGACGGCCCAACTGAGGCTGCTCGACGCCTGAGTCGGGCCGTGGCGCTCGGTTTCAGAAGTTCAGCGGTTGTACGAAGGTCGGCGCCCCCTCGGTCGGCCCGCCGCTGATCAGGGCCACCCCCGTGGAGCCGGTGTGGACCGGGCCGCCGGAGTCGCCGGCGGCACCGGACTGGGTGCTGCGGGCCAGGCCGGTGACCGGGCCCTCGGGATAGTTGACGGTGACGTCGAGGGCGTCGATGGTGCCGCAACGGGTGCCGCTGGACGCGCCGGTGCCGCAGACCCGGTCGTCGAGGCGGGGGCGGCCGAAGGCGGTGATCGGGGTGGTGGCGTCGCCGTCGAGGATGTCGGGGGTCAGGGTGACACCGTCCGCGCCGGGGACGACCGCCCAGTCGGCGCCGGGGAAGCGGGAGTCGCCGACTGTGCCGATGAGGGTGCCGGTGCCGTCGTACCAGGTGGACGCGTCGTGGGCGCAATGGCCCGCCGTCGTGGTGATGTTCGGGCGGTAGCCGTTGAAGCCCGCGGTGCAGATGTAGACCGTGCCGGTGAGGCCGCTGTACAGGGTGCTGCCGCCGTGGAAGCCGGCCGCCGGCCGCGGTGTCGCCCCGCCCGCCGGCGCCCGGGCCACGCGCGGACGCATCGGGGCGTCCACCTCGGTGATCTCGACCAGTGCGGGGACCAGGCGGGCGGCGGTCGTGAAGGCGGCGGTGAGCGGGTCGGCGGCGCCGCGCAGGATGGCCAGGGTCAGCGTGCAGCGGCGCTGGTCGACGTACCAGTACTGGCCGGCGCCGGCCCGGCCGTCGAGCGCGAGTGCGTCGAGGCGGCCGTGCAGCGCGCGCAGTCGGTCGAGCCGGTCGGTCAGGCAACCGGAGCCGGCCGGGTCGGCGCCGGCCGGGGTGGTGAGCGAGGTGAGCACGAGGACGACCGCCGCGGCCATCGCCCCCGTCGACCGCGTCACCGTGCTCCGCGTGGTCCGCGTGGTCCGCTTCATGCGGAAGACCGTACGGATCACGCCCGGTTCGGGCCGGCGAAACCGCGCCGAGGTCACCCGATCGGGCGCCCCATGCCCGCATGGGAGCGTGGGCATGGGGCGATTCCGCATTCCGGTGGCGCGTCGATCCGCGCGGGCGGATGTGTTCGCCGGCCCGGACCACCTTGCGCCACATGCGGAAGGTAAGGCTAACCTAAGTGACGTCCTGGGGGTGCTGCCGTGTTCGCCCCCGTCCTTTCTCGCGCCCGGAGCCCCACATGACCCCTTCTCTTCGCCCGCTCGCGACCGCCCGGCGGCGCGCGGTTCGGTTGCTCGCCGTGGCGGGGGCGGCCGGTCTGCTGCTCACCGGATGCGGATCCGACTCCGGCTCCGAGTCCGATGCGAAGTCCGACTCGAAGTCCGCCGCGAGCCAGGGCGGCAGCGGCGGCGGCGACGCGGCCGGCGGCACCCGGACGGTCAAGGACGCCACCGGTACCACCGTGCAGGTGCCGGCCAACCCCAAGCGCGTCGTGGTGCTCACCCAGGAGGACCTGGACGCGGTGCTCGCGCTCGGCGTCAAGCCGGTCGGCATCACCAACGGCCAGGGCCTGGACAAGCCGCCCGCCTACCTGGCCGACAAGGTCAAGGGCATAGAGGTGGTCGGCAACCTGCTCCAACCGGTGATGGACAAGGTGATCGCGGCCAGGCCCGACCTGATCCTGGCCGGCGACATGCAGGACACGCAGATGCTCGGCCAGTTGCGCAAGATCACCCCGGCGACGCTGGTGACCATGGCGCCCACCGACGATTGGAAGTTGTCCTTCCGCGGCGTCGGCAACGCGGTCAACAAGCTGGAGCAGGCGAACAAGGTGATCACCGACTACGAGGCCAAGGCCAGGAAGACCGGCGAGGACCTGACCGCGAACAAGGGCGCCGCGGTGAGCATCGTGCGCTGGAACCCGAACGGCCCGAGCTGGATGGAGAAGCGCCAGTTCGCCAGTGGGGTGGCGCTGGACATGGGCCTGACCCGGCCGAAGGCGCAGGACAAGGACGGCAACGCGCACACGCCCGCGCTGAGCCTGGAGAAGATCTCCGAGATCGACGGCGACTGGCTCTTCCTCGGCACGCTCACGGCGGACGGCGCGAGTGCGCTCAAGGAGGTACAGAGCAAGCCGGCGTACAAGGAGTTGAACGTTGTGCAGAAGAACCACGTGGTCACGGTGGACGGTTCGGTGTGGTCCACGCGCGGCGGGCCGCTGGCGGCCGACGTGGTGCTCGGCGACATCGCGAAGGCGCTGTCGGCGACTTCCTGAGCACGGGTCGGGTGAGCCGGGCTCGGTGATTCCGGGCCCCAGGCCCCGGGCTCGAGGAGCCCGGCCCGACCGGCTCGGGGCCGGCTGCTTGTGTTTCGACTGTTCTCGACCCGCGGAAGGCGACCGGCACCATGGACACTCCGATCCTGCACGCGCTGAGCCGGGCGGTCGACGCCGGACGCGCCGACGCCTGCGCCGAGTTCTGGGCCCGGGTCGAGGCGGTCGGCGCCCCGCTGGTCGAGCCGGATCCGGACGATCCCGGACAGCGGTTGGTCACGTTCGTGTGGCGCGACGACCCGGCCGGGCCCACCGGCGACGTGCTGGCGCTGCTGCACACCTTCACGGATCGGGACCGGCACGCGGGTGATCTGACGCCGCATCTGCTGCGTCGGGTGCCGGGGACGGACGTACGGGCGATCACGCACCGGCTGCCGGCCGGGTTGCGCGCGTCGTACCAGTTCTTCGTCGGCACCGGCTCGCGGGCCGAGACGCTGCGTACGGATCGGGCGGCCTGGCTGGAAGTGTTGGACGCCGCGGTGCCCGATCCGTACAACCACGCACCCACCCTGGCCGCCCGGGACGGCCGCAACCCGTCCTCGGTCCTGGCGCTGCCGGACGCCCCCGCGCAGCCGTGGGCGCGGCGTCGGCCGGGGATCCCGCGCGGCCCGCGCGAGGACACCACGGTCGACGGCCGGCGGGTGAGTGTGCTGCTGCCGCCCGCCATGGGACAACAACCCTGCCGGGTGGTGGTGTTGCTGGACGGGGAGGTGTGGGGATCGGTGCTCGCGATCGGCGACACCCTCGACAATCTGCACGCCGACGGCCGCATCCCGCCGACGGTTGCGCTGCTCGTGGATACGATGGGGCGGGAGCGGCGGATGGTCGATCTCACCTGTAGCGAACCGTTCGTGGACTGGCTCGCCGACGTGTTGTTGCCGTGGGCGCGCGAACGGTACGGCGTGAGCGCGGATCCGGCGCACACCGTACTGGCCGGGCAGAGCGCGGGCGGGCTGACCGCCGCGTTCGGGGCGTTCCATCGGCCGGACCGCTTCGGCAACGCGCTGTCCCAGTCCGGGTCGTTCTGGTGGCCCGATCCGGACGAGAGCAACGACGGGCCGGAGTGGTTGACCCGGCGGTTCGCGGCGACCGAGCGGCTGCCGATCCGGTTCCACGTCGAGGTGGGCCTGCTCGAATGGATGCTCGTGGCCGAGAACCGGCGGCTGCGTGACGTGCTGCGCGAGCGCGGATACCCGCTCACCTACGTCGAGTTCGACGGCGGCCACGACTACGCCTGCTGGCGCGGCGGGCTCGCCGTCGGACTCGTCGGACTGCTGTCAGCCGGCGGCTGACGCGCCGGTGGGCGCGGCCGGCTCGCCCTGGGCCGCAGCCGGTTCCGCGTCGTCCGGCTCGTCGTCGAACGGCGGCGGTTCCGGCGCCTCGCGCGGCAGCCGCAGGGCGAACAGCGCGCCGAGGGCCACCAGTGCGGCCGTGACCCAGATCGCGGCCCGATACGGCCCCGGCGCGCTCGCGTCGTGTCCGTTCGCGCCGCCGGCCTCGATCACCGCCGCGCCGGCCGCGATGCCCAGCGAGCCGCCGAGCGTGCGCACAATCGTGAACAGGGCCATGGCATGGCCCATGTCCGGTGGTTCGATCCCGCCGAACCCGGCGATCTGTACGGTCAGCACCGCCGTGCCCAGGACCAGTCCGACGCAGAACATCAACACCCGCACCGCCCAGACGTGATCGGCCACCCCCGGCAGCGCGAGCGCGCCGAATACCAGGGCGGCCAGGACCAGCGCGGGAGTGGTCAGCCGGCGCGGGCCCAGTCGGGGCAGCAGGCGGTCCACCACCTGCGAGGCGAACATCAGCCCGACCGCCTCCGGGAACACCCCGAGCCCGGCGTCCAACGCCGAGGCGCCCAGCGCCGCCTGATACAGCAGCGGGAAGACGAACAACACGCCCATCAGCCCCGCCGAGGTGACCAGCGCGAGTGCGGTGGCCGCGCCGAACGCCCGGTCGGACATCAGGCGAAGCCGCAACAGCGGTTCGGCGCCGCGCAGTTGATGGGCGATCGCGACCGCGAGCAGGATCAGGCCGAGCAGGCCGGAGACGGCGATGGCGGGCGTGGTCCACCCCTGCGACGGGCCGAACCCGAGCGCGTAGGTGAGCAGTCCGAGGGTGGGCGTGGTGAGCCAGAACCCGGTGCGGTCGAACGGGCCGACCGCACCCGCCCGATGCTCGCTCAGCCCGTACAGGCCGAGCAACACCGCGGCCGTGCCGATCGGCACATTGACCAGGAACAGCCAGTGCCAGGAGAGGTGTTCGGTGAGGAACCCGCCCAGCGGCGGGCCGAGTGCCGGCATCAGCGCGGTCGGCACGATCAGCCACTTGGCCAGCCGCATGCGCTCGTGCGGCGCGAACGCCGTGAACAGGATGGTCATCCCGACCGGCGTGAGCAGCCCGCCCGCCAGGCCCTGGACCACCCGGGCCAGGACCAGCGAGACCAGGTTCTGCGAAAGCCCGCACGCGGCCGAGGCGGCGGTGAACACCGTGAGCGAGCCGAGAAAGACCCGTTTGGTGCCGTGGCGGTCGCTCAGCCGCCCGGCCACCGGCAACGCGGCCACCAACGCGACCAGGAAGGCGATCTCGACCGTATTGGCCGCCACCGCCGGGCGATCGAAGTCCTCCGCGATGGTGAGCAGCGCCGGGTTGACGATGGTCGAGTCCAGGCCGTTCATGCACATCGCGGCTGTGTAGACGAGCACCACGATCCAGGCGGAGCCCTGCGAGGTGGCGGTCCGGGTCGCGCCCTGTTCGGTGTGTTCCGGGTTCACCGCGCGACCGGGCCGAGGTCGGTCCAGTGCGCGGTGATCCAGTCCAGCGCGGCCGGGCGCGAGCACGGCCCGTGTGCGATGGCCCAACCGTCCGGCACGGCGGCGAAGTCCGGCCACAGGGAGTGCTGACCGACGTCGTTCACCAGCACCAGGAACTCGCCGTCCTCGTCGTCGAACGGGTTTGTCGGGGTCTCGCGATCACGGCTGCTCATCGGTCTTGCTCTCCAATGCGGTCAGGCGGTCGGCGACCACGCGGGCGATGTACGCGATCGGGCCGGGCAGGGTCATGTCCTTGTGCGAGCAGGCCACGTCGGTGTTGACGATCCGACCGCTCACGTACGGGGTCCAGGTGTCGGGGGTCAGCGTGTCGTCGATGGTGTCGACGGTGGCCCGGAAGAAGAGCACGTCGCCCCAAAAGACCCGGTGGTCGTAGGCGCGGACGAGGTGATTGGTGTTCAGGTAGATGTCGCCCAGCGCCTCGATCGTGGCCGGTTCCAGACCGGCCAGCGGGCTGCCCTCGCGGCGCAACACCTCGATCACCGGGCCGAGTTCGAGCGGTGCACCGGCCAGGCTCTCCGGTCCGTAGCCGCCCATCGTGAGCAGCGCCTCCAGTGCCTCCGCCCGGTCGGGGACGGGCAGTTCGCGAAAACCCTCGGCCGGATAGGCGTCCAGGATCGCGAGCAGTTCGACCGGCAGGCCCAGGTCCTGGAGCCGGGTGGCCATCGCGTGCGCGATGATCCCGCCGGTGGACCAGCCGAGAAGTCGGTACGGCCCGCTCGGGTCCACCTCGCGCAGGCGGTCCACGTAGTGCGCGGCCAACTCCTCCAGCGTGGCGGGCAGCGGCTTGTCGGCGGTCGCCGCACCGACCCCCTGCGCCTGGAGGCCGTGGATCGGCACGTCGGCCGGCAGATGGCGGATCAGCCCCGCGTAGCACCACGACAGTCCGCCCGCCGGATGTACGCAGAACAGCGGCGTACGATCGCCGGGAGCGGCCGGGCGCAGCGGCAGCAGTACGTCCAGCGCGTCGGTGCGGTCGGTGGCCTCCAGGGCGGCGTCCAGGCCCGCGGCGGTGGGTGCTTGGAAGACGGTGCCGATGCCGATGTCGACGCCGAGCGCGGCCTTGATCCGACCGGCCAGGCGCACAGCGAGCAGCGAATGGCCGCCCAGGTCGAAGAAGTTGTCGTCGACGCCGACGCGGGGCACGCCCAGGACCTCGGCGAGCAGCGCGCAGAGCAACTCCTCGCGTGGCCCGCGCGGCGCCCGCCCGGTGGTGGTGGTCGGGGTGTACTCCGGGCGGGGCAGCGCCTTGCGGTCGAGTTTGCCGTTCGCGGTCAGCGGCAGGCGGTCGAGCACGACCACGGCCGACGGGACCATGTGCACGGGCAGCGTCGCGGCGGCGTGTTCGCGCAGCGCGGGTCCGTCGGGGGCCGGCTTCGCGGGTGGTTCGGCGCCGGGTTCGAGTGCCGGTTCGGGGGTGGGTTCGGCGACCACGTAGCCGACCAGGCGTTTGTCCCCCGGGGTGTCCTCGCGCAGGATCACCGCCGCGTCGGCGACCGTCGGGTGCGCGGCCAACACCGCCTCGATCTCCCCGAGTTCGACCCGAAAGCCGCGAATCTTCACCTGCTGGTCGGCGCGCCCGAGGTAGTCGAGCGTGCCGTCCGCGCGGCGCCGGGCCAGGTCGCCGGAGCGGTACATCCGAGTGCCGCGCTCGCCGAACCGGGCCGCGTGCGGGTCGGCGACGAAGCGCTCGGCGGTGAGCGCGTGCCGACCCAGGTAGCCCCGGGCCAGGCCCTCGCCCGCGACGTACATCTCGCCGGTCACCCCGGGCGGCACGGGCTGGAGGTACCGGTCCAGGACGTAGACGCGCAGGTCGGGGATGTTCACCCCGATCGTGCTCGCCGTGCCGGCGGCGGCCGAGGCGCGATCCAGCGGATGGTAGGACACATGCACGGTGGTCTCGGTGATCCCGTACATGTTCACCAGGCGCGGGGCGTCGTCGGCGTGCCGTTCGTACCAGTCGGCAAGCCGGGCCGGCTCCAGCGCCTCGCCGCCGAACACGACGTACCGCAGCGCCAGTTCGCGGCCGGGGCGCTCCCGGTCGGCGGCCACCGCCTGATGGAAGGCGGACGGCGTCTGGTTGAGCACGGTGACCTTTTCGCGGGCGAGCAGATCCAGGAAGGCCGCCGGGTCCCGGCTGATCGTGTGCGGCACCACCACCAATCGGCCGCCGAACAGCAGAGCGCCCCACAACTCCCAGACGGAGAAGTCGAACGCGTAGGAGTGGAACAGGGTCCACACGTCGTCCGGGCCGAAGCCGAACCAGTGGTCGGTCGCGGTGAACAGGCGGGCCACGTTGTGGTGGGTGACCGGCACACCCTTGGGCCGGCCGGTGGATCCGGAGGTGTAGATGACGTAGGCCGGGTCCGACGGGCGCAGCGGGCGCTTGCGCTGGGCCTGGGCCAGGTCGAAGCCCGGGTGGGCGTCGGCATCGTGGCCGTCCACGTGGATTCGGGGCAACTCGTGGGCGGGCAGGCGGGGTGCGGTCGCGGTGTCGGTGAGCAGCGCGGCGGGGCGGGCGTCGTCGAGCATGTAGGCCAGCCGGTCGGCCGGGTAGTCGGGGTCCAGCGGCAGGTAGGCGGCGCCCGCCTTGGCCACCGCGAGCAGCGCGACGACCAGGTCGAGCGAGCGCGGTAGGGCGAGCGCGACGATGTCGCCGGGGCCGATGTCGCGCGCCACCAGGAGCCGGGCCAGGCGGTTGGCCCGGGAGGAGAGTTCGGCGTAACTCAGCGACAGACCCTCGCAGACGACCGCGGTCCGCGCGAAGTGCTCCGCCGCGACGCGTTCGTAGCGGGCGACCAGGGTGGTCGAGGAGGTGGCGGTCGCGGTGGGGCCGACGTTCCACTCGACCAGTGCGCGGTGCCGTTCGGCGTCGTCGAGCAGCGGCAGTCGGTCGATCGGGGTGTCGGGTGCGGCGACGGCGGCGCTCAGCAGCGCGGCGAGCCGGCGGGACAGGCCCAGCGCTGTGGTCCGGTCGAACAGATCGGTGCGGAACTCCAGGAAACCGCCCAGGCCCAGGCCGGGTTGCTCGCCCACGTTCAGGGTTAGATCGAACTTCGCGGTGCCGGTGGGCGTGGCCACCATGCGCGCGCGCAGCGGGCCGAGCGCGAACTCGGCGTCGGGGCGGGACTGCCACGCGATCATCACCTGGAACAGCGGGTGCCGGGCCAACGATCGGGCCGGATTGAGTTCGTCGACGACCCGGTCGAAGGGCAGGTCGGCATGGTCGTATGCGGCCAGCGTCGTGGTGCGGACCCGGTCGAGCAGGGTGCGGAAGTCGGGGGAGCCGGAGGTGTCGGTGCGCAGGACCAGGGTGTTGACGAAGAACCCGACCAGGTCGGCGGTGGCGTCGTCGTCGCGGCCCGCCACCGGGGTACCGAGCGGGATGTCGGTACCGCAGCCGTGCCGGGTGAGCAGTGCGGCGAACGCGGCCTGGACGGCCATGAACACACTCGTCCCGCTTGCCCTGGCCAACTCGACCAGGCCGGTGTGCGTGGTGGCGTCGAGCCGGAACGGCACGGTGTCGCCCGCCGTCGAGGCGATCCGGGGCCGGGGTCGGTCGGTGGGCAGCGCCAGTTCGTCGGGCAGCCCGGTCAACGTCCGGCGCCAGAAGTCGAGTTGTCGCCGGGCGAGGGGGGTCGGATCGTCGGGGTCGCCGAGCAGCCGGGCCTGCCACGCGACATGGTCCGAGAAGCACACCGGCAGCGGCGCGAGATCGGGCGTGCGACCGGCCACGCGCGCGGTGTACGCGGCGGCCAGGTCGCGGGCGAGCGGGGTGGTGGAGGCGCCGTCGCCGGCTATGTGGTGCAGCAGCAGAACCAGGGTGTGGGTGGCGCGGTCGGCGGTGAACAGCGTGGCGCGCAGCGGTGTTTCGACGGCGAGGTCGAAGGGGTGGCGCACGGCGGCGGCGAGTTCGGCGGCGGAGCCCGCGATGTGCAGGGTGGGGCGGGCCTGATCGGGACTCAGGATGTGCTGGTACGGCGTGTCCTCGACGGCCGCGTGCACGGTGCGCAGCGTCTCGTGCCGCTCGACCAGGTCGGCCAGCGCGAGGTCGAGCGCGGCGCGGTCCAGCGGTCCGGTCAGGGTCAGCACCAGCGGGATGTTGTAGGTGGGGCTGGGCCCTTCGAGCCGGTACATGAACCACAAGCGCCGCTGCGCCGGGGACAGCGGCAGCCGGTCGGTGTCGCGCGGGATGGGGGCGAGCGCGGGACGCGGCTCGGGACGGGCGCCGGCGCGGGCCAGTTCGGCCAGGCCCGCCGGGGTCGGCCGACGGAAGACGTCGGCGAGGCCGATCGGGGACCGGAAGCTCTCCCGGGCTCGGGCGGCCAACCGCGCGGCGAGCAGGGAGTGGCCGCCCAGTTCGAAGAAGTCCGCGTTGCGGTCGGGTTGTTCGGGTAGTGCCAGGACGGCCGCGAACAGATCGCACAGGATCTCTTCGTGCAGTCCGCGCGGGCCCTCGCGCAGCCCCGGCGCGGTCGGTGCGGGCTCCGGCAGTGCACGCTGGTCGATCTTGTCGTTGGCGGTGCGCGGCAGCGCGGGCAGCACCTGGATCGCCGCCGGCACCATGTGCTCGGGCAGGATGTCGGCCAGGTGCGCGCGCAGCGTCTCGGGCGCGGGGGAGCGGCCGGCGACGGGCACCGCGTAGCCGAGCAGACGTTTGCCGTGCGCGCTCTCGCGGGCGATCACCACGGCCTGGGCGACATCGGGGTGGGCGGCCAACACCGCCTGGATTTCGCCCGGTTCGATCCGGAAGCCGCGGATCTTGACCTGCTCGTCGGCGCGCCCGAGCAGTTCGAGGGTGCCGTCAACGCGGCGGCGGGCGAGGTCGCCGGTGCGGTACATCCGGGCGCCGGGGTCGCCGTGCGCGGCCCCGAACGGGTCGGCGACGAAGCGCTCCGCGGTCAGGTCGGGCCGGCCCAGGTAGCCGCGGGCCAGGCAGGCGCCCGCGATGTGCAGTTCGCCGGTGACGCCGACCGGTGTCGGCCGGAGCGCGCCGTCCAGGACGTAGGCGCGCGAGCCGCGCACCGGCCGGCCGACGCCGTCCGCGCCCCAGAAGTAGGCGTCGACGGTGGTCTCGGTCGGCCCGTACAGGTTCAGCGGCCGGCTGCCGGGGGTGGCCGCCAGGCGGCGCCACAGCGGCTCGGGCACACTCTCGCCGCCCACCACCAGGATCGCCGGGTGGTGCCGGTCGGGATCCAACATGCCGTCGGCGAGCAGGACTTCGGCGTAGGTGGGGGTGACGTCCAGGTAGTCGAGGCGGTGTTCGCTCACGTAGGCGATCAGCGCGCCGGGGTCGCGGTAGGTCGCGTCGTCGAGCAGGTGCAGTTCGTGGCCGTGCACCATCCACAGGACCGGGTCCCACGACGCGTCGAACGCGAACGACGCGCTGTGGCCGATCCGCAGCCGCTCCCGGCCGGTGCGCTCGACGGCGGGCGCGATGTGGTCGGTGCCGTGCCCGGCGTACAGGTTGGCGAGCGAGGCGTGGGTGATCGCGACGCCCTTGGGCCGGCCGGTCGAGCCGGAGGTGTGGATCACGTACGCGGTCTGCTCGGGGCGCGGCGGTCGCGGGGCCCGGTCCGGGTGCGCGGCGAGCCGGGCGCGGGTGTCGGGGTGGTCCAGGAGCAGGACGCGGATGTCGTGCGCGGGCAGGGCCGCGAGGGTCTGGGCGGTGCCGATCAGGCATGCGGGACGGGTGTCGGCCAGTACGTCGGTGATACGCCGGGTGGGGTGGCCCAGGTCGAGGAACTGGCAGACGCCGCCCGCCTTGAGCACCGCGAGCAGCGCGACGGCGGTGTCGGCGCCGCGGTGCAGGGCGACCGCGACCGGGACCTCGGCGGTGACACCGGCCGCGATCAACTCGTGCGCGAGCCGGTTGGCGGCCGATTCGAGCTCGGCGAACGTACGCGCGTCGGCACCGGCGCGGACCGCGATCGTGTCGGGTGTGCGGGCGGCCCGGCGGGAGTACAACTCGGGGAGTGTGGCGTCGACCGGCGGTTCGGCGCGACCCTCGGTCGCCGCGTGCACCTCGGCGGGGGTGAGCAGGTCGATCCGGCCGATCGGCAGCGCCGGTGCCTCGTGGAGCAGCGTGACCAGGCCGTCGAGGTAGCGCAGCAGTCCGCGTTCGTGCTCGGCCAGGGAGGTCGGGTCGTAGTGGTCGCGGTGCGCGTCCAGGTCGATGCGCAGGCCGCCGGCCGGGGTCGGCACCACGCCCAGGGCCAGGTCGTCGATGGGTCCGGCAGCGAGGTTGTGCACCCGGCCGACCGCGTCGCCGAAGGCCAGGTCGCCTTCGAAGGTCTTGATGTTGACCATCGGTCCGTAGAGCGACTGTTCGCGACCGGCGGCGCCCAACTCGCGCAGCAGGTCTTCCTGGCGGAAGCGCTGGTGGCGGCGTACCGCGCGCAGTTCGAGCACGACCCGGCGCAGCAACTCGGGCGCGGTGTCGCGGGGTTGGACGAAGATGCGCATCGGCAGGATGTTGACCGTCATCGCGGGCGTGCGCAGGGCGGTGACGCTGCGCCGGTTGAGCAGGGGCAGTCCGAGGGTGATTTCCCGCGCCCCGGTGACGCGGTGCAGGTATCCGGCGGTGGCGGCAAGCAGGAGTTCGGCCCAGGTGGCGCGAACGGTGGTCGCGGCCTCGGTGAGGCGGGTGGTGCGGTCGGCGTCGAGTTCGAGGGTGCGGTGCAGGATCGGCGAGGCGGGGGAGGGGGGTTGCGGCTGCGCAGGCTCCGGGTGCTCCGGTTTCGCCCGTTGCGGTTCCGCTTGCTCCGGTTCCGCCTGCTCCGGTTCCGCCTGCGACGGCGAAACCGGCGGCGTGGGTCGGGATTCGGCCAAGGTCACGGATCGGGGTCGGTCCGCGAGATGTTCCAGCCAGAATGCGCGATCGGTGTCGTACGCTTCGCTCGCTCGGTAGTCGGCCTCCTCCGCGACCAGTTCGCGCAGGGTGCCGAAGGGGTTGGGGGTGGTCGGGGCATGGGTGGCGAATCCGGTGTACAGCTCGGCCACGCGCCGGCCGATCAGGGTGAGTGCGTACGCGTCCACGGCGATGTGGTGGACGCGCCGGTACCACCAGTGTCGGTCGTCGGCGAGCCGGAACAGGGCGTGGGTGACCAACGGACCGGTGGTCGGGTCGATCGGCCGGGCCAGGTCGGCGCGCAGCCACTCCTCGGCCGCCGCCTCCGGGTCGGCGGCGGCGCGCACGTCGATGCGGTGCAGGGGATCCTCGCGGCCGTCGGCGGTGGATCGTACGCCCTGGACCGGGGTTCCGTCCGCGCCGATCGACACCAGCAGGTTCAGCGTCTCGGCCTCGGCACCCACTTGGCGCAGGGCCCGCGCGAACAGGTCGGCGTCCAGCGGGCCGCGGATCTCGATCCGGTCGGCGGTGTTGTACTCGGGGTCGTCCGGGGCCAGGGCCTGCGCGTAGTGGATGCCGGCCTGGGCGGCGAGGAGGGGCAGCCGTACGGATTCGGGGACTTCGGGGCCGTCCTGACTCGGGTCGGCGTCCGTGACCGTGGGCTGGGCCGGGTAGTGACGCATGGTGTGGGGACTCCCGGAATGCGACGAGGGCAGGCGGAGCGTACCGATCCCCGGCACGCCAAGTTAGGTAAGCCTAAGCTATCTTTCGAATGCTCGACGGGGTGCCCCCGGGAGCGGCGGAACTCGATCAGGCGGAGCTCTCGATCAGGCGGAGCTCCCGAAGGGACGGAGCTCTCGGTGACGTGCGCTACGCGGCTCGCGAAGGAGCTGTCGATGCGGCCCGCGATGGGGCTCTCGGTGCGGTTCCGGACGCTGCTCTCGAAGCGGCTCTCGATGCAGCTCTCGCTGAAGAACATGAACTGGAGCGGAACATGAGCGTGGCCGACGTGGCGAACCTACCGGCCTCGGACGCCGACCGGGCCGCGATTCGCGATCGAGTCCTGACGAACCGCGACGAGTTGCTCGCGCTGAGTCGACGCATCCATGCCTACCCGGAGCCGGCGTTCGCCGAACACCGGGCCTCCGCCTGGTGCGTGGAACTGCTGCGGGCGCACGGCTACACCGTCACCGCGCCCGCGCACGGCCTGGAGACCGCCTTCGTCGCGACCGTCGGCACGGGGCCGGTGACGGTGGCCATCGCGTGCGAATACGACGCCCTGCCGGGTCTGGGCCACGCGTGCGGACACAACCTGATCGCGGCGGCGGGGGTCGGCGCGGCCCTGGCGCTCGCCCCGGTCGCCGGCCAACTGGGCCTGACCGTACGGGTGATCGGCACGCCGGCCGAGGAACGCGGCGCGGGCAAGGCGCTGTTGCTGGAGGCGGGCGCGTTCGACGGGGTGGACGCGGCGATGATGGTGCACCCGTGTCCGTTCGAGGTGGCCGAATTCCGCTCCTTCGCGCTCGGCACGCTGTCCGTGGAGTTCCTGGGCACCGCGGCGCACCCGAGCCTGAATCCGCACGAGGGCCGCAGCGCCGCCGACGCGCTGACGGTGGCTCAGGTCGCCCTCGGGCTGCTGGGGCGGCAATTGCCCGCCGACTGGAGGGTGCACGGGATCACCACGGCGGCGGGCACCGCGCCCAACGTGGTCCCGGAGCGCGCCACGGCGGAGTACGAACTGCGCACCACCGACGCCGCCGACCTGGCCGAACTGCGCACCCGGGTCGAGGCATGCTTCCGCGCCGGCGCACTGGCCATCGGCTGCGAGGTCCGGCTGACCCGCCCCGAGCCCGACTACCTCGACTTCCGCACCGACCCGACCCTGATCGCCCTGTGGCGCGCCAACGCCCGGGAGCTGGGCCGCCCGGAACCCACCACGCGCCCACCCTTCGCCTGCACCGACATGGGCAACGTCTCCCACGTCATCCCCACGATCCACCCGGTCCTCGACATCACGGGCGGCACGAGCGCTCCCCACGAACCCGCCTTCGCCGAAGCCGCCATCTCCCCACAGGCCGACCAGGCCCTACTCGACGCCGCAATCGCCATGGCCTGGACCGCCGCCGACTACGCAACCCTCCGCCACAACACCCCCCACTGACCCCACCCCGCGCCCTCCCGAACCCGCGTTCCCATCCGCTTTCGGGGTGGTTGGTCAGTCGGTTTCGGGTGGGGTGGGGAGGAGTTTTCGGGTGATTGTGGTGAGGAAGGGGTCTCGGAGGCTTGGGAAGGGTTGGTCGTCCACCATGTAGGTCCAGGTGGTGCTGGGGCGGGTGAGGTCGGAGGCTTCGCTGTCGAGGCCGGACTTGGTGATTGTGGCGGTGTCGAGGGATTCGGCGGCGGTGCGTTGGGCGCGTTGGATCAGGGGGGCGAAGGCTCGTTGGGTTTCGGCGTGGAAGGCGTCTATGGGGTTTTGGCGGGCCAGGGCGCGTAGGTGGATGCCCTCGCGGAGGTCGGCGGTGCGGGCCAGGTGGTCGGTCCAGGCGCGGTCGAGGGCGTGGAGGAGGAGTTGGCGGGCGGCTTCGGCCAGGACGCAATCGCCCACCTCTTCGTGGAGTTCGGCCCAGCGGTCCGGGTTGAGGTCGGCCAGGATGGCGGACGCCGCGTCATCGTGCAGGACGTCGTGGCGCAGGGCCAAGACCTCCTGGCGTTGCAGGTGGAGTTGTTGGTTGTACATCCATGTGGTGCGGTGGGTGTCGAACAGGGCGCCTTCGGCGACTCGTTGGGCCTGTTCGACGTAGCGGCGCACGGCCGCGTCGAGGATGCGGCCGTCGGACTCGACCCGGGCCGCGCGGGGCGGGGGCTCGGTGGTGTGCCGGGTGATGGACTCGTCGTCGAGGCTGGTCAGGAAGACCGAGGTGCCCGGGTCGCCCTGACGGCCGGCTCGGCCGCGCAACTGGTCGTCCAGCCGTCGGGTGTGGTGTCGGCCGACCCCGACCACGAGCAACCCGCCCAGTTCGACGACCCGTTCGTGGTCGGCCTCGTCCGCGCCGCCGAGGCGGATGTCCGTACCGCGCCCCGCCATCTGGGTGGACACGGTGATCGCGCCGATCGCCCCGGCCTCCGCGATGATCGCCGCCTCGCGGCTGTCGTCCCGGGCGTTGAGCACCGCGCACGGCAGGCCCGCCTCGCGCAGCGCGGCGCCGATCCGCTCCGACGCGGCGACGTCGCGCGTGCCGATCAGGATCGGCCGGCCCGTGGCGTGGGTGCGCTCGACCAACGCGATCAGCGCCGCGTCCCGGGACTCCTCGTCGTCGTAGAGCCGATCCGGCTCGTCCACCCGCACGCAGGGCACGTTCGGTGGCAGGTCTCCCGTCTCCAACCGGTAGAACTCGCGCAGTTGCTCGGCGACGATCACCGCCGTGCCGGTCATCCCGGCCACCGTCGGATAACTCCCGATCAGGTCCTGCACGATCAGCTGGTCCAGGACCTCCCCGCGCGGCCCGGCGGTCAGCCCCTCCTTGGCCTCCACCGCCGCGTGCAACCCGTCGGGCCAGCGCTGCCGTTGGGCGACCCGGCCCCGGTTGGCGTCCACGAGTTTGATGCCGCCCTCGCGCACGAGGTAGTCCACGTCCCGGCGCAGCAGAGCCCGCGCGTACAGGGCGACGTTGACCTGGGACAGGCGCGCGTCCATACCCCGCGCGTACAGGTTGTCCACGCCCAACGCCCGCTCCACCTCGGTCACGCCCGTGTCGGTGAGCTGTACGGTCATCGCGTCCGACGCGGCCTCGTAGTGCCGGCCCTCGACCAGGTCCGCCACCACCCGGGCCGCCTCCGCCTCGTCGGACCCCGCGGCCAGCCCGCCGGCCAGGACGAGCGGGATCCGGGCCTCGTCGATCAGCACCGCGTCGGCCTCGTCGACGATCGCCACATCCGGTGCGGGCAACACCAGTTCGGCGACATCCGTACGCAACCGGTCGCGCAGCGTGTCGAAGCCGACCTCGGTCACCGGCACGTGCACCACGTCGCGGCCGTAGGCGGCCCGCCGCTGCGCCGGGGTGGATTCCTGGGTCACGTGCGCCACGCGCACGCCGAGCAGGTCGTAGACGGGCCCCATCCACTCGGCGTCGCGGCGGGCCAGGTAGTCGTTGACCGACAACACGTGCACCCGGCGGCCCTGGAGCGCGAACCCGGCGGCGGCCAGCGCGCCGACCAGGGTCTTGCCCTCGCCGGTGGCCATCTCCACCACGGTGCCGCGCAACAGGCTCAGTACGCCCAGGAGTTGCACGTCGTAGGCCCGCTCGCCCAGGGCCCGGCGGCCGGCCTCGCGCCCCAGCGCGCACAACTCGACCATGGCGTCGTCGTCCCAGGGTGTGCCCAAAATCCCGGACGCCCGGCCGGCCCGACCGAACCGGCCGCCGGAACGCGCGGCGACCTCCGGTTCGGGCTCCGCGCCGCCGACCCGTACCCGTAGCGTGTGCGCCGCCGCGCGCAGTTCGGCGTCGGACAGATCGCGCAGCGCCGCCTCGCGTTCGGCGGCGCGCCGGACCAGGGGGCGCAGGCCGGTCGGGGTCACGGTTCCGGGCTTGCCCAGGAAACGACGAACGGACCGGGTCAGAGCGCCGGACGAACCCACTGGGCCTCCACTTCCGCGGGGCGGGTGGCGCCCCTGTCGTCGGCAGCCGAGGCGACGGCGACGTCGGTCGGATGCCGTGCGACGCGCGGTGTACCCACCCGCGCCCGCCCGTTCCGTACCGTGCCCCCGCAGCCCGACACACACATCACAACCTCGGCCCCACGTCGCCGAGGATCCGGTCGGTGCGGCCGTTCGGACAACGAAGCGAGGTCCACGGCTGTTCCCTGTTCGTGATCCGGATTCCCTGTCCGTGATCGCATACCCCGCAATCCGTGACCCCGATCGGCGGCATCCGGCCGGAGACCGGTGCGACGACCCGGATTCCTTGTGATTCAGTCGTCGCACAGATAATCTCTGCGGAGGTTAAATGCTGCCGAGCGAGCGGGGCGGGCACATCATGTGGATTCACGAGCACACGGTCGAGACCGAGGTCGGCGCCGAGGCGATCTGGAAGGTGCTTCGGGACGTAAACAACTGGGCGTGCTGGGACACCTCGATGGAGGCGGTCGTGCTGGAGGGACCGTTCGAGGTCGGGTCGCACGTCTCGATGACGCCGACCGGGCAGGACCCGATCCGGTCCGTGATCGTCGCCGTCGAGGAGAACGAACTGTACGCGGACGAAACCGAGTTCGGCGGCGTGCGGCTGCGCTTCAGCCACGCCCTGGAGCGGCTCGCGAACGGCGTCGGCACTCGGGTGGTGCACCGCCTGGAGATCACCGGCCCGGACGCCGACCGGGTGGGCCCGGAGCTGGGACCGGCGATCACGGCCGACTTCCCGGAGGCGATGGACGCACTGCTCGGCCGTGCGGCGGCCTGAAACAGTGCCCAGAGTGAACGAGGAGGGCGGGACCGCGAATTCGCGCGGTCCCGCCCCGAGTCGATGCGCTCCGTGTGTGAAGTGGACGAAGTACGCAAAGTACGCCAAGTGCGCCAACTGCACGAAGCGTACAAAGTGTGCTCAGTCTGCGAGCAGTTCCGTGCGCAACCGGGTCAGGATGCGGCTGAGCAGGCGCGATACGTGCATCTGGGAGATGCCGAGCCGGGCGCCGATCTGGGCCTGGGTCAGTTCCTGGCCGAACCGCATCGACACGATCTCACGGTCCCGCTCCGGCAACGCGGCCAGCAGCGGCTTCAGTACGTGCAGGTTCTCCGCGACCTCGTAGCCGGGGTCGACGTAGGACGAACGGCCGGAGTAGCCGTCACCCGGACCGTCCTCCGAGGTGGGCGCGTCCAGCGAGGCGGCGGAGTAGCCGGCCGCCGCGGTCAGCCCCTCGGTGACCTCCTCGATGCTGAGGTCCAGGTATTCGGCCAGCTCGGCGGGAGTGGGTTCACGGTCGAATCGACCGGTGAACGCGTCGCGCGCGCGGGCCAGTTCCAGTCGCAACTCCTGAAGGCGCCGCGGCACGTGCACGGCCCAGCTGGTGTCCCGGAAGAAGCGCTTGATCTCACCCGAGATGGTGGGTATCGCGAAGGTGGGGAACTCGGTCCCGAACGAGGCGTCGAATCGGTCGATCGCCTTGATCAGTCCGATGGTGCCGACCTGGACCATCTCCTCGATCGACTCGTGCCGCGAGCGATAGCGGCCGGCCACGAACCGGACCAGGGGGAGATTGAGTTCGATCAGGGTGTTGCGCACGTACTGGTACTCGTGCGTGCCCTCCTCCAACACCCTCAGTCGGTCGAAGAGGACCTTGGACATCGCTCGCGCGTCACTCGCGGTCGGCTCCGCGTGATCCGGGGAGGCCAAGGTGTCGAAAACCCGGTCGGTGAACTCGTCGGACGTGCCGACCGAGGATTCCGGAGCCGAGGACGCGAGTGCCGGGAATGCGACGGAACGAGCCGTGTGAGCAATCTCCGCGGCGGCTGTGGTCGCGGTCGTCGTGCTCGGGTTCATCGTCTGCTTTCCCCTCTTGTCGTACACGGTGCGTGGGCGCAGTGCATTGTTCCGACGTCCGGGCATACTGCCCCGCCTCTTTCGGCGTACACCCCTTCGCCGCGGATTATTGCGATCCGGCCTCGACCCCACCCTACGCGCGTGCGGAGCCGGACCTACCCAGCAGTACCCACAGCAGGAACGGACCGCCCAGCACCGTGGTCACCACGCCGACCGGAATCTCCGCGCCGTCCAGGACGATTCGGCCCAGCATGTCGGCCAGCACGATCAGGATCGCGCCGACCAGCATCGAGCCGAGGATCGGCACCCGCAGCGGCCCGGTCAGCCGTGCGGCGATCACCGGCGCGGCCAGCGCGACGAAGCCCACCGGCCCGCAGATCCCGACCGCCAGACCCGCCAGGCAGACCGCCGCGACCAGGCAGATCAGCCGGATCCGGCCCGGATCCAGGCCGAGCGAGGAGGCGGTGGAGTCGTCGAAGCGCAACACGTCCAATTTGCGTCCGAGGGCGAGGGCGAGCGGGACCAGCACGGCGAGCCCGATCAGTACCGGCCACGCCACGCTGTAGCCGCGCCCGTTCAGGCTGCCCGAACTCCATACGTACAGCGCGCTCGCCGAGTTGAGCGATCGCCGGGCGAGCACCACCTGGGTGATCGCGGACGCCAGCGCGGACAGCGCCAGGCCGACCACCAGGACCCGATAGCCGCGTCGGCCCAGGCCGCCGGCAACCGCGGTGACCACCACGGCGGCGACGAGCGCGCCGACCGGTCCGGCCCACCACGCACCGAACGAGCCGCTCGCGCTGAAGCTGACCGAGACCAGCACGGCGGCGGTGGCGCCGTCGTTGACGCCGAGCAACTCCGGGGTGGCGAGCCGGTTTCGGGCCAGTGTCTGGGTCAGGCAGCCCGCGACGCCCAACGCCGCGCCCGCCGCCGCGCCGGCCACGATCCGACCCAACCGGAACTCGCGGACCAACAGCACGTCGAAGCGGTCGCCCCGGCCGAGAATCGCGTCGAAGGTACGGACCAGGCCCAGTTCGCGCCGGCCGGAGTACACCGACACCACGATCGCCGCAGCCAGCGCGACCGCGAGCAGCGTCGTAACCAGCACCGCCCGACCGGGCAACAGCAGGGAGAACCGGCCCCGGCGCAACACCAGATGCTCGGGCAACCGCCGAAGGCTCCGCCCGAGCGCAGCCGTACGCGCGTGCGCGCGCGCCGCCTCGTATTCGGGCACATCCTTGCCCTCACGCGCAGCCTCGCCCACCCGCGCCGCACCCGCCCCCGCGCCCCCGCGCCCGATCAGACGCCGCACCCGCGCCGCACCGCCGACACCCCCACCCGACGCCGCCACCGACTCCGGCGCGTCCGTCAGCCCCAGCGCGCCCAGCCGCCGCGACCGCACCACGCCGATCAACAGCGGCGCGCCGATCAGCGCCACGATCACCGAGACCGGCGCCTCGAACGGCCGAGCCACCACCCGGGCCGCGACGTCGGCGGCGGTCAGTACGGCCGCGCCGATCAGCGCGGAGAAGCACAGTTGGGCAAGGATGCGCGGACCGGCCAGCGTCCGGGCGAGGAAGCCGGCGAGCAGGCCGAGGAAGGAGATCGGGCCGACCAGGGCCACCGACGACGCGGTCAGCAGGGTCACCGACACCGCGACCACGGCCCGGGTCAGCGCCGGGCGATGGCCGAGCCCGCGAGCCAGGTCGTCGCCCAGGACCAGCGCCGACAACGACCGCGAGACCAGCACGGCGAGCACGAACCCGCCCGCGAGCACCGGCGCCAGGCTGCCGAGCGAGTCGAAGCCCTGGATGCCGGCCAGCGAACCGAGGATCCAGAAGCGGAAGTTGTCGTACGCCTCGGTGGAGTTGACGATCAGGATGTTGGTGATCCCGCCGAAGGTGGCGCTCAGCGCCGCGCCCGCGAGTACCAGTCGCATCGGCGAACCGCCGCCGCGCCGGGCGGAGATGGCCAGGACGAGCAGCCCGGCCACGGCGGCACCGGCGAACGCCCAGACCAGATAGCCGTATCCGGTCTGCACACCGACCAGGGTGATGCCGAGCACGACGCCGAGCGAGGCCCCCGCGTTGACCCCGAGCAGGCCGGTCTCGGCCAGCGGATTGCGGGTGACGGTCTGCAACAGGCAGCCCGCCGTGCCCAGCGCGGCGCCGGTGAGCAACGCGGTCAGCGTGCGCGGCAGCCGCAGGTCGCGAACGACCAGGGTCAGATGACTGTCGGAGCGGGCGCCGTGCCGGTTGAATATGTAGTCGAAGGCGCCGCCGACACCGACCTCGCCGGCGCCCACCGAAAGCGAGATCCCGGTCAGCACCACCACCGTCGCGGTCAGCGCGATCGCGGCGATCAGGACCGTACGCCGACCGGCCGCGCCCCCCGAGGGGTCGTCGCGGCGATCGTCCGAGTGCACCCCGGGCGTGGCGTCGGTGGACATGCTCGGCGGGCCACCCAGGTTTTGCAGAATCGGCTGATGCACAGTCATAAAGTGAGGCTAACCTAACTACCGAGCACCCTTGGAAGGCCGCATCACGCCGACTTCGAGCCCGCGCCGAGGGCCCCACCGGGATCGACCACGAGATCGATATTAGGTTAGGCTAACCTAAATCCCGACCAACGGGGTTGTGCTTGCCAAGGGGAGTTTCGTGCACCCATCAGACCTCGCCGGTCGCGTCGCGGTGGTCACCGGAGCCGCGCAGGGCATCGGTGCCGCCGTCGTGAGGGCCCTCGTCGACCACGGCGCGACCGTCGCCGCCACCGACCGCAATCCGACCGGCGTCAAGAACCTGATGGCCGACGACGGCACCGACGCGGTGATCGCCTACCCGCTCGATGTCACCGACGCCTCGGCGGTCGAGGCCACCATCGCCGCGATCGAGAGCCGGCTCGGGCCGATCGACATCCTGGTCAACGTGGCCGGCGTGCTGCACGTCTCGCCGGTGACCGAACTCACCGATCGGGACTGGGCCGACACCTTCGCGGTCAACACCACCGGGGTGTTCCACACCGGCCGGGCGGTGGCCGGATCGATGGCCGAGCGCGGGCGTGGCAGCATCGTCACGGTCGGCTCCAACGCGGCCGGCATCCCACGCACCGGGATGGCGGCCTACGCGGCATCCAAGGCCGCCGCCACGATGTTCACGATGTGTCTGGGACTCGAGCTGGCACGCAGCGGTGTGCGCTGTAACGTGGTCTCGCCGGGTTCCACCGACACCCCGATGCAACGCGCCCTGTGGACCGACCCCGAGGCGCCGAAGCGGGTGCTCGATGGCGATCCGGCGACGTGGCGCACCGGGATTCCGCTCGGCCGGATCGCGGACCCCGCCGACATCGCCGAGGCGGTCGTGTTCCTGGCCTCGGACCGAGCGCGGCAGATCACCATGCACAACATGTACGTCGACGGCGGCGCCACGCTGCACGTGTGACGAACGGGCGCCCCTCGTATGGGACTTCGGCCACGAGCCGCCCGGCGGAACGGCCATGCACCTGTACCCGCACGCACACCCGCATCGCAAACACCGCGCGCGGCGACCGGTACCGCAGACCGTGGCAGCGGACCGCGCGCACCGGTTCGACGTGCCCCACTCGCCCGGCCCACCGGCCGACCGGCCGGTCGTCGGTGCCGCACGGACTCCGTACCACCCCGTCGGAGAATCAAAGGAGCCTCAGGTGACCACCCCAGAAGCCACCGGCCTGGCCACAGTGGGCGCGGCGACCGCGCTGCTGGAGGCGTATCGTCCGGGCGACACACGCTTCTTCGCGTCCCCCACCCGCACCCTGCTCGCGCACGGCACCCAGGCCGAAGTCCCGCATGACGCAAGCCCGTTGCCGACCCGCGTGGCCGCGACACTGGCCGACGCGAGCCCGGTGGGCGGCCGGCCCCCGATCGTGCTCGGCGCGGTGCCGTTCGACCAGGGCGCACCCGCCGCGCTCGTGGTGCCCGGCACGATCGACTGGGGGCCGCCGCTGTCCGCCGACCCGCTGATCGCACTGGCCGCCCCCGCGCCGCCGCCGACCGACTGGGACATCCGTCCGGTACCCGCGCCGGAGACCTACCGCGCGGGCGTCGCGGAGGCCGTACGGCGCATGCGCGCCGGGGCGTTCGACAAGGTCGTGCTCGCCCGCACCCTGGAACTGCACGCGGCCGACCCGCCGGACATACCCGTCCTGTTGCAGCGCCTGGCCCGCCGCGACCCGCAGGGATACACCTTCGCGGTCCCGGCCACCCGGCCCGACCACACCCTGATCGGCGCCAGCCCCGAACTGCTCGTCTCCCGGCACGGCGACCGGGTGATCGCCAACCCGCTCGCCGGATCCGCCAAACGCAGCACCGACCTGGCCGAGGACGTACGCCGCGCGATGGCCCTGCTCGAATCCGAGAAGGACCTGCACGAACACGCCGTCGTGGTGGCGGCCGTGCGGGACGCGCTCGCCCCGCACTGCGCCACCCTGGAGATCCCCGAACGGCCGACCCTGGTCTGCACCGCCGCGATGTGGCACCTGTCCACCACCGTCACCGCCACCGTGGACCCGGAAAGGCGGCCCTCCGCATTGGAGTTGGCCTGCGCACTGCACCCGACGCCGGCCGTCTGCGGCACCCCGACCACCACCGCGCGGCAGACCATAGCCGACCTCGAACCCTTCGACCGGGGTCTGTACACCGGCATGGTCGGCTGGGGCGACGCGGACGGCGACGGCGAATGGGTGGTCACCATCCGCTGCGCCGAGGCGGCGAGCGACGTGCTGCGCCTGTACGCCGGTGCCGGGATCGTCGCGGAGTCCTCCCCGGACGCCGAAACCGCCGAGACCGAGGCCAAGTTCCGCACCTTCCTGCACGCCGTGGCGGGTGAACGATGAGCACCCCGAAGCCGCCGAGCACCGCGACCACGCCGAGCACCCCCAGCACCCCCAGCACCCCCAGCCCCGGCCCGCTCGCGCCCACCTGGCCCGCCGAGTTCGCCGAGCGCTACCGGGCGGCCGGTTGGTGGCGCGGCGAGACCTTCGGTGGCGTCCTGCGCGACCGCGCCGCCGCGCACCCGGACCGGGTCGCCATCGTGGACGGCGAACGCCACTGGACCTACCGCGACCTGGACGAGCGAGCCGACCGCGTCGCCGCCGGGCTGCTCGCGCTCGGCGTCGCCAGGGGCGAGCGAGTCGTGGTGCAACTGCCCAACGTGGCCGAGTTTTTCGCCGTGATCTTCGCCCTGTTCCGGATCGGCGCCCTGCCGGTTTTCGCGCTCCCCGCACACCGCCAGACCGAGATCGGCCACTTCTGCGCGTTCAGCGAGGCCGTCGCCTACGTGATCCCCGACGTGTCCGACGGCTTCGACCACCGCACCCTGGCAAGCGCCGTACAGGCGGTCACACCCACACTCCGGCACGTCCTGGTGGTCGGTGACCCGGGCGAACACACCGCGCTGGTCGACATCGAGCGCGACCCGGTCGAGATCACCGACCCCCCGGCCCCGGGCGATCTCGCCTTCCTGCAACTGTCCGGGGGCAGTACGGGCGTGCCCAAGCTGATCCCGCGCACCCACGACGACTACATCTACTCGCTGCGCGGCTCCAACGAGATCTGCGCGGTCGACGCGGACAGTGTGTACCTGTGCGCGCTGCCCGCCGCGCACAACTTCCCGCTCAGCTCGCCCGGCACGCTCGGCGCGCTGTACGCGGGCGCGCGCGTGGTGTTGTGCCCCAAGCCCACCCCCGACGTCGCCTTCGCGCTGATCGAACGCGAACGGGTGACCATCACGGGTGTGGTGCCGCCACTCGCCCTGGCCTGGACCGAAGCTGCCGAGCGCGGCGGCTTCGACCTGAGCAGTCTGCGCGTACTCCTCGTGGGCGGCGCCAAGTTCAGCGAGGAGGCGGCCCGCCGGATCACCCCGACCTTCGGCTGCACCCTGCAACAGGTGTTCGGCATGGCCGAGGGACTGGTCAACTACACCCGCCTCGACGACCCCGACGAGATCATCGTCACCTCACAGGGCAGGCCGATCTCCCCGGACGACGAGATCCGCATCGTCGACGACGCCGACGTCCCGGTCCCCGACGGCGAGACCGGACACCTGCTCACGCGCGGCCCCTACACCATCCGCGGCTACTGGAACGCCCCCGAGCACAACGCGAGATCGTTCACCGAGGACGGCTTCTACCGCACCGGCGACGTGGTCCGCAGACTCGCCTCCGGCCACCTCGTGGTGGAGGGCCGGGCCAAGGACCAGATCAACCGCGGCGGCGAGAAGGTGGCGGCGGAGGAGGTGGAGAACCACATCCTGGCCCACCCGTCCGTGCACGACGCGGCCGTGGTCGCCGTACCGGACGCCTACCTGGGCGAACGCACCTGCGCGTACGTGATCCTGCGCGCCGGCGCCGAACCGCTCAAGCCCGTGGCCATCCGCCGCTTCGTCCGCGAACGCGGCCTGGCCGGCTACAAGGTGCCCGACCACGTCGAGTTCGTCGAGACGTTCCCGTATACCGGCGTCGGCAAGGTCAGCAAGAAGGACCTGCGCGCGGCGATCGCGGCCGGACTGGCCACCCGGGCCGGTTGAGCGCGCGTCCACCCCCACACATCCACCTCCCGAAGGACCGCCTCCCCGATGGCACTCCCCAAGATCGCCCCCTATCCCATGCCGACCTCGGCCGACCTGCCGACGAATCGGGTGGACTGGACCGTGGACCCCACCCGCGCCGCGCTCCTCGTGCACGACCTCCAGAACTACTTCCTGTCCGCGTTCACCCCGAACGCCTCGCCGATCACCGAACTGCTCGCCAACGTCGCCCGCCTCAAGGACGACTGCGACCGACTCGGCGTACCCGTGGTCTACTCCGCCCAGCCCGGCGGCCAGACCGCCGAACAGCGCGGCCTGCAACAGGACTTCTGGGGCCCGGGGCTGCCCGACGACCTGGACGCGGCGGCCATCGCCGCACCGGTCGCGCCCGGCCCCGCCGACACCGTGCTCACCAAGTGGAAGTACAGCGCCTTCGTCCGCACCGAGTTGCGCCGCTGGATGCGCGACCTGGAGCGCGACCAACTGATCATCGTCGGGGTGTACGCGCACATCGGCGTGACCACGACCGCGTGCGACGCTTGGATGCAGGACATCCAGACGTTCGTGGTGGCCGACGCGGTGGCCGACTTCACCTCGGACAACCACCGCATGGCCCTGTCCTGGGCCGCCGCGAACTGCGCGGTGGTCACCGATACCGAATCACTCTTCGCGGGAAAGTAGACCGGACATGGCCCTGACCCTCGAACTGATCCGCACCGACGTGGCCGACATCCTCGGCGAGGACCCGGCGGACATCCCGGACAACGAGAACCTGGTCGACTACGGCCTGGACTCGGTGCGGGTGATGGCGCTGGTCGAGCGCTGGACCCGCGACCACGGGGTGAGCGTGGACTTCGCCGACCTGGCGGAGCGGCCGACACTGGAGGGGTGGTCCGAACTGCTCGCGCCCAGGCCGTAGTCGCCCGGTTCACGGGTGGCGTGGATCCGGGGCGCACAGGGCGTGGTCGATCAGCGCCCGGGTCGCCGCGTCCACCCGTGCACCGCCCGCCTCGTCGTTCTCGTCGACGCCGTTGCGCACCACCAGGACCGCGCGACTCCCGTCGCCGGTGACGCCGTTCTCGCTGGAGAAGCCCAGATCGTCGCCGCCGTGTTGCCAGTACCGACCACCGCAGCTCAGCCCGGTGCTTTCCAGGCCCAGACCGTAACCGCGCCCGGGTTCGTCGGGGATCGGATGGGTGCGTTGCATCTCGGCCAGCTCGGCGGGACCGAGCAGCCGGCCGGACAACAATGCGACGAAGAACCGGTCGATGTCGCTCGGCGTGCCGTGGATGGCGCCCGACGCGTCGGCGACGGTGTGGTTGAGCACGGTGGTGTCGGTCGGCCGGGTGTCGCCCGTGAACGTGTGCTGCGCCTGTGCGTGCGGGCGCGGCAGGTACGGATCGTCGCCCGGGACGCGGGTGTCGTGCAGACCGAGCGGGCGGATGATGCGATCCCGGACCTCCTCGCCCCACGAGCGGCCGGTGACCTGCCGGATGATCAGGCCCACCAGAACGTAGTTGGTGTTCGAGTACGCCCACGAACTCCCCGGCTCGAAGCGGCTCGGCAGGGTCAGCGCGGCGGCGACCAGATCCTCGGCCCGGTAGTGCCGGAAGCGGTTCTCCAGGTAGCCGCGCGCCGAGTACAGGGCGGGTACGGCGGCGGGCAGCGCGGTGTAGCCGGGGATGCCGCTGGTGTGCTGGAGCAGGTGGCGCAGGGTGATCCGGCGGCCGTCGTTGCCGTTGCCGCGCACCACACCCGGAAGCCAGGTCTCGATCGGGGAGTCGAGCCGCAACCGGCCCTCGGCGACCAGTTGGAGGGCGACGGTGGCGACAAATGTCTTGGTCGTGCTGCCGGTGCGGTAGTGGCCGTTCGGGGGCAGCGGCCGACCGGAGTGGAGTTCGGCCTCGCCGCTGCGGGCGGTACGGACGGTGGTGGGCCCGCCGGGCGCCGGGCGAGCCGTGTAGTACACGGTGACGCCGATCGCGCCGGCCGCGTGGACCGCGTCGGTATCGCGTTGGAGGCCGGAGGCACGGGCGTCGGCGCTCGCCGAGCCCGGGGCGGCCGCCGTCAGGGTCAGGGCGATGCCCAGGGCGAGGGCCGCCGGGCGTAACAACCTTCCGTGGATCCGATTCGGCGCGGTCATCGTGGCGCACTCCCTTCGGGGCAGAGCAGGCGGTCGGTGAGCTGTTGCACGGCCACCTCGGCACGCAGGCCGTGTTCGTCGTCCGTGTAGGTGCCGTTGGCCACGATCACCACGCTGCGCCGGCCGTGCTCGGTGACGCCCATGCGGATCTTGGAGCCCTCGACGTCCCCGCCGTGGCCCCAGCGATACCCGCCGCACGGCAGCGGTTGGCGCATCAGGCCGAGGCCGCACCGCACACCCGGCATCACCTGCTCGAAGTCGGGCGGCATCGGCACGGTCTCGCGCATCAGCGCGAGTTGCGCCGGCGGGAGCAGCCGGCCGCGCAGCAGCGCGGTGAAGAAACGCTCCAAGTCGGCGTGCGTGGTGACCAGTTCGCCGGCGGCGTCGGCCCAGGACATGGCGCGTACGGTCGTGTCCACCCACTCGTCCCGGTCCGGGAAGCGGTGGTACGAGTGGGCGTACGGCGCGGGCAGGGTCGGGTCGTCGCCGGGGGCGTGGGTGCCGGTGAGACCGAGCGGTCGAAGCACCCGGGCGCGCACCTCCTCGGCCCAGTGTCGGCCGGTGATCCGCTCGATGATCATCCCGGCCAGGACGTAATTGGTGTTCGAGTACTCCCAGTTCGGCGCCGGGTCGTCGGTCGAGGCGGGCGGGAAGCTCGGGGGGAACCGCAGCGCGGCGGCGACGAGTTCGGCCGGCCCCGTGTGGCGGAACCGCAGCCGTTCGAAGTCGGCTGCGGTGTCCCCGAGTTCGATGGTGTAGTTGTGCAGCCCACTGGTGTGGCGCAGCAGGTTGTGCACGCTCACCCGGCGTCCGTCGTTGCCGTTGCCGGCCACCACGCCCGGCAGCCACCGGTCCACCGGATCGGTGAGCGACAACCGCCCCTCGGCGACCAGTTGCAGGACGACGGTGGCCACGAACGCCTTGGTGGCACTGCCTGCCCGCAACGCGCCGCCGCGCGGCATCGGTTGCCCGGTGTGCAACTCGCCGGGTCCGGCACTTGCCTCGATCCGCTCGGACCCGTCCCGGAGCAGGATCGCGACATTGACGTAGCCACCCTCGCGCAGCAGCCACTCCGCCTCCCGACGCAGTCGTACACCACTCACCCGGGCCCGCTGCGTGCCGGCGGCAGCGGTTGCGGGCACGGTGGCGGCCACGGCGGACCCGGCCAGTGTCACGGCCAGTACACAGCAGCGACGACGGGTCACGACGGTGGGATTGCCGGGCAGGTGGATCGTATTCGGGAACACGCCGACTCCTCGGGGACGTACGGGTCTCCCCCGAGGGTCCCGCCCGGCGGGGTGCCGCAACGACCGTGCGGACACCCGAACCGGCCGGGGTGCAGCCCGGTGTGCGGAGGTGGGGTGAACCGAACCGGCCGGGTTAGAGTCGGGGCATGGCAACAGACGAGGCGACGACCGTTCGGGTCGACAGTTGGATCTGGTCGGTGCGGCTGACCAAGACCCGCTCGCTTGCCGCCGCGGCCTGCAAGGCCGGGCACGTGCGGGTCAACGGGGACAAGGTCAAGCCCGCCCAGACCGTCAAGATCGGGGACGAGGTGCGGGTGCGCGTGGACGGCTACGAGCGGATCGTCGTGGTCAAGCGCGTCGTGCGCAAGCGGGTCGGGCCGCCGGTGGCCGCCGAGTGCCTGACCGACAACAGCCCGCCGCGTCCGCCTCGGGACGAGCTCCTGATGGTTCCCCAGCGCGACCGTGGCACGGGCCGCCCGACCAAGCGCGACCGTCGCCTCTTGGAGCAGTTCCGCGAACACTGATCGAGAACACCGACCGACGGCGCGGTGGGCCCACCGAGCGGAGTGGGCCCACCCACGCGGGTCAGAGCGCGGTGGATCCCGTGGACCCCTCGTTCTTCGCAGCGCCCGCCGAACCGGGAGACCCGGCAGCCCCCGCCGACCCCGCCCACTCGACCACGGCGTCCCTCGGTGCCACCGCGCGCGGCAGCGTCTCGCCCCGGAAGAACGACGGCGCGACGAACCGGTACCCGAGCATCAGTACCGCGCCCAGCACCAGCGCGCCGATCCCGGTCAGGAACACCCCGCCGAGCTGCCAGTGCGGCGCGAACGGCAGGGTCCAGTACGTCGTGCCGTAGTCCTTGTCCGAGTAGACGTAGCAGGCGTCGATGAAGAAGTACGCCAGCAGTGCGCCGCCGAGCCCCGGCATGACGCCCTTGGTGATCAGGTCGCGCCGGCTGCGGGTGAGCACGCGCCGGTGGTACCAGACGCAGGCGAAACCGGTGATGCCGTAATAGAACGCGATGGCCAGGCCGATCGAACCGATCGAGTCGGTCAGTACATTCGTGCTGACCCGGGTGATCGCCACGTAGAAGGCCACCGACGCGATCCCCATGCCGACCGTGGACCAGGTCGGCACCTGGTTGCGGGTGTGCACGCGCGCGAACTTCTCCGGGATGGCCCGGTGCGCGGCCATCGACAGCGCGGTGCGCGCGGTCGGCAGGATGGTCGTCTGGGTGGACGCCGCCGACGAGGTCAGCACCATGAACACCAGCAACTTGGCCATGAACCAGCCGAATCCGACACTGCCGAAGACGCTCGAACCGAGGCCGGACAGTACGTCCCCGGAGTTGTCCGGGTTGGCCAGACCGCTGCCGGTGTCGCCGGCGCCCGCGAAGGACAGCGCCGAGGTGCTGATCAGGACGTAGATCAGCAGCAGCAGGACGGTCGAGATCACCGCGGCCCGGCCGGGGGTGCGCGCGGAGTCCGCGGTCTCCTCGTTGATCGACACGGCCGTGTCCCAGCCCCAGTAGATGAACACCGCGGCCAGGACGCCCTTCGTCAGCGCGTCGACGGAGTCGATCTCGAACGGGTTGAACCAGGATCCCGCGATGTGGACCGAGCCATCGGGGGCGTTGCCGAAGTAGACCTTCCAGAGCGCGGTGAGGCCGAGGGCGACCAGGACCACGATCTCGATGGTCAGCAATACCTTCTGCAGGTTGGCGGACAGTTCGATGCCGACATAGCAGATCCAGGTCATCAGGATGATCCAGACCACGCCCGCGAAGGTGGTCCAGAACGTGTCCTCGGCGAGGCCGTGGGCGCCGACCAGTTGGAAGCCGTACTGGCCGGCGATCTGCGCGAGGTTGGCCATCACGATGACGTCCGCGACGATGATGGCCCAACCGCCCATCCAGCCGGTCATCGGGCCGAACGTGCGTGATCCCCAGGTGAAGGTGGTGCCGCAGTCCGGGTTGTCCTCGTTGAGTTCCTTGTAGCCGTAGGCGATCAGGAACATCGGGACGAAGGCCAGGACCATGACGATCGGCGATTGCAGGCCGACGCCCGCGACGATGATGCCGAGGGTGGCGGCCAGGCTGTAGGCCGGTGCGGTGGAGGCGAGCCCGATCACGACGCTGGACACGAGGCCCAGGGCGCCGGTCTTGAGGCCCTTCTCGCCGGCTGCGCGACGCAGGGGCGGTTCGGGTGAGGAGGGTCTTGCGGGGTCGGTGGAGACCATGGCGAACCGTCCTGTCCTAGACGGGTGGTTTCTACCCGTTCGACCGAAAACGGACCATTGCAGCAGGGGATCAGATTAGACCCCCCGGCAAGCCCTCCGGCAGCCCCGAAGGCCGGAAAAATCAAGGGAACTGATGCTGCGTCAGCCGCATGGGACGGCAGGTGTCGCGGGGTGCGGCGGGGCGGTTACCGTCGGCCACGAAGTCGACACGGCGCGGCCGGCGCCGGGCGCCGTTCAGGCCGGCGCCCGGGTCGCTTCGGCCGCCGAGTGCTCGGCGGTCGGCTGCGCGGCGGTCGGCTGCGCGGCGTGCGCGGAGGTACGCCCGCGCATGCGGGAGTCCGTCCAGGCGCTCGCCAGCGCGATCAGGCCCAGGGCGACGCCGACCCACGCGACGGCGGCGTAGTCGAAGCCGGCCGCGATCACCCGGCCGCCGAGCAGCGGGCCGACGGTGATGCCGACGTTGAACGCCGCCGTGTTGGTCGCGCCGGCGAGCGTGGGGGCGTCGGACGCGATGGCGAACACGCGGGCGTTGACGGCCGGGTTGGCCGCGAAGCCGCCGGCGCCGAGTAGGAAGACCAGGACGAGGGTGGCCGGCACGTTCCGCGCGGTCAGCGCGAGCAGCAGGGACACGACCACGACCGTGCCGAGGCTGCCGTACAGGGTGCCGAACGGGTGCTCGTCGGCCAGCCGTCCGCCGACCGTGATCCCGACCACCGCGCCCACCCCGTACCAGGACAACACCAGCGGCACCCACGCCTCGCTGATCCCGGTGGTGTTGGTCAGCATCGTGCCGAGGTAGCTGAACACCGCGACCACGGCACCGAAACCGGCCGCCGTCGTGGTGTAGGCGACCCACAGTCGCGGCCGGCGCATGGAGCGCAGTTCGGCCCGGACCGAACGCGGCGCCTCGTTCGCGGTGTGACCGCCGGGCAGGACCGCGAACACCGCGACCGTGCTCAGCGCGGTGAGCACGGCGACCGCCCAGAAGGCCGCACGCCAGCCGGCCCAGTTGCCGATCATGGTGCCGAGCGGGAGGCCGACCACGGTGGCCAGGGACAACCCGCCCGCGACCACCGCCATCGCCTTGGCCCGCGCGTTCGGGGCGACCAGGCCGATCGCGGTGACGGCCGCCACCGCCCAGAAGCCGGCATAGGCGATGGCGCTGACCACGCGGGTGGCGAGCACCACCCAGTAGCCGGGGGCGAGCGCGCCGACCACGTGGCCCAGGATGAACACGGCCTGGAAGGCGATCAGAGCGGTACGCCGGGGCCAGTGCAGGGTGAGTACGGCGAGCAGGGGCGCGCCGACGACCATGCCGACGGCGAAGGCCGAGATCAGCAGCCCGGCGTCGGGGATGGAGACGCCGAGGTCGGCGGCCATCGTCTCCAGCAGTCCGGAGAGCATGAATTCCGAGGTGCCTTGCGCGAATATGCCGAGTCCGAGGATGTAGACGGCCAGAGGCATGGGGGTACTCCCGAGTCGGTGGTGCGGTATGCGTTCATGTTTTGGAACATGCGGTTCAAAACCAGGGCGTGCGTGAGCGAGGCCCAGGGGAGCGGTGGGCGCCGTGTCGGCTCGCCGGACAGGACCTAGAGCGCCGCCAGTGTCGTCTCCGCGATCGCCGTCAGTCCCGCACGGTCGACCCCGTTGCGGGCGGCGAGTCGGATTCCCGACACCGCGCCGATCACGGCGTGCGCGAGAGCGTCGGCGTCCTTGTCCCGGTCGATGTCGCCGTCGAGCCGTCCGGCGTCGATCGCGGCCTTGATCGCCGCGTGCCGGCGACGGTAGTCGCGTTCGAGCACCGCGGTCACCTCGGCGTCGCGCCCGGACAGTTCGATCGCGGTGTTGACCACCAGGCAGCCGCGCCGGTCGCCGGGGTTGTCGGTCTCGTCGACCACGATCGAGGTCAGCAGGTCGCGGATCTTGTCGCGTACGGGACGATCGCTCTCCAGGTTCGCGACCTGGACGCTCGTCATGTGCTCGATGTAGCGCCGCAGTGCGCGCAGGAACAGCTCGCGCTTGCTGCTGAACGTGTTGTAGATGCTGCTGCGGCCGAGGCCGGTCGCGTCGCACAGATCCTGCGTCGAGGTGGCCTCGTAGCCCGCCCGCCAGAACGCGTCGAGCGCGGCCTGGACCGCCTGCTCCTCGTCGAACTTCCGTGGTCGGGCCATGCGGAGCACGCTAGCAGGTTTTGTAATGAGCAGTCCAATAAGGTTGATCGCTCCCGACCGTCGACGGCGCGCGCCGGAGAGGGAAGGATTGTCGACCATGGTGGAGTGGGGGCCTCTGGCCGGGCTGGACGGGATCGACTGGGCGGGTTCGGAACACGCGTACGGCTCGGCCGAGGACGTGCCCGAACAGCTGCGCGCATTGCGCTCGGCGGACGCGGAGGAGCGGAGGCGGGCGCTGAACGCGCTCTACGGCAACATCTTTCATCAGGGCAGCCGGTACGAGGCGACGGCGCACGCCGTCCCGTTCCTGCTCGCGCTCGTCGCGGATCCGGGCACCCCCGATCGGGCCGACCTGGTGCATCTGCTCGCGGCGTTGGCGATCGGATACGACGAGGCGCATCTCCCCGACGGGGTGGCCATCGCCGCCTGGCGCGCGGCGGTGGGTCGAACACGCGCGGAGGGTGCGGAGGGGGCTCGACGGCGGTTCGACGGCTGGATCGCGGAGGCCGACGGCGAGGCCGAGCGACGCGCCCGGGAGCGGCGGCGGGACACCTTCGACTTCGAGGAGTCGTGCCGGGAGGCCGAGTACGAACTGCGCGCGTACGACGCGGTGCGCGCCGGTGTGCCGACACTGTGCGGTGTGCTGACCGATCCGGATCCGCAGCTGCGGGCGGCGGCGGCCTACGCGGTCGGCTGGTTCCCCGAGGAGGCGTCGCGGATTCTGCCCCGGCTGCGCGACCTGCCGGCGACCGAATCGGTACCGGGCGTCGCGGCGAACGCGATCGTGGCGATCGGCCTGCTCGGCGACGCGGCCCAGATCGCCCCGCTGCGGGCGTACCACCAGGGCACCGACGAACCCCTGGCCCGCTGGGCGGCGGCGATCGCACTGGCCCGCCTCGGCGCGGCCGACCTCGAGGTGATCGCCGAACTCGCCGCCTGCATGGTGGACCCGCCGGCCGACGACGAGGCGGTCCCGCTGGGGTTCTTCGACGGCGACCTGGGGGCCTACGCGTCGAGCAGCCTGGTCGCCCTCGAAGCCGGCGAACTCCCGGTCGACGTACTGGAATCGGTCCTGACAGGGTTGTCCCGCACTTCCGGCCCCTCGGCGTTCGCCATCACGGACGCGGCACTGCGCCTGGCCTTCGGCACGGAGGCACTGGGGGTGCCCGCGCCGGCCTTCGCCGACTTGCCGGCAGCACGGCGCCGGGTCGTGGCGACCCTGGCCGAACTGGATGTGGACACCTGGAAGTGGCTCAACTTCCGCGAGCTGCTGCGGGCGCGCGACCTGCCGGACGACCGGGCGACCTGCCGGAGGTACGCGGGGTTGGCGGCGGACTGAGCCCCCGGCGGGGTGCGGCCTATTCCGTCAGCGCCGCCCGCAGCGCGTCCGGGTCGGTGGCGGCCGTCAGCAGGCGGGCGTGGATGGCGGTGCCGGCCCGGGTGTAGGCGCTCTCGTCGTCGTGCAGGACGCTGATGCCGTTGGCGGCTTCCAGGAACGCGATGATCTCGAAGACGAGTTGGGCCACATCCAGGTCCGGGCGGGCCTCGCCCCGGGTTTTCGCCGCCTCGGCCTCGGCGGTCAGCAGAGCGTGCCAGCCGCTCCAGGCGCCGGCCAGTGCGTCGCGGACCCGGCCCGGGCGGGCGTCGAATTCGGCGGCGGTGTTGAAGAAGAAGCAACCACCGGGGAAGACCCGGTCGCGTGAGTAGGCGATCCAGCGCTCGGTCAGCCGCCGCAGCCGGACCAGGCCGGCGGGACCCTCCATCGCCGGGGTCACCACGTGGTCCACGTAGACCTCGACCGCCGCGCCGATCGCGGCGAGTTGCAGTTCCTCCTTGGAACCGAAGTGGGCGAACACCCCGCTCTTGCTGATCTCCAGGTCGCTCGCGAGCCGGCCGATGGACAGTCCCTCCAGGCCCTCCATCGAGGCGATGTCGGCGGCCCGGTGGACGATCGCCTGCCGGGTGCGATCGCCCTTGCGGACCCGCCCGTCGGTCGCGGACGTGCTCATGACCACTCCTGTCTCCGCCGGCTCGACCGGTCCGGCCCTCGGGTCGGCCCGCCGCCTGCTCGGCCGACCGGCGTCTATTATCCCGCTGTCGTGCCTCCCCTCGGGCCTTGACAGTCTTCGCCGACTTGATAAATAGTACGACCGGTCGTGCAATTATGAAAACGCCGGGGTGCATGCCGCCCGGGCGAATCACTCACCGAGGGGGCATGCGGACATGACCCATGTGAAGGGGCCCGGCGCCATTGCGGGCCCGATCGATCTCGAACTCACCTCGACGGCACCGGGGTTCGCCGACACACGGGGGTCGGCGAACCCCGGTGCGCCCGGCAGGCGGGTCGGGGAGGCGTCCGCGCGGTTGGCCCTGCGGGCGGCGACGCCACTGTCCCCGAGGGCGGCCGGGGCGCTGGCGTACGTGTTGTTTCGGCGTCCGTTCGGGCGCAGTCCGGTGCGGCCGGCGGAGCGTTCGGCGCACCTGTTCGCGGTCACCGACACCTTGGATGTCGGCGGGCGCAAGGTGGTCACCTACCGCTGGGGCGACGGGGCCAAGCCGGTTTTGCTGCTGCACGGATGGCAGTCCCGGGCCTCGCGCTTCGCGCCGTTCGTCGAGGAGCTGCGGGCCCGGGGGCTGACCCCGATCGGCTTCGACGCGCCCGGCAACGGGGATTCGGGCGGGATCGGCCCCACGGTGTTGGACTATGCCGAGATCGCCCGGCAACTCCAGGAGCGCCATGGGGAGTTCCGGGCCATGCTGGCGCATTCCTTCGGTGTGCTCGGAGCGTTCCAGGCGTTGCGTTCGGGGGTGCGGGCGGATCGAGTGGTGGCGATCGGCGGGGTGTGCGACATGGAATACCTGTTGCACCGGTTCAGTGCCCGACTCCGGTTGCACGCACGGGTGGAGGCGCTGGTCCGGGAACGGGCGGACGAGCGGCTGTTGGCTCCGGAGTCGGACATCTGGGAGCGGTTCTCCGCGTCCTACGCCCCCGAGCGGGTACGGGTGCCGATCCTGGTCGTGCACGACGAGGACGACCCGACGGCGACGGTCGATCAGGGGTATCGGCTCGCGGCGGCCTATCCCGACCGGGCCCGGCTGTTCATCACCAGGGGACTCGGCCATCACCGCGTGATGAGCGACCCGGCCGTGGTCGCCGAGGTGCTGGGATTCCTCGACGAGGACCACGGATGCCGGTCCAGGACGCGCGACGGCGTGGTCGTGGCCTAGTCGTCCACGACGTGCAGGTAGCGCAGGCCGACGTAGTTCGCGGTCGGGTGGCCGGCGAGCCGCGGACTGTCGAAGTTGCCGGTGCCCCTGGCCATGTCGCTGCGCGGGTTGGCCAGTTGGATGTATGTGAAGGTGCCGGCGCTCCGGGCGATCCAACCGGTGAAGATCACCACGTGACCGTCGGCGGGGTCGTCCAGCGCGTCGCCGGGGAGCAGGTCGTCGCGGTCGACCCGATCGGTGACCGAACGCCGGTCGAGGGAATCGGTGTTGAAGTCGGTGCTCGGCAGATGCCAGGCCATCGCGACCATGCCGGAACAGTCCGTGCGGTAGTCGTGCGCGCCGTCGGCGTCCGGGGCGACGGCCTGTTGGTCGTACTCGACCCTGCGGTCGAACCAGTCCTTCGCCCGGGCCAGGACCTCCGAACGGGCGATGGCCCCACCGCGCGTGGAGGCGGCCTCGGCCGTCGGCGCGGTGGTCAGGCCGAGGGCGGTCGCGGAGAGGAGGAGGGCGATCGTCACCCGGGCGCGGATCCGGGTGTGACGACCGCCGGCAATAAGGCTCGACTGGTGCATTTCACTAGATTCATCCACGACGCGGCAATCCCGGTGCACCCGCCGGGGCGTGTCGGCCTCCGGACTCAGGCGGGGAAGTCGAAGGTGTAGCCCTGTTGGACCAGCCAGGGAAGCAGCTGCTTGAGCGCGGCCAGGGTCTGTGTGCGGTCGCCGCCCGCGTCGTGCATCAGGATTATTCCGCCGGGCCGCAGCTCCTTCTCGGCGGTGGCCAGGATCTTGTCCGCGCCGGGGCGCTGCCAGTCGCGGGTGTCGTCGGACCAGTCCAGCGGGCGCATGCCGTATCCGGCCGCCATCGCGCGTACCTGCGGTGACCAGTCGCCGCCGGGCGCGCGGAACCAGTCGACCTTCGTGCCCGGTCCGGCCGCCGCGACGATCTGGTCGTGCGCGGTGGTGATCTCGTACTTGATCCGGGACAGCGGGCGCTTCGCGATGCCCTCGTCGTGGGTGACCGAGTGGTCGCACAGCCGGTTGCCGTCGGCGACGACCTCCTTGACCAGCTTCGGATTGGCCTTCGCGTTCGGGCCGAGCATGCAGAACGTCGCCTTCGCCTTGTACTGCTTGAGCAGCGCGAGCACCTGCGGGGTCCACTGCGGGCTCGGCCCGTCGTCGAAGGTCAGCGCGACCGTACGCCCGCCGGTCGCGGTCTTGCGCACCAGCGCGTCCGGCACCAGCGGCGCCGGGATCGACGCCTGCGGATCGGCGGCGGTGGGCGCGTCGGACGGTGGCGGGCCGACCTCCGCGGACCCCTCGCGCCCACCGGGCTTCGCCTTGGCTCCGGAACCTCCCGAATCCGACGAACACGCCGCGGTCCCGGCGGCGAGCACTCCGGCCACGGCGAGAACGGTCAGACGACGCAGGACACGGCGGGTGGGGAGGCTCGTCACCGGTGACTCCAAGCACTGTTCGGAACTACGGACACATGTCCGAACACGTACGCGGCCAACGGGCGGGTTCCCACCCGAAGCCCATTTTGCGGCGACTTGGCCCGCCCTTGGTCGTCGGTGGGGGGTCAGCCGCGGTCGAGGGCGCCGAGCGTGGCGGGCAGGTCGGGGGTCTTGGCGGCGGGGCGGTTGTAGGGGAGTCGGCCGAGTACGGCGGCCATGCCGCAGGTGTTCGTGACGGCGGAGAAGACCAGGCCGGAGCCGATCGCCGCGGACAGCAGGCGGGCCCCCGGCGCACGGCGGCCGGCGAGCAGGCCGAGCACCACGAGGGAGCCGGCCGCGAAGCGGACCTGGCGCTCCATCGGCCACACCGTACGAGCGCCGTCCGGGGCGTCCAAGGCGTGGCCCTCGGCGGCCCAGGCCGAGGTGCCGCCGCTCAGGTGCGCGGCCTCGATGCCGGCGGCGGCCAGTTCGGTGCGGGCCCGCTCGGAGCGGGCACCGGAGGCGCAGACGATCAACAGTTCGGGGTGCGCCGCCCGCTTGAGCACCGGCAACGCCTCGCGCAGCCGGTCCAGCGGAACGTTGTACGCGCCGGGGATGTGGCCCGTGGCGAACTCGCCGGGGGTGCGCACGTCGAGCACGGTGAACTCGGTCAACCGGGCGCGGACCTGCGCGGGAGCGAGGGCGGTCATGGTGATCGGCCTTTCGACGGTCCGCCCGCCGCCGGGCCGGGAGGCCGCGCCGGTGCGCGGCGCGGCACCCCGGACTCGACACCGGGTGGGGTTATGAGGAGGACTACCTTCCGGTAACGGTGGGATCGAGCAGCGTGTTCCGGTTCGGCGGCGTATTTCGGGTCGGAGCGGGACGCCCGACCCGCTCCAGGGGTTCGGTACTCCCGACGCGGTCCGCCGGTGCCGCCCGCTCCAGAAGTTCGGCGACCAGGGGAGCGACCTGGTCCAGTTCGAGCAGGAAGCCGTCGTGGCCGTACGCGGAGCGCACCACGCGCAGGGGGCCCGCGGTCGGGATGGCGTCGGCGAGGGTCCGCTGCTGGCTCGGCGGATACAGGCGGTCGCTGTCGACGGCCGCGACCACCGTCGGCGCGGTGATCCGGGCCAGCGCCGCCGCCACGCCGCCCCGGCCCCGGCCCACGTCGTGGCTGTTCATCGCCTCGGTCAGGGCCACGTAGCTGCCCGCGTCGAAGCGTGCGGTCAGCTTGGCCGCGTGGTGGTCCAGGTAGGACTCGACGGCGTAGCGGCCGTTCGGGCCCTCGCCCGGCTGGCGCTCCCGGCCGAAGCGGGCGGCCAGCTCGGGCTCGCTGCGGTAGGTGATGTGCGCGATGCGGCGGGCCAGGCCGAGCCCCCGCCAGGGCCCGGCCGAGGCCGGCCGGTCGTGGTAGTCGCCGCCGGCCCACCCCGGATCGGCCCGGATCGCGTGCAACTGCGTCGAGCACCACGCGATCTGCTCGGCGCCGGCCGCCGCCGTGGTGGCGATCAGGAACAGCGCGCCGACCCGCTCCGGATGGGTCACCGCCCACTCCACCGCCCGCATCCCGCCCATCGACCCGCCCACCACGGCCGCCCACCGCTCGATGCCCCACACGTCGGCGGCGGCCACCTCCGCGGCCACTTGGTCGCGAATGGTCAACCGGGGAAAACGACTTCCCCAGGCCCGCCCACCCGGACCGGGCGAGGCGGGGCCGGTGCTGCCCCGACAACCGCCGAGCGCGTTCGGCGCGACCACGAACCAGCGGTCGGTGTCCAGCGCCCGACCCGGGCCGATCAGGCCGTCCCACCACCCGGGGGTGGGAAAGCCGGGACCGGCCGGACCGGCGACATGGCTGTCCCCGGTCAGCGCGTGCAGCACCAGCACCGCGTTCGAGCGGTCCGGGGCGAGCCGACCCCACGTCTCGTAGCCGATCCGGACCTCGGGCAGCACCTCCCCGGACTCGGTCCACAGCGGTGCGGGCAGGGTCAGCGAACGAGGCCCCGCCGGGGCGGGTGTGGGGGGTGTGGCATGCGACATGGCGAGCGTTCCGTCCGAAGGTCCCGGCTTTCCCGGCTAGTTCGACTGCGCGGCGGCGCGGAATCCGGCCACCAGGTCGGCGCGCAGGTCGGCCAGTCCCTCGATGCCCACGGAGAGCCGGACCAGGCCGGGGGTCACGCCCGTGGCCAGCCGCTCCGCGTCGGTGAGCTGGGCGTGCGTGGTACTGGCGGGGTGGATCACCAGGCTGCGCACGTCGCCGATGTTGGCCAGGTGACTGAACAGGGACAGCCCGTTCACGAACCGGCGGCCCGCCTCGACCCCGCCCTTCAACTCGAACGCCACGACGGCCCCGGCACCGCGCGGCAGATAGCGCTTGCCGGCGGTGTACCACCGGCTGCTCGGCAGACCCGCGTAGTGCACGGTCTCCACCTCCTCCCGGCTCTGCAACCACGCGGCCAGCGCACTCGCGTTCGCCACGTGCCGCTCGACCCGCAGCGACAACGTCTCCAGGCCCTGGAGGATCAGGAAACTGGTCAGCGGCGCGATCGAGGCGCCCACGTCGCGCAGCAGTTGTACGCGCAACTTCGCCGCGTACGCGCCCGGGCCCAGATCCGGCCAGTAGCGCAGCCCGTTGTAGCTCGCGTCGGGCTCGGCGAAGCCGGGGAATCGTTCGGCGTGCGCGCCGAAGTCGAAGGTGCCGCCGTCCACCACGATCCCGCCGATCGCGGTGCCGTGCCCGCCCAGGAACTTGGTCGCCGAGTGCACGACCACGTCCGCGCCGTGCTCGATCGGCCGCAGCAGATAGGGCGTGGGCACCGTGTTGTCCACCACCAGCGGTACACCCGCGGCGTGCGCGACATCGGCGACCGCCGCCACGTCCAGCACGTTGGCGCGCGGATTGCCCAGCGTCTCGGCGAACAGCAACTTCGTTTGCGGCCGGATCGCGGCGCGCCAGGCGTCGAGGTCGTCCGGGTCGTCGACGAAGGTGACCTCGACGCCGAGCTTCGGCAGTGTCCAGTGGAACAGGTTGTACGTGCCGCCGTAGAGCGACGCGCTGGAGACGATGTGGTCGCCCGCCGCCGCGAGGTTGAGCACCGCCAGCGTGGTCGCCGCCTGCCCGGAGGCCGTCGCGACCGCCGCCACGCCGCCTTCGAGAGCGGCCACGCGCCGCTCCAGCGCGTCGGTGGTGGGGTTGTGGATCCGGGTGTAGATGTGGCCTTCCTCGGACAGGTCGAACAGTCCCGCCGCGTGGTCGGTGTCCCGGAAGACGAACGAGGTGGTCTGGTAGATCGGCACCGCGCGGGCCCCGGTGGTCGGATCGGGCTCGGCGCCGGCGTGGACCTGCCGGGTCTCGAAGGACCACGACGCGGGATCGTCGGGACGTACGGGGCCGTCGGAGCCCACGGGTTCGGCTTCGACGACGGGCGGCGTGTCGGTGGCTTCGAGGGTCATCGGGAAACTCCTTGCGGGGTACGGGTATCGGCGGTGGGCGTGGGCAACGGTGGGTGCGGCTCGACCGATTGCGGGTACGCGGGACCACGCCCCCCGGGGGGGCGGCGAACGGGCGTACCGCACCGAGCGCACGGCACGCGGCGAAGTGGCCGCGAGACGGGCGTGGTTCGGCCACCCGAAGGCCCGGGCCGAACGGCGCCCGGACACGGGGAGAGCGGAACGCGGGAAGCGGGAAAACGTGGGACGCGGCGGAGCCTGCGGGTCAGCGCCCGGGCTCACACACCGCGCGAACCACCGGGACCGAAACGGTCACCGCGGTTCAGCGGGACATACGACAGGCCATGCTGGTCACGCGCACGAGATCCACGTGGCGGCGACTGACGAGCATGGGGCAGGACATGGCGCGAGTGTAGGCGGCCCGAAGCGGTTTGCGCCACGGGGTACCGCCCGACGCCCACCGGCGGCCGGTCCCGGACCCGCGCATCGGCCGCCGACCGGCGCGATGTCCGACCCGTACCCTTACGCGTCGTCGACCGGATGTGACGCAAAGTCCGCTGGACCAACACGCCTTCCTCGTGCTTACATCACGGCCATGTCTCCGCGTCAGGTCGCTTCCGCGCTGCTCGACCCCTTCTGGGTGGGTCGACGAGCCGACCACTTCGACCAGATCTGTCGCTGACCCCTGCGCTCGTGCGGTGCGCTTTCGCGCCGCCGAGCAGGTGTGTGCCCGCCCCCGCGTGACCGATGTCGGTCCGCCGCGCGCCGGCCCGCCCGCCTTCCGCGTCGCCGCCCTCCGAGCCGGCGCGCCATTCGTACCCGATCTCGCCCCACCCGCCACGGGTCCGCCGTGCCGCGTTCGGCCCCGTCCCGGGCCGGCGTCCGGCCCGGCGTGCCCGAGGCTGTACCGAGGACCCCAGTCATGGCAACCAGCGCACCGCCCACCACCCTGCCCGTGATCGACATCTCCCGATTCCGCGACCCCGCCGCGGACCCGGCCGCGTTCCTGGCCGAACTCCGCTACGCCGCACGGGAGATCGGCTTCTTCTATGTGATCGGCCACGGCGTCGACCCGGAGCTGCGCGCCCGCGCCCTGGCGGTCTCGAAGCGTTTCTTCGCCCTGCCCGAGGCGGACCGGCTCGCGGTGGAGAACATCAACTCGCCGCAGTTTCGCGGATACACCCGCACCGGCACCGAGTACACCGAGGGCGGCCCGGACTGGCGCGAACAACTGGACATCGGCCCCGAGCGGGCGGCGCTCGACCTCGGCCCGGACGATCCCGCCTACCTGCGGCTGATCGGCCCCAACCAGTGGCCGGCCGCGCTGCCCGAACTGCGCGAGACCGTACTCGCCTGGCAGGCCGAGGCGTTGCGGGTCAGCCGCGAGGTGCTGCGGGCGCTGGCCGCCGCGCTCGGCCAGGACAGCGGCTACTTCGACGAGTGGTTCGACGAGGAGGCCGCGGTCCACGTCAAGGTGGTGCACTATCCGGGGCGGCCCAGCGCCGACGTCGACCAGGGGGTGGGCGCGCACAAGGACTACGGCTACCTCGCGCTGCTCCAGCAGGACGAGATCGGCGGCCTCCAGGTACAGGCCCGGGACGGCTCCTGGATCGACGCGACGCCGCTGCCGGACGCGTTCGTGTTCAACATCGGCGAGATGTTGGAGATCGCCACGCGCGGCTACCTGCGGGCCACCCGGCACCGGGTGGTCGCCCCGCAACCGGGCGTCGACCGCTACTCGTTGCCGTTCTTCCTCGGCCCGCGCCTGGACGCCGTGGTCGAACCGCTCGACCTGCCCGCCGAGTTGGCCGCCGAGGCCGACGGGGTCACCGAGGATCCGGACAATCCGCTCAAGCCCGCCTACGGGGAGAACGCGCTGATCGGATGGCTGCGGTCGCATCCGCGCGTGGTCGAGCGCTGGTGGTCGGACCTGCTCCCGGACGCCACCGAACCACCCGACCCCCGACCGGCGTTCGAGACCCTCCAGGTGCACGCCGGGGCCCGCCCCGATCCGGCCACCGGCGCCCGCGCCGTGCCGATCTACCTGACCAGCAGCTACGTCTTCCGCGACGCGGCGCACGCGGCCGACACGTTCGCGCTCACCGACCTGGAGACGCACGCGTACACCCGGCTGTCCAACCCCACCACCGCCGTGGTGGAGGAGCGCATAGCCGCCCTGGAAGGCGGCACCGCCGCGGTGGCCGTGGGCAGCGGCCAGGCCGCCACCACCCTCGCGCTGCTCAACCTGGCCCGCGCCGGCGACCACCTCGTCGCGGCCGCGTCCCTGTACGGCGGCACCCGCACCCTGCTCGAACACACCTTCGCCGACCTGGGCATCGAGGTGACCTTCGTCGACGACCCGGACGACCTCGACGCCTGGCGCGCCGCGATCCGACCGGCCACGAAGGCGCTGTTCGGGGAGAGCGTCGGCAACCCGCGCGGCAACGTGCTCGACCTGGCCGCCGTCGCGGAGATCGCGCACACCGCGGGTGTCCCGTTCGTGGTCGACAACACGGTGCCCACGCCCTACCTGCTTCGCCCGATCGAGCACGGCGCCGACATCGTGGTGCACTCCACCACCAAGTTCCTCGGCGGACACGGCACCGCGATCGGCGGGATCGTGGTCGACGGCGGCACCTTCGACTTCGGCGCGCACGCCGACCGCTACCCGGGCCTGGTCGCGCCCGACCCGACCTATCAGGGCCTCTCCTTCTGGGAGAGGTTCGGCCCGGACCGCATCGCCTACGCGCTGCGCCTGCGGGTACGGCTGTTGCGCGACCTCGGCCCGGCGGTGTCGCCGCTGAACAGCTTCCTGCTGCTCCAGGGCATCGAGACGTTGTCGCTGCGCCTGGACCGGCACACCGCCAACGCCGAGCGGGTGGCGGCCTGGCTCGCCGCGCGGCCCGAGGTGCTGCGGGTGGATCACCCGAGCCTGCCCACCAGCCCGTGGCACGCCGCGGCTCGACGCTATCTGCCGCGCGGCGCGGGGGCGGTGCTGTCGGTGGACCTGGCCGGCGGCCTGCCGGCCGGGCGGCGCTTCGTCGAGGGACTGCGGCTGTTCAGCCACCTGGCCAACATCGGCGACGCGCGCAGCCTGGCGATCCACCCCGCGTCCACCACCCACGCACAACTGGACCCCGAGCAGCGGCTGCACGCGGGGGTCACCCCCGGCCTGGTCCGGTTGTCCGTCGGCCTGGAGGGTATCGACGACCTGCTCGCCGACTTGGAAGGCGGGTTGTCGGCCGCGGCGGCCGACACCGACACCTTCGCGGAGGGCACCCGATGACCACCCGTCAGGCCGTGCACCAGAGCCGGATCCGCGGTGCCCGCGGCGAGTTCCACCTGCGCGTGTGGCCCGTCGAGGGCGAACCCGTCGCGGTCGTGCTCTTCCTGCACGGACTCGGCGAACACGCGGGCCTGCACGAGCCGTTGGCGCATCGACTCAACGCCGACGGGATCGAGGTGTGGGCCCCCGACCAGATCGGCCACGGCCTCAGCGACGGCACCCGGGTCCTGGTGGAGAGCCTGGACGCGCTCGCCGACGACGCCGAACTGGTCCTGGCGCGGATCGCGGCGGGCCGTCCCGGCGTACCGCTGATCCTGGCCGGCCACTCGCTCGGCTCGGCCGTCACCCTGCTGCTCGCGGGCGAGCGGGTCGCCGCCGCGTCCGCCCGCGCGCTGGTCCTGGCCGGCGCCGGGACCGGGTTGTCGGCGGGCGAGAGCGGCCTGCGCGCGCTGCTCGCCGAACACGACATCGACCCGATGTCGCTGCGCAAGGACCCGAGCGAGCTGTGCGGCAACGCCGAGTACGCCGAACGGTTGCGCAACGACCCGCTGGTCTGGTCCGGCGGCCTGCGCCCCGAGACGCTGGACGCATTGGAAGCCGGCGGCGAGCGGATCGCCGCACTGATCGCCGGCGGCACGATCACCCGTCCGGTGCTCTTCGTCCACGGCGAGGCCGACGACCTCGCGCCCGCGAGCGCGGTCCGGGCCGCCGCCGAGACGCTGCCCGACGCCCGGGCCAGGATTTTCCCCGGCGACCTGCACAATGTGCTCGCCGAACGCGACAGCGCACAAGTGCACGACGAGATCGCCGAGTTCGTGCTGGCCGCCGCCCGCGGCTGAGCCCCCGGTCCGACTCCGAGGGTCGCACGGCCCTGCCACGCAACCCCGCGCGGCCCATCACGTCACGTCATCCCGCACCACCCCACCCGCAAGGAGATCGATCCACCATGCGCCGCTCCGCGCTTCGCATCGCCGCCGTCCTCGCCCTGGCGGGACCGGTCCTCGCCGCGTGCGGCTCCGGCGGCACCCCGAACCCCGCCGCCAACGGCGCCAACACCCAGGCCCCGGCGCCCGCGGACAGTGCGCTCGACCCGAACGCCACGGCCCGGGTGCGCCTGGTCCTGGAACCCACCAGCCTCAACCTGACCACCACCGCCGGCGTCGCGCTGGAACAGGTCCTGCTCGACAACGTCTACCAGGGCCTGCTCGGGGTCGACACCAACGCCGACAACAAGATCGTGCCCGCCCTGGCCTCCGGCTTCGAGACGTCCCCCGACGGCCTCACCTACACCTTCCACCTCGCCCCCGGCGCCGCCTTCCACGACGGCTCGCCCGTCACCGCCGAGGACGCCGTCTGGTCGCTCCAACAGGTGCTCGCGCCCGGCTCCAAGCAGCCGAACGCCAAGACACTGGCCACGATCGCGGGCGTCGCCGCACCCGACCCGGCCACCGTGGTGATCACCCTCAAGCAGCGCGACACCAACCTCACCTGGGCGCTGACCCAGCGTCAGGGCGTGATCTACAAGAAGGGTACCGATTTCGCCAAGCTGGACACCACGGAGAACGGCACCGGCCCCTTCAAGCTGGACGGCTGGCAACGCGGCTCGGCGATCACCCTCGTGCGCAACGACGCGTACAAGGGCGCCAAGGCGAAGGTGGCCAAGGTCGTGCTCAGCTACATCCCCGACCGCAACGCCGCGAACAACGCGCAGGCCACCGGCCAGACCGACATCGAGACCGCGGCCGAGGCCACGCTGCTCCAACCCTTCACCGGCAATGAGAAGTTCACCGTGCTGCGCGGCACCACCACCGACAAGTACACGCTGGCGATCAACAACGCCAAGGCGCCGCTGAACAACCCGGCCGTGCGGCACGCCATCCGGCGCGCGATCGACAAGGACGCGCTGATCAAGTCCCTCGGCGGGGCGGGAGTTCGGCTCGGCGGCCCGATACCCACCTCCGACCCCGGCTACCAGGACCTGACCTCGATCGACCCGCACGACGCGGCGGCGGCGAAGAAGGCACTCGCCGACGCCGGGGTCACCGATCTCAAGCTCACCCTGAAGATCCCCAACATCTACCCGGCCGCCATCGGTGACGTCCTGGTCTCCAACCTCAAGGACGCCGGCATCGAACTCACGGTCAAGCAGCAGGAGTTCACCGCCTGGCTGAGCGAGGTCTACACCGCGAGGGACTACGACCTGAGCCTGGTCAACCATGCCGAGCCGCACGACGTCGGCAACTTCGCCACCCCCGGCTACTACTTCGGCTACGACAACGCGCAGGTGCGCGACTGGTACGCGCAGGCCGTGGCCGCGCCCGACGAGCGCACCCGCACCGACCTGCTCGCCCGGGTCGGCCGCCAGGTCGCCGAGGACGCCGGCGCCGACTGGCTGTACCAGGCCCAGACGCTGACCGTGGTGCGCAAGGGCGTCAGCGGCGCACCCCAGCACCACACCAGCAGCCGACTCAACCTCGCCACGATCGGGATCGGCAAGTGACCTCGCTTCGGGGGCCGTCACACGAGCGATCGTCGCGGCACGAGCCGGCTCGGGGGCCGGCATGACCGTGTTCGTGGTGCGCCGGCTCGGACTGCTCGCGCTGTCCCTGCTCGGCGCGAGCGTCCTGACCTTCGCCCTGCTGCGACTGCTCCCCGGTGATGCCGCCGCCTCGGTCGGCGGCATCACCGCCGACAAGGCGCAACTGCGGGCCATTCGGCACGACTTGGGCCTGGATCGACCGCTGATCGTGCAGTACTGGACCTGGCTGACCGAGGTGCCCACCGGCGACCTCGGTCACTCGCAGCTCAACGGTTCCTCGGTGACCGGCGAACTCGGCGAGAAACTACGGGTCACCGGCCCCCTCGTGCTCGGCGCGCTGGTCCTGGCGCTCGCCTTCGCGGTGCCGCTGGGGATGCTCGCGGCGGTGCGCCGCGAGCGGCGCGACGGTACCGCGATCAGCGTGGCGAGCCAGCTCGGGATCGCGCTGCCCACGTTGTGGGTGGGCCTGTTGCTGATCCTGCTGTTCGCCGTGCAGACCCCGCTGCTGCCCGCCCAGGGCTTCCCCGTGGACGGCTGGGCGGATCCCGGCGAGGCGAGCCGCAGTCTGGTGTTGCCGACGCTGACCCTGGCCCTGTCCGAGGGTGCGGTGCTGCTGCGCTTCGTCCGCTCCGCGACGCTCGACGTGCTGCACCGGGACTACCTGCGTACCGCGCGCGCCGCCGGACGCACCCGCACCAGCGCGCTGCTTCGGCACGGGCTGCGCAACGCGGCCGGGCCGGTGTTGTCCATGCTCGGCGTACAGGTCGCCGCCCTCCTGGTCGGCGCGATCGTGGTGGAGAAGGTGTTCACCCTCCCCGGCGTCGGCTCGATGCTGGTCGCCGACGTGGGCAACCGGGATCTGGTCAAGGTGCAGGGCGAGGTGATGCTCCTGGTGGCGATCGTGCTGCTCGTCGGCTTCCTGGTGGACATCGCCCAGCGGCTGATCGACCCGCGCCTGGCGGACGTTCGGTTCCGGGAGGTGTCCGGATGAGGGCGGGCATCGCCGTCGGCGCAACGTTGCGCGCGCTGCTGCGCGACCGCAACGGCCTGATCGGCGGCACGCTGATCGCGATCCTGGTCGGCGCGGTGCTGCTGTCGCTGGTGTGGACCCCGTACGACCCGACCGCCGTGGACCCGAACTCGCCCTGGCTGCTTCCGTTTTCGCACGGGCACGTGCTCGGGACCGACATGCTCGGGCGGGACCAGTTCAGCTTGATCCTGGCCGGCTCCCGGGAGACGCTGGTGATCGCGCTCGTCTCGGCGGCGATCGCCGCCGCGCTCGGTGTGCCACTGGCGTTGGCGGCGGCGCTCGGGCCGCGCCGGTTCGCGGCCGGGGTGGTGCAACTGGTCGACGTGGCCATCGCGTTCCCGGCGCTGCTCACCGCGATGATCCTGGCCGCCGTGTTCGGCGGATCGGTGTGGACCGCCGCGAGCGCGATCGGCGTCGCGTTTGGGGTACACCTGGCCAGGATCGCGCGGGCCGAGATCGAGCGGGTGGCCGGCACCGACTACGTCCTGGCCGCCGCCGCGAGCGGATCGAGCACGTGGCGTACCATCCGGCGGCACATCCTGCCGAACATCGCGCCGACCCTGCTCGTCCAGCTCTCGCTGGTGATGGCGGTGGCCTCGCTGACCGAGGCCGCGCTGTCCTACCTCGGCTACGGCAGCCCCGCGCCCGCGGTGTCCTGGGGCCGGATCCTGCACGACCAGCAGCCCTACATCTCGGCCCGGCCGCTGCTCGTGGTCTGGCCCGGACTCGCCGTCGCGCTGACCGTGTTGGGCTTCAACCTGCTCGGCGACGCGCTGCGGGACGCGACCGATCCGCGCCTGCGGCACGGGGGATCGGGGCCGGTCGCCAAGGACGAGGGCGAGCACGCGATGCGGGCGATGCGTACGCCCGCCGCAGTCGACGGCGCGCTCCTGGAGATCACCGACCTCACGATCCGGATCGCCGGCCGCACCGTCGTGGACGGCGTCGACCTGACCCTCGCGCCCGGGGAACGGCTCGGCCTGATCGGCGAGTCCGGCTCCGGCAAGTCGCTCACCGCACTGGCCGTGCTCGGCCTGCTGCCCGAGGGCGCCGAGGTCACCGGCAGCATCCGGCTCGACGGCGCCGAACTGCTCGGCCGCTCCGAGCGCGAACTCGCCCGCATCCGAGGCGATCGGGTCGCCATGGTCTTCCAGGAACCGCTCACCGCGCTCGACCCGACCATGCGCATCGGCCGGCAGATCGCCGAACCGCTGCGCCTGCACCGGGGCATGACCCGCCGGCGGGCCGACGAGGCGGCGATCGAGCTGGTCGCGCGGGTGGGCCTGCCGGATCCGGCCGATCTGGTCCGGGCCCGGCCGCACCAGCTCTCCGGCGGGCAGCGCCAGCGGGTGGGCATCGCGATCGCCCTGGCCTGCCGTCCGGCGCTGCTGATCGCGGACGAGCCGACCACCGCGCTGGACGTGACCGTGCAGCGGGACATCCTCGCGCTGCTCGACGAGCAGGCCCGGGAGCAGGGCACCGCGCTGCTGTTCATCACGCACGACCTCGCGGTGGTGTCCTCGGTGAGCGATCGCATCGCGGTGCTGCGCGGCGGGCGCGTGGTCGAGCAGGGGCCGCTGGAGACGATCCTGCACGACCCGCGCGCGCCCTACACGCGCGCACTCCTGGCCGCCGCGCGGGCGACGGCGTTCGTCCCGATCGAGGCGCCGACCGAGATCCCCACCGACTCCGTGGAGGCCGCGTCGTGACCGCGCCCGCCGTACTGCTGCGCGCCGAGGGGCTGACCCGGACCTATCGGCTGCCGCGTCGTTCGTTGTGGGCCCCACCCGGGCGGCGGTACGCGCTGCGCGGGGTGGATCTGGCACTGGCCGAGGGCGGCGCGCTCGGCGTGGTCGGCGAGTCCGGCGCGGGCAAATCCACCCTGATCCGGCTGCTGCTCGGCTTGGACCGGGCCGACGGCGGCACGGTCCGCTACCGCGACCGCGAGGTCCGTCCCGGGCCCGCGCGCACCCTGGCCTGGTTCCGGCGCGAGGTGCAGATCGTGCTCCAGGACCCGATGAGCTCGCTCGACCCCCGCGCGCGCGTGCGCGACATCGTGGCCGAACCGCTCGAATGCCTGGGCGTCGCCGGCGACCACGACGCGCGGGTGGACGAGGTGCTGGCCGCCGTCGGCCTCGACCCCGACACCCGCCACCGCTACCCGCACGAGTTCTCCGGTGGCCAACGGCAGCGGGTCGCCATCGCCCGAGCCCTGGCCCCCGACCCGCGCGTGCTGGTCGCCGACGAGCCGGTCAGCGCGCTCGACGTGTCCGTCCGGGCGCAGATCCTCGACCTGCTCGGCGACCTCAGGACCCGGCTCGGCCTGTCCCTCGTGCTGGTCTCGCACGACCTCGGCGTGGTGCAACACCTGTGCGACGAGGTCCTGGTCCTGAAGGCGGGCGAAGCCGTCGAGGCCGGCCCGACGGCGCGGGTCCTGGGCAGCCCGAGCCATGCGTACACCCGCGACCTGCTTGCGGCGATCCCCACACTGCCCGCGCCGAGGGAGTCGGCCGTGTAGCGCGCCCGGCGGGTGGGTAGCAGCGCTGATCCCGGGTCGGCACGGCCCGGGTGCGCCCACCCCGGAGGGACCATGTCGATCGAGCCCGCCGCCGACGAAGTCGAACTGCGGGTCAACGGGGACCCGCGCCGGATCCGCGTCGACCCGCGCGTCACCCTGCTGGACGCGCTGCGCGACGAGTTCGGGCTGACCGGCCCGAAGAAGGGCTGCGACCTGGGGCAGTGCGGCAGTTGTACCGTGCTGCTCGACGGGCGCCGGATCACCTCGTGCCTGACCTTCGCGGTGATGCACGACGGCCGCGAGGTGACCACGATCGAGGGCCTGGGCGGGGATCCCGAAGGGGAGTTGCACCCCGTACAGCGGGCGTTCGTCGACCACGACGCGTTCCAGTGCGGCTTCTGCACCCCCGGGCAGATCATGGCCGCGGTGGCGCTGGTCGCCGAGGGCCACGCCGGGGACGACGACGAGATCCGCGAATGGATGAGCGGCAACCTGTGCCGGTGCGCCGCGTACCCGAACATCGTCACGGCGATCGCCGCCGCGGCCGGGCGGTGACCGCCGTGCGTCCCTTCACCTACACCCGTCCGGACGAACCCGCGCACGCCTGGGCCGAACTGGGCCCGGACGCGATGTACATCGCCGGCGGCACCAACCTCGTCGACCTGATGAAGTGCGGCGTGGCCGACCCCGCCCGGCTGGTCGACATCGGCGGGCTGCCGCTCGGCGGGATCGCGCCGGACGGCGACACGCTCCGGATCGGCGCCCTCGTCCGCAACAGCGACCTGGCCGCGCACCCGGTGGTGGCCGAGCGCCTGCCCGTGCTCGCCCAGGCCCTGCTCGCCGGCGCCTCGCCGCAACTGCGCAACCTCGCCACCCTCGGCGGCAACCTGATGCAGCGCACCCGGTGCGGCTACTTCCGCGACCCGTCGATGCCGTGCAACAAGCGGCTGCCGGAGAGCGGCTGCGCGGCGCTGGACGGCGACCACCGCGGCCATGCGGTGCTCGGGACGAGCGAGCGGTGCATCGCCACCCACCCGTCCGACCTCGCGGTGGCGCTGCTCGCGCTGGGCGCCCGGGTGCGGATCGACGGACCCGGTGGTCCGCGCGTGGAGCCGATCGACACCTTCCACCTGCCGCCGGGGGACACCCCCGAGCGGGAGACCACACTCGCGCACGGCGAGTTGATCACCGGGGTCGAGGTGCCGCTGACGGCACTGGGTGCCCATTCGTACTACCTCAAGGTGCGCGAGCGGGCCTCGTTCGCGTTCGCGATGTGCTCGGTGGCGGTCGCCCTGGACGTCCGCGAGGGCACCGTGCACGATGCCCGGATCGTGCTCGGCGGCGTGGCGACCACGCCGTGGCGGGCGGGGGCGGCCGAGACCGCGCTGATCGGCGCGCCGCCGAGCACCGCCGCGTTCGCCCGCGCGGGGGAGGCGGCCACCGAGGGCGCCCGGCCGCTGCGGGACAACGCGTACAAGGTCGAACTCATCCGCCGCGTCGTCGCCCGGGCGCTGACCACGCTGACCGCCGTGGAAGGGGACCGCGGATGAGCCCGGAGCAGCCGTGGATCGGCCGACCCCAGACGCGGGTCGACGGTCCGGTCAAGGTCACCGGTACCGCGATGTACACCGGCGACGTGGCCCTGCCCGATCTCGCCCATGCCGTGCTCCTGCAGAGCACCATCGCCAAGGGCAGCATCCTCGACATGGACGTCGCCGCCGCCGAGCGCGCGCCGGGTGTGCTGGCCGTGTGCGCCTCCGACGGCTCGCTGGGCATCCGCCCGGTGGCGTCCTACTACTCGGCGGACAACGGGCCGATGGGCGACGGCCGGACACCGCTGTCCGACGCGGTGATCCACCACCACGGGCAGCATGTCGCGATGGTGATCGCGGAGTCCCGGGAGCAGGCATGGGCCGGCGCCGAGCTGATCCGGGTGCGCTATCGCGAACAGGCCCCGCTGGCGCGGATCGAGGACGCCATCCCGCAGACCCCGCCGGGCCGCGAGGACGTGGTCCGGGGCGACCTGACCACGGGCCTGGCGGTGGCCGACGCGACGATCGAGGCGTACTACGAGACACCGCCGCAGCACATGAACGCGATGGAGCCGTGCACCACCACCGCGCGTTGGACGGGCAATCGGCTCACCGTCCACGACTCGACGCAGTACGTCTTCGGGGTACGCGCGGCGCTGGCCGAGGCATTCGGGCTGCGGCCCGAGGACGTGCGGGTGTTGTCCGGGTTCGTCGGCGGTGGCTTCGGCAGCAAGGGCACGGTGTGGCCGCACGTATTGCTGGCCGCGGCGGCGGCGCGACTGGTCGGCCGACCGGTGCGCCTCGCGCTCACCCGGCCGCAGATGTTCACCTCCTGCGGCGTGCGCCCGCCCACCCGGCAGCGGGTGGTGCTCGGCGCGCGGCGCGACGGCCGGTTGACCGCGATCGCCCACGACGGCACCACGGCGACGTCCTTCGGGGAGAACGTGGTGGAGAACACCGGCGCGACGACCGCGATGTTGTACGCCTGCCCGAACGTGACGATCCGTCAGCGCATCGCGCGGCTCGACATGCAGCCGCCGACCTTCCAGCGGGCGCCGGGCCGGGCCCCGGGATCGTTCGCGCTGGAGTCGGCCCTGGACGAGCTGGCCCACGAACTGGGCGTCGACCCGGTGGAGTTGCGGCTGCGCAACCACGCCGACACCGATCCCTCGTCGGGGCGGCCGTGGTCGAGCAAACACCTGCGCGAGTGTTACCGCCTGGGCGCCGAGCGGTTCGGCTGGGATCCGAACGACCGCACGCCGGGCACCCGTCGCGACGGCGACGTGCTGATCGGCAGCGGGATGGCGAGCGCGACGCACGAGATGGACCCGGGACCGGCCGCGGCCTACGCCGAACTGCGTGTCGACGGCACCGCCGTGGTGGGCGTCGCCTCGCACGAGATCGGCACCGGGACGTACACCGTCTTCGCGCAGATCGCCGCCGACGTGCTGGGTGTCGGGCCGGAGCGTATCTTCGTCCGGCTCGGCGATACCGAACTGCCCGAGGCGCCGCCCTCGATCGGCTCGCAGACCGTGGCCTACGTCGGCCCGGCGATCCGGCGGGCCTGCGAGGCGGTGCGCGACGACCTGCTGGCCGGCGCCCTGGACGATCCGGAATCGCCGCTGTACCGGCGGGAGATCGGCACGATCGATTTCGGCCCCGACACGTTCGTGGGCGAGCTGACCCGGATCGGCTCGCCGTCGATCTCGGCCATCGGCCATGCCCACCCGGACGCGGGATCGCCTTACGCCGTGCACTCGTTCGGCGCTCACTTCGCCGAGGTCGCGGTGGACGTGGCGACCGGGACGGTGCGGGTGCGGCGAATGGTCGGCGCGTTCGACATCGGTCGGGTGATCAATCCGCGCACGGCGCGCAGCCAGCTCATCGGCGGGATGACCTTTGGTCTGGCCCAGGCGTTGATGGAGGCGACCACGATCGACCCGCGCCGGGGGCACGCGGTCGAACCGCATCTGGCGGGTTACCACCTGCCGGCGAACGCCGACGTCGGCGCGCTCGACGTGCTGTTCACGGACATCCCGGACCCGCACATCGGCGACGTCGGCGCGCGGGGCGCGGGCGAGATCGGCGTGGTCGGCGCGGCGGCGGCGATCGCCAACGCGGTCTTCCACGCGACGGGGGTGCGGGTGCGCACGTTGCCGATCACGCCGGACCGGGTGGTGATGGCCCGATCAGGGCTGGGGTGGGGGGACTTCGGCGAGTGACCGGGGTTTTCCGTCGTTGTCGGGCGGGCGGCGCGCGGACGCGGTCTCGGGGCCGGGGCGTTCGGCTGCGGGTCGTTCGGCGTCGGCGCGTTCGGCTTCGGCGTCCGGCCGTTCGGCTGCCGGGAGGGTGAACACGATACGGGTACCGGCCGTGTACTCGGGGTCCAACCCGATCGTGCCGCCGTGGAATTCGACGATCTTCTTGCACATCGCCAGCCCCATGCCGTTGCCCGGATAGGCCTCGCGGGTGTGCAGGCGCTGGAAGATCACGAAGATCCGGTCGGCCTGGGTGGGATCGATGCCGATGCCGTCGTCGGTCACCGAGATCCGCCACATCCCGTCCACCGCCTCGGCCTCGACCGAGACCCGGACCGGCCGGTCCGGCTTGCGGAACTTCACCGCGTTGGCGATCAGGTTCTGCACGACCAGGGAGAGCTGGGAGCGGTCGCCGCGCACGGTGGGCAGCGGATCGTGCCGGACCTCGGCGCCCGCGTCCCGGATGGCCAGATCCAGATCGCCGACCACCGTCTCGTACACGGCGTTCAGGTCCACCGCCGCGTCGGTCGCCGGACCTCGACCCACCCGGGAGAAGGCGAGCAGGTCGTCGATCAGGGCCTGCATCCGCACCGCGCCGTCCACCGCGAAGTCCAGATAGCGGTCGGCCCGCTCGTCGAGTTGCCCGTGGTACCGCTTGTCCAGGAGCCGGCAAAAGCTCGCGATCTTGCGCAGCGGCTCCTGGAGGTCGTGCGAGGCGACGTAGGCGAACTGCTCCAGGTCGGAGTTGGAGCGGCGCAGTTCGGTGGCCTGCTCGTCCAGGCGGTGCCGCGCGTCGTGGGAAAACGCCAACTCGTCGGCGAGGCGGCGGCGCATCGCCTCCATCGCGTCGGCCAACGCGCGCAGGTCGGCGGGGCCGGTGGGGGTGATCTCATGCCGAAAGTCGCCCCCGGCCACCGCGTTGGCGTCCGCCACCAGTCGGCCCATCGGCCCGGTCACGCCGTGCCGCAACCCCGCGAACACCATGATCGCACCGCCCACGACCACCAGGGCTATCCCGCTGAACACCCAGGTGCGCAGGTCGCGGACGTCCTGGAGGTCGGCCCTGGCGCTGTCGCGTTGCCGCTGGAGGCGGTTCGACTGCTCGCGGGTGGCGGTGCGCAGCGCCGGATAGGCGGACGTGTCGGCGACGGCCGCGCGCACCTCCGCCGGCGGCTCGCTCCCGGGCGGGACGGCCAACACGGGCCGGACCACCCGCTCCTGCCACGCCTGCGCCCGCTCCTGCACCACCCGCAGTTCGTTGCTCGCGGTCGGGTCGTCGCGCAACAACTCGCGCAGTACGGCCGCCTGTTCCTGCTCGGTGGCGCGGCCCGTCGCGTAGCCGTCCAAAAGCGAGGCGTCGCCGGTCCATACGTAGCCGCGCACCGCGGCGTCCTGGTCGGCGTACGCCGTCTCCAGGCGCACCGCTGCGATCAGCGCCGGCGAACTGTAGTCCACCAGCCGTCCGTTCACCGAGGTGGAGTGGGTGAACACCCACGCGCCCAGCGCGGCCAGCAGGGCCGATACGACCAGCGTCGTGGAGACCCCGACAAGCAGCCAACGCCTGGTGTCCCAGGTGTGCCGCCGCGTTCCGGTCCCCGGTGCCCCCGACCCGGCGCCGACCCCCTCGTGTCGCTCCACCACACCGTCCCCATCGTGCCCATCGCGCCGAGCCCGCCGGCGGCGGGCCGGACATCGTGCGAGGACCGATACCTGCCCGAAACGGCGACCTTTGCACCTGCCGAGCGGCGGCGGATCAGGCGCCGGTGGAGGACCCCGGCCGGGCGATCATCAAGACGGTCACGGTGGCCCAGAGCAGGTTGAACACACCCGTGAGCATGCCCAGGCGCACCGTGGCGCGGTGGAAGGGGGACAACGGATCGGGGGCCACGGCCGAGGCGGTGCCGGCCCCGCCGTCCGCCGTCCCGATGTCGGCCAGCAGCGCGCTCTGTCGGGGCAGCACCGCCAACCCGAGAACCGCGGCGGCGATCGCGGTCAACGCCATCGACACGATCAGCCACGCGTCGCCCACCACGTCCATCTGCAGGGCGACCCCCAACCCGAAGACCGGTACCACCACGCCGACGACCGCATAGACCCGACAGGTCCGATGCAGCGCGCGCACCACCGCCGCGGCCTGCTTGTCCTCCGGGTGGGCCCGCGCCTTCCGGGCGGCGGGCGGGAACATACTCGCGGCAACGGTCACCGGTCCGACCGCCAAAATCGCGGCAAGCACATGTACGGCAAGCAAAAACTTGGTCACCAGCCGAGGCTAAAACTCGCCCATGATCGGCACGAGTGGCAACAGTGCCACCCACCAACGGATTATCGCCAGGGGCTGCCGCGCCGCAGGCGGGGGTGCGGCCTCAGCCCGTCGCGCCCCACCTGCGCTGCTCGTCCTCGACGATCCGCCGTACCGTCGTCTCGTCCGACACGTCGACCGCGTCCGGACTGGCCTCCGCCAGGTCGCTGCGCCGCGCGTACGCGTCGAACAGCGCGGACTTCTCGGCCAGGATGTCGAGCATGCGCTGATCGACACTGTCCGGGGACAACAGGCGATGCACCTGGACCGCCCGGACCTGGCCCATCCGATTGACCCGCGCCTCGGCCTGCTGCTCCGTCGTGGGCTTGACCTGCGGTTCGCAGATCACCACGACCGAGGCCGCCTGCAGGTTCAGCCCGACTCCGCCGGCCTGGATCTGTGCGAGCAGCACCGCGTGGCCGGACACCGCGGAGAACTCGTCGACCATCTTCTGCCGGTGTGCCGCGGCCACCGCGCCGGTGATCGGCCCGAAGCAGCGTGGACCGTCGAGAACGGCGCCCACCGTGGCCAGCACGTCCCGGAAGAAGGAGAACACCACCACCTTCAGGTCGATCTCGGCGGCTTCCGCGACCAGTTCGCGCAGCCGCTCCAGCTTGGCCGAGTCGTCGGCGCAGACGTACGCGGCCCGGCGCATCCGCATGAAGTTCCCGGCGGCCACCGCGTCGCGGTAGGCGTTTCGATCGGCGGCGCTGAACTCCTCCCACTCCTCGACGCGCAACAGTTCGGGGAGTTCGGTGAGTACGTCCTCCTGGTTGCGCCGCAGGTACGCGGGCGCCACGGCCATGCGGAACGCGCGGGATCCCGCGAGCGCGTCCCGCCCGTGGATCCCGGGGACCAGGTCGGGTTGCAACCGCTGGACGAGGGAACGGAATTCGGCGACCCGGTTCTCCATCGGGGTGCCGGTCAGGAACAGGACGTGCCCGGCGTGCTCGGTCCAGCCGGCCAGCGCCCGGGAGCGTCCGGTGTCGGGATTCTTCACATAGTGCGCCTCGTCCACCACGAGCATCCCCACGGCCGCTTCGGCGATGGGCGCGGGGAGCGTCTTGAGTCCGTCGAAGGTGGTGATCGCGACACCGCCGGACTCCTGCCAGTGACCGAACGCCTCCACCCGGGTCCGGCCGTGCACGACTATGGGACGGAGCCGGCTGTGCTTGCGCACCTCGCGTTCCCAGTTGATCAGCACGCTGCTCGGGCACACCACCAGGAAACGGTGGTGACCGCCGGCTGCGAGGTGGGCGAGTGCCGCGATCGCCTGGACGGTCTTGCCGAGCCCCATCTCGTCACCGAGGATCGACCGACGCTGCCTGAGCGCGAACCGAGCCCCGAAGGACTGGTATCCGCGCAGTGAGGCGAGCAGAAGGGACTCGTCCAGCGGTTGGGCGTTGACCCGTTCGGCGATCTCCGCGGGGATGAATCCCTCGGCCGCGTCCCGGTCCGGTACCCGGCCGGCGATCGTGTCGAGCAGGGCGTAGTAGTCCGCCGGGCGCTGCTCGAAGTCGCACCACGCCTCGAAGTCCGAACCGGGGACGCGCAACAGGTCGGTCGAGGCCTGGGCGAACAGCAGCGGCAGTTCGCGCTCGGCCGCGTCCGAGACCAGCGTGTGCAGTTCGGCGAGGGCCGCGGCGACCCGTTCCCGCTTGTCGGTTCGGGCGAACCACATTCGCAGCCGACTGCGGCCCGGGCCGGCGGCGGCGCGCGGGGCGACCAGGCGCCCGGTGAGGTCTTCGGCGATCGCCGCCGTCCTGCGGGCCTCCGGGCCGGCCGCGACCAGGGTGTACAGCGCCCGGACCAGCGCGGTGGTCTGCTCCGTGGGCCGGTCCGGGTCGATGCGGACCGTGACGGTGTCCTCGACCGCGCGGGCGATGCGCCGTGCGGCGCCGACGGCCTGGGCGGCGGTCTGCTCGCCGACGCCCGGCACCTGGCGCAGTCGGTACGGTGGCGCGTCGTACACGGCGCCGACCGTCGCAAATCCGGCCGCCTCCAGGGCGCCGAGGCGCAGTCGGCCGTCGGTGGCCTCGCGGAGCTGGTCGATCGGGATGCGGGCCAGCGCGGCGGCCACCAACTCGGCGCGAAGCGGGGACAACGCCGAGCGCACCGCGTCGAGCGCCCCGGCCTGGTCGGCGGTGACGGTTCGGGCGGCGGTGTACAACGCCTCCGCCGCGGCCAGCACTTCCCGCGCGCGTCTGCCGCCGGCCGGTGCGCCGGCTGCCGGTTCGGCCGATCCCATCGAGTGCTCCGCCCCATCGTGCTCGCCGCGACGGGGCATCCTCCCATGCCGCGCTCGAAATCCGGGGTTCGCGGACGTGGGGGCGGCCGGCGGGTGACAGTGGAGGGGCCGGGGTGCTCCGGGTGCTTCGTGTGCTCCGGGCGCTCTGGGTGCTCTGGGTGCTCTGGGTGCTTCGTGTGCTTCGGGAGAGGGGTTGGTGGGTCGTGGCGAGTGGTGAAGGGGAGCGGGTGGAGGAGCCCTGGTGGAAGTCGGCGGTGGTCTATCAGATCTATCCGCGGAGTTTCGCGGACTCCGACGGGGACGGGATCGGGGATCTGGGCGGGATCCTGGCTCGGCTCGATCATCTGGTCGGGCTCGGGGTGGACGTCTTGTGGTTGTCGCCGGTGTATCCCTCGCCGCAGGACGACAACGGGTACGACATCAGCGACTACCAGGGCATCGAGCCGATGTTCGGTACGTTGGCCGACTTCGACCGGCTGACGGCGGCGGTACACGAGCGTGGGATGCGGCTGGTGATGGACCTCGTGGTCAACCACACCTCGGATGAGCACGCGTGGTTCCGGGAATCGCGCGAGGGGCCGAACAGCGCCAAACGGGACTGGTATTGGTGGCGCCCGGGGCGGCCGGAGCGCGGGGTCGTGGGGGAGGAGGCGGCGGCGCCGAACAACTGGGGGTCGTTCTTCTCCGGGTCGGCGTGGCAGTACGACGACACGAGCGGGGAGTACTACCTGCATCTGTTCTCGCCGAAGCAGGCCGACCTGAACTGGGAGAACCCGGAGGTCCGCCAGGCGATCTACGCGATGATGCGCTGGTGGCTCGACCGCGGGGTGGACGGGTTCCGGATGGATGTGATCAACCTGATCTCGAAGCATCCGGACCTGCCGGACGGCGAGTCGACGGGCGACGGGCTGTACGGCGACGGGTCGCCGTACTACGTGTGCGGGCCCCGGGTGCACGAATACCTCGCGGAGATGCATCGGGAGGTTTTCGCCGATCGGCCGGAACGGGTGCTCACCGTGGGCGAGATGCCGGGAGTGACGCTGGAGCACGCGCGGCTGTTCACCGACCCGGCGCGCGGCGAGGTGGACATGGTATTCCAGTTCGAGCACGTGGGGCTGGACTTCGGGCGGCACAAGTTCGACGTGCGGCCGCTGCGGCTGACCGCGCTCAAGGAGTCGTTGGGCCGCTGGCAGACGGGCCTGGCCGAGGTGGGCTGGAACAGCCTGTACTGGAACAACCACGACCAGCCCCGGGTGGTGTCCAGGTTCGGCGACGACGGGCCGCGATACCGGGTGCGTTCGGCGACGATGCTGGCCACCGTGCTGCACCTGCATCGGGGCACGCCCTACATCTACCAGGGCGAGGAACTGGGCATGACCAACGCGCCGTTCGCCTCGGTCGAGGACGTGCGGGACATCGAGGCGCTGGGCCATTACCGGCAGGCGATCCGGGCCGGCGAGGACCCGGAGCGGGTGCTGGACGGACTACGGGCGCGGGGGCGGGACAACGCGCGTACGCCGATGCAGTGGGACACGTCCGAACACGCCGGATTCACCACGGGCACACCGTGGTTGCCGGTCAACCCGAACCACACCACGATCAACGCGGCGGCGGCGCGGGCCGACCCGGAGTCGGTGTACCACCACTACCGCCGACTGATCGCCCTGCGACACAGTGAACCGGCCGTCGTACACGGCGACTTCACGATGCTGTTGGCGGACGACGAACGGCTGTACGCGTTCACCCGGCGCTATCGCGACACCACGTTGCTGACGCTGGCCAACTTCACCGGCGAGCCGGTCGAGCTCCCGGCGGCGCTCGCGACCGAGTGGGCGACGGCCCCGCTCGTCCTCGGCAACGCGGGCACGTCGATCGACCCGGCGACGCTGCAACCGTGGGAGGCCCGCGTACAGCGAAAGGGGTAGTCGGGCGTGTGGGGGATACTGGGGGTCTACCTAAGGAATCTCATGATTCGCAGGACCCGCATGACTCTCGGCATTCTCGGCTCCTCACTCAAGGAGAACGAGCACCGATTGCCGGTCCACCCGCTGCACGTCGAGCGGATTGCGCCGGACGTCCGCGAACACCTGTTCCTGGAGGAGGGCTACGGCGAGCGTTTCGGCGTAGCCGACGCGGAACTCGTGCGGCACGTGGCCGGCCTGCTTCCGCGTAAACGCCTGCTCGCGGAGAGTGACGTGGTGCTGTTGCCGAAACCGACCCACGAGGACGTGGCCGCGATGCGCGACGGCCAGGTGTTGTGGGGCTGGCCGCACTGTGTGCAGGATCCGATCATGACCCAGCTGGGCATCGATCGTAGGCTGACGATGATCGCGTGGGAGGAGATGAATCACTGGACCGCGACCGGCGCGTTCAGTGTCCACGTGTTCCACAAGAACAACGAACTCGCGGGCTACTGCTCGGTGTTGCATGCTCTCGCGCTCGGCGGCGCGACCGGCAGCTACGGCCGCCGGATGCGTGCGGCGGTGCTCAGCTTCGGCGCGACGGCGCGCGGCGCGGTGATAGCTCTGGAGGCGATGGGTATCTCGGACGTCACGGTGTTGACGGCGCGGGACGCGGTCGCGGTGGCGTCGCCGATGCCCTCGGTCGTGATGAGCCATTTCCGTTTCGGCGAGGACGACCCGTCGCGTCTGGAGGCGCTCACCGAGGGTGGGCCGGTACCGTTGGGCAGCCACCTCGCCGGCTACGACATCGTGGTGAACTGCATTCGGCAGGACACCGACGCGCCGTTGACGTTCGTACTGAACGAGGATCTGCCGGAGTATCGGCCCGGTTCGTTCTTCATCGACGTCTCCTGCGACGACGGCATGGGCTTCGAATGGGCCCACCCGACCACCTTCGACGCACCCGCCTTCACGGTCGGGGACAACTGCCACTACTACGCGGTCGACCACAGCCCGTCCTACCTGTGGGACTCCGCCACGTGGGAGATCAGCGAGGCCCTCATCCCCTACCTCGGCACGGTCATGGCCGGCCCGACCGCGTGGGACGCGGACGCGACCATCACCAACGCGATCGAAATGCGCGACGGCGTGATCCGAAACCCGAAGATCCTGACCTTCCAAAACCGCGCGACCGACTACCCACACGCACGGGCGGCGGGCGCGGGCGTCTAGGTCGGGGGGACTGTGCGGATTCGGGTGGTGGAGCGGGGTCGTAGGGTCGGTTCGCCTTGGTCGTTGCCTGGAAGGGATGTTTGGGTCGTGCGTCTTGCGTTTGCCGGGTTCGCCCACAGTCATCCGTTCACCGATGCCGGGGTGGCTCGGGATCTTGGGGTGGGTGGGATCGACGGGTGGGACGGTGGTGAACCCGGGCGGTTTGCGGCGTTTCGGGAACTGCATGCGTGTGAGCCGGCCGCCTCGCTTGCCGAATTGATCGCCCGCCGGCCGGACGCGGTGGTGGTGACGGTGCGGCCGGCCCTGATCGCGGCGACCGTGGCGCGGGTGTTGCGGGCCGGGCTGCCCTGCTTCGTGAACAAGCCGGCGGCGGCGTCGGCGAGGGCGTTGGCCGAGTTGGACCGGGCCGTGGCGGGGCACGAGGAGCGCTTCCTGACCTCGTCCGTGCTGCGCTTCGCGCCCGCCGTGGTGGACCTGGCCGAGCGCCTGGTGGGGCAACGGGTGCTCGGGGCGCGGGCGTTGGTCCGGCACGACATCGCCGGCTTCCTGACACCGGAGCGGGCCTGGCAGGACGATCCGACCGAGGGCGGCGGCACGCTGGTCTCGCTCGGCCTGCACGGCGCCGAACTCCTCGACGCGGTGGCCGGTCCGGGTGCGCGGGCGGTGGCGGCGACCCGGTCGGTGCTGGTGCATCCGGCCACCCGCTCCGAGGACACGGGCACGATCCTGGTCGGCTGGCCGGATGGGCGGCCGGGCACGATCGAGGTGTCCGGGGCGGGCGGCGAGGAGGTGTACGAGGTGGCGGCGCAGACCGGGGACGGGGTGCATACCATCCGCCTCGGCGGCGCCCCCGACTGGCAGGAGGCGCTGGGCTACCGCGCCACGATGCGCACGATCCTGGCCATGGCGGGCGGCGCGGCATCGCCGTTGCCGTGGTCGCGGAGCAGGGCGGTCCTGGAGTGCGCCGTCGACGCGGCGGCGATGGCGCGGGCCTGACCGGGCCGCCGCGTCACGGGCGCGTGGTGGTGGCCAGGCGCAGGATGGGCAGCGAGGCCAGGAGCAGGATCGGCAGGAGCAGGAACGCGGTACGGACCGGCATCAGGTCGGTGGCCACGCCGAGCAGGAACGGCGCACCTCCGGCGGCCAGGGTGGTGGCCCCGGCGAGCCGGGAGACGGCCAGGTCGGTGCGGCCGCCCGCCGCGCGGATCGCCGTCGCGGTGGCGAGGGGGAACTGTACGGACAGGCCCAGGCCGGACAGGAACAGGCCGGTATAGCCGAGCCACGGCACCGAGGCCGTCCAGAACACCACGAAGCCGACCAGGTTGACCGCGACGGCCCCGCCGTACAGCCGATCCAGCGGCACCCGCAACACCAGCCGCCCGCCCGCCAATCGGCCCAGGCACAGGCCGGCCACCACGGCGGTCATCGCGGTGGCGGCGGCGCTCTCCGACATCCCGGTGCGGTCGCGCAACAGCGTGGAGGCCCACAACGACAGCGAGAACTCCACCGCCACCGAGCACACCGTCAACAACCAGGCCCACCAGTAGGCGGCCGGCAGGCCACGGGCCGGCGGCCGTTCGTCCTCGGTCGCTGTCTCCCGGTGGTCCGGTGCCGGGCGGGCCGGCGGGTGCGGATCCGGGATCGGGGTTCGGCCGTACACCAGGGCCAGGGCGGCGAAGAGCACCGGGACCACGACCATGGCCCAGCGCCAGCCGGGGCCGGAGGAGTCCATCACACCGATCAGCAGCGGGGCGGCCGTACCCACGCCGGCGGCCAGGCCGTTGGCCTCGCTGAGCGCGCTCGGCCCTGCGATCGGGCCGTGGTGGTCGGCCAGCGCCGTACCCGCCACGTTCACCACCAGGAACGCACCGAACCCGCACAGCAGCGCCGCGCTCAACGACACGGCCGGGGTATCCGCCGCGCAGTACGCGAGCACCCCCAGACACAGCACCACACACCCGGTCCACAACGTGCGCCCACGCCCGAAGCGGCGCATCGGCCGGTCGCCGAGCAGGGCGATCAACACGCCTGCCGCCGCATAGGCCGTACTGTGCAGCGCGGCCACGGCGTTGCTCACGCCCAGTTCGTCGCCGAGCAGCGTGACGGAGGGGCCGAAGCAGTACAGGAAGTAGCCGAACGCGGCCATGTGCAGGTACAGCGACCAGGTCGCCCGGTCGCGGACCAGCCCCGGCGCGGAGCCGTCGATCACGCGAGATCGCCCACAGTCGTCCCCATCCGCATCGTGTGGGCCCCGTCGCGGATGAACCCGCCCCGCCCGGATCGTATGCGATCCACATGAACACTCGATGCCCAAACGACCACAGAACCCGGACCCGGGCCGCACGGTCACGCCCCCGCGCTCCGAAGCCGGCCGGTGCGACGCCCGCCCGACGCCCCGGCCACCCCCGGACGGCCCGACCCGGACCGTCCACCCCCGTCCCCCCGCCCCGTCCCCCCGTCCCCCCGCCCCGTCCTCCCCCGGTCCCGCCCCATCCCCCCCGACACCGACCGCTCAGCCCACCCCCGCCGACCACCCCTCACGCAGGCGTCGTTCCGCCGCCCCGCCCTCGTCCACCGGCGCTCGCCCCTCGCCGCGCAGGCGATCGAGCCCGAGCAGGGCCGCACCCACCACCGGGGGGTCCGACGCGACCTTCAGGACCGCCCTCGGCGCGACCTCCAGCACCCGCCGCGCCACCGCCGCCATCAACAGCGGCGGCTCCGCGGCCAGCACGCCGCCGCCGAGGACCACATCGGCCGCCTCGCCCAGCAGGTCCAGCCGACCCAGCGCCGTCACCGCCAGTACCGCGATCTCGGCCGCCTGCCGCTCGACCACCTCGCCCGCCACCGGATCGCCCGCCTCGGCCACCCGGAACAACAACGGAACCAGTTCGTGCAGCCGCTCGGCCGGCAACTCACCGAGATGCACCGCCTCGGCCACCGCGGTCGCCGACGGCAGACCGAAGTGCTCGGACGTGGCCGCGGCCAGCGCCGTCGCCGGCCCCCGACCGTCCTCGGCCCGCACCGACGACCACATCACCTCCTCCATCAGGCCGATCCCGCCGCCCCAGTCGCCGGTCATCCGCCCGAGCGCCGGGAAGCGCGCGGTACGCCCGTCCGGCAGCAGGCCCACGCAGTTGATCCCCGCGCCGCACACCACCGCGACCCCGCGCGGCGCGTTCGTGCCCGAACGCAGCACCGCGAACGTGTCGTTCCCGACGGTGACCGTGCGGCTCCACCCCCGATCCTCGAACTCCTTGCGCAGCCGCAACTCCTCCACAGGTAGGTCGATGTTGGCCAGATAGGCCGCGACATGCTCCACCGGCCCGACCCCAGCCGCCGCGCGCAGCACCTCCTCGACCAGTTCGGCAACCGCCTCCGCCGCCGCGTCGTGGCCGAGCACGTACGGCTTGTAGCCCGGCCCGCGCGCCCTGCCCCAGACCCGACCGTCGGCGTCGACCACCGCGACATCGGTCTTCGAATTGCCCGCGTCGATCGCGAGCACGGCCGGGGCCGGCCCGGGCGAGGCGCCCCCGGTCACCGCGCCCACGGAAGGTGCTCCTTGCCCGCGGCAAGGAGCCGATCGGTGAGCGACTCGGCGATGTCGTACTGCCCGACCAGCGGGTGTGCCAACAACGCGGTGAACACCCGGTCCCGCCCGCCGCGCAGCGCCGCGTCCAGGGCCAACTCCTCGTACGCCGCGACATGCGCGATCAGCCCGGCCTGCAACGGCCCGACCGGCGCCACCGGCAGCGGCGTCGCCCCGTTCGCGTCGATCCGGGACTGCACCTCGATCACCGCGTCGTCCGGCAAAAACGGCAGGATGCCGTTGTTGCGCACGTCGGCGACCTGGACCCGGGACGCCTGGTCGCCGCCCTTGCCCATCAGCGCGGCGACCAGCGCCACCGCCGCCTCCGAGTAGTACGCCCCGCCCCGGCGCTCCAACAGCTCCGGCTTGGTGTCCAGGGTCGGATCCTTGTACAGCTCGAGCAGTTCGCGCTCGATCGCGGCCACCTCCTCGGCCCGCGAACCGGTGTGCCGCTGCGCGGACACCACCGCGTCGTGCGCGTAGAAGTAGCGCAGGTAGTAGGAGGGGACCGTGTTCTGCCGGTACATCAGATCCACCGGCAACTCGATGTCCGCCGCGATCGTGGCCCCGTGCTCGGCCAGCAGGCGCGGCAGCAGGTCCGGCCCGGGCGCGCCCAGGTCGTCCAGCACGTGGATGCCCCGCTCCCAGGTCAGGTGGTTGAGCCCGACGTGGTCCAGGCGCAGCCGATCCGGCGCGACGTCCAACAACGCGGCGAACCGCCGCTGGAAGGTGATCGCGACGTTGCACAGCCCCACCGCGCGATGGCCCGCGTCGAGCAGTGCCCGGGTGACGATGCCCACGGGGTTGGTGAAGTCCACGATCCACGCGTCCGGCGCGACCCGGCGGACCCGCTCGGCCGCGTCCAGCACCACCGGCACCGTGCGCAGCGCCTTGGCCAGGCCGCCCGCCCCCGTGGTCTCCTGCCCCACGCAGCCGCAGTCCAGCGGCCACGCCTCGTCCTGCGCCCGGGCCTGCTGACCGCCCACCCGGAGCTGGAAGAGCACCGCGTCGGCGCCCTCCGCTCCCGCGTCCAGGTCGTCGGTCAGCACCACCCGGGCCGGGTGTCCGTAGCGGGCCAGGATTCGGCGGACCACCGCGCCGACCGACTCCAGGCGTTCCACCACCGGGTCCACGAGCACGAGTTCGTCGACCGGCAGGGTCTCGCGCAACCGGCCGAGGCCGTCCGCGAGTTCGGGAGTGTAGGTGGACCCACCGCCCACCACCGCAAGCTTCAACCCTTTACTCCCGTCAATGTCACGCCCTCGATGAACGCCTTCTGGGCGAAGAAGAACACGAGGATCACCGGCGCCATCACCAAGAGGGTGGCGGCCATCATGAGATTCCAATTGACCTGATGCGCGCCCTTGAACGACTCCAGGCCGTACGACAACGTCCACGCGCCCGGATTCTCCGAGGCGTACACCTGTGGACCGAAGTAGTCGTTCCAGCAGTAGAAGAACTGGAACAGCGCCACCGCCGCGATCGCCGGCCGGATCATCGGCAGCACGATCGAGATCAGGATGCGCAGCTCGCCGCACCCGTCCACCCGGGCCGCGTCCAGGTATTCGGACGGGATGGTGAGCAGGAACTGGCGGAGCAGGAAGATGGTGAACGCGTCGCCGAAGGCCATCGGGATGATCAGCGGCCACAACGTCCCGGTCAGGTGCATCTGCTTGGCCCAGAAGATGTACATCGGGATGACGATCACCTGGGGCGGCAACATCATCGACGAGATCACCAGCATCAGCGCCACGCCCCGGAAGCGGAACCGGAACTTGGCCAGCGCGTAGGCCACCGGCAGGCTGGAGACCACGGTGAACAGGGTGCCGAGCCCGGCGTACATCAGCGTGTTGCGCCACCACGTGCCGAAGCCGGGGGTCTTCATCACCTCGGTGTAGTTGCCCCACTCCCACGACGTGGGCCACAGATGGCTGGTCAGCGCCTGTTTGTCGGACATCACCGAGGTCAGGAACAGGAACACGAACGGAAGGATGAAGAACAGCACGGCGGTGACGGCGAGCGTGTGCACGCCGATCCAGCTCAGTACACGCTTGCGCCGATGCGGCTGCGCCGGTGTCCGGGCGGGCGCGGGCGGCGGCACGACGCCGGCCGCCTCGGCCGTGACGGTCTGGGCCATGTAACCGATCCCTTCTGGGCACGGTGGATCGTCGAACTCGGGTTTTCGGCGGGGTGGTTCGTGGCAGGGCGTGGCGGTCGCGGGCACCTTCGGCGGCGCCGGCCGCCGCCGCGCTCAGTCGTCGTCCAACAACCCCGACCGCCGCCGAAGCAGCACGAACGTGAACGCCATCGCGATGGCGAACAGGATCAGCGAGATCACGCACGCCGCACCGGTGTTGAAGGTGGAGAACCCTTCCTGGTACACGAGTTGCGGCAGCGTCAGGGTGGTGCCCTGCGGATAGCCCGGCTCGAACGGCTGACCGGAGTTGCCGATGATGCCGCTGGCGACCTTCCCGGCGACCATCGCCTGCGTGTAGTACTGCATCGTCTGGATCACCCCGGTGACCACCGCGAACAGCACCACCGGCGTGATCGCCGGCCACGTGACGTAGCGGAACTTCTGCCAGGGCCCGACGCCGTCCAACTCGGCCGCCTCGTACTGCTCGCGCGGCACGTCGAGCAGTGACGCGGTGAAGATCACCAGCAGGTCGCCGATGCCCCACAGGGCGAGCAGGGTGAGCGCGGGCTTGGACCAGTCCGGGTCGGTGAACCAGCCCGGCTGCGGCAGTCCGGCGTCGCCGAGCAGGTTGTTCACCGGCCCGGTACCGGGGTTGAGCAGGAACGCGAAGCCGATTGTGGCGGCCACCGGCGGCGCCAGATACGGCAGATAGGACAGCGTGCGGAACAGCCCGGATCCGCGCTTGAGCCGGATCGCCAGCATGCCCAGAGCGAGCCCGAAGATCACCCGCAGGGTGACCATCACCACGACCAGCCACAACGTGTTGCGCAACGCCTGCCACAGCGCCGGGTAGTCGTTGAAGACGTAGTTCCAGTTGCGGGTGCCCACCCACACGGGCGGGTTGATCAGGTCGTAGCGCGTGAACGAGTAGTACACGGTCGCGCCGAGCGGATACGCGAAGAAGACCGAGAAGCCGATCAGCCACGGGGACAGGAACGCGAGCGTGCGCAGGTTCCGCCGGCGGCGCTGCCTGCGCAGCGCCGCCGGGACCTTCGCCGCCGCGGGGGCGGTCGTGGTCATCGGATCACTGGACCTGGGCCACGTCGGTGTCGATCTGCTTGTCCAGATCGGCCAGACCCTTGCTCGGGTCGCCACCCCCGCCGGCCTCCCACTTGTACGCGAACTCCTGGAAGGTCACCTGGTACTTGCCCCCGTTGGGGCTGGCGGGCGTGGTGTTGCTCGCGGGGTGCTTGAACGCGTCGATAAACGGCTTGAAGTGCTCGTCGTTCGCCAGCGGCGACGCGGCCAGCGCGGCGTTGGTGGTCGGCACGTTGTGGATCGCCCCGGCGAGCTGGTTCAGCGCGTCGGTGTCGGTCGTCACGAACTTGACGAACTCCCAGGCGGCGCGCTGGTGGTGGCTGGACTTGGCGATGCCGATGGTGGTGCCGGTCAGGTAGCTGCGGCCGTACTTGTCCAGCTGGTCGTCCGGGACCGGGAACGGCGCGGTGCCGTAGTTCAGGTTCGGCGCGTCCTTCGCGATCATCGCGGTGCGCCACTCGCCGTCCATGGTCATCGCGAGCTTGCCGCTCATGAACGGGTTCTCCGCGGAGAACTCCTCACCGAAGGTGGTGCGGAACTTCTCCAGCTTGTCGAACCCGCCCTGGCTCTCCACGAATTGCCGCTGCCAGTTGAGGAACTGCGGGACGCCCGGGTCCTTGGACAGGGCCGACTTGCCGTCGGGCGTCTGGTAGGTCGGACCGTACTGGGCGAGCACGTGCGCCGGGGTGAACTCGTAGGCGTGGAAGGTGGGCAGGAAGCCCGCGACCTTGAAGGTGCCGTCGCCGTTGAGCTGGTTGAGCTTCTTCGCCGTCGCGATGAGTTCGCTCATCGTCTTCGGCGGCCCCGCGATGCCCGCCGCGGCGAACATGTCCTTGTTGTAGTAGAGCCCGTAGGAGTCCGCGAGCAGGGGCAGCGCGCACCGCTTGCCCTGGAACTGGGTGTAGTCCATCACCGCCTTCGGGAAGGTGGTGGCGGGGTCGATGTTGGACTGGGCCAGCCACGGCGCGAGGTCGAGCCACGAGCCGGACGAACAGAACTGGCCGACGTTGTCCGTGGTGAACGAGGACACCACGTCCGGGCCCTTGCCCGAGCGGATGCCCTGGGTGATCTTGTCGTCCGTCACGTTGGAGACGATCTTGACCGTGATGTTCGGGTGCGACGCGTTGAACTTGGCGACCAGGTCCTTGACCGCCTTGGTCTCGCTCTCGGCGCTCCAGCCGTGCCAGAAGGTGATGGTGACCTTCTTGTCGGGCGCCTCCGAGGCGCCGGTGCCGGACCCCGAGCCGCCGTCGTCGCCGGCGCACGCGGAGGCCATCAGGGCGAGCGTGGCGGCGCACGCGAGGGTCGTGAGGGAACGACGGAGCCGTGGGAGTCTGTGCACTGGGTCCTCCTCCGGAGATGGCGGCGGCGCGGCCGGGACGAGCGGCGCCGTGGTCCTGGCGGTGGTACGGGTGCTGCCGGTGGCGCTGGGTGTGCCTGGACGGGGGTGTGCCCGGGCGAGGGTGGGCCCGGGGCGGGGTACGCCCGGGTGCCGACGGGTCGCGGCGGTGGACGGCGTCGGGTGGTGCGCGTACGGGGATGGGCGTACGAGGACGGGCGTGCGTGTACGAGGTGGGTGTACCGGGCGGGCCTACGGGTGTGCGTGGTGCGTCAGGTCGTGGTGAAGACGACGTCGCGGGCGACGTCGAGCGCCGCGTGCACGGCGCCGGTGAGTACGGGGTTGGCGGGCACGTCGCCGAGCACGACGCGTGGGCGCGGGATCGCGAGGCGGTGCAACTCGTCCACCACACGTGAGCGCAACGCTTCGCCGCCGGCCATCGGGATGGCCCCCGACAACACGACGAGTCCCGGATCCAGGACCGAGACGATCACCGCGATCCCCACCGCCAGCCGGTTCGCCAGCTCGTCGAGGAAGGCGCCGCCGCGCGGTTCCGTCGCCCGCACCGCCCGGGCGACGGCCTGCGGCGCGGTACGACTGCCCACGCCGTAGGCGCGGGCCAGGGACAACACCGCGGGCGCGCCCGCGAGTTGCTGGAAGCCGCCGGTGTTGCGCCGGCTGACGTCGTGCGGCAGCGGCGCGCCGGGCATCGGCATGTAGCCGACCTCGCCCGCGCCGCCGGTCGAGCCTCGGTGCAGTCGGCCGCCGATCACGATCGCGCAGCCGATTCCCTCGTCGACCCACAGCAGCACGAAGTCCCCCGCGTCGCGGGCCGATCCGTCCCGCTGCTCGGCGAGCGCGGCGAGGTTGACGTCGTTCTCCACGTCCACCGTCAGGCCCAGCACCTCGCGGATCTGGTCCAGCACCCCGGGGGAGTGCCAGCCCGCGAGGTGGCGGCCGTAGCGGAACTGCTCGGTGGTCGGGTCGAACGCGCCCGGGATGCCGATCACCATGTGCGCGAGATCGGCGAGGTCGAGTCCGGCCGGCTTGGCGGCGGCCCGGACCGCCTCCCGGATCCGGCCCGGCGTATCGGCCGACTCCCGGCGCGGGGTGGCCAGTTCGTGCTCGCCCACCACGCGCCCGGTCAGATCGGCGATGGCCACCCGGATCCGGGCGGGCGTGACGTCCAGGCCCGCGACGTGCCCCGCCGCCGGGTTGATCTCGTACAGCTGGGCGCCGGGCCCACGGCCGCCCTCGGTGGTACCGACCCCGACGACCAGGCCCGCCGCCTCCAGGCGGGAGAGCAGCTGGGAGGCGGTCGGCTTCGACAAACCGGTCATCGAGCCGATCTGACCCCGGGACAGCCGCCCGTGCCGCAAGAGGAGTTCGAGCGCGGCCCGGTCGTTGATGGCCCGCAAAAGGCTCGGCCGCCCGGCCTGCTCCCGCCCGGACGCTGCCGCGCCGCGCTCGGTGCTCCCGGCCATGAGCGGTCTCCCTTTCGCCACTGTTAGGAAACCTTCCTAAGAGTTGTAGAGGAAATTAGGCCCGCTCTCTCGGCACTGTCAAGGGTGTCCGGCAAGGTCGTTCGCCTTGCCCGACAAGGGAGTCCGTCCGCCGGAGCCGGCGCGGGGCCCGACGTGCGGCTGCCCGGCGGGCCCATCTGCGGGCCTGCCGGGCAGCACGATCGAAGAAACAGGACTGTGGGTGGAGCTACGGACGAGTGCTACCGGTGGGTACTACCGACCCGAAATACCCATCGACGGCCTCGACTTCGCGCGCACTCCGCGCGAGCCGGCGTCCTCAGCACGGTCCGAGGTCGAGCCACACCCCCCACTGTCCGGTGGTTCCGGGGGTCTCGCCCTGGGTCCACCACTTGGCGCGGTAGGTGTGCCCCTGGTACGAGACCGTGTTGCCGCCCACGTAGACGGTGTTCGCGTCCCACGGGGGTGCGGAGCAGTTGCCCGGACCGGTGCCGACCGTCAGCCGGTAGTCCACGCTGTGCGTGGTGGAGGTACCGGTGGCGGTGACCGTCACCGTGTACGTCCCCGGCGTCGCCGCGGAACTCGCGGACAACTTCAGCGACGACGACGCGCCGGACTGGACGGTGCCGGGCGTGAACACGGCGGTCACGCCACTGGGCAGGTTCCCGGCGGCCAGCGTGAGCTGCTGCGGGGTGCCGCTGAGGGTCGCCGTGGTCAGCGACGTGCTGACGTCCCCGCCGGGCGTCACGGTGCCCTGGGTCGGGTTGAGCGAGAGGGAGAAGTCGGGGTTGCCCGGACCGGAACCGACCGTCAGCTGGTACTGCGCGCTGTGCGTGGTGGCGGTGCCGGTGGCGGTGATCGTGATCGGGAACGTCCCCTGGGCCGCACCCGCACTCGCCGTGAACTTCAGCGACGCGCTGTTGCCCGACTGGACGGTGCCCGGGGTGAACGCGGCGGTCACGCCGCTGGGCAGGGTCCCGGTGGTCAGGGTGAGCTGCTGTGCGTTGCCGCCCGTGGTCGCGGTGGCGACGGAGGTGGTGACGTCACCGCCGGGCTGCACGCTGCCCGAGGTCGGGTTGAGCGAGAGGGAGAAGTCGTCCGGGTTGCCGACACAGGTCGGGTCGCCGGTCTGGGCGGGCAGGCTGACGGCGTCCCACGCGGCCTTGGTCTTGTTGAACAGCGCGCAGGTCGGGTCGAGGCTCTTCGCCGCGGTCAGCGTCGTGGTGCGGTACTTCTTGTACGTCATGCCGCTGGTCTTGAGCAGCATGCCGCCGTAGAAGACCTTGCCCGCGTTCTGGATGCCGACGCCGGCCAGCGTGGTGTTGTTGCAGGTCGGGCTGCCGGGCTTGCCGTTGCCTGCCGGGGCGGTGCCCTCGGCGAGCAGGTAGAACCAGTGGTTCAGCGGGCCGGCCGCCTTGTGCACCTCGGTGTTCGGGATCGAGGAGCTGTAGCAGTCGGGGTCGCCGTTGGTGGACGGCTTGTACATGTAGCGGATCGGGCCCTGGCCCACGAGGTTGACGGTCTCGCCGACGGTGTAGTCCGGCGAGTCGAAGGAGGTGGGCTCGTTGGTGTACGCCTCGGTCAGCGCGCCGAAGATGTCGCCGGTGCCCTCGCCGAGTCCGGCCTCGCGGCTGGTGCCGCCGGGGGTGAACTGGTCGATGCCGTGGCCGAATTCGTGGCCGACGACGTCCATCGAGCCGATCCACTGGTTTGCCTGGTTGTGCCCGATCGAGACGGACGAGCCGTCCCAGAAGGCGTTGATGTCGCTGATGCCGACCTTGACCGGCCAGCTGCCGCCGGTGCCGTTGTGGCCGTTGCGACCCAGCCAGTCCTTGAGCATGTTCCACTCGTTCTGCGCCGCCCACATGACGTCGACGCAGCCGGTCTCCTTGCTGGACGCCTGGCCGTTGCCCCACGAGTCGGTGGACTTCGTGAAGACCTGGCCGGTGGCGTTGTCCGCGCAGCTCAGACCGGGACGGGTGGAGTCGCGGAGGGAGTAGGAACCGGCCGAGCCGCTGGTCTGGATGGTCAGCGGATTGGGGCCGTTCCACTGGCTGTTGCCGGTGCCGGCCTTGACGTCGTCGACCTTGTCGAGGACCTGGCCGGTGCTCGCGTCGACGAACACGTGCAGTCGGCTCGGGGCGGTGTCGGTACGGCCGGTGACCACCGTTTCCCACGCCAGGTTGCTGTTGCCGTCCAGGACGTGGACGACGAGGCGGTGCGATTCGACCTTGTCCACGACCGGCAGCTGGGCCTTGGACGTGGCCTCGGCGGTGCCGGCGGCCACGGTCGCCCGGGTCGGGACGGATATCTGCGCGCTGGTCGCGGCCTGGGTTCCGCGGACCCGGCCCTGACCGTCGGCCATGACCACCGCGTCGCCGCCGACGACCGGCAGGCCGCGGTAGGTGCGCTGGTACGCGACCGAGTACAGGTCGTTGATCCAGGGGGTGACGAGCTGTCGTTCGAACTTCTCGTCGGGGCCCTTCGCGAGGGCGTCCAGACCGTTCGCGACTGCCCGGTCGGCGGCGGATACCGCCTTGTCCTGCGAGCTTGCGGGGGGAGGGGAGGACGGTTCGGTGGTCCCGGCCGAGGACGGGCCGACCGCGCCGATCGCCAGGCCGGCGATCAGGGCGAGGACGGTCCCGGCCGTGGTCGTTCTGCGATTCATCGAGGCTCCTTGGGAGGGGACATGCCTCGACCACGTCGCCGACGTGCACCGCGGCGCTGGGGAGCGACACGGGCGACCGTGCAGGCCGGGTACGTGCCCGAGCGAGCGAAACACTCACACGGGTGTGGGGCGGCGGAGAAGCGCTCGGCGGCGATCGGCTAGTTCTGGCAAATGCTCGGGGCGGAACGGAATCCCGGACGACGGTCCGGTTGAGGTGTCGGGGCGACGGGTCGGATGAGGGATTCGGGCGATGCATCCGGATGACGGATCCGGGTGGCGGACGACGCCTTCCGGTCGCCTGCCGATGATTAGCGGCGAAATATCGGGCAACTCTCAAGATCCGGCAACCGGGCCGGGTCCGGAACACCGTACGGACCGCCCCGGACCGGACGGGCGCACCGGACCGGGGCGGGGCGTACCGAACCGCGCGGGGCGCACCGACCCGCACGGACGTACGGACCCAGGAGGCGACGTTGGCCGGCAGCACAGCGACGACCGGGCAGTCGAGCGGCGGTGGCGACGAGACCCCGGGCGGTGGTTCGGGCGGCGGCTATTCGGAGAACCTCGGCCACGTCATCTTCATCACGGCCGCCGCCGCCATGGGCGGATTCCTCTTCGGCTACGACAGTTCGGTGATCAACGGCGCGGTCGAGGGTATCCGGGGCAAGTTCTCGCCGGGTTCCAGCCTGCTCGCCCAGGTGGTCGCCGCCGCGCTGGTCGGTTGTGCGATCGGGGCCGCGATCGCGGGCCGGATCGCCGACCGGATCGGGCGCATCCGGGTGATGCAGATCGCCGCCGTGCTGTTCGCGGCCAGCGCGGTGGGATCCGCGCTGCCGTTCGCGCTGTGGGACCTGGCGCTGTGGCGTGTTTTGGGCGGTACGGCGATCGGCATGGCGTCGGTGATCGGTCCGGCGTACATCGCCGAGGTCGCCCCGCCGGCCTATCGCGGCCGGCTCGGCTCGTTCCAGCAGGCCGCCATCGTCACCGGAATCGCGGTCTCGCAGTTGGTCAACTGGGGCATCCTCAACCTGGCCGACGGCGACCAGCGCGGCAAGCTGATCTTCGGCCTCGAGGCGTGGCAGGTGATGCTCGGCGTGATGGTGCTGCCGGCCGTGCTGTACGGCCTGTTCACCTTCACCATCCCCGAGTCGCCGCGCTTCCTGCTTTCGATCGGGCGGGAGGCGCAGGCGCGGAAGGTACTCGCCGAGGTGGAGTCCGACCACGTCGACCTGGACGCGCGGGTGGCGGAGATCCGGGCGGCGATGCGGCGCGAGCACAAGTCCACGTTCAAGGACTTGCTGGGCGGTGGCGGGTTCGTGTTCCTGCCGATCGTGTGGATCGGCATCGGGCTGTCGGTGTTCCAGCAGCTCGTCGGGATCAACGTGATCTTCTACTACTCGGCGTCGCTGTGGCAGTCGGTGGGCATCGACCCGAACAGCTCGTTCCTGTACTCGTTCACCACCTCGATCATCAACATCATCGGCACGATCATCGCCATCTCGCTGGTCGACCGGGTGGGCCGCAAGCCGCTCGCGCTGGTCGGTTCGACGGGCATGGCGATCTCGCTCGGCCTGGTCGCGTGGGCCTTCTCGGCCCGCACCGGAAAGGGCAAGAACATCAAACTCCCGGACACCGAGGGCACTGTCGCGCTGATCGCGGCCCACTCGTTCGTGCTGTTCTTCGCGCTGTCGTGGGGCGTGGTGGTGTGGGTCTTCCTCGGCGAGATGTTCCCGAACCGGATCCGCGCGGCGGCGCTGGGGGTGGCGGCGTCGGCGCAGTGGATCGCGAACTGGGTGATCACGGTGTCGTTTCCGACGTTGTCGGACTGGAATTTGTCGGCCACGTATGTGATGTACGCGTGTTTTGCGGTGTTGTCGATTCCGTTCGTGGTGAAGTTCGTGCCGGAGACGAAGGGCAAGACGTTGGAGGAGATGGGGTGAGGGTGGGGGCGGTCGGGGAGGTGGTTGCCCCGGGGGTTCAGCCGAGGTCGCGGTGGCGGAGGGCGGTCAGGCCCGCGATGGGCAGGATGGCGGCGAGGGTGAGCAGGTAGGCGTACGGCGTGGCGGTGACGTCGGCGCCGGGCAGCTTCGGCAGGTGGGCGAACGGTGATACGTCCAGGAGCGACTGCGGCAACTTCAGGGCCGGGCCGAGCCAGCCGAGCGCGATCACCAGGCCGACCAGGCCCCAGACCGCCGGGGTGAGGCGGGGCAGGGCGCCGACGATCAGGACGGCCAGGCCGGTCATCACCCACACGGCGGGCGTCTGGGCCAGGGTGGCGAGCAGGACGCGGGGGAGTTGGCCGGAAACATCCCCCACGGTGATCCCGTACGACAGGCCCATCGCGAGGCCGCCGGCGGCCAGGACGGCGGCCGTGCCGAGGTAGGCGACCACCAGGTGTCCGCCGGCCCAGCGCAGTCGGCCGACCGCGTTGGCGAGCAGCGGTTCGGCCCGGGCGGCGGTCTCCTCGTCGCGCAGGCGCAGGATCGCACCGGCCGCGAACACCACGCAGATCAGGCCGAGCAGGCCGATCAGGGTGGACAGGAACGCGTCGGTCAGGTCGACGTGGCCGCCCATGCGGCGGACCAGGTCACGGGTGCCGTCGTTGTCGCCGACGATGTCCTTGGCGCCGTCGGCGATGCCGCCGAACACCGCGCCGCCGAAGGCGAGGCCGATCGCCCAGGCCGCGACGGTGCCGCGTTGGAGGCGCCAGGCCAGGCCGTATGCGCCGGCCAACGACGCGGGGGCGTGGGCCGGTCCGGGGCGTGGGCGGATGAAGCCGGCGCCGATGTCGCGCCGACCGGCGAGGGCGTACGCGAGCACGGCGCACCCGGTGGCGAGGGCGGCGGAGGGGAGCAGGGCCCACCAGCGGTCGCCGGCGAAGGGGCGGACGTTTTCGGCCCAGCCGAGGGGGGTCACCCACACGAGTGGATGGCTGCCTCCGTCGGCCGCGGGCCGGGCCGCGTCGCCCGCCGCGCGCAGGACGAAGGCGACGCCCAGGACGGCGACGGCGATGCCGCGGGCGAGGCGGGTGTTCTCGGTCAGCTGCGCGGACACCGCCGCGATGCCGGCGAAGACCATGCCGGTCAGCGCCACGGCGGTGCCGAACGCGAGGGAGCCGGCGGTGGATTGGCCGGCGCCGCGCAGGACGGCGGTACACATGAGCAGCAGCGCGAGGTTGGCCAGGGCGGCGCCGACCAGGGCCGCGGTCAGGGGTGCCCTGCGGCCGACCATCGCGGCGGACAGGGCCTCCTGGCGACCCGTCTCCTCCTCGTCGCGGGTGTGCCGGATCACCACGAGCAGGCTCATCAGGCCGGCGAGGAGGGCGACGGTGGCGCCGACGCGCCAGACGGTGAGGGCGCCGTAGGAGTCGGCGTAGACCGCGCCGTACAGGGCCCTGAAGGAGCCGTTGGCGTTCATGTCGTGTGCGACGTCGGCGCGTTCGGCGGCGGTGTCGTACAGCTTTTCGAGGGAGCGTTCGGTGCTGAAGAGGGTGCCGACCAGGGCCACCACCCAGACCGGGATCAACACGCGGTCGCGGCGCAGGGCGAGGCGGACGAGGGCGGGAGTGCCGGCGAGGTGGCGAGCCGACGCGGTGCGGGCGGGGGTGATGGCGGTGGCGGTCATCGGGACACCGCCACGGGCCGGGTGTCCTCGGTGCGGTAGTGGCGCAGGAACAGCTCCTCCAGGGTGGGCGGGCTGCTGGTCAGGCCGCGTACGCCGATCTCGGCCAGCCGGCGCAGCACCGGGTTCAGGTGCTCGTTGTCCACCTCGAGCACGGTGTGATCGCAGTCGCCGCGCAGGTCGTGCACGCCCGGGAGGTCGGCCAGACCGTCGGCCGGGCCGGTGAGTTGGACGCGTACGGTGGTCCGGCTCAGGTGGCGCAGGTCGGCCAGCGAACCGGACTCGACGGTGCGTCCGTTGCGGATGATGCTGACCCGATCGCACAGCGCCTCGACCTCGGCCAGGATGTGGCTGGACAGCAGCACGGTGCGGCCGCGGTCTCGTTCCTCGGCGACGCAGGTGCGGAAGACCTCCTCCATCAGCGGGTCCAGGCCGGAGGTGGGCTCGTCCAGTATCAGGACGTCCACGTCGGAGGCGAACGCGGCGACCAGGGCCACCTTTTGCCGGTTGCCCTTCGAGTAGGCGCGGCCCTTCTTGGTCGGGTCGAGTTCGAACCGGTCCAGCAGGTCGGCGCGCCGGGCCGGGTCCAGGCCGCCGCGCAGCCGGCCGTACAGGTCGATCACCTCGCCGCCGCTGAGGTTGCGCCAGAGGGTGACGTCGCCGGGTACATAGGCGACGCGGCGATGCAGGGCCACCGCGTCGCGCCACGGGTCGCCGCCGAGGAGGGTGACGTCGCCCCGGTCGGCGCGGATCAGGCCGAGGAGGACGCGGATGGTCGTGGACTTGCCGGCGCCGTTGGGGCCGAGGAACCCGTGTACCTCGCCGGTCGCGACCTCGAGATCCAGGCCGTCGAGGGCGTGCGTGCGCCCGAAGGACTTGTGCAGACCGGAGACGCTGATCGCCGTGTTCATGTTTCAGAACATACGCGTCCTTCAGAAAGTTGTGAAGTTAAGAAAAGTCAAGAATCATGAAGACGAAGCGGCAGCGTGCTTCGTGGGTGCCCGGAGGGTGGTCGTAAGGTGAGCCGGATGCGAGAAGAAGAGTCGGTGGCGAAGCGGGACGAGGCGGCCGTCGCACGCTACGTCGAGCGCTTCGCGGGCGAGCTGACGGATGCCGGCATGCAGCGGATGGGCGCGCGCGTGTTCGCCGCCCTCCTCGCGGCCGACTCGGCGAGCATGACCTCGGCCGAACTCGCCGAGTCGCTGCGGATCAGCCCGGCGGCGGTGTCCTCGGCGATCGGCTACCTCACCCAGGTGCGCATGGTCCACCGCGAACGCGAGCCGGGTTCGCGCCGGGACCGCTACTGCCTGCACGACGAACTCTGGTACGAGACCTACGGAGAGCGCGACAAACTCCTGAGCCGCTTCGAGACAATCCTGCGAGACGGCGCCCAAACCCTGGGCCCGGACACCCCGGCAGGCGCCCGAGCCTTGGAATCCGCCGACTTCTTCGCCTTCCTCCAGGAAGAATTCGTCGGAGTCATGCAACGCTGGCGAGCCCGCTCCGCCAGATAGCCCCGCCCACCCCCGAGCCCACGCGGGCAAGCCCGCGCGACGGGCAGCCTGGACGGCTGAACCCAGCCCATCCCAGCCGCCCCGCCCCCGAGCCCGCCGACGCAAGTTCTCGCGAACGGCAGCTTGTTCCGCCGAACACAATCCATCTCAGCCGGTCCGGCGTTTGAGGACGCCCACGCAGGCACCCCTAAACGGCATCCGGGTGCGCAGCCCATCTCAGCCGGTCCGGCGTTTGAGGACGCCTGCGCGGGCATCCGCGAACGGCAGCTTGGTGCGCCGAACGCAATTCAGCCCGTCCGGCGCTTGAGGACCCTCAGGGCGTGCCAGGCTCGATCGGCACGTTGGGGCACTGCGCGCCCAGCCGCTGGAGCGTGTCGAGCTCGGTCGGGTCGACCGCCAAGTCGTACTTGGTCTTCACGATCACCCAGTCCGTGAGGTACGTACAGCGCGCCCCCTCATACGGTGGCAGCCACGTGCTCGGATCCTGATCGGCCTTGGAGCGGTTGTACTTCGCCGTCACGGCCACCAACGCCCGAGGCTGGTCGAGGTCGTTGGCATACGCCTCACGCTGCTTCGAGGTCCACGCGGACGCGCCCGAGTCCCACGCCTCGGCCAACGGCACCATGTGGTCGATGTCCAGCCCGGCCGCGCCGTCGACGTAGGCATCTTCGTAGTAGGAATACCAACGCCCTCCGGCAAGAGCGCACTTGGCGCCGATCTCGGGCGGAAGCACGGCCTCGTCGATCAATACCTCCGCGCGCGTCGTGCAACCGTTCTTGTCCGCGTCGATCCAGTGCCGGAACGCCGCGCGGTCATAGCCGGAACGATCCTCCTCCGCGACCCGAAGATTGGCGATCGCGTCGTGCAGCGGAAGGCGCGTGGCCGACGCCGCCGCCCCCGCGGCCGGCGCCGCCACAGCCGTGCCCGGCGTGAAGAGCAGTGCGCCGACGCTCGTTGCCGCCACCACCAGGGAAGCCATCCGGCGCCCAGTGGCCCTCGTCCTCGTCATCTGAGTCATCGTCATCGTGTCGCCCCGGAGTCGTCGTGATCAGGTTCGCGGTCCTGTTGTAGCGACTGACGGGACGGGATCGGCGACGACGCGGATCGGGCCACTCGAAAGAGTGCAACCGGCAGGAGCGGATGGCCTGTTCGGTAGTGTCGCGCCGTCTCGTCGCCCGATGCGAACAAAGGATGAGCCGATGAACGACGGTGCCGGATTCGCGGACATATCGCCGACCACCCTCGCCGACCTGCTCGGACGCGCGCAGGTGATGGACATCGGGATCCGGCCGCTGTGGGGCCCGACGCCGCGCGTCGCCGGCCCCGCGTTCACCGTGCGGTGTCCGCCGGGGGACAACCTCATGCTGCACGCGGCCATCCATCGCGCCGAGCCCGGCTCGATCGTCGTGGTCGAATCCGGCGACGTGGACTACGCCTTGGCGGGCGGCAACGTATGCGCCGTCGCGCGCCGGCGCGGGATCGCGGCATTCGTGGCCGACGGGGTGATCCGGGACCTGGCGGAGGTAAGGGAGATGGGCTTCCCCGTGTTCGCCCGGGGCGTGATCCCCATCCCCGGTACGAAGGCGGCCGTGACACCGCTCAACGCCCGGGTGCGCTGCGGCGGCGTCGACGTGGACCCCGGCGACATCGTGGTCGCCGACGAGGAGGGCATCGTGGTCGTCCCGAGCGCACGCCGAGCGCAGGTACTCCACGACGCCCAACACAAATCGGCCAAGGAAGCCGCCGAAACCCCGACCGACTGGGAGACAGCCCACCGCGCTCGAATCGACGCCCTGCTCACGGCCAACCAGCCGACCGACTGACCACGTGGCGGCCGGCCGTCTCCAGTCGTAGCCGGCGGTCGGGCCGCAGCAGCCCCGGATGACCTCGTCACCCGGGGTTTCGTCGTCTTCCGGGTGGATCGGCTCGGCGTTGGTGGCGGCGACAACCCAGGGGTCGCGGCTTTGACGGGCGCGACGAGGACGGCCCCGGTGCTCCCTCGTACGTTGTGCCGACCAGCGCGAATGGAGAGTGGAGCCCAGGATGAGCGAACGGATACCGTCGGAAATCACGCGGTCGGCGCCCGCGGCGAGCAGACGCACGCTCGGCGTACTGCCCCTGGTCGGAATCTTCTTCTTCACGGTGTCCGGCGGCCCCTTCGGGCTCGAAAACTCACTCGCCGGCGCCGGTCCGGGCATGACCCTGTTGATGATCGCCCTGGTGCCGCTGGTCTTCGGCGTGCCGAACGCGCTGGTGGCAGCGGAGCTGAGTGCCGCGATACCGGTCGACGGCGGTTACTACCACTGGACGAAGATCGCGCTCGGCAGAGGTGCGGCATTCGTGTTCGGGGCCTGGAATTCGATCGGGTCGGTGCTCAACCTCGCCCTCTACCCGATCCTGCTGGTCGACTACCTGGCCACGTGGGTTCCGGACATCGCCCGCGGGGAGGGCCTGGTGATCGTGGACCTGTTCCACGGCGGTTTCGTCGTGGACCTGCACTGGATCGTCACCGTCGCCCTCATCCTCCCGATGGCGTACCTGAACTACCGAGGCTCGAAGGCGGTGAGCGAGTACTCGGTCGGGATGATGCTGGTGATCCTCACACCGTTCGCGGTGCTGACGGTCCTCGGCATCCGGCATGCGGTCGGCAACGGGATCAACGTGCTCTCGCCCTTCACGGTGCCGGGTCAGAGCCTGCACTCGTCGGTAGCCGGCGCGCTCGGCGTCATCGTGTGGCTCTACCTCGGCTTCGACGGCCCGAGCACCGTGTTGGGCGAGGTCGCCGACGCGCACCGGACCTACACCCGGGCCCTGCTCATCTCGGTTCCGCTGATCATCACCGCCTACCTGCTGCCCACCGTCGCCGCCATCGGCAGCGGGCTGCACCGGGATTCGCCCGCCGACTGGGTCCAGGGCGATTTCGTCGTGGTCGGCGACGCCCTGGGCGGAATCTGGCTGAAGGTGCTGATCTCCCTGGGATCGGCGCTCTCCCTGGTAGGGCTGTTCACGGCGATCCTGCTGACCAGCACCCGGGTCCCGCGGGCGCTCGCCGCGGACGCGTACCTGCCGCGCTGGATGGCCCGGGACAGCAGACGGTTCGACACGCCCGTGGGTGCGCTGCTGGCGAGCACCATCGTCGTCATCGTGCTCGCCGCCGTCGACTTCGGCTCGATCCTGCGGGCCACGGTGCTGCTCACCCTGGCCTCGATCCTGCTGGAATTCGCGGCCTTCCTGGTCCTGCGCTGGCGGTATCCGCAGATGCTCCGGCCGGTTCGGGTCCCCGGTGGATGGCCCGGTGCGGTCCTGGTCGTCGCGCTGCCGGCGGCGATGATCGTGTACCTGGCATGGAGTACGGCGGTCGACGAGCCCGCGACGTTCGGTACGAGTGTCGTGGTGGCGCTGCTGGCCGTGCTGCTGTACCCACTGTGCCGACGTTTCGTCAAAGGCGATCGGCCGGACGCCGAGATCGACTCCTCCCGGGTCGAGCTGGGTCCGGACCGTTTCGCGGGATTCGGTTCTCGGAAAGCGAGTGTGTGATGGATGTGAAACCGGACGTGCAACAAGTGCTTTCGGGGCTGGCGGAGCAGTTGCGGACCCGGTGGCCGGTGCCGGGAATCGCGATCAGCGTCGTCGATGGGACCGGCGAGTCGGCTTTCGTCACCGCGGGGTTCGCGAACGCGGAGTCCGGGGCGCCGATCTCGCGTCGCACGCGCTTCGAGATCGGGTCCATCAGCAAGACCTTCACCGCCTTCCTGCTCGGCATATTGGCGGACGAGGGGAAGGTGGACCTCGATGCGGCGGTTGCCGATCACCTGCCCTGGTTCGCCCCGAACGGCGGTTCTCGCGCGATCACCGTCCGGCACCTCCTACAGCACACCTCCGGCCTGGTGGCCGGGGCCGACGCGCTGCCCGATGCCGCCGCCCGCGGCTACGCGCTGCGCGATGCGAGGACCTGGGTCGAACCGGGTGAGATATTCCACTACTCCAACGAGGGCTACAACCTGCTGGGGTTGATCGTCGAGCAGGTGACGGGGCAGTCGACGGCCGACGCCATGACCGAACGGCTGCTGCGGCCCCTGGGCATGCGCGACTCGGCGGCGCGGATCGTGTACGAGGAGATCGCCGAACTCGCCACCGGGTACCGGTTCCTGCGCGACGACCGCCCGCCGCTGCCGTCGGCCCCACTCGCGCCGGCCGGCTTCTTCGAGTACGCGTCGGCCGATGGGAACGTCCTGGCGACCGCTTCCGACCTGGGCCGGTTCGCCCGCATGTTGCTGGGCCGGGGCACCCTGGACGGCACGACGGTCGTCGGGCCCGAGCGTTTCCGACAGCTCCTCACGATGCCTGCCGACACGGTCGGTCCCGACTACGCGTGCGGCGTGGGCGTGGAAACGATCGACGGCCACACCTGGCTGACGCACGCCGGCGGAATGGTCGGATACCGCTCGTATCTCGCCGTCGACATCGACGGCGGGCACGGTGTCGCCGTGCTGACCAACGCCCCCGGCGAATGTCAGATCATCAGCCGCTTCGCCCGCCATGTGCTCGCCGTCGTCCAGGGGGCCCCGGCGGACCCGGCGCTGTTCGATCCGGAGCGGATCCCCGACGCCCGGCGCTATGTCGGGGTCCACGGAACGGGGCCGCGTGGGATCCGCGTCGAGTCCGCGGGGGACGGCCGCCTCTCGCTCACTTCGGAGGGGGTGACCGGCAGGCTGTACGACGCGGGCGACGGGCGACTGGTGTGCGACCACCCGGGGTGGTCCGCCTACCACCACTCCTGGGACGGACGCTGGCTCTACGGACCCGAGTCACTGGGCCCCGGTCCCTCCGCGCCGATCGCCCCACCGCACGCACTCGCGGGTCACTACCGGAGCTACACCCCCTGGTATCCCGCATTCGAGATCGTGCAGCGGGCGGGACGCCTGCACATGATCGCCGCGACCGGCGTGGAAGCGCCCTACGACGAACCGGAACTCGTCCCGCTCGACGACGAGACGTTCCGCGTCGGAGCCGATCCCCGCCTGCCGGAGCGCCTGACGGCCGGCCCCGCCCCGGACGGCGCGGTGCTCTGGGTCGACGTGGACGGGTGCCGCTACACGCGCTCGTTCCGGGATCAGCCGGAGCCGTGAGAAGCGCTCGTCCGCAGCTCGCGCACCCGGAGTTGGAGGTGCGCGAGCAGCATGGCGTCGGCATCGGCGAAGTCGAGGCCGGAGACCTCGCGGATACGGCGCAGCCGATATCGCATGGTGTTGGGGTGGATGTGCAGGGCCTCGGCCGCGGTATCGGTGGCTCCCGCGGCGGCGAGGTAGGCGGCCAGGGTCGCCGTCAGCGGACCATCGCGGCCCTCCTCCCGGCGCAGCCGCCGCAGCGCGCCGCCGGCCTCCGGCAGGCCCAGCGCCTCGGTAGCGTCGGCGAGGTGCAGTAGCAGCACCGCCAGCGCCATGTCCTCCACGGTGCGTACGACCGGTCCGCGCACGGCCGGGTGCCGCAGCGCCCGCAACGCGGCGTCCGCCTGCGCCCGTACGTCGGCGATCCGGCCCATGGATTCGGCCGGGCCGCCGACGGCGACCACATAGTCACCGGCCAGTGGGGTCCGCGCCAGGAAGTCGCGAGCCAGGGCGACGGCCGACTCCGGGGCCGTGGCATGTTCCGCGGGCCAGGCGGCCAGTACGTACACCACTCCCGTGCCCGTTACCACGGCTGAACGGGGGTGCACCGCCGCCAGAAAGTACTCCAGCGTGTCGGCGAACCGGCGCAGCGCGGCGGCGGCCGGCGCGTCGGAGCCCGTACCTCCGGCGAGTTTCGGGGCCGCGGCCAGGACACAGACGGGGCCGGAGCCCAGCTGCAGCCGGCTCGCCTCCACCGGATCGGCCGCCCCGCCGAGTACCGCGGCGGCCAGCTCGCCGCGCTGGCGGCGGGCGTAGCCGGTCTCCGTGCGCAGACCCACCAGTTGCAGGGCGACCACGGGCGCGAATTCGCGCAACCGGGCCGTGGCCTCCTCGTCGAGCGGCCCGGTGACGGCGGCCCAGATGTAGCCGAGGACGTCCGAACCGGCCCGGACCGCGATCGCCACCCTTGCCAGCTGATCCGCTCCGGTCGCCTCCATGTACACCGGTTCGGTGCCGGCATGGAGCCGCTCGAACTCCTGGCGCGCGCGCTGTTCGGCGAGCGTGCGCTGATGCACGGCCCGCCCCAGGATGGTCTCGATTCGCTCGGAGTCGGTCCGGTCCTGCCCGCGCGACCAGGCGACCAGTGCGGAGAAACGGTCCTCGATGGTGACCGGGGCACCGACGGCTTCGTAGATGGCGTTCGCCAGGGCGAACAGCTCCGCGCCGCTGTCGGCCGACCGCACGCGTGTCCTCGCATCCGCGAGCAGCTGCTCGCGCACCGTCGTCGCCACGTGCATCCAGGACGCGTCCCGGTTGACCTCGATGATCGCCGTCGTGTCGTCGGGCGACGGCGGCACCGGAGCCTTTACTGCCAGCACCTCCGCGCCGGCCTCCCGCATGGCCGCGGTCAGCTCACGCAACTCGGTTTCCGTGGTCACGCCGACCCCCAGGACCACGCACCCGGGTCCGAGCCGTGTCGGCGCGCCCGGGGCATGGATGGCGACGTCGGTGAGCGGTCCGCCGCTGCCGGTCCCCTCCTGAACCAGGCGCAGCAGCGCCGGACCGATGTTGTCCACGAGCTGACGGACGGGCAGGGACCCCCGAACGGCGGACTCCCGCATGGTGCACCCCCGACTCGACGGACTGTGGTGGGCGTCAAGTCTGGGAGACCCGCATTGACGATGTCAACGATGATCCACAGTGGTCGGAGCGCGAGCATGGCGGGAGAGCGGGACGGATCACAGGCACACGGATCACCGGTACAAGGAGCGCGGATGGCAGCGACACAGACGCAGGCAGCCCGGGAACTGCTGGGACTGTTCCCGCCCGGGGCCACCCGGGACGGGAGCGGCGGACTGGTCATCGGCGGCGTACGGGCGGCCGAGCTCGCCGAGTCATACGGCACCCCCGCGCTGATCCTCGACGAGGCGTCGGTCCGCGCCCGCGCCCGCCGGTACGCCGACGGCCTGGCCGCCCGTTGGCCGAACTCCCGCGTCGCATTCGCCTCCAAGGCATTCCCCTGCACCGCCGTCATGCGGCTGCTCGCGGAGGAGGGCATCGGCATCGACGTGGCCGGCGGCGGCGAGCTGACCCTCGCCCTCGCCGCGGGCGCGGACCCGGCCGGCCTGATCGTGCACGGCAACGCCAAGACCGAGGAGGAACTGCGCCTGGCCGTCGGGGCCGGCGCCGGGACGGTCGTCGTCGACAACTTCGACGACATCGACCGGCTGGAGAAGATCCTCGCCGGCACCGCGGCGGAGCAGGCAGTGCTGGTCCGGCTGACTCCCGGTATCCGCCCCGACACCCACGAGGCGGTGTCCACCGGCCAGAACGGCTCCAAGTTCGGGTTGCCTCTGCCGCAGGCCCGGGAGGCGATCGCGCGACTGCGCGGGAGCGACCGGCTGCGGCTGGACGGCGTCCACGTGCACGTCGGGTCGCAGATCCTGGACCTCGCGCCCTTCGCGCAGGCCGTCGAAGCGGTCGCCGAACTCGGCGAGTTCGCCGTCTACGACCTGGGCGGCGGCCTCGGATCGCGCTACACCTACGCCGATCGACCGCCCACGGTGGAGGCGTACCTCGACGCCGTCACCGAGGTCGCCCGACGCCTGCTGCCCGCCGACGCCCGCATCCTCGTCGAGCCGGGCCGCTCGATGGTCGCCGAATCCGGCGTCTCGTTGTACCGGGTCGTCTCCGTCAAGCGCGGCGCGGGGCACACCTTCGTCGCCGTCGACGGCGGCATGGGCGACAACCTCGAAGTCTCCCTCTACCAGCAGCGTTTCGAGGCCGCCGTCGCCGACCGCCCGACGGGCGAGGGCGAGCCGTGCCGCCTGGTGGGCCGGCACTGCGAGTCCGGCGACACCCTCAGCGCCGGCGTCCCGCTGGCGGACCCGCGCGTCGGGGACCTGATCGCCGTGCCGGTCACCGGCGCCTACACCTACGCGCTGAGCAACAACTACAACGGCGCCCGCCGCCCGCCGGTGGTCTTCGTCCGCGACGGCGCGCACCGCGCCGTGGTGCGCCGCGAAACCTACGCCGACCTGATGCGCCGGGACCTGACCTCGTGCGTTCCGAATTCGTGACGGTTGAATGCTCGGGTCGGGCAAAGTGTGTGCCCATGGAAGAAACCGAGAGCCCGTATGAGCCCGAACCCAGGTCGGAGGCCGCCTTCATGGCGCTCTCGGAAGTGGCGTGGAGTTACCGGGTGGACGGGGTCGAGCCGACGGATCTGCCGATGATTGCCGCCGAGGCTTTGGCGGCCGAGTTGGAATCGCCGGCGCTGTGCGAGTTGGCCGGGCTGGGCCGGGGTGACGATGTTCGTGATCTGCGGGACCTGTTCGAGCAGGCGCTCGCTGAGACGGGGATCGAACTGCCGAATCCAGACCTGGCCTGGCGTTACGCGTTGCGGCGACTGGCGGCCAGGATTGTCGAAGAAGGTGTTCCCCTCGCCGAGGTGGCTAGCGGCAGTTGGTGGGACGTGGTGGCCGAGACGGAGGAGGAGCGGAAGTTCGTCTCGTTGATGCCGCAGTGTGCGTGTTGCATGGTGTACGCCCTGGGGTTCGACGATGAGAAGCGTTGGACGAGCGAGGTGCGGGCGGTGGCGATCGTGCTGAACTCGTCGCCTGTTCGGGTCGGCCCCGCGCGCTGATCCGGCGCCCGGGTGCGATCAGGGCCGGGGCCCGCGGAGGTCTTCCCACGAGGGGTGATGGTGCATGGTGTCCCGGCCGCAGGGGCAGTAGAGGGCGGCTCGTCGGTCGAGGACGAAGACGATGCCGATCCAGTAGTGGCGGAGGGCGCGCAGGCACCACCGGTAGGGGAGGACTTCGCCGGCCGGGGCCAAGCCGGCCAGGTCGGTGCCGAGGTTGGCGCCGAGCGGTACGAGGTCTATCGGTTGCGGGAGCAGTGTGTGCCAGACACCCCGGTCGGTGAGGGTGAGGCCGGCGTCGTCGTCGGTGACCACGCCGATCGTCATGGGGCGGGCGAGTGCGGAAGGGTGTTCGTTCGGGCGCCGGAAGGTCGCGGATGTGCCGTTCGGCGCGGCTACCTCCAAGTCCCCGTCGTGGTCGGCGCCGACGGGCGAGACGTGCATGATCGCATCGATCCGGCCCAGGTATTCGGGGACTTGCTCGAACCAGCCGACCAGGTTTCGTTCGTCGTCGAACGCGCGGGGGACGGGCGTGCCGGGCGCGCTCCAGGCCAGGGTCGTGTGGCCGCCCGGAACGCTCGGGAGGAGGTGGACGTCGGCCAGCGAGAGGCATTTCAGGAAGGTACGAGCGGTCTCGAAGGTCTGAAGCAGCCCGACCACTCTTTCGGGTGACATCAAGTGGCTCCCGGTGGAGCAGGGTTGGCTTTCGGACACGACAACTCCGTTTCGCTGGAATCGAATCGATCGGTGAGGAGCGGCGGCTCAGCCTGGCGGCCCGCCCGATCCGAACTCAGAGTCATGCGCGCCAAGTTCGCCCGAGATCACGGCCCGAACCCACTTGCCACCACCACGAACGGGCCCCGACCCGAGCCCACATCCCATGGCCCAGACCAGAAACAACCCGCGCCCGCAGCAGTCCCGGTCATCGGCGGGAGGCTCCACCCCGAGCGCGAACGGCCCACCACCATCCACGACTTCGACCACGACACCCTGTTCGCCCACCACGCACGAGATGGACCGAGCCCCACCGGCATGCCGCACGGCATTCCCCACCAACTCGGACGCCACGAGCCGCAGCACATCAACGATGTTGCCCTGGTTGCATCCGGTGCCCCATAGAGCCACGAACTCTCTTGCCACGGAGGCGGCTTCCGGCCCGGGGGGAAGTTTGATCCGCTGCACTCCCATACACGGATTCGCGAATTGGGTCATTGCGCGCCGACTCCCCACTGCCAGTGGTGCCCAGGGCATCGCGATCTTGTTGCGCTTGGTGATTCTTCAAGCACAGACGGTGACTTGAAAGAGACTGCATGTGCTACGCCGCATGAGTCAAGCCACATGCGTGAATTATTCAGAAGTCATGCGAACGGGTGGCGGCGTCGCTAGGCTCGCGCCGTCAGCGATGCTGCGCGGCTGCACAATGGGGTGGAAATCATCGGATGGAAGGCGCTCGATGGCAGGCACGGGACCGGGTAACTTGAAGGCTCGACGCGAACTCGGTGCGCGGCTTCGCAAGATCCGCGTGCGAATGGGACGCTCATCGGAGAGTGTGGGCAGGGCCATTGGCATCAGCCAGTCGACGCTCACGCGTACCGAAACCGGCGATCGAACCTGCACGGAACGAGAGTTCTATGCGCTGGTCGACTTCTTCGGGTTGGTCGGCGGTGAACGCGAGGCGCTTGAGCTGCTGGCGATGTCCGTCTGGAACGCGGATCCACCGTGGTGGTCACGCTTTGGCGACGTCATCTCGGCCAACTACGCCACGGTTCTGGAGTACGAGGACTGGGCCACCTTGCGCCAAGACTACCAACTTGCTGTCATGCCACCGCTTTTGCAGACCGAGGCGTATGCGCGAGAGGTCACCGCCGTTGGGTTCAACGATCTGAACCCCGATCAGGTAGACGACTTGGTCGAGGTGCGTACTTGCCGTCAGCGGCGTGTCTATGAAGACCCGTGCCTGGCTATAGAAGCCGTGATCACCCAAGCCGTGCTCGAGTTCCAAGTCGGCGGCAGTGCCGAGCACGACGCGCAACTTCGACACCTGCTGGAGATGACCGCGTTGCCCCACGTGGAGGTACGGGTGATTCCTTTCGCGGCCGGAGCCGGAGGAACCCAGTCGAATCCCTTCCAGATCCTCTCCTACGGTGAAGGCGAGCCATCCGTGGCCTTCGGACAGGGCGTCGGCGGGAGCACGTTCATGGACGATCCCTGTGACGTGCGGCGGATCACTCGGCTCTTCAAGAACCTGGCCAGACACGCGCTGAGCCCGGAGGATAGCCGTGAACTGATTGCCACGATCAGAAAGAACTGACATGACCCTGCGTCACTCTCGCCCCGAGGCCCGTCTCGCCTGGCGGAAAAGCTCGTACAGCCACAATGACGGCGACTGCGTCGAGACCGCGCCGGCCACGGCCGCCGTCGCTGTGCGGGACAGCAAGGACCGCACTGTCGGCACTCTCGCTATCCCCCACGACGCGTGGACTTGCCTGGCGGAAGCTCTCAAAAGCTGACTGGCAGCTGGGCCCGAATCGCCCTTGCCTCCGATGCGCATCGGGGGCAAGGGCGATTCGCTGATGGGGAGTTGTGGTCAGGTGCCCGTCAGGCGCCATAGGGATGTGGTTTCCGCGGCGCGGGCGGCGTGTAGGGGGGACCTGGGGTTTCCTGCTCTTGGGTGTTGGGGTTTTGTGGTGGTCCTGTCCAGCACCTTGAGGCCGGCTGCTTCGATGGCGGTGGGGACCTCGTGGGGGGTTCTGAGGCCCAGAAGTTCGGCGAGGTCCGACAGGATCAGCCAGGCTTCGCCTTCCGGTGTGAGGTGGGAGCGTAGGTCGTTGAGGAAGGCTCGGAGCATGGTGCTGTTCGGGTCGTAGACGCCTTGTTCCACTGCGGATGTCGGGTGGGCGGGGATCCAGGGTGGGTTGCAGACGACCAAGTCGGCGCGGCCATCCGGGTAGAGGCAGGGGCCTACTACTTCGATGCGGTCCGTGAGGTCGAGTCGGTGGATGTTTTCGCGGGCGCAGGACAGTGCTCGCGGATTGATGTCGGTGGCCACCACGTGGTCGACTCCCCGGTGGGCCAGGACTGCGGCGAGTACGCCCGTTCCCGTGCCGAGGTCGAAAGCGGTGCGGCCGGGGCCGCCGCCGGGGAGGGGTGCCTGTGCGACCAGGTCGACGTACTCGCCCCTGAGCGGGGAGAAGACGCCGTAGTGCGGGTGGATGCGGGCGGCGAGTGCCGGGATCTCCACGCCCTTCTCGCGCCACTGCCGTGCTCCGATCACGCCCAGCAGTTCGGTGAGCGAGACCGCCGAAGGGCCGTGCGGTGGGCCGTATGCCTCGGTGCACGCCCGACGGACGTCGGGGGCTCTGCGCAGCGCCAGGGAGTGGTCGTCCTCCAGTAGTACGAGGAGTTTGCCCAATACCCGGGCACGGTGGCCTTGGGCGCGGCGGTGGAGGCGGAAGGACTCGGCCGGGTTGTCGCCCGAAGGGGGAGGCTTTCGGTTGAGACGGTGGTTCATCGCGCGTAGTAGTTGACGTGCGTTGTGGTAGTCGCCGCGCCACAACATCGCGGTGCCTTCGCAGGCCAGGCGGTATGCGGTATCGGCTTTCATCCGGTCGTCCGCGACGACGACGCGTCGGGGAAGCGGTGCGGCGCTCTCGGAGTGCCAGCGGGCGGATCGGACCGTGTGGGCTTCGGTCCAGTGGATCGTGGACACCACGTACTCCTCGTGATCGAACGTGCAGGGCACGAAGAGCACTTCGACGAGGAGCAGGAGAAAACGACGCGCGTGCTACGGCACAGGCGCGTGTATCGGGGCAGGCAGGGCTACCGCTCCCGCGTCGAAGCGCGAGAGGAGAAGTCGCCGAGAACCATGCCTAGCGTCACGACCAGCCCTTTCGGGGACGTGGTGGAGAGATGACACGTGAGGCTTGCACAGTTCTCGGCGCGCGGGCAACCCGGATTCGGCGACGGGGGAGGCGTGGGCCTCCCCCATTGATGACGCTCCGTTCCGCTACCAGGTCTTGCCGGCCTGCTCGTTCGTGGTGCGGTTGATGCGGTTGAAGAAGTTGGTCAGGGCGATCTCCAGGGTGATCGCGCCCAGTTGTTCCTGGGTGAAGTGGCCGGCGGCGGCCTCCCAGATCTCGTCGGTGACGCCCGGGGCGCCGTCCTGGATCCGGGTGGCGGCCTCGGTCAACGCGAACGCCGCCCGTTCCTCGTCGGTGAAGAACGGCGTCTCGCGCCAGGCGGCCACCTGGTGCAGCCGCTCGTCCGACTCGCCGGCCTTCTTCGCCGCGTCGATCGAGGCATACACGCATGGGCTGCAGCTGTTGATCTGGCTGACCCGCAGGTGGATCAGCGACAGCAGGCGCGGCTCGACGCCTCCGGCGTGAATCGCCTTGAAAGGTGTTGGAAGGCGGTGGTCAGGTCGGGGCCCGGCGCGCTCTTCAGCCGTGTTTGCATGGGTCTGCTCCTTCATCGGTTACCTGCGCCCCTTCGGGCCCGTCATCACCCATGACGGAGCGGATTCGAGGAAGGTAACAACATGTCCGGCGCCAACCCCGACCCCGGGCCCGGTCCCACGGACCCGATGGTCGAGGCGTTCGAATCCCAGCGCGACCGACTGCGCGCGGTCGCCCATCGCATGCTCGGGTCGCATTCCGACGCGGAGGACGTGGTCCAGGAAGCCTGGCTGCGGTTGTCCCGCCAGGACACGGCGACCATCCACAACCTCGGCGGCTGGCTGACCACGGTGGTCGGCCGGATCAGCCTGGACGTGCTGCGCTCGCGGCAGGCCCGTCCCGAGGCGTCCTACGACGAGCAGTTGCCGGAGTTCGTCGTGGCGATCGACGACGGCCGCGCCGGAGGAGGAAGCGGTGCTCGCCGACTCGGTCGGGCTCGCGCTCTTGGTCGTGCTCGAATCGTTGCGGCCGAACGAACGGCTCGCGTTCGTGCTGCACGACCTGTTCGCGGTGCCGTTCGAGGAGATCGGCCGGATCCTCGGCAAGTCCGCCGACGCCACCAAGATGCCGGCCAGCCGGGCGCGCAGGAAGGTACGGGCGACCGAGCGGACGGCGGACGGCGTCCGGGAGCAGCGCGAGGTGGTCCACGCGTTTTTGGCGGCGGCTCGCCACGGCGCCTTCGAGGAGTTGTTGCGCGTGCTCGATCCCGAGGTGCGGCTGGTCGTCGATACCCCCGGCGGTACGGTCGTCACCCTCGGCGCCACCAAGGTCGCGGCGGGGGCGCGACTGGCCGGGGGCGGGGTCGCGCTGGGGCGGCCGGCGTTCGTCAACGGCCTGCCCGGGGTTGTTTCCTGGAGCGAGGACGGCTCTCCGCTCTCGGTCCTCGCGTTCACCGTCGTCGACGGCCGGATCACCGAGATCAGGGCCGTGGTCGACCCGGCGAAGCCGGCCCTGATGGATCTGCCGGATCCGAGGTGAGCCAGGGCGATGCGACGGAGGTCGGGAGTGGCCGCGACGTACAATCCCAGCGAGGGCGAGGCGCCAGGCCGAGATTCCGGCACCGGGGTGAGGGAGGGGACCGGATGTTCGGTTCGAAGAAGAAGCAGAAGCTCGACGATCTGATGGCGCAGCTCAGGCCCGACCTGAGTCGGGAATCACTGGGCGTCGGGCCCGACTTCCCGGGCGTCGCCCCGAACCCGGTCCTGAGCGGTGACGCACGGAAGCGCAATGCGGAACTGCGTACGGGGACGCTTGCGCTCGGTGTTCTCGTCGACTGGCGGGAGGTCAACAACAATCCACGCGTGGTCCTGATGTTCGACGTGGAGACCGCCGACGGCATCTCGTTCCGCGGTATCGCGGACGAAAACCTCACGATCACCGAGCTCACCCGACTCGCCCCGGGCCAGACGTTGCCCGTGCGCTACCGGCCGGCCGTGATGGACCACTACGTCTCCCTTGCCCGGGACGCGGACCCCGCCCACGTGCAGCGGCTCTCCGACGAGATCGCGAGCCGCAGGCGGCCCTGACCCGAAGCCATCGGGACGACCCCGGCCGGGCGCCCGGCCGAACCGAACGGGGCGATCGCCGCCGGGCGCCGTCCGTCAGCTCGCGTTCGGGCCCGCCGTGCGGAACGGGCGGAAGAACGTGCGTAGTTCCTCGGCGTACAGTTCGGGTTCCTCGAATGCCGCGAAGTGGCCGCCGCGTTCGGCCTCGGTCACGCGCACGACGTTCGTGGTGCGCTCCATCCAGGCGCGCGGTGGGCGGATCAGGTCGCCGGGGAACAGCGTGAAGCCGGAGGGGACTTCGACCCGGCGGGCGAGTTGTGCGGGCGGGATCGAGCCGTTGGCCCGATACATCCGCATCGACGAGCCGATCGTCTCGGTGAGCCAGTAGATGGTGATGTTGGTCAGGATCTCGTCCTTGGTGAAACTGCGCTCGATGTCGCCGTCGCAGTCGCTCCACGCGCGGAGCTTCTCGACGATCCAGGCGGCGAGGCCGGCCGGCGAGTCGGTGAGCCCGACTGCGGCGGTCTGCGGCTTCGTCCGATGCATCGCGGCGTAGCCGCCCTCGGCCGCGCCCCAGGCGGCGACCTCCCGGAACCACTCGCGCTCCTCGGGCGTGAACTCGGCGAGGTCGCCGGAGACCACGGGTACACCGGCGTCGGTGCGGTGCACGGCCACCACCCGGTCGGGGTGGTCGAGGGCGAGGTAGCGACTGACGTGGCTGCCGATGTCCCCACCCGCCGCGCCGAATCGGGCGTAGCCGAGCCCGTCCATCAACTCGGCCCACAGACCGGCGACGGCGATGGAGTCGAGGGGCGGACCGGTCGGGCGATCCGAATACCCGTAGCCCGGCATGTCCGGTACGACGACATCGAACGCGTCGGCCGGATCACCCCCGTGCGCACCGGGATCGGTCAGCAGCGAAATCACCTTGGTGTAGCGCCAGAACGAATCCGGCCACCCGTGCCCGAGCACCAACGGCAACACGGGCCCGGTCGGCGCGACGGCCCGGGCATGCACGTAATGGATCCCGAGCCCACCGACCGTCGCCCGAAAGCGCGGCAGCCGATTGAGCGCGGCCTCCTGCGCGCCCCAGTCGAACCCGTCCGCCCAATAGCCCACCAACTCCCGGAGATACCCGAGATCGACCCCGAGCCCCCACCCGACCTCCTCCGGCGCATCCGGCCATCGCGTCGCCCGCAACCGCGCCCGAAGGTCGGCAAGCACGGCGGGATCGGTGCGCCCGATGAACTGCTGCGACTGGAACACCTTTTCGTCCGACATAGGACGCATGCTAACTCCGCGACGATCACACCCCGGACCGCACACGCACCCACGACCTCACGGCCCGGATGGTCGCGATCACGTCACCGCCTACGTGCGGAAGCGGGTCCACAGGTTGGGGTAGCGGGTGGCCAGGGCATCGTCGAATTCCAGGTTGATCGCCGTGCCGACCGGGTCCACCGGTTGGGGTGGGAGGCCCACCGGGGGCATGGGGGTGCCGGTCATCTGTTCGTATGCCTCGTCGGCGGCGTAGCCCAGGTCCTCGCCGTCGCCGTCGATGTCCGGGTCGAAGGTGTCGAGGAGGTCGGCCAGGTCGTCGGGGTCGCGGAGGGCGCCCTCGAAGACGTCCCGGCCCTGGCCGATCAGCCAGCAGCGGAACGCGTCGAAGACGTCGTCGCTCGCGCCTTCGAGCAGGACCGCCGCCGCGCCCCACAGGTCCCAGCGGTACGCGCGGGTGTAGCGCGCCTCGAAGTGTTTGGCGAAGTCGCAGACGGAGTCGGGATCGAGCTGTGTCAGGCGCTCCACCAGCAGGTCGGCCTGCTCTTCGGGGTCGCCCTCGGCCGCCTCGCGCGTGGCGTCAATGAGTTCCCAGAACTCGCTCTCGTCCATCACGGTCGGATCATCGCATGCGCGGGGCCGAACGCCCGGGAGGACATGAAGGGCAATTCGGTTCGCCCGCCCGGGGTCGGCCCCGGGTCAACCGTCGGCGTGCGAGGCGGCTCCGTCCAGGATCGCCGCCACGGTACGCCGGGCGAAATCCGGCTCGACCGGAAGTTGGCGGAAGACCACCCGGAGCCAGGCGGCGCCGGCCGGCAGGTCCATCAGCAACATCGGGTCCGCGTCGGCGGCGAGTTCGCCCCGGGCGACGGCGCGCTCGAAGACGGGACGTTCGCGCGCCAGGCGACCGGCGAAGAAGGTGCCGGCGTGTTCGGCGAGTTCGGCGCTGTGGGTGACCGCACCCAGGGCGGCGACGGCGATGTCGGCCGTCGGCGGGGTGGTGAGCAGGGACACCATGCCGTCCATCAGCGCCTCCAGATCGCCCCGGAGGCTGCCGGTGTCGGGCATGGGGACTCCAGGCGCCGGGCACCGGTGAGCGCGGCGCCGAGGAGGGCCCCCTTCGACGGCCACCAGCGGTAGATCTCCGGGCCGCGTGCGGCGGCGCCCCCTGACGTCGAGAGCTACCGGGCCCTGCCCGCCGCGTACAACCGCCGGATCCGCGCCGAGTCCGCCGGCGCCGCACCCGACAGCGTGAGGAAGTGCTCGACCTGCCAGGCGCGCGTCCGCTCCGCCTGTCGAACGGTCGGCGTCACCCACGGCGGGTAGACCCGAAAACCCCGCTTGCCCCCGACACCGCCCACGGACAGGATGCCGCGCTCCGCCAGCACCGCCGTCGGAAACACGAACTGCCCGAGGTGTTCGCCCTGCCGGCAACCGATCACCACCAGGTCGATCGCATCCTCGACCGCCGACGGCTCGATCGGCCCGGCGGCCGAGCGCCGCCACAGGGTGACGAACAGGCCGACCTTGGTCGGCGTGGTCCTCGCGCTCCGAAAGCGGACTCGCGCACCGGCCACGGTGAGCGTGTACGCCCCATATTCGGCGCTCTCCGGCTCGGCGACCGGGCGGCTCGATCCGAACCCGATCCGGTCGTAGACCAGCTCCTTGGCGGCAGTCAGATCGGCGGGCAGGGACGGCGACCCGTCGGCCGGCCACGGCTCGACCCCCGGGTCTGACCCGGCCGAAAGATCAGGGTTCGTAGCCATTCGGGCATTCTGCCGGCCCGCACCGACAATGCTGGTGCCGACCCCGAACGGTGTGATGCCCGGTGACCCAAACCTCGGGGCACCGGGCATCACAATGGGGACAGCGGTCGTACGGACTACCTACGTGCTACGTGCTCTCGGTGTGCGGCCTCAGCACGGTCCGAGGTCGAGCCACACCCCCCACTGCCCGGTGGTCCCGGGGGTCTCGCCCTGGGTCCACCACTTGGCGCGGTAGGTGTGCCCCTGGTACGAGACCGTGTTGCCGCCCACGTAGACGGTGTTCGCGTCCCAGGCGGGCGCGGAGCAGTTGCCCGGACCGCCGTCGCCGACCGTCAGCGTGTACGTGGTCGAGTGCACGACCGAGCCCGTGCCCGTGATGGTGATCGGGTACGTACCGGCCGCGGTGCCCGCCGCGACGGTGATCGTCGCGGTCGAGGAGGTGCCGCTCTGGACCGACGGCGGGCTGAAGCTCACGCTGATGCCCGACGGCGCGTTCGAGCCGAGCGTCACCGTCTGCGCCGTACCACTGGAGGTGGTGGTGTTCACCGTCGTGGAGACGGTGGCACCGGGCAGCGCGTTGCCGGAGGAGGGAACCGCCGAGATGGTGAAGTCGTTGTTCGGCGTGGTGCCGCCGACCGCGGTCTTCCAGATGGTGTACGCGACACCGTCCGCGCTGCGGTTGAGCACCGTGGCGCTGATGTTGGAGCTGGTGTCACACGAGGAGTGGTAGCAGGAGTCGTAGGACTGGTTGGCCTGCCCGCCCCACTTCGTCGCCTGTGCCGAGGTCTTGCGCGCGTCGGCACCGGCCGCGTAGCCCGACGTCGGGATGCCGGCCTGCTGGAAGGAGTAGTCGTCGGAGCGTCCCTGGCCCTCGACGTTCTCCTCCGGGCGCAGGTTCAGCGAGTCCCAGTACGCCTTCATCGGCGCGGACGTGGCGGAGTTGATGTTGTTGATGAAGTAGCCGCCGTTGGGCGAGCCGACCATGTCGAAGTTGTAGTAGCCCTTGATCGCCGCGCGCTGCGCGGAGCCGAGCTGGCTGACGTAGAACTGCGAGCCCTGGAGGCCCTGTTCCTCGCCGGCCCACCAGCCGAAGCGCACGTGCTTGGTCAGGCTGGGGTTGGCCTGGGCGAGCGCGAGCGCGTTCTCCAGGAGGGTGGCGGAACCCGAACCGTTGTCGTTGATGCCGGGACCGGCACCGACGCTGTCCAGGTGGGCGCCGAACATGACGACCGAGTCGGCGGGGCCGCCGGGCCAGTCGGCGATCAGGTTGTTGGAGCGGTACGTGCAGGAGGTGCAGGTCTGCTCGCTGACCTGGTATCCGGCCGCCTGGAGCTTACCCTTCACGTACGCCACCGACGCGGTGTAACCGGCGCTGCCCGCACGGCGGTTGCCGCCGTTCTGGTTCGCGATCTGGTTGAGCTGCGTCAGGTGCGACTGCACGTTCGCGACGTTGATGTCCGGCGGGTCGCTCGGGTTGCCCGGCCCGCTGCCGACGGTCAACGTGTACTGCGCGGTGTGCGAGGTGGAACCCGTGCCCGTGATGGTGACCGAGCTGGTGCCCGCGCTCGCCGACGCGCTCGCCGACAGGGTCAGAACGGAGGACTGGCCCGTGCCGATGGTCGCCGGGTTGAACGACGCGGTGACGCCGGCCGGGAGGGGGCCGGTGGTCAGGGTGACGTTCTGCGCCGGACCCGAGACCAGCGTGGCGGTCACGGTGGTGGTCGTGGTGCCACCGGGCGTCACACTGCCGCTGGTCGGGCTGACCGCGAGGCTGAAGTCCGAACCCGGGTCGACGTTGCAGACCGGGTCGCCGGTCTGGGCCGGCACGCTGATCGCGTCCCACGCCGCCTTGGTCTTCTTGAACAGGTCACACGTCGGGTCGATGGTCTTGGCCGCGGTGAGCGTCGCGGTCCGGTAGCGCTTGTAGGTCATGCCGCTGGTCTTGAGCAGCATGCCGCCGTAGAAGACCTTGCCGGCCTTCTGGATGCCCACGCCCGAGAGGGTGGTGTTGTTGCAGGTCGGGCTGGTCGGCTTGCCGCCGCCCGGGTTGGTGCCCTCGGCGAGCAGGTAGAACCAGTGGTTCAGCGGTCCGGCCGCCGCGTGCTCCTCGGTGTTGGGAATGGAGGAGCTGTAGCAGTCGGGGTCGCCGTTGGTGGACGGCTTGTACATGTAGCGGATCGGGCCCTGGCCCACCAGGTTCACGCTCTCGCCGACCGTGTAGTCGGGAGCGTCGTACGGCGAGGGCTCGTTCGCGTACGCCTCGGTCAGCGCGCCCATGATGTCGCCGGTGGCTTCGCCGAGCCCGGCCTCACCGCTGGTGCTGCCCGGGGTGAACTGGTCGATGCCGTGGCCGAATTCGTGGCCGACGACGTCCATCGAGCCGATCCACTGGTTGCTCTGGTTGTGGCCGATGGAGATGGAGGAGCCGTCCCAGTAGGCGTTGACGTCGTTCAGGCCGACCTTGACCGGCCAGCTGCCGCCCGTGCCGTCGTGGCCGTTGCGACCGAGCCAGTCGCGGAGCATGTTCCATTCCTTCTGCGCCGCCCAGAAGACGTCGGCGCAGCCGGTTTCCTTGCTCGACGCCTGGCCGTTGCCCCACGAGTCGGTGGACTTCGAGAAGACCTGGCCGGAACTGTAGTCGGAACAGGTCAGACCGGGGCGGTTCGGGTCGCGCAGGGAGTACGTACCACCGGAGTTGGTGGTGTCGATGGTCAGCGGACTCGGGCCGTTCCACTGGCTGTTCGCGGAGCCGGCCTTGACCTCGTCGGTCGTGCCCAGCACCGCGCCGGTGGTCGCGTCGACGAACACGTGCAGCCGGCTGGGCGCGGTCGCGGTACGACCCGCCACCACCGTCTCCCAGGCCAGCGCGCTCTTGTCGTCCTTGACCCGCACGACGAGGCGGTGCGATTCGACCTTGTCCACGACGGGGAGTTGGGCCCGGGACGTGGCCTCGGCGGCACTGGCCGCCACCGTCGGTTGGGTGATCACGGAGATGCGCGCGTCGGTCGAGGCCTGCGTCGCGTGGACGCGGCCCTTGCCGTCGGCCATGACCACCGCGTCGCCGCCGACGACCGGCAGGCCGCGGTAGGTGCGCTGGTACGCGACCGAGTACAGGTCGTTGATCCACGGCGTGACGACCTGGCGTTCGTACTGCTCGTCGGGACCCTTGGCGAGGGCGTCCAGGCCGCTTGCGGCCGCCCGGTCGGCGGCGGATACCGCGAGTGCCTGCGGGTTTGCGGGGGGAGGTGACGGGTCGGCGACGGCCGGTGCTCCGGCCGCGCCGATCGCCAAGCCGGCGAGCATGGCCAGGACGGTCCCGGCCGTGGTCGTTCTGCGATTCATCGAGGCTCCTTGGGAGGGGACATGCCTCGACCACGTCGCCGGCTTGCGCCGCGTACGCCTCGTGAGCGACGCGGGCGACCGTGCAGGCCGGGTTCGTGCCCGAGCGAGCGAAACACTCACACGGGTGTGGGGCGGCGGAGAAGCGCTCGGCAACGGCCGGCAAATTCCGGCAAACGCCAAGCAGACCCCGGGAGTCGCGGGAGTGCCTGGTCGCCCGGTCGGGCGGCGCTGCGATGCCCCGACGCGTGCGCCGACGACCGTTCAGTGACCCGGCATCTGCTCCAAGAGGTCGCGCACCTCCGGCAGATCGCTCCAATGTTGGGTCAGACGTCGGCGCAGGCCCAGTAGTTCCCGATTTGTGGTCGCGGTGCCCAGGCCGGCGGCCTCGTGGATGACCGGGGCGGCGGTGGTCACCGCCGCGTCGGGACGGCCGGCGCAGGCGAGCGCGTCGGCCAGCCGTACGGTCAGCAACACCCGGGCGGGGCGCAGCGGAACGGGCAGCAGGTCCAACGCGGCCTCCACCGACTGGACCGCCGACCGGGCCGAGGCGAGATCGCCGGTACGCGCGGCCAGATCGCGCAGCGCGCCGCCGACGGTGGCCTCCATGCGGAGTCGGCCGGCCAGTCCGGTCAGCCACGGTGCCTCGGCGCGGTCGCGTTCGTCGAAGCGGTTGATCTGCCGATGCGCGGTGGCGATCTCCTGGCGACACTCGCCGATGTCGCCGCCGAGCGCGTGGCCGCGGGCCTGGTAGAGCTTGGCGAGCGTGGTGATCCAGGCCCGGCCGGTGTCCACCGCCTCCAGGGCGCGGGCGTAGGCCAGTGCGGCCGTCGCGTCGCCGTCGAGGCGGGCCAACGAGCAAACGTCGGCGAGCAGCGAGGCGCGGGCGCCCGGACTCTCGCACACGTCCGCCCAGTTGAGGCCGCGGTCGTACCAGGCCATGCCGATCACGCTCTGGCCCTGCTGCATCCGGAAACGCCCGGCGAGTTGGGCGTAGTCGGCGGCCAGGCGCAGCTGCGCGTGCGGCGAACGGCCTTGCGCGTTCAGGGATTCGGCCCAGCTGACGATGCGGCGCAGCACGTACTCGACGGAGCCGACCAGGCCGGTGGTGGTGCCGCCGTGCAGGCCGGCCTGGGTGTAGCCGCCGAGCAGGGCGGTGAGTACGTGGACCACGTCGGGGTCGACGCCGGTCGGGTTGTTGCCGTCGATGCCGGCGAGGATGGTGAGCGCGTCGGCGTACGGCGGGACCTCGCACTCGTGGCAGCCGTCCTTGCCGTGCAGGGGGCAGGGCAGGCCGTGGTAGGGCAGCCGCTCGGGCCAGAACCGGTCGGCCAGGGGGGCGAGTCCGGCCGGCGCCTCGCCGCCGGGTATCACCGAGAAGTGCGTGCGGTGCAGGGCGGGCGGCGGGATGGCGCGGCTGGTCAGGAGGGCGGACAGGTCGCCGCCGGTGTCGAGGAGGTCGTCGAGCCGGCGCGGCAGGCCGGCGGGCGGTTCGCGCAGGCCCGCCTCCAGCTTGCTGATCAGGCTGTGGTGGTAGCCGACGCGCAGCCCGAGTTGCTGCTGGGTCATTCCGGCGAGGCGGCGCCGGGTCCGCAGCGTGCGGCCGAACTCCGCCCACAACGGTGTGGACGCGACCTTTAGAGGTGTGGACGCGACCTGTGTGGTGACGGGTGCGTTCGGGAGCCTGTTCACGTTCGTCCTCCCCGAGGTAACTCCGGATGGTCGACGGTTGGTCACTGCCCGGAGCAGGGTGACAGACGGGAGTGCGAGTTGTCTCCGATGGAACGAGGCATTCCGCTTTTGGCGTGCGGTGGAGGTGGGATTGGGCGGGGGTGGGTGGCACGGGACGCGGTGTGACATATCACCCCGGGTTGGCGGGGGCGGCCTTGGGCGCCGGCCGGGCCGTTCGGGCTCGGATGTTGCTTCGGCCGGGTGTGGGTTGGGCCGGAATGGGGCTTGTGGTTGGTGCGGTGATCAGGCCGTGGGCGTGGCTTTCGGGGGGAGGTTCGACAGGAGGCCGTCCCTTGCGCCTGGGCCCGGGGTTGCCTTCAGGGTTTCGGGGGTCAGGGGTTCCCGGCAGGCGGAGCAGATGTGGACCGCGGTTGTGGGGTGGCCGCACGGGGTGTGGGTGACGATCACCGGGGGGCCGTCGGGGGCGGCCCATTGGTCGCCCCACTGGCGCATGGCGTTGAGTACCGGCCACAGGGCGCGGCCCTTGTCGGTCAGGCGGTAGTCGTAGCGGACCGGCTTGTCCTGGTAGGCCGCGCGTTCGAGGATGCCGTGCTCGATCAGGTGCTCCAGGCGCTGGGTGAGCACGTTGCGCGAGATGCCGAGCCGTTCGTGGAAGTCGTCGAAGCGGGTCACGCCGAAGAAGGCGTCCCGCACGATCAGCATCGTCCACCACTCGCCGCCCACCTCGAGGAACTGGGCGACCGAGCAGTGCATCTCCTGGAAGCTCTTGCGGCGCATGGCGTCAGTGTAATGGGTGGGTTGCATGATTGTACTTAGTAAGTTGCTTTATAGAACTCGCTCGTTCTAGGTTGGCCGAGTTGCTTCATAGGACTTACTCGCTCGGTGACCCGGGAGGGCTCTCGTTATGGCCGGTAATGGCTCGGATCGACCGCCGCGTGCGTTTGCGGCGGTGTTGGTCTGTGCGGGCGTGGTGCTCGTCAACCTGGACCTGTTCATCGTCAACGTCGCGATGCCCTCGCTGGCCGAGACGTGGTCGGGCTCTTCGCTCGCCGACCTGTCCTGGGTGCTGAACGCCTACACGGTCGTCTTCGCCGCCCTCCTCGTGCCGGCCGGGCGGTTGTCCGATCGGATCGGGCATCGGCGTGCGTTCCTGGCCGGCGTCGCGGTCTTCACCCTGGCCTCCGCGCTGTGCGCCGCCGCGCCGGAGTTGGTGGTCCTGGTGATCGCCCGACTCGGCCAGGCGGTCGGCGCCGCGCTGTTGATGCCCGCGTCGCTGGGGTTGTTGCTCACGTCGTACCCGCCCGAACGTCGCGGTACGGTGATCCGCGCCTGGGCCGCGATCGGTGGAATCGCCGCCGCGGTGGGCCCGGTCCTGGGCGGCCTGTTGCTCGAACCCGGTTGGCGCTGGGTCTTCGTGGTCAACCTGCCGATCGGCGTGCTGACGCTGGTATTCGGCGCGCGCCGACTGCCCGACCCCGCGCCGACCGATCGTGGGCCGCTGCCGGACTTGGTGGGAGCCGTGCTGTTGACCGCCGCGATCGGCGCGTTGTCGCTGGGCGTGGTGCGGGCGCCGGACTGGGGCTGGTGGTCCGGCCGTACGGTCGGCGTGTGGGCGGCCACCCTGGTGCTGGTGGCTGGATTCCTCGTGCGCAACGGGCGGCACCCGCGTCCGGTGGTCGAGGGCGCGCTGGTGCGAAATCGGGTCTATGCGGTCTCCGGGGTGGCCAACGTCCTGTTCGGCGTCGCGTTCGCCGGGATGCTGATCTCCGCCACGATGTGGATGCAGACCGTGTGGGGTTGGAGTGCGCTGCGGACCGGCCTCGGGACCGTTCCCGGGCCGCTGTGCGTGCCGCTCGTGACGATTTTGGCCGGGCGGTACGCGGCCCGGGTCGGACCGGGGCCGCTGGTCGTGCTGGGCGGGATCTCCTTCAGTGCGGGTTTGGGGTGGTGGATCGTCCGACTCGAACCGCACGCGCACTACGCGAGCGACTTCCTGCCCGGTTCGATCCTCAGCGGCATCGGCGTCGGGCTGGTCCTGCCGACCCTGATCGCCACCGCGACCGGTGCGCTGACGCCGGATCGCTTCGCCACCGGTTCGGGGGTGATCACGATGTTGCGGCAGGTCGGTGCGGCCCTCGGGGTCGCGGTGTTCGTCGCGGCGGTCGGCACGGAGGCCACACTCGACGGCTACGACCGGGCCTGGTGCATCCTCGGCGGCGCGACGTTGCTCACCGCGCTCGCCGCCCTGTTCCTGCCGAGGGCGGGCCGCGGCGCGGGCACGGCAGCGGGAGGTGCGGCCGAGCGGGCCTCGGGAGCGGTGGCGGCTTCGGCGGTATCGACGCCGGTGAACTGACGAGCGGGGCAGGGCGGGGAGCGGGCACGCCGGGCGCGGGGCCGCTCCCCGCCCCGGTCGGGCTTCCCGCCCGGGGTGGGGCTTGTGTCCCCGGTGGGTTCCCGTTTTTGGTCAGGTCGCCTTGGTCGCCTTGGCGGCCTTGGCGGCGCGTTTGGCTTCCTGTTTGTGGGCGCGGACCTTGGCCAGGGAGTCGGGGCCGGTGATGTCGGCCACCGAGCGGTAGGAGCCGACCTCTCCGTAGGCGCCGGCCGCTTCGCGCCAGCCCTTGGGGGTCACACCGTATTGTTTGCCGAGCAGGGCCAGGAAGATCTGTGCCTTCTGCTTTCCGAAACCGGGCAGTTCCTGGAGCCGCTTCAGCAGTTCGGCGCCGGTTTTCGCGTCGGCCCAGACCGCGCTCGCGTCGCCGTCGTAGTGCTCGACCAGGTACTGGCACAACTGCTGGACGCGGTGGGCCATCGAGCCGGGGTAGCGGTGTACGGCGGGCTTCTCGACGAAGAGCGCGGTGAAGGCGTCCGGGTCGTAGGCGGCGATCTCGTGTGCGTCCAGGTCGGTGGCGCCCAGGCGTTGGGTGATCGTGTAGGGGCCGGTGAACGCCCATTCCATCGGGATCTGCTGGTCCAGCAACATGCCGGTCAGCGCCGCCAACGCACTGCGTCCCAACAACTCGTCGGCCTCGTCCTGCTGGGCGAGGTGCACTGTCGTGTTCATCCCCCGATGATCTCCCGGCCGGCCCCGGACCCGCACCCGGACTCGCCGCCGATCACGTGGATGGGGCGCTGCCGGCCGGCGGCGATGCGGACGGGTGGTCATGGTCAGCCCAGAGCCGTTGCCACTGCCGGGACCGCGGCTCGGGCGACGGCTTCGACCTGGGATACGCCCTCGTCCATGGTCGGCTGGTCGTCGGAGAGGATGGCGATCAGCAGTGGCCGGCCGGCGTGGGTGATGTGGCCGATGCTGTTGATCACCCACAGGCCGGTGGCATCGCGGGGGAGCCAGCCGTTCTTGAGCGCCGGAGTGGTGGCGGGGTCGGCGGTGACCGATACGCCCCAGGTCTGGTCGTCCTCGACGGAGGTCATCAGGTCGGCGACATAGGCCCGGGAGCCGGCGTCGAGGGGTGAGTCGGCGGCGGTGATCGCGGCCAGTAGGCGGACCTGGTCGGCGGCGGTCGTCGTGGTCAACCCCCAGGACGCGCCGGTCGGTTCGGTCTCGGTCAGGCCCAGGAGGGCATTGGCGGCGCGCAAGCCGGCGGCACCGCCGATGGCGGACCACAGGGTGTCGGCGGCGTCGTTGTCGCTGTTCTCGATCATGGCCTCGGCCGCGGCCCGTTCGGCGGCGGTCGGCGCGCGGTCGTCGTGCTGGGCCCGCAGGAGCAGCGCGGCCAGGATGTCGACCTTGACGATGCTCGCGGCGACGTAGGCGCGGTCCTCCCGATAGCCGGCGATGGTGCCGTCGGCCGGGTCGAGGATGGCGACCGACACGCTTCCGGTGGTCGCGGGCATCGCGGCGGCGAGGACGTCGGCGGCGACCGGGCCCACGGGCGGTTGCGGGTCGGCGCCGCGGGCCACGTCGGTGGGGGCGGCGGTGGGGCTGTCCGGCGGTGGCAAGGTGGGCTCCGTGTGCTCGGGCGGCGTGGCCGATGTCCCCGGAGCCGCACCGGTGTTCGCGGTGGCGGTGGCGCTCGCGGTCGGCTCGGCGCGGCTGCGGGAGACGGCCGACCACAGCAGGGTCGCACAGACCAGGACGATCACGATGGGCGCGACGACGGCTCGGCCTCGGCCGATCGGGCGGCGGCGGGTGCGCTCGCGAGCGGGGCTCATGCTCCATACGGTGGTGGGCGGCCCTGTGCGGTGGGTGAGACGCGCATGAAGAGCGGATGAGAGTGGCGGCAGTGGCACGGCGAACACGCCGACACCGCGGCGGTCATGCTCGTGCTCGCGCGCGTGCTCGTGGGATCCGGCGGTTGCCCCGCTGCCCGCCGACGTGGAGGATCGTGCGATGCCCGTGCCGCCACCCCACCTCGACCCCGACTCGGCGACACGATGGCGGCGCGCCCGCGCCCGGGCCGTGGACCATCTCCTGGCGGCCGTGGCCGAGTCCCGCAGGGTCGACGAACTCGTGCTGCGCGGGAGCGTGTTGCTCAAGGCCTGGTACGGCGCGGCGGCCCGCGATCCGGGTGACCTCGACTTCGTGGTGACGACGCAGGGGTGGGGGCCGGAGGACGGCCGTACCGACCGGATGTTCGCCGAGATCGTGCGCCGCGCCGAGGAGTCGTCCGCGACGGATGCGTTCGGCGTACGGGTCGTCGCGACCCGGGCCCTGGACGAAACGCTCCGGGCCTACGACCGCGCGCCCGGCCGCCGACTCGGACTTCCGTGGCGGGCCGAGGGGTTGCCGGGCGGGACGGTGCACCTGGACTTCGTCTTCGGCGAACGCCTGCCGAGCGAGCCGGAGTTGGTCGAGATCCCGCGCTCGGACGGCACCGGCACACACCTGCTGGTCGGCGCCACCCCCGAACAGTCGTTGGCCTGGAAGTTGTTGTGGCTGGTCGAGGACGACCACCCGCGCCCCCAGGATCTCCACGACGCGGTACTGCTCGCGGAGCACGTGCCGTTGCCCGTCTCGCTGCTGCGGGCCACGTTCATGGCGTTCGACCCCAGCTACGGCGGCCACCCGTTCACCGTGGCTTCACTCGCCCTGGACCGGGTGAAGCCCTTCGAACCGGGCGACGATCAGCCCGAGTTGACGGCCGACGAGCTACCGGCACGACTGATTCGGGCGCTCGCACCGACCTTCGCCGCAGACGCGGGGTCCGGCGAGAGCGGGTATGCGCGGGCCGTGCGGCGGTTGCGCCCCTGGATCGAGAAGTGCCGTGCGCTGCGCGGGGATTCGCGGGCACTGTCGGACGTGATCACAGCCGACTCGTGGCATCTGGACTCGGCCCTGGTGGTGTACCGCGAAGTGATGGGGCCGGGGACCTGCGACCTGGCCGAGGCCGCGCGGGTGGTGACCGGCCACTGGGACGCGCGGCCGGCGCAGGTCGGACACGAGCGGTGGCATCCGCATGTGGTGGCGGAGGCATTCGGGCGGTTGGGTTAGGGGTGGGGCGGGGGTTGGGTGAGGAGTCGGATGGAGCGTTCGCGCATTTCGATTTTGCGGATTTTGCCGGTCACCGTCATGGGGAACGCGTCGACCAAGTGGACGTAGCGCGGGATCTTGTAGTGGGCCAGCCGGCCCGTGCAGAACTCGCGGAGGGCGCCGGCGGTCAACTCCGGGGCGCCGGGGCGGAGTTTGATCCAGGCCATCAGCTCCTCGCCGTAGCGGGCGTCCGGGACGCCGACGACCTGGACGTCCTCGATGTCCGGGTGCGCGTACAGGAACTCCTCGATCTCGCGCGGGTATACGTTCTCGCCGCCGCGGATGACCATGTCCTTGATCCGGCCGACGATGGAGACGTAGCCGTCCGCGTCCATCGTCGCCAGGTCGCCGGTGTGCATCCAGCCGTCGGCGTCGATCACCTCGGCGGTGCGCTCGGGGTCGCGCCAGTAGCCGAGCATCACCGAGTAGCCGCGCGTGCAGAATTCGCCGGGGGAGCCCTCGGGGACGGTCGCGCCCGTGGTCGGGTCGACCACCTTGATCTCCAGGTGCGGGTGGACCCGGCCGACCGTACCGACCCGGCGCTCCAGCGAGTCGTCGCGGCGGGTCTGGGTGGACACCGGCGAGGTCTCGGTCATCCCATAGCAGATGGTTACCTCGGTCATGCCCATCCGGTCGATCACCCGCTTCATCACCTCCACCGGACACGGTGAACCGGCCATGACGCCGGTGCGCAGCGAGGACAGGTCGTACTTGCCCGCCTCGAAGTCGGGCAGGGCGAGCTCGGCGATGAACATGGTCGGCACGCCGTACAGGACCGTGCACCGCTCCTCGTGCACGGCGCGCAGCGTGGCGGCCGGGTCGAACAGCGCGGCCGGGATCACCATGCACGCGCCGTGGCTGGTCGCGCCGAGATTGCCCATCACCATGCCGAAGCAGTGGTAGAAGGGCACCGGCAGGCACACCCGGTCGGCGGCGGTCCAGCCCTGGATCTCGGCGACCAGGAAGCCGTTGCCGAGGATGTTGCGGTGGGAGAGGGTGGCGCCTTTCGGGAAGCCGGTCGTGCCGGAGGTGTACTGGATGTTGATCGGATCCTCGGGCCGCAGCGTGGCCTCGCGGGCGCGCAACCGGTCGAGCGAGACGTCGGCGCCCTCGGCGAGCAGGGCAGGCCAGTCCGGGGTGTCGATGTGCACGACACGTTCCAGGTCGGGGCAGGTCGGGCGGACCTCGGCGACCATCGCGGGGTAGTCGCTGGTCTTCACGCGCGAGGCGGCGATCAGGAGCCGGGTCCCGGATTGGGCGAGCGCGTATTCGATCTCGTGCACCCGGTAGGCCGGGTTGAGGTTGACCAGGATCGCGCCGACGCGGGCGGCGGCGTACTGGACGAGGGTCCATTCGGCACAGTTGGGCGACCAGATGCCGACGCGGTCGCCCGCCTCGATGCCGACGCCGATCAGGGCGCGGGCGAGGTTGTCGACGGCGGTGTCGAACTCCGCGTACGTCCAGCGCCGGTCGCTCGCGCATTCGACGAGCGCGTCGTGGTCCGGGTACGCGGCGGCGATCCGGGCCAGGTTCGCGCCGATGGTCTCGTGGGGCAGGGGCGGCGTGCGCTCTCCCTGGCGGGAGGACGGGGGGATTTCGGCCTGCGGCGGGGCGGGCACGGGGGCGGTCATCGCGGGTCACCTGCCTGGACGGGGTGGGTGGCGGGGCCGGGTTTTCGATGTGGCGTGTCTGTGTGGTCGCGACGGTAGGTGGGGGCGGGTGGGGGCGGCGAGCGGAGTACCCCCGAATGGGGGTGATGCCGGACGGGGCTCGGCAGTACGGTGCCCGGGCGCGGTGTGGGTGTGCCCTGGATGGGTACGACGCGAGCCTGAGTGTGGAGTGTGGGGAGGGGCCATGGGCGGACCGGCGGCGGGCTCGGTCGAGGATCCGCTTGCGCGGGCCGTCGAGCGGTTTCGGGCGCGGACCGGGGTGGACGTGGCCTTCGCCGGGCCGTGTCCGAGTACGGCGGATCGGCTGGTGATCTCGTACCTGAGCGGCACCTCGACGCGCGTGTTCGCCGGGTTGACGGTGGTCGCCGGGAGCGGGGTCGGCGGCAAGGCGATCACGACGCGGCGGCCGGTGCGGGTGGTGGACTACGTCGCGGCTTCGGCGATCAGCCACGAGTACGACCGGGCGGTCACGACGGAGGGGGTGCGGGCGGTGTTCGCTGTGCCGGTTCCCGTGCCGGGGCCCGGCGGTGGGCGGGGGGTGGTGGCGGCGGTGCTGTATGGGGCGTTGCGGCGGCCGTCGGACTTCGGGGACGGCATTTTGACCACGGCCTGTGATGCGGCGAGGGAGGCGGGGCACGAGATCGCCGTGGCGCGTGAGGTCGAGCAACGCATGGCGCGGGCGGCGGAGTTGCCGGGGTGGGCGGCGTTGGAGATTCGGCTGGCCCATGCGGATTTGCTGGCGCTGGCGGGGACGGCCGCGGTCGACGATCCGGTGCTGGGGGAGCGGTTGCGGGCGGTGTGTGGGCGGTTGGCGCGGACGGCGGCCTCGGTCGGGGAGGGCGGAGGCGCCGTGCGGGCGGCGGGGCCGCGGTTGACGGTGCGTGAGACGGATGTGTTGGCCCTGGTGGGGGTGGGGCGGACCAACGCGGAGGTGGCGCAGGCGCTGGGGGTGGGGGCGGAGACGGTGAAGAGCTACCTGCGGTCCGCGATGCGGAAGCTTGGGGCGCACAATCGGGTGGAGGCGGTCGGCGCGGCGCGCGCGACGGGGCTGTTGCCGTAGCCCTTGCGGGCGGCCGGGGGTGGTCGCCCGGTGCGATCGGGTCCTCGCCCGACGGAGGCCGGCGTCTCGTCCCGGCCGTCCTCAAACGCCGGACGGGCTGGTTTGGTTGGGTCCCGTGCGTGGGTTGCGGCCGCGAGTGGGTGTGGCTTTGTTTGATCCTCAAGCGCCGGACGCGCTGCTGTGGTCGGTTTTGTGTGTCTGGGTTGCGGTTGCGAGTCGGCGTGGCCTTGTTGTTGTCAAGGGCCGGGTGGGCTGCTGTGGTCGAGGGGGTTCCCGGCCCGTTGGCTGGATGGGCCGGGAACCTCGCTGCGTGTGGATTATGCGATGACCTGGACCACCGTGATCAACAGTCGACTGTTGGTGATCTGGTAGACGACGAACACACTTCCGCATGTCGCCTCTCGGCGGTCCTTGCTGTAGGTCGGGCTGGATCCCGACCCGTACGGGTCCTGGGCGATGCGCTGCATGCCGTTGTCCAGGTCCCGCCGTTGGTCAGGGGCGAGTTGGTCGCGCGCCCTTTGCGATTTGGGATCGTAGGTCACGTCGTACGACATCGGGATCCTCCCCCATGATCACCCGCGCGTCGGCTTCCTCGGCCAGGCGCTGAATTCTGTCGTGATCGCGCTCCACTGCTTCGACCATTTCCGGGGGGCGCGCCCATCGGACCATCGTCGCGAACATGTCCCTGGCGGGAGTGTTCTCGATCGCCTCCGTGAACTCGGCGCGCTGCTCTTCGGGCAGGGCCGCACGGATGCCCGCGATGGTGGCCGGCATGGTTACCCATTCGTCCCCGACGACCGTACGGAACAGCCTTCCGTCTTGGGTGTCGGGAACAGTCGGGTCGTGGTCCTGCGGTTCGTCTGGAGTGTCGTTCATGCGCTTCCTCGGGGGTCCATCGTCCGGTTGCTCTCAGTGTGCCCTCGAAAGCACATCGTGAGCCAGGGTTCGGCGGTGCGGGCAAGTTCCGAAGTATGGGACCCGAGTGGGGGGAATCGGGGGAGACGGTAGTTTTGGGGATGGTCCGGGGGGCCTTTGGTGTTTGGTGTGTAGCGGATTTGGTGCTCGGGGAGTTTGCCCCGATCGAGTACTCGTGGAGGGACGCCATGTCCTTGTTGACCGTGTGGCCTGAGGACGATGCCACCGAGGTGGTCGTGCGGACTTCGGATCCGGGGGAGATCGCTCGAGAGTTGGAGCCGATCGGGGTTCGGTTCGAGCGGTGGACGGCCGATGTGGCGTTGCCGGATGGGGCTACGCAGGATCAGGTGATCGCGGCCTACAAGACCGAGGTGGATCGTATTTCCGCGGCCGAGGGGTACATCCTCGTGGACGTGATCCGGTTGCAGCCGTCGGATGATCCGAAGTGGCCGGCCAAGGCCGCCGGGGCGCGGGCGAAGTTTTTGACCGAGCACACGCATGAGGATGACGAGGTGCGCTTCTTCGTCGAGGGCGCCGGCATCTTCTACCTGCACATCGCCGGCCGGGTGCACGCGGTGCTGTGCGAGGCCGGTGATCTGCTCTCGGTGCCCAAGGGCATCACGCACTGGTTCGACATGGGCGTGGAGCCGTCGGTGGCCGCGATCCGGTTCTTCCACGACGAGGACGGCTGGGTCGGCGACTTCACCGGTGACCCGATCGCCTCGCGCTTCCCGGACTTCGACGAGATCTGGGCCGGGTACGCCGCGTGAGCTCAGGCACGAACCCGGTCGACGCGCCGCTGACGGTGGTCGTCGACATCGAGGGCACCACCAGCGCCACCGGCTTCATCACCGAGCAGTTGTATCCGTACTCCCGCGTGCACTTCGCGCGTTGGCTGGACGAGCACGGCGACCACCCCGACGTGATGCGTGCCGTCGAGGCCGTGCGGGAGCTGATCGGCGAGCCCGACGCGGACAACCGGCGGATCGTCGAGGCATTGAACGGCTGGCTCGACCGGGACGAGAAGGTCACGCCGCTCAAGGCGCTCCAGGGCCTGATCTGGGCCGAGGGCTTCGCGTCCGGCGAACTCACCTCGCACTTCTACCCGGACGCGATCCCGGCGCTGCGCGCGTGGCACGCGGCCGGGCATCGGCTGTACATCTTCTCCTCGGGCTCGGTGGCCGCGCAGCGTGCGTGGTTCGGCAGTTCGCCCGAGGGGTCGCTGCTGCCGCTGTTCTCGGGGCACTTCGACACGGAGAACGCCGGCCCGAAGCGGGTCGCCGACTCGTACCGCACGATCGCGGCGCAGATCGGCGAGCGGCCGGAGCGCCTGGTCTTCCTGTCCGACGTGGTCGAGGAGTTGGACGCGGCGCGCGAGGCCGGGTGGTGGACCATCGGCGTACGCCGGCCGGACGCCGACGAGCCGTACTACGACCGGGGCGTGGGCGATCACCCGGAGACGGCCACCTTCGCACGGCTGGACCTGACGGGCGATCGGCCGATCCTGCGCGAGCCCTGAACAATAAGCGGGAGAAGGGCGGTCGACGGCACGAACTCCCGTGCCACCGGCCGCCCTTCGGCGAAAGACAGGCTCAGCCGAAGCGCTCCACCCGGATCCGGGTCCTCGGTACGCCCGCCGCGGTGAGCAGTCGGCCCGCGTGTTCGGCGAATCCGGTCGAGCCGCAGACGAAGACCTCGTAGCGCTCGTCCGCGACGGCCGCCGCCGCGTGCGGGGCGAGCGTGTCCGGGGTGAGCCGGCCCACCGGATGCGGATACCCGGGCGGAGCCGCGCGGCTGTACAGGACGGTGTGCTCCTCGCCCGGCAGCGGGGCCAACTCCGCCGCGTACAAAAGGTCTTGCGGCGTGCGGGCGCACGCGACCAGGCGCAGCGGCACGCTCAGCGCGCGGCGCCGCCGGTGGCGCACCATCGCCATCAGCGGGACCAGCCCCGACCCGCCCGCCACCAGCAGCACCGGCCGATCGCCCGGCCACGCGAAGAACCCGCCCAGGGGGCCGCGTACCTCCAACACGTCGCCGGGACGGGCCACATCGTGCACGAAGCCGGACACCTCGCCGCCCGGCATGCGGTCGACGGTGAACTCGATGTGCCCCTCGTCGTCCGGCGCGGAGGCGACCGAGTAGTGCCGCTGCGCGGTGTAGCCGTCGGCGGCGGTCAACCGCAACATGTAGTGCTGGCCCGCCACATGCGCGTTCCACACCGGCAGCGCCAGGCGCACGGTCACCGCGTTGGGCGTCTCGCGCCGTACCTCGACCACGGTCGCGCGCTGCCAGTCCACGGCGCCGCGCAGGCTCGGCGCGGCCCGGCCGGGGGCGGCGAAGGCGGGGATCGGCGGGAGGTTCACCAGGCCCGCAGGGGTCGACTCAGTCACCGGAGTACCGCTCCTCTGCCCACGGGTCGCCCCGATGGTGGTAGCCGTTGACCTCCCAGAAGCCCGGCTCGTCGTGGTCCAGCAGGCGCAGGCCCGCGATCCACTTGACGCTCTTCCAGAAGTACAGGTGCGGCACCAGCAACCGCGCCGGCCCGCCGTGCGCAGGGGTCAGCGGCTCGCCCTCGAAGTCGAAGGCGATCCAGGCCCGGCCGCCGGTCAGGTCGGCGAGGGCGAGGTTGGTGGTGTAGCCGGTGTGCGAGAAGGCCACCGCGTGGGTGGCGCCGGCGCGCGGTCCGGCCTCGGCCAGGAACACGTCCAGCGATACGCCGGTGAAGTCGGTGCTCAGCTTCGACCAGGACGTGACGCAGTGGATCGGGCCGTCGTACGTCTCCCGGGGCAGTGCGCGGGCCTGGTCCCAACTCCACGAGCGCGGCCGGTCGACCAGCCCGTCGATCCGGAACGACCAGTCGGCAGGCGCCAGTTCGGGAGTGACCTCGGCGGAGAGAACCGGGAAGTCGTGACGCGCGTCGTACTGCCCCGGCGGCAGCCGCGGATCACGCTCGGCGGCGGTGTGCCGGCCGACGAAGCCACGCGTGGTGGAACCCATGTCGCCTTCTCCCTTCACGTCGTTCGACCAGGACCAGGACCGGCCCCGGGGCCGCCGACCCGCTTCCGCAGCGCCCCCGCGAGCGCCTCGACCTCCTCGATCGCCGCGCCCTCGTCGATCGTAAGCAACCGCCGGTCGCGCAGCACGATCCGGCCGTCGATCACCGTGTCCCGCACATCGGCGGGCCCGGCCGCGTAGGCGAGCATCGACCACGGGTCGTGCCGGGGCGTCAGGTGCGGCCGGTTCAGGTCGAGCACCACCAGGTCGGCCGCCTTGCCCACCTCGATCGACCCGGTCAGCGCGCCGATCCCGATCGCCCGCGCGCCGTCGACGGTGGCCATCCGTACCGCCGTGCGCGCGCCGACCACGGTCGGGTCGGGCGCCCCGGAACCGACCCGGTGCAGCGTCGCCGCCGCGCGGATCGGGCCGAACAGGTCGAGCGCGTTGGCGCTGACCGCGCCGTCCGTACCCAACCCCACCGGCACCCCGGCCGCCAGCAGTTCGGGCAGCCGCGCCACCCCGGAGGCCAGTTTGAGGTTGGACACCGGGCAGTGCGCGACACCCGCGCCGGAGCCGGCGATCAACCCGATCTCCTCGTCGGTGAGGTGCACCGCGTGCGCGAGCAGCGTGCCGGGGCCCAGCAGCCCCAGATGGTGCAGGAGTTCCACCGGCCGCCGGCCGTGACGGCGCCGTACGCTCTCCGCCTCGGCCGCGTTCTCCGCCGCGTGGATGTGCAGCAACGCACCGTGTTCGCGGGCCAGTTCGGCCACCGCGAGGAGCCGGTCCGGGTCGAGCGTGTACGTACTGTGCGGCGTCACGCAGCGGATCGCCGTCCGGGCCAGCAACTGCGGTGCGAGCCGCAGCCGGGCCGCGAAGTCGAGCCCGTCGGGCGGCCCCGGCACATCCATGAACGTCGGCCCCGTCACCAGCCGAAAGCCCGCGTCGGCGGCGGCCTCCAGGCCCGCCTCGGGAAACCAGTACATGTCCATCGCCGTGGTCACACCCGCCCGGATCGACTCGGCGAGCGCCAACCGCACCGCGGCGCGCACCACGTCGGCGGACAACACCGCGCTCTCCGCGGCGACCAACCGGTCCAGGAACACCTGGAGATCGACGTCGTCGGCCGTACCCCGGAACAACGTCATCGCCGCATGCGAGTGTGCGTTGACCAGCCCCGGCAACACCAGGCACCCGCGCGCGTCCAGGGTCGGCGCACCGGGGAAGCGCGCCCCCACCTCGGCCGCCGGCCCCACCGCGACGATCCGCCGGTCGGCGACCGCCACCGCGCCGTCGGCCACGTACGTATCGGCCGCGTCGGCGGTGAGCACCGCGCCGCCGGTGACGAGCAGATCGATCACGCGCCGTCCGCCGCATCGTCCTCGGCCAACCGGTGCAGCGCGTCCAATGCCACCACCACGCCCCGCTCGACGCCCTCGGCCACCACCGTGCGATGCGGGTCGTAGGTCGACGCGCCCGACTCGTCGACCAGGTCGTCGGCCGCGATGCCGTCCACGACCAGCACCCCGCCGGCCCGGTGCCCGCCCAGCGCGGCCCAGACCAGCAGCGCCGACAACTCCATCTCGATCGCCAGCACACCCGCCGCCTGATACGGCTTCATCGGCAGTTCCAACACACCCGGCATGAACGCCGCGCGGGTCCACACCGTGCCCCGGTGGTGCGGCGCCGCGTGCGCGCGGGCCGCGCCCTGGAGCGCGAGCACCACCTCCGGCGTGGCGGACGCCGGGAACTCGGCGGGCACCAACTGCTGGGTGACCCCGTCGTCGCGCACCGCGCCGGTGGCTATCACCAGGTCCCCGTCGTGCACCCCGCGCGCCATCGCGCCCGCCGTGCCGAGCCGGACGAAGGTGCGCACCCCCGCCTCCGCCAACTCGCCGAACAGGCATACCGCGCCGGGCCCGCCCACCCCGTGTGAGGAGACCACCACGGGCAGCCCGCGCCAGGTGCCCGCGTAGCTGACGTACTCCCGGTTGGCGCCGATTCGCCGCGCGTCGTCGAGGCGTTCGGCGACCAGCGCGGCACGCGCCGGGTCGCCGACGACGAGCGCGTGCGCGGGCAGCCCGCTGCTGGGGATCCGGGTGATCGGCAACACGGCGGGGCGGGTGGTGGTGGTCATGAGGGCGACTCCGTGGTGGTGCGCGCGATGCGGCGTGGACGGGGGATGCGGCCGGTGAACCGGCCCGGCGGCGCGCCGCCGCGTCGGCCGCGCGAACGGGTGGCCAGGAACAGCGCGACCAGGGTCATCACGTAGGGCGCGGCGTCGGCGGCCTGCTGGGGCATGCCCTCGCCCTGGAGCCGGAAGCCGATCGCCTCGACCAGCCCGAACAGGATGCCGGCGAGCAGCACCCCGACCGGCAGCGCCCGGCCGAGCATCACCGCGACCACGGCGATCCAGCCGCGACCGGCCGTCATGTTCTCCGAGAACAGGGTCACGTTGCCCAACGCGAGCTGCGCGCCCGCCAGTCCGCACAACGCGCCCGAGGTCAGGATCGCGGCGTAGCGGTAGCGGGCCACGCTCACCCCGAGCGACTGCGCAGCCTCCGGGGCCTCGCCGACGCCGCGCAGCCGTACACCCCACGGGTGCCGGGACAGCAGGACCGCGATCACCGCGACCGCGACCCAGGACAGGTACACCAGCGGCGAGTGGCCGGACAGCGCCGGACCGACGAAGGGCACCGACTCCAGGCCGGGGATTTCCACCGGTTGCAGGCCCTTGAGGTCCGGGTCGCCGAAGGTGCCCTGCTTGCCGAAGACGGTCCGCAGGAGGAAGCCGGTCAGGCCGACCGCGAGCAGGTTCAGCGCGATGCACAACACCACCGCGTCGGCGCCGAGGGTGACCGCGCCGATGGCCAGCAGCAGCGAGAAGACCATCGCGGCCAGGACCGCGGAGATCACCCCGATCCACACGCTGCCGCCGAACCAGCTGCCGGTGACGGCGGCGAAGCAGCCGATCAGCATGGTGCCTTCGAGGGACACGTTGAACACGCCCGCGCGTTCGCACAACGCGCCGCCGAGGGCGGCGAACAGGATCGGGGTGAGCGCGCGCAGGGCGGAGAAGATCAGTTCGGCGTCGAAGGACATGGTCACTTACCTCCGTCGCCGCGCGCGGGGGCGGGCACATTCGGGTCGGGATCAGGCGGCGATACCGTCGCGAGCGGTCCGGGATCGGCCCCTCGCCCGAGTCGGCGCAACCACCCACCCTTGCGGAAGACCCCGCCGCGCACGGCCAGGAAGATGATCACCACGGCCTGGAGCACCGAGGTCAACTGCTGCGGCACGGCGGTCTCCTGCTCCATGCCGAAGCCGCCGATGGTCAGTGCGCTGAAGAAGAACCCGGCCGCGACCGTGCCCAGCGGGGACGCGGCGGCCAGCAGCGCGGCGAGCAGCCCGGTCCAGGTGTAGCCGGGCGTGGTCAGCGAGCCGTCGACCAGCCGGTACGGGAAGCCGAGGACGGCGATCGCGCCGACCAGCCCGGCCAGCGCTCCGGAGGCGAACATCAGCCGCAGGGTCAGCCGGGCCCGGTCCACCCCGGCGTAGCCGGCGAAGCGCGCACCCAGGCCGGTCATCCGCACCTCGTAGCCGGCCGCGGTGCGATGGTCGACCACGAAGTAGATCAGCGCGGCCAGCCCGATCAGCACGATGCCCACGCTGACCCCGGTGCCCGCGCCGGATCCGGCGGCGAACTCGGGCAGCTTGACGCCCTCGGGCAGTCGATCGGTCTGCGGGATGCCCGAGCCCTTCTGGAGCAGCGGGAAGCGCACCATGTAGGACACGAACGACATCGCCGGGTAGCTCAGGAGCAGGCTGCTGACCAGGAGCGGAACACCGCACCGCGTCTCCAGGACGGCGGCCAGCGCGGCCCACAGGCCGCCCGCGAGCATGCCCGCGAGCAGGGCCAGGACCACGGTGACCGCGCTGGGAAAGGGCGAGTACAGGCCGACCGAGACGGCGGCCAGACCGCCCAGGACGAGTTGGCCGTCGCCGCCGAGGTTGACCAGGCCCGCGCGCAGCGGGATGGCCAGCGCCAGGGCCAGGCCGACGATGGGGATGCTCTCGCCGAGCGTGTCGCCGATGCCCTCGGAGCCGAACGCGCCGGTGAATACCGCGCGATAGGCGGTGACCGGGTCGGCGCCGGTGCCGGCCAGGATGATCGCGCCGAGCAGCAGCGCGGCCACGATGGACGCGGTGACCGGGGACAGCACCGCGCCGCGCAGGCGCAGGGCGGCGTACCGGGCCGGTCCGGGGGCGTGCTCGATGGCCGTACCGGCCTTGATGGCAGTCATGTCTGATAACCCGTCAGGCCAGGTGGGCGGTGGTCGGTGCGGAGTCGGGATCGGAGTCCGGGTCGGCGTCCGCGGTCGCCTCGATCGTGCCGCCCGCCATGGCCAGGCCGATCCGGTGCGGATCGGCCTCGGCGCGCGGCAGTTCGGCGACGACGCGGCCCTCGTACATGACCAGGACCCGGTCGGCCAGCGCCAGGATCTCGCTCAGCTCGGCCGAGACGAGCAGCACGCCGTGACCCGCGTCGCGATACTCCACCAACCGCGCGTGGATGTTCTCGATCGAGCCGATGTCCACACCCCGCGTGGGCTGTTCGACCAGGAGCAGCGGCGCGTCGTGGGTGATCTCCCGGCCCAGGATGGCCTTTTGCTGGTTGCCGCCGGACAGCGTGCCGATGGTCACCGCGGGGGAGGCGGCCTTGACCCCGAAACGCTCGATCACCCGCGTCGCGTGCTCGCGGATCGCGCTCCGGCGCAGGAAGCCGCCGCGCGCCACGAGCGGCGCGGTGCGGTGGAAGCCCATCGCCAGGTTGTCCGCCAGCGAGGCGTCACGCGCGGCGCCGACGGTGGCCCGGTCCTCGGGGACGTAGGCCAGACCGGCCGCCCGTCGCCGCTGTACCGAGGCGCCGCTCACGTCCGAACCGGCCACCAGCACCCGACCCTCGGCGGCGGGCCGCAACCCGGCCAGGGCCTCGACCAGTTCGCTCTGCCCGTTGCCCGCCACGCCCGCCACGCCGACGATCTCGCCGGCCCGTACGGTCAGCGACACGTCCTCGACCAGCGGCTTGGCGCCGCGCCCGGCCGACACGGTGAGCCCGTGCACCTCCAGCACGTCGGCGGCGGGGGTGCCGGCCGGGTGGGTGCGGTCCAGGTCGATCCGCCGGCCCGTCATGGCCAGCGCGATCTCGGCCGGCGTGGTCTCGGCGGTGGCCAGGCGGGCGGTGACCCGGCCGTCGCGCAACACGGTGACCCGGTCGGCGACCGCCATCACCTCGCCCAGCTTGTGGGTGACGAGCAACACGGTGCGCCCGGAGCGGGCCAGGCCGCGGATCACCTCCAGGAGGCGATCGGCCTCGGCGGGGGTGAGTACGGCGGTGGGCTCGTCCAGGATCAGCACGCGCGCGTCGCGGTAGAGCAGTTTGAGGATCTCCACCCGCTGCTGCACGCCCACCGGCAGGTCCGCGACGCGCGCGTCGGGAGGTACGCGCAGGCCGTGCGTCTCGACCAGCTCGGCGACCCGGGCCCGGGCGGCGGCCCGGTCGACCAGGCCGCGGCGGGTCGGCTCGCTGCCGTACACCACGTTCTCGGTGACGGTCAGGGACGGGAAGAGCTTGAACCCCTGGTGCACCATGCCCAGTCCGGCCGCGATCGCCTGGACCGGCGTGCCGAAGGAGTGCTCGGCGCCGCGCAGCAGGATGCGGCCGGCGTCCGGGCGTTGCAGGCCGTACAGGATCGACATCAGGGTCGACTTGCCCGCGCCGTTCTCGCCCATGACGGCGTGGATCTCGCCGGTCTCCACCGACAGATCGACCCGATCGTTGGCCAGTACGCCGGGGAAGCGCCGGACGATGCCGCGCATCTCGACCTCGGCGAAGTCACCGGGGGCGGCGGCGTGCTGATCGTTCATCGGGCGTGTCTCCGGTGGAAAGGGGGCGGTGGGACGGGCGTCGGCCGGGGTCGGGCGCGGTGTGTGCCGCGCCCCGACCCCGGCTCGCGAACTACTTGGCCGCGGCCGGGTCGGCCACGGTGATCGTGCCCGCCACGATCTGGTCGCGCAGGACCTGGACGGTCTTGATCACCTCGGGACGCTGGGCGATCAGGCACTGCGAGGTCTCCACGCCGCTCTCCAGGCCGGTGAGGGTGATGCCGCCCTCCTTGACGCCGTAGGAGGTGACGCCGCCGGGCTTGCCGCCGACGATCTGCTCGACGCCCTTGTCCACCGCGACGTCGGTGCGCTTGATCACGTTGTCCACGACCGTGCCGGGTGCCGCCGAGCACTGGTTGACGTCCACGCCGAACGCCTGGAGGCCGGCCGACTTGGCCGCGTTGAACACGCCGAGGTTGCCCGCGGCGGAGGCGGCGCCCATCACCTGGTCGACGTCCTTGGCCTTGAGCGACGCGGTCTGCTCGCCGGCGCGGGCCGGGTCGTTGAAGGGCTTTTGGCCGCCGACGAACAGCTGGGTGAAGGAGCTTGCCGGGTTGGTCTGCTTGGCGCCCGCGCCGAACGGGTCGGAGAAGCGGCGGATCTGCGGGCTGTCCAGCGCGACCACCGCGCCGACCTTGCCGCTCTTGGTCAGCAGGCCCGCCTCGGCGCCGGCGAGGAAGGTGCCCTCGTGCTCGCGGAAGGTGGCGCAGGTGATGTTCGGGTACGGCTTGGTGGTGCACGAGTCCACGAACAGGAACTGCTGCTTCGGGTTGGCCTCGGCCTGCTGGGCCAGCACGTCGGCGAACTCGAAGCCGACCGCCACCACGACGGCGGGCTTTTGCCGGACCGCGGCCTCGACGTTTTGCTGGATCGCGCTGGTGTCCTTGCTCTCCAGGACGGTCGCGGTGCCGCCGGCCTTCCCGGCCGCGTTCTGCGCGCCGGTGGCGGCCAGCTTCAGGAAGTCGTTGACGCCGATCGGCTCCGGGGTGACCAGCACCACGTTCTTGCCGGCGCCGCCGCCCGTGCCGCCGGCGGCCGGGGTGTTGCCCTTGTCCTTGTCGGCGGATGCGTTGCAGGCGGTGGCGGCCAGCGCGGTGCCGACGAGGAGACCGGCCACGGCGAGGCGGTGGCGGAAGGTGTTGCGGTACATGAGCGTCCTTGGGAGGAGTGTCGACGCCGGCGGTGCGGTGTGTGGCGTCGGTGGTTCGGGGACGGAAACCTCGCGATCCCGGAGTCGGGTCTCGGGATCCCGGTGCGGTGGGAGCTGCTGGAGCTGTCGGAGCGGCGGCCGGTGCGGCGCGGTCGGTGCGGGTTTGCCGGTGCGGGACGACCGGTCAGTGCGAGCGCCGACAACAGCGGTCGGTGCGGCGCGTGTCGGCGTCGAGGAAGCCGCGCTCGTCGAGCGAAAGGGGCGGACGGTGACACGCCATGGAGCGGCCGCGGCACTCGATGCGTACGTTGTCGCAACGCCACGTTTCGGCCACAGCCGGCTCCTTTCCGATCGAACCAGACACGCTCGAAGGTCGATGTGATGATCACATGACTGGTTTCGGGGGAGGTTAGCACCCTCACCAGGCACTTCTCTCACATGTCCAGAATATGGACAGATTGTCCATGATGTGGCCGATGGGTGGGCGTGGGGTACGCGTGTTCGTCCCGCATGGCGGGTGTGGGTCCGCCGGGCGCGGGGCGGCGACGTAGCATCCGTGGTGCCGGACCGTGCGGTTGCCGCGTCCGCCGCCGCACCGCGGCCTGCCCTCGGGCCGGTGTTCGCACCGCCCGCGCGGCGCTTGTTCCCCGCCCGGAAAGGACCCCCGATGGCCTCCGAGATACGCTCGCTCGCCTGGCACGACACCGGCCTGCGGCTGCTCGACCAGACCGCGCTGCCGCAGCGGATCGTGTACCTCGACATCACCGAGGTGGACGCGCTGATCGACGCGATCCGCCGACTCGCGGTGCGCGGCGCGCCGGCGCTCGGCGCGGCGGGCGCGTACGGCGTCGCGGTGGCGATGCGGCAGGGGGAGCGGGAGGGCTGGGGCGCGGCGCGACTGGCCGCGGAGATCGGGCGGATCCGCGACGCCCGGCCGACCGCGGTCAACCTGGCCGGCGGCGTGGACCGGGTGCTGCCGTTCGCGGCGAAGGGCGTGGACGCGGTGCTCGCCGAGGCGGACGCGGTGGTGCGGGAGGACGTCGAGGCCAATCACGCGATCGGCCGGCACGGCGCCGACTGGATCCTGTCCCGGGTCGGGCGTCGTCCGCTGCGGGTGCTCACCCACTGCAACACCGGATCGCTGGCCACCGCCGGGTGGGGGACCGCGCTGGGCATCGTGCGCGAACTGCACGCGCGCGGCGCGGTGGAGGTCGTGTACGTCGACGAGACCCGGCCGCTGCTCCAGGGATCCCGGTTGACCGCCTGGGAGTTGGCCCAGGAGGGCATCGCGCATCTGGTCCAGCCGGACGGCGCGGCGGCGAGCACGATCCTGCGCGGGTTGGTGGACGTCGCGGTGATCGGGGCGGACCGGATCGCGGCCAACGGCGACACCGCGAACAAGATCGGGTCCGTGGGCGTGGCACTGGCCTGTGCCGACGCGGGCATCCCGTTCGTGGTCGCGGCGCCGCTGACCACCTTCGACGACGCGACGGCGCACGGGGACGAGATCACCATCGAGGAACGCCCCGAGTCGGAGGTGTTGGAGGTGGCCGGAGTGCGCGTCGCACCGGCCGAATCGCGCGCGTTCAACCCGGCGTTCGACGTCACGCCGGCGCGGTTGATCAGCGTGATCGTCAACGAGACGGGCGTGCGGGAGTACTGAGCCCGGCCCCGGCGGTCGAGCCGCGCCGGGCGACGACGGCGCATCCATCCGTTTCGCGCGGCTCGCTCCATCCATATCCGTCCCGATCCATATCCGTCGCGCCCCGGGTGCGAGGATGACTCGTCGGTCCCGGTCCGAGGTCCGGACCGATCCCCGTCGAATCCCCACCCATCGCAGCCTCGTGAACGACACAGTGAGGAACCTCCCATGACGACCCCCGACGCCGGAATCCCCGCCTCGGTCTCGGATCCCGTCCACGCCGCCGGGGCCATCCTCGCCCGGGAGGCCGCGCGTTTCGCCGGGCTCGGCTGGATGCGCGGCACCTCCGGCAACCTGTCCGTGGTGCTCTCCCGCGACCCGCTGCGGCTCGCGGTCACCGCCTCCGGCCTGGACAAGGGCGAACTGGCGACGGACGACCTGGTCGTGGTGGACGCCGCCGGCGAACCGGTCCCCGAGGCGGCGAGCACCCCGCCGCGCCGACCGTCCGCCGAGGCCGGCCTGCACGCCCGCGTGGTCGCGCTGACCGGGGCGGGCGCGGTCTTCCACGTACACACCCTGGCCGCGGTGCGCGCCGGCAAGCGCTGGCCGGCCGGGATCGAACTGCGCGACATGGAAATGCTCAAGGGCATCGGCCGTTCCGCGCACGACGAGACCGTCACCATCCCGGTGATCGCCAACAGCCAGGACATGACCGAACTCGGCGACCGCCTGGAGGCCGCCCTGGTCCCCGGCGTGCCCGCGGTCGTCGTCGCCTCGCACGGGCTGTACGTCTGGGGCGAGACGCCGATCCAGGCCCGCCACCACGTCGAGATCGTCGAGTGGCTCCTCGAATACCGCATCGCCGAAGGCTGAACCCGACGCACGCGGCCCATCCGGACTTCGGCACCCGAATCCCGAAGTCCGGAACGCGGCCGGGTCGCACTTGCCGGCAGCCCACACCATCCCGGGGCCCCGGCTATGTGCGCCCGCGGGTCTGGCCGTCGTAGCGCAGGATCGGGCTGTCCTCGCGCAGCAGGCGTTGACGATAGGCGACGGCCAGCCAGGCGGCCTCGCGGTAGGCGGCCTCCAACTCGTGATACACCGTGTCGATCAGCGCCGGCGCGGGGCCGTTCTCGGTGCGGAAGGCCAGGAACAGCCGTACCGCGAGCGGATCCCCGGCCAGCGGACGCACCGCCATGTCGGGACGCGGACGCGAGGTGGGCTGGCACGGCGTGACCACCTCGCCGATCGCAACCAGGGAGGCCGCGGTCAGGTAATCCCCGTGCAGGATCCGGGGGTTGATGCCCGCGTCGGACAACACCTCGCGCAGGCCCTCCCATTCGCCGTCCACACTCGGATCGACCATCCACTGGTCGTCGGCCAGATCGGCGAGTTTGACCTCCGGTTCGGTCACCGCCGGATGATCCGGCGACAGGGCGATGAACTGCGGTTCCCGCTCGACGAGTACGCGGCGGCGCATCCCGTCCGGAACGCGCAGCGGGAAGCCCTCGACCTCGTGCACGAACGCCACGTCGAGCTGGCCGGCGGCGACCATCCCGAGCAGCGTGCTCGCCGATACGTCCACCCGGAGATAGGTGTCGGTGGTGGGCAGGCGCAGCCGAAGTCGGCGCAACCAGTCGGCGATCACCCGGTTCGCGGTGCCGCCGATGCGCAGGTTCGGCCCGGCGGTGCGGACCGCCTCGGCCTGGGTGTCGATGACCAGCGCGCTCATCTCGGCCATGATGGGTCGGGCCCGGTGCAGCATCGTGAGGCCGAGGGGGGTGGGTCGGCTGCCGGTCCGATCGCGCACGAACAGGGGGGCGCCCAGGGCGTTTTCGATGCGTCTGAGCTGGGCGGTCAACGAGGGCTGGGTCATGCCGAGCAACCTGGCCGCCGCGTGCAGGCTGCCGGTGTCGCCGATGGCACACAGTGCGCGGAGGTGCCTCACCTCGAGCTCCATGATGCGGAGGATAGGACGCTCCACCGAGGTCGTACCAGACACGTGTGCACGCGAGATCGGTCGCGGGCGGTGAATCCGCCGTAACACGATGCGTGGATGGCCGGTAACGGTGCGGGAACGCCCGGTGGTGCCACGGGAGCGGTGCGGGAACGGCGCGCGAACGGCGGGTGATACGACCGTGCTATCGCCGGTTGTCATCATCCGGGCCGGACGGGACGCCCATGAGACTCGTTTCCGCACCGAACTGGTCTTCGGCACCCAAGGAGCACCGCCATGTCCCCTGCGCGTCCCCGAACCCCCCGTAAGACCGTGATCACCGCCATCCTCGGCCTCGGCCTCGCGGCCGGAGTGATCGCCGCCCCCGCGGCGTCGGCCGGCCCCAGCGATGTGGCGGCCCCCCTTCGCCACTCCGCCAACTACACCGGCAACGAGGATCAGGCGCAGAACCAGGCGTTCCTCGACGCGGTGATGCGGTCCGTGGCCGCCAAGCGCGCCGCCGCGCCGGGCGCCGCCGTGGTCACCGTCACCTACAGCTCGTCCAGTGCACCCACGTTCCGCACCCAGATAGCGCGTTCCGCGCAGATCTGGAACAGCTCGGTCACCAACGTCCGGCTCCAGGAGGGCAGCAACCCCGACTTCCGGTATTACGAGGGCAACGACTCGCGCGGTTCCTACGCGAGCACCGACGGCCACGGTCGGGGCTACATCTTCCTCGACTACCAGCAGAACCAGCAGTACAACTCGACCCGGGTCACGGCCCACGAGACCGGCCACGTGTTGGGTCTGCCGGACCACTACTCCGGGCCGTGCAGCGAACTGATGTCCGGTGGCGGCCCCGGCCCGTCCTGCACCAACCCGAACCCGAACGCCCAGGAGCGCTCGCGCGTCAACACCCTTTGGCGCAACGGCCTGGCGGCCTATTCCGCGAAGTCCTGACCCCGGCTCGCGGCGCCCACCGGGCTCCTCCCCGGCTCCCTTCCCCCGGGCGCCGCGTCGTCCCCATAACCGGCACCCGATCGTCGTCGATGCGACGGTCGGGTGCCGTTCCATGGGCCCGGGGTGGGGTTCGGGCGGTTGGTTCGGCGGGAGGATGGGGGGATGGAGAACCTGGTGCCGCTCGTGGTCGTGGATTCGGCGAATGTGGTGGGGGCCGTGCCGGACGGGTGGTGGCGGGATCGGGTGGGGGCCACCGAGCGGTTGCGGGATGCGTTGGTGGAGGTGGCTTCGGCGGGGGTGCCGGCCGGGGCGTCCGTGCCGGAGTGGGCCTGTGCGGGGCCGGTCGAGGTGGTGCTGGTTGTCGAGGGGGCGGCCGGTGGGGTCGTCGGGGTGGAGGGTGTGCGGGTCGTGCGGGCGCAGGGGAGCGGGGACGACCGGGTGGTCGACGTCGTCGCGGCCGCGCCCGGGCGTCGATGCCTCGTGGTGACCGCCGATCGGGGCCTTCGGGCGCGCGTATCGGCCCTCGGGGCCGAGGTGGTCGGGCCCCGCGCGGTGCGACCGTAGGGTCGGTCGCCGGATATCGTGGGGGGCGGTGGTTCGGGTGCCGCCTTGGACGTGGGTGAGTGGCGGAGGGCCGGATGACCACCAATCGGGTGCGTAAAGGTGTGATTCGGGGGCGGATGGCCGCCTCCGGGGAGTCGTATGTCGTGGCGGCGCGGCAGATGGCCGTGCCGCGCGGGGCCAAGGCTCCCGACGCGCGGACCGCGGCGGCGTTGCGCACCCGCTACTGGGAGCCGGCCGAATCGTTCGATGTGCCCTGCCCCTGCGGGGGGACGTGTGCGCCCGGTGAGCGGTGTGAGCGCTGCCACGCGACCTATCGGCACGCTGCCCGGGTGCCCGGCAGCCGGGTCGACGTGGAGGTGTGGCAGGACCGGTACGACTGCACCGGTTGCGCCAACACGTACTCGTTCGAGGTGACCCTGCCCGATCGGCCGTGGGGCGTGGTGCGGACCGTTTCGCAGCGGGGCGGGCGGGAGCCGATCGTGCGGGTCGAGGTGTTCGAGGGCGTCGACCACCCGGACCCGCCGCGCTGAACCCGCCTCGACGGCGACGCGGCGTGAGTACCTAGTCGACGCGTTCGATGCGGAAGCGTTGGTCGGCGGCGCCGGTGCAGGCGGCCTGTTCCGCCTCGGCCCCCTCCGTGATCTCGGCCGGGCCGCCGATGATGCCCACGCACAACCCGCTGTGCACCGGGCGCAGCCGGAAGATGCCGGGGTCGACGGGCTCGAACAGGAAACGTTGGTGTGCGGCGCCGGTGCAGTCGACCGGGCTGAGCAGTCCGCCGGGGCCCATCATCGCGTCGTCCACGCGCAGGCAGCCGACGCCGTCGACCGGGTTGCGCCATTCGATCTGATACACGTCCGGGGCCACCACGACCAGATAGGTGTTCGGGTACACGCTCTTGCACAACCTCTGGACGGCTATGGGCCGGTCGGTGCGGCGGTTGCGTTCGCGGCCCTCGCCCAGGCACAACGATCCGTCGGGGATGTGCGCGGGCTTGATCAGGTACTTCCCGTTGGGGAGAGGGCCGCGTGGTGCATCGAGGTGGTCGTCGCCGTCGCCCCGGAACGCGAAGATCACGGCGGTGGCGATCATCGCGGCCGCCGCGACGGCGGCGGCCGGCCACACCCACGGGCGTCGGCGCATCGTCGTCGGTTCGGCCGGCGGCTCGTCGGGCGGGGGCGGCGGCGGTTCGCTCTCCTCGGCGCGTTCGCCGACCCGTCCGGCGGCCAGATCGTCGCGGACCTCCAGCCAGTGGGCGGCGTCCGCCGCGTCCAGTCCGCAGGCGATCACCAGCGCCTCGACCAGCTCCGCGCGTGGCAGGGTGGCACGACCGAGCGCGGCAGCGACCGTGCTGGCCGGCAGGACCCGCCCGGACGCCTCGGCCTTGGCCGCCAGTTGCCGGTAGGTCAACGCCGACCACTCGCGTAACTCGCGTAACGCGGCCACGTATTCGGCGGCCGTCGTCGCCGACTCCGGCCGGGGGGCACCGTCGTCACGCCGTCCCACAAGACCCCCGTCCCTGATCTCGACACGCACGCACCGTCGCCGATGCGCGACCCATGGTGCCGGCAGTTCGCCGGAGCGGCGAGTCCCAGAAAAGCGATATAGCGGACGGCGATCCGCACGATCACCGCACCGGCTCGCGAGCCCCGCGACACGCCGGCGGACCCCGGCGCCGTCCGGAACACGTCCGGAACACCGCTGCCACCTGCCGGGACACCGCCCCCGTGTCCGGGACACAAGCGGCCTCTTGCGGCGGCAGGGGTGCATACCCCCTGCTCGACCGATCGGTTGGGGAAGTGGTCGCCGAGGTGTGCCGGTGGGGCGCCGCGCGGGGGACGGGGGCGATGCGGTACGACATCTTCTGTGATCGACGAAGCCCCCACCGCGCCGCGGACCGTACGCCTGTTCGTGGCCCTCGCCCCGCCCGACGACGCCAAGGACGAACTGGCGCGCGCCCTGCGGCCGGTGCATGCCGCGCATCCTCGGCTGCGCTGGAATCGCATCGAGGACTGGCACATCACGCTGGCCTTCCTCGGCGAGGTCGCGGTCGACGTGGTCGAGGCGCTGCGACCGCCGCTCGCGGAGGTGGCGGTCGCGGCCGAGCCGCTCACGCTCGCGCTGCACGGCGCCGGGCAGTTCGACGAGCGGGTGTTGTGGAGCGACGTACGCGGCGATCTGGACGCGCTGCACACGCTGGCCGACGCGGTCCGGGGCGTGGTGGCGGACTGCGGAATCCCGCTGGAGAACCGGCCGTTGCGGGCCCATCTGACTCTGGCCCGAGCCCGCCGGGACAACCTCGACGGCATCGCGGCCGCCGCCGCCGAACTCGCCGACTTCGCCGGACGGCCCTGGCCCGCCCGCACGTTGCACCTGGTGGCGAGCAACCAGGGCCGCGGACCCGGACCGATCCACTACCGCGACGTGGACGCCTGGCCACTGCCGACCCGATAGCGCCCACGCGCACGGGAGTCGGCCGCCGGGCCCGAACACGGGGATTGCCGGGGGTACCCGCGCGGGTACGTGCTCCCGTGTGATCGTGAGATCGCCCGGTGTGGTGACGTCGGGCCCCGTTCGGTGGAGGTTTCGATGACATCGATCAACGAAGGTGCCTACGACCGCCGCCGGTTGCGGCAACTCGTCGCCGGCGGCAGGCGGGCCGACGGGCCGGGCCGGCGCGATCTGCTCAAGCTGCTCGCGGCGGCCGGAGCGCTGTCGGTGTTGCCGACGACCGGTGCCTTCGCGGCGGGCTCGACCGCGCCGGGCATCGTCAAGCCGCTTCCGCCCGAGTGGTTCACCGTGCGGGGCACCAACGCCGAGAGCAACTTCGCGGCGCTCGCAGACACCGGATACCTCACACCGGTCGAGCGTTTCTTCGTGCGCAACCACACCTCGACTCCGCAATCGGCCGCCCGGGACTGGCGGTTGCGGTTGTGGGGGAGCGGGCTGCGCACCAACGTCGGATACGACGACGCGATCACCCTCGACCTGGACCAGCTGCGCCGACTGCCCGCCCATACGCACACCGCCGCCATCGAGTGCGCCGGCAACGGCCGCAGCCTCTACGCCTCCCAGCAGGGCGAGACCGTGCCGGGCACACCCTGGACGCTGGGCGCGATCGGGGTGGCCCGGTGGCGCGGCGCGCGGCTGTCCGACGTGCTGCGCCGGGCCGGACTGCGCCCCGACGCGGTCGACGTGATGCCACGCGGACTGGACGATCCGTACGTCGGCGGTGGGGTCGACTACGGCCGGGTGCGCCGGCCGCTGCCGGTGGCCAAGGCGCTCGACGACGTGCTCTTGGCGTACGAGATGAACGGCGCGCCGCTCGCGCCGGACCACGGCGCGCCGGTGCGGGTGGTGGTGCCCTCGTGGGTGGGCATCTCCTCGATCAAGTGGGTCGGTGACATCGAGGTCTCCGCGCAGCCGCTGTACTCGCCGTGGAACACCGAGTTCTACCGGATGTTCGGCCCCGCCTTCCCCGAGGGCGGTGGGCCGCCGCTGACCCGGCAGACCCTCAAGAGCGCGTTCGAGCTGCCCTTCGGCGCGCGGCTCGCGGCCGGTGTCCCGCACCGGCTCACCGGCCGGTCCTGGTCGGGCGCGGGCGGCGTATGCCGGGTGGAGGTCAGTACGGACGGTGGTGTGCGATGGCGGCACGCGCACGTGTGGGACGAGCCGAGGCGCGACGGGTGGGTGCGCTGGAGTGTGGATTGGCGACCCGCCGAGTCCGGGCCGGCGCTGTTGCTCGCCCGCGCGAGCGACACGGCCGGGCGTACCCAGCCGGACCGCGCCACGTTCAACACCCAGGGGTATCTCTTCGACGCGGTCGTTCGCCACCCGGTGACGGTGGGTTGACGCGACACCGCCCCGACCGGCGCGGGGCCGATCGGGGCGGTGCGGGTGCGAACGGGTCAGGCCAGCGTGGCGAGCGCGTTGTTGAAGGTCGCCGACGGACGCATGACCGCCGAGGCCTTGGCCGGGTCGGGGCGGTAGTAGCCGCCGATGTCGGCCGGCTTGCCCTGGACCGCGATCAGCTCGTCGACGATCGTCTGCTCCTGCTCGCGCAGCGTGTGTGCGAGCCCGGCGAACGCCTCGGCCAGTGCCGCGTCCTCGGTCTGCGCGGCCAGCTCCTGCGCCCAGTACAGGGCCAGGTAGAAGTGGCTGCCGCGGTTGTCGATGCCGCCCAGGCGCCGGCTCGGCGACTTGTCGTTGTCGAGGAAGGTGCCGGTGGCCCGGTCCAGGGTGTCCGCCAGCACCTGGGCGCGGGCGTTGCCCACCGACTGGGCCAGGTGCTCGAAGCTGACCGCGAGGGCCAGGAACTCGCCCAGGCTGTCCCAGCGCAGGTAGTTCTCCTTGACCAGCTGCTGCACGTGCTTGGGCGCGGAGCCGCCCGCGCCGGTCTCGAACAGGCCGCCGCCGTCCATCAGCGGGACCACCGAGAGCATCTTGGCGCTGGTGCCCAGCTCCAGGATCGGGAACAGGTCGGTCAGGTAGTCGCGCAGCACGTTGCCGGTGACCGAGATGGTGTCCTCGCCCCGACGGATGCGCTCCAGGGAGAACGCGGTCGCCTTGACCGGCGACAGGATCTCGATCCGCAGGCCCTCGGTGTCGTGCTCGGGCAGGTACTGCTTCACCTTGGCGATCAGGTTCGCGTCGTGCGCGCGGCCCTCGTCCAGCCAGAACACGGCCGGGGCGCCGGTGGCGCGGGCGCGCGTGACAGCGAGCTTGACCCAGTCCTTGATCGGCGCGTCCTTGGTCTGGCACATCCGGAAGATGTCGCCCGCGGACACGACCTGGGACAACACCACGGTGCCGGCGCCGTCGACCACGCGCACCGTGCCGGCGGCGGGGATCTCGAAGGTCTTGTCGTGGCTGCCGTACTCCTCGGCCTTCTGCGCCATCAGACCGACGTTGGGCACCGAGCCCATGGTGGCCGGGTCGTAGGCGCCGTTGGCCTTGCAGTCGTCGATGACGACCTGGTACACGCCCGCGTAGCTGCTGTCCGGCAGGACCGCGAGGGTGTCCGCCTCCTTGCCGTCCGGGCCCCACATGTGCCCGGAGGTGCGGATCATGGCCGGCATCGAGGCGTCGACGATCACATCGCTGGGCACGTGCAGGTTGGTGATGCCCCGATCCGAGTCGACCATCGCCAGTGCCGGACCGGCGGCCAGCTCGGCGTCGAAGGACTCGCGGATCTTCGCGCCGTCGGGCAGCGCGTCCAGGCCCTTGAGGATGGCGCCGAGGCCGTCGTTCGGGCTCAGGCCGGCCGCCGCGAGCGCCGCGCCGTGCTCGGCGAACGTCTGCGGGAAGAAGGCGCGGACCGCGTGGCCGAAGATGATCGGGTCGGAGACCTTCATCATGGTGGCCTTCAGGTGCACCGAGAGCAGCACGTCCTCGGCCTTGGCCTTGGCGACCTGCGCGGCCAGGAACTCGCGCAGCGGCGCGGCGCGCATCACCGACGCGTCCACCACCTCGCCCGCGAGCACCGGTACCGACTCGCGCAGCACGGTGGTGCTGCCGTTGTCGCCCACCAGCTCGATGCGCAGCGTGCCCGGCTCGGCGATCACGGCCGACTTCTCGGTGGACCGGAAGTCGTCGGCGTCCATGGTCGCGACGGCGGTCTTCGACTCGGCGGTCCAGGCGCCCATGCGGTGGGGGTGCGCCCGTACGTAGCTCTTCACCGACGCGGGGGCGCGGCGGTCCGAGTTGCCCTCGCGCAGGACCGGGTTGACCGCGCTGCCCAGGACCTTGCCGTAGCGGGCCCGGACGTCCTTGTCCTCGTCGGTCTTCGGGTCGTCCGGGTAGTCCGGGAGCGCGAAGCCCTGCTCGCGCAGCTCGGCGATGGCGGCCTTGAGCTGCGGGATCGAGGCGGAGATGTTGGGCAGCTTGATGATGTTGGCTTCCGGCGTCTTGGCCAGGTCGCCAAGCTCGGCGAGCGCGTCGTCGAGGCGCTGCTCGGCGGTCAGCCGCTCCGGGAAGTGGGCGATGATGCGACCGGCCAGGGAGATGTCACGAGTCTCCACCTTGACCCCGGCCGTCGCCGCGTACGCCTGGATCACCGGCAGCAACGAATACGTCGCCAGCGCCGGGGCCTCGTCGGTGTGCGTATAGATGATGGTCGGGTCAGTCACAGGATGCTCCGCTCCATGTCCGCAACATTGCTCGACATCAAGATATCTTGCGGCGGGTGATGGTGCGTCGCGGGCCCTGCCGGTTCCGGGACGGACCGTGGGTGCGGCGCGACATACCGCGACAGTCGGCGGTACCGGGGCGGTCGGCCGGTCAGACTGTGACGTGTCGCACCGCATCTCAGGGAGGAAGCCCGGATGAGTACGAACGTCGTGGTGATCGGCGCGGGGGTGATGGGTTCCTCGATCGCACTCGAACTCGCCCGCGCGGGGCGGCGGGTGACCGTGGTGGACAAGGCCGGCGGCGTGGGCCTGGGCTCGACCGGCGCGTCCAGCGCGATCGTGCGGTTCAACTTCTCCACGTACGCCGGCGTGGCCGCGTCGTGGGAGGCGCTGTTCTGCTGGCGGGCCTGGCCCGAGCACCTGGGCTGCGAGGTCGCCGACCCGGTGCGCTTCGAGCGTTGCGGGCTGGCCCTGCTCGATGTGGACGCCGCGCCGCGCGGGGCCTACCTGCCGCTGTTCGACGCGGTCGGGGTGCCGTACGAGGAGTGGGACGCGCAGACGCTGGCGGCCAGGATCCCGGGACTGGACACCGGTCGCTACTGGCCGCCCCGACGACTGGACGACGAGGCGTTCTGGGCGCCGGCGACCGGCACGCTCGGGGCGGTGTTCACCCCCGACGCGGGGTACGTGAGCGATCCGCAGCTGGCCGCGCAGAACCTGGCCGCCGCGGCGCGGCGGTACGGCGCCGAGTTCCGGTTCCGGCGCACGGTGACCACGATCGAGTCGACGGCCGGTCGGGTGCGCACGGTGGTGCTCGACGACGGGTCCCGGCTCGCGTGTGCGACGGTGGTCAACGCGGCCGGGCCCTGGTCCGGACGGATCAACGAACTGGCGGGCGTGGGCGCCGACTTCACCATCGGGGTGCGACCGCTGCGGCAGGAGGTCGAATACCTCCGGGCACCCGACGGCTACAACCCGGAGGGCGCGGCCGGGGTCGCCGTGGCCGACCTGGACCTGGGCGTGTACCTGCGCGGCGAGGTCGGCGGCGGGATGTTGGTCGGCGGGACCGAGCCCGAGTGCGACCCGCTCCAGTGGCTGGACGACCCGGACGAGGCGAACCCCAACCCGACGCAGGCCGTGTTCGAGGCCCAGGTGACCCGGGCGGCCCGGCGGCTGAGCGGGCTGACCGTGCCGAACCGGGCGCGCGGGGTGGTCGGGGTGTACGACGTCGCCGACGACTGGACGCCGATCTACGACCGGACCGAACTGGACGGCTACTACGTGGCCATGGGCACCAGCGGAAACCAGTTCAAGAACGCCCCGCTGGTGGGGCGGATGATGGCCGCCCTGATCGAGGCGGTGGACAACGGGGCGGACCACGACGCGGATCCGGTGTGCTTCGTCGGCCCGCACACCGGCAAGCGCATCGACCTGGGCGCGTTCTCCCGACGGCGCAGCGTCAATACGGCCAACTCCGGGACGGTCTTCGGCTGAACCCGGCCGGCGGACCGACGGGGTCGCCGGACATGGGCAGGCCCCGTACGGCCGTCGGGCGGTACGGGGCCGATCGGACGCCCGGGGTCAGAGACCGAGGCCGGCGCGGGCCGCTACGGCGGTGTCCGGGTGGTCGGCGAAGACGCCGTCCAGGCCGAGGCCGTAGAAGAGTTCGTACTCGGACGTGATGTCACCGCGTGCGTTCGGGTCGGCGCCGAGCCGGAAGTCCAGCGGCAGGAACTGGTTCTCCGCGCGGAACGTCCAGGCGTGCACGAGCAGTTGGTTGCGGTGCGCGTCGCGGATCACCGAGGTCGGCGCGAGCAGCTTGCCCGCCGCGTCGCGGGGCACGATCAGGTTCTTGTTGACCCCGACGCCGTCGGCGTAGGAGTGGATCCACTTCAGGTTCTCCGGCTTGGCCAGATCCTGGTACGTACGCGGGTCGTTCGCCACCACCAGGTCGTACGGCCGGCCACTCGCGTCCAGCAGCTGGATCAGCTTGTTGTCGGTCATCCGGTCGAGCTTGCGCAGGTTGGCGGTCTCGAAGGACTGGATGAACACCTTGTCCTTGCGCCCGGTGAGCCGGTTGTGCTTGAGGACCCGCACCAACGGCTCCTCAAGGGCCAGACCTATCGACTGGAAGTAGCTCGGGTGCTTGGTCTCCGGGTACACGCCGATCGTACGGTCGAGCCGGCGGCCCTCGGTGCGGGCCAGGTCCAGGACCTCCTGGAAGGTCGGCACCTCGAACTTCCCGTCGAACGTGGTGTTCGTGGGCCGGACCTGCGGCAGCCGCTCCTTCGCGCGCAGCGTCTTGAGCTCGGCCAGCGTCAGGTCCTCGGTGAACCACCCGGTGACGGGCGTGCCGTCGATGGTCTTGGTGGTCTTGCGCGCGGCGAACTCCGGGTGTGCGGCCACGTCGGTGGTGCCGGAGATCTCGTTCTCGTGCCGGGCGACCAGCACGCCGTCCTTGGTGGACACCAGGTCGGGCTCGATGTAGTCGGCGCCCATCCGGATCGCGAGGCGGTAGCTCTCCAGGGTGTGCTCGGGACGGTAGCCGCTGGCGCCCCGGTGCCCGATCACGATCGGGTGGGTCGACGGCCGCGACGAATCGCGGGACGCGTCGTCCTGCGCCGCGGCGGCGGGAACCGCGATCACGGTCGCGAGCAGCACGCCGGCCACACCGAGCGCGGGAAGGATACGTCGCAACGCCATCTCCTCTGTCGTCCCGACGCGGGCGCGCGGGAGCACGAATCGTGCAAACACGCCGAGTCAATCGCCGACAGACGACGCGCGGTGAGGACGAAGCCGGCCCGCGGATGAACCTCCGGAGAACGTCCGGCGGCCGGGCCCGATGCGACGGTGCCCGGGCCCGGCCGGGCCCCGGTCAGTGGGCGGCGGCGATCGTGGTCGGGCGGTCGGCGTCCTGGGTGTGCCGTTCGGCGTCCCCGCCCGGGAGTTCGAGGCGGCTCAGGTGGTCCGGGGTGAGCGCGCGCAGGAAGTCGGCCGCGTCGAAGGCCTCGCCCGCGGCCAGGACGCCGGTCGTGGTGTGCCGTCCGGTCAGGAGCCGTTCGGCGGCCTCGACCACGAGGGGCGCGGTGACCGCGTAGATGTCGTGGCCTCCGGCCACTGCGCGGTGTTCCCCCTCGCCGGTGCGCACGACCACCTCGACGAGGAAGGTCTGCGCGGAGCGGCCGAGGGGGTCGGCGGGGGACGGGGAGGGATTGGGCGTTCTCGCGTCGTTGACGTCCCGCAGCGGGGCCAGGTTCATCACCGCGCGCACCTCCGGGGTGCGCAGGTGACGGGGGATGGTGACCTGGTCGGCGGTGGCGAACTCGGTGACCGCCAGGGCGCCCATCGGCGCGGGGAAGCGCCACTCGGACTGCTCCTGCGAGTACGAGAAGGGGTGCAGCCGGCCGCCGGTGAACCCGAGGTGCCGTCCCGCGTTGGTCCGACCGGTGAGTCGGCTGCCCTCGGTGGGCAGCCAGCTGTCCAGGCCGAAGGCGATGGTGATCTCGTCCGCCTCCGACCGCTCGCCCATCGCGACGGTGGCCAACAGGTCGCCCAGCGCGCCATAGAAGGCGAACGACGGTGCCAACACCAGCCCGGCGGCCCGGGCCTGCTCGCCCCGGGTGTCGAACAGCGCGGCGGTGGCGGCCTGTTCGGCCGCCACGTCGAGATAGTGCACTCCCGCGCGGATGGCCGCGTCGGCCACCGGAAGGGTGGTCTCCGAGAACGGTCCAGCGCAGTTGATCACGGCGGCGGCGCCCGCGAACGCCCGGTCCAGCGCGGCTGGATCGGCGACGTCGGCGACCCGGATCCTCGCGTTCGGATACCGCTCGCCGAGTTCCCGGAGCTTTTTCTCGTTCCGACCGGAGAGAATCACCGTCCGACCCCGGCGGTGCAATTCGGCGACCACGAAACGCGCGGTGTGTCCATAGGCCCCATAAACCACGACCGCACTTTCCCGGAGAGCGGCGTCGGCGGTCGGCGTATTCGTGGCGATGGCGTTCATGATTTCGCTTTCCGGAATCGAGGCCCGACCGGAACACCCGGCCGGGAGAAGCATGTACACATCCTCTGCGCCCGCCGAGGGCGCTGCCAGTGTCGGGAACGACATGGTCCGTGCAATTCCGGACGCGGCGAGCGCGGGGGTCGAGGGCGTCGGCCCGGGTCGCTGGAGTGCGCCGGCCGCTCCGAGACTTCGCCGGCCGGCCCGGGTTTTCCCGGCGCTGATATACGGGCCGACCGACTGTGCCGATTATCAAGTGATATGGGCGGTTCCGTGATTGCGGACGGCGAGCGAATCGTGCCACGGAGTCATTGACCGACGAATTTCCGTTGTGTCAATGTCGTCTCCAGGTACCCGCGATCCGCCCGTCGCGTCGTCCGCCCGGCACGGGCGACCGAAGGACGGGTCGTCACACCCGGGCCGACCCGAGCGGCAGCGGGAGGAGCGCGCGCGGGGGGCTACGCGCGTGGAGACACATCCGTCCGAGCGACGGCTCGACTCTCCGCGAGACACCCCGAGACCGTCGCGACACCACCGCGCTTGACTGGAGGGTTCCATGGAATTCCGGATTCTCGGCCCGCTCGAATCGGTCCACGGCGGCGCACCGGTGGACATCAAGGGCACCCGCCAGCGCACCGTGCTGGCCCTGCTCCTCCTCGAGGCCAACCACATCGTGCCCACCGACCGGCTCGTGGACGGCGTCTGGGACAAGGCGCCGCCGACCACCAGCCGAGGGCAGATCCAGATCTGCATCTCCTCGCTGCGCCGCCAGCTTCCGGCCGCCGCGTTACCCGGGCTGATCACCACCCGATCGCCCGGCTATCGACTACGCGTGGCCGACGGGCAACTCGACCTGCACGCCTTCGAGTCCGGGGTGGCCGCCGGCCGCCGCGCCGCGGCCGAGCGGCAACCGGAGCGTGCGATCCGCGAGTTCCGAGCCGCGCTCGACCTGTGGCACGGACCGGCGCTGGCCGGGATCGACAGCCGACTGGTCCGGCACGGCGTCGCGCACCTGGACGAACGCCGCCTGGTGGTGCACGAGGAGTGCCTGGAACTGGAGTTGGCCACCGGCGCGCCGCACGGGCCCGCCGGCGAACTGCTCGCCCTGGTCGCCGCGCATCCGCTGCGCGAGCGGCTGCGGGTGCTGCTGATGACCGCGCTGTACCGGGCCGGCCGGCAGGCCGAGGCGCTGGAGGAATACCGCAAGGCCCGGGAGATCCTGATCGAGGAACTGGGCATCGAGCCGGGCGAGGACCTGCGCCGCCTGCACCGCGCCATCCTGAGCGGCGACCCGGATCTGGTGCGACCCACCGCGCCGGCGATGATCGAACCGGTCGTGATCGCACCGACCCGGGTACCGCGCCTGCTGCCCGCCGACTTCGCCGACTTCACCGGACGGGCGGACCTCGCCCGGGAGTTGACCCGGCCGCGCGACACCGCAGGGCTCGGCACGGCGGTACCGATCACCGTGGTCACCGGACGCTGCGGCGTGGGCAAGACCACCTTGACCGTGCACGCCGCACACCGACTGGCCCCGGACTTCCCCGACGGCCAACTCTTCGCGCACCTGACCTCGGCGGACGGCCCGGTGGACCCCCACGACGTGCTCGGCCGCTTCCTGCGCGCGCTGGGCCTGAGCGGATCGGCCATCCCGGACGGCCTGGAGGAGCGCGCCGAGACCTATCGCGACCTGCTCGCCGGCCGCCGGGTGCTGGTGGTCCTGGACGACGCCACCGTGGAGAGCCAGGTCCTGCCGCTGCTGCCCGGCACCCCGCAGTGCCGGGTCCTGGTCACCTCCCGGCGCCGCTTCACCGGCCTGCCCGCCGCCGATCGGCTGGAGGTGCCCGCCTTCGACCCGGACGGCTCGGTCGAACTGCTCGCCCGGATCGCGGGCCGGCACCGGATCGCCGCCGAGCCGGACGCGGCGGCCGCGCTGTGCGCCGCGTGCGAACACCTGCCGCTGGCGCTGCGGATCGTGGCCACCCGACTGGCGGCCCGGCCGCACTGGAGCGTGTCGGACCTGGTCGCCCGGCTCGGCAACGGCTCCCGGCGACTGGATGAGTTGTGCTACGGCGAGGTGAGCGTGCGGGGAAGCATCGCGCCCACCTACGAGGGCCTGACTCCCGAGGCCCGGCGGCTTTTTCGGCTGCTCGCCCTGCTCCAGGCCCCCGGTTTCGCCTCGTGGGTCGGCGCGCCGCTGCTCGGCACCGACCCGCTGCGGGCGCAGGACCCGCTGGAGGAACTGGCCGAGTGCTATCTCCTCGACGTCGAGGTGAACGCCGGTACCGGCGTGGCCCGCTACCGATTCCCCGAGCTGGTGTACACCTTCGCCCGGGAGCGGCTGGCCGCCGACGAACCGCCCGGGGTCCGCCGCGCGGCGCTGGAACGCACCCTTGGCGTACTGCTGTTCCTGCTCGGCGAGGCCCGGCGGCGACAGCGCGGGGCAGCGTCGAGCGGACCGTACGCGGGCGGGCGGCAGCGGGTCTTCTCCGCCGAACTGGTCGAGCGGCTGCTGGCCGATCCGCTCGCCTGGTACGCGCAGGAGCGCCCGTGGATCCTGGCGGCCATCCGACAGGCCGCCGCCGCCGGGTTCCTGGAGCACGCGCGCGGACTCGCGATGAGCACGGTCACCCTGTCCGAGGCGCGGACCCACCCGGACGCCGGGCACGCGGTGGTGGGGTTCGGCGACGAGTTCGTCGAGGCCGCGTCGACGCCCGACGCGTCGACGCGCGCGCTACGGGCCCACGTGCGCCTGGCGGAGGCAGATGTCGGGGCCGGGGAACACGCAGGGGAGTTGCGCACGTTGCTCGACCCGGCCGATACCGGGTACGGGCGCGGCGAGGAGCGGCAGGCGGGCGTGCTCGCAGTGGCCGCCCGCGCGCTCGCGGCGAACATGCCGCGGCCGCGGGCCGGATCCGCGCCGTCGTCGCCGGTCGGGGAGCGGAGCGAACCGGGCCTGGAGTCGGGCGCGTTCGGGTCCGGGGCCGGGCCGGTGGGCGATGAGGGCGCGTGGGTCCGGGCGGTGATCCCGCAGGTGCGTGCGCTGCGCGCGGAGGGTTGCCCGTCGGGCGGATCCGGTGCTGCGACGGTGCGTGCGGAGTAGGCGGCCCGGCCGGAGCGGGCGGATCGCGCGGAGCGGGCGGATCGCGCGGAGCAGGCGGATCGCGCGGAGCAGGCGGCTTGTGCGGAACGGGCGGCTCGTGGGGAGCAGGCGGATCATTCCCGGCAGGTGCCTTGTTCCGAGCGGGCGGCCGGGCCCGGCCGTCGTCCGGTCGTACGCGCGAACCCTGGCCGAGCCCGCCGTACGCCGGTCCGGACGACGACACGGGTCCGGCCGCCCACCCCTGCCGGTGCGCTTCCGGCCCCCACCCTCGCCACGTCCCGCCCTCCCCTCGGGACGCGCGGTGACCCCGGAACGCTCCCGGTTCGACACGTGCATTCGGGTCCGAAGCCGGTTCCGGCCGCGGACACGCTCCCACTTCCGCACGTGTCGTGGATCCGAGGACGCCGCCTCGGACCCGGTCCGTCCGGGAACGTCTCCCCGGACCGGGTTCGCCCTACCCGCCTCGCCGATCACGTTGCCACGCCCGCATATCGGCGTCACGGTGCGAGCGGGCGCTCCCCCCTCGACACGCACGATATGCGGGCCGCCTTTCCTTTTCCTATCGGTGCATTCTCCGTTTCCTATCCTTGACGCCCTCGTATTCGCGTCCTTACGGTGCGAACGTTTGCCGACGAACACATCGCCACGGGGCTTCCGCCGAGGTATCGCACCGATGGGAAGGGCGTCACGATGGACCGCGACTCCGGGCAAGGGCGGGAAATTTCGAAGGCGTTGCGGGGGAACGAGAGGGGTCGTGGACGATGAACGGGGCGGGTGCGGCCGACGGGCGGATCGGGTCCGCCGCGGGCGGGGCCGGCGGTCGTGACGGTGGTATCGCGGCCGGTTGGCGGACGGCGGTGGCCGGGGCCTGGCTGGGCGCGCTCGGGTGCGGTGCCGACGCGGGTGCGGAGGCCGGGGTTCCGGTTCGAGACGACGCGGACTTCTTCGCCGAGGGGGGCGACTCGGTCGCGGCCGTGGAGACCGCGATCGCGCTGCGGGAGCTGACCGGCTCCGAGGATCTGGCGCTCGACATCCTCTACGACCACCCGGAGTTCGGCCGGCTTCTCGCGGCGCTCGGCGACGGACACGTGGCCCCGGGACAGGACGAGTTCCGCGAACTCACCCCGGCCGAGGAGCACCTGTGGGTGGCCGAGCAGCGGCACCCGGGAACGCCGGTCCACCACATCGACGCCCACTACCGGTTCGCCCGCTCGCCGAACGTGCCCCGGCTGATCGCCGCGCTGGATGAGGTGGCCGGACGATACGCCGCGCTGCAACGCGGATTCGCCGCGCCGGGACGGGCCTTCGAGGTGTCCGGGGTGTCGGTGCCGGTGCGCTGGGTGGATGCCCAAGGCGTGCCCGACACGGTGGTACGCACCCTGCTGGACGACGAGATCCGGACCCCCTTCGACCTCGCCCACCCACCCCTGCTGCGCGCCCTGGTGGTGGACCGGGGCCAGGTCGGCGCCGAACTCCTGCTCACCGCACACCACCTCGTCTGCGACACCGCCTCGCTGGCGCTGCTCGAAGGCGAGTTGCAGCGCCGGTACGCGGGAGCGACGCCGGACCCGGTCGCCCGGCCCAACCCGCTCGGCCTGCCCCCGGCCCCGCTCGTCGCCGACCCGGCCGCCGCGCTCGCCTCCTGGCGGGCGACCCTGGCCGGGTGCCCGCGCGCCATCGCGCTGCCGCACGACCTGCCCCGGCCCGGGACACTCGACGTCGCGGGCGGCGCGCACCGCATGGTGGTCCCGGCCGGAGCGAGCGCCGCGCTGCACGCGGTGGCCGCCGGCGAGCGGCTGAGCCCGTTCATGACCTGGGTGGCCGGCTACCTCGTCGGCCTCGCCGCGGTGACCGGCGAGCGCGACCTCGTGGTGGCCGTACCGGTGTCCACCCGGGGGCCCGAACAGCGGGACGAGGTAGGCACGTTCGTGGACACCCTGCCGCTGCGGCTGACCCTGACCCCGGGCCTGACCGCCCGTGCCCTGGCCCGGCGGGTCCGCCGGGTGGTCGCCGAGGCGCTGGCCCGGCGGCACGTACCCTTCCGACGCATCGTCGCGGCGCTGCCGCCGGCGCCCGGCGAGCGGTCGCGCGCCCCGCTGGCCCAGGTCGGACTCACCTACCTCGACGCCTCGGAGCGGGGACTGCGACTGGGCCGCTCGTGGGCCGGCCGCACGTCGATGCCGACCGGCGCCACGAAGTACGAACTGCTGTGGGCGCTGACCCGGCGGGGCGATCGTACGATCGCCGAACTGGAATACCGGACCGGCCTGTTCAGCGAGCAGGCAGCGGCCGACCTGCATGCCCGGATGATGACCGCGATCGAGGCCGCCTTCGCCGACCCGGACGTGGAACTTCCCCTCCCGGCAGGGGTGTTGCCGAAGCGCACCGCGCGGCGGCGCACGATGGGGGAGCGGGCCGCCCGGATCGAGGCGGTGCCGCCGCGGGCCGTGGACGCGATCGGGCTCGGGCCCGACGTCGAGGCCGGCAAGGCCCCGCGTGGAGAAACCTTCGGCCCGGCCGCCGGGTTCGTCGAGGCCCGACGCATGGCGAGCCCGATCGTCGAGGACGCGGAGTATGTGCCGGTGCACGAACTCGTGCGCCGACACGCGCGGGAACGCCCGGACGCGATCGCCCTGCGGCACCGCGAACGTGAGCTGACCTACCGCGAGTTGGACGAGCAGGCCGCCGAGGTGGCCGCCGGACTGCGGGCCGCCGGGCTGCGTCGGGGCGCGGTGGTGGCCGTCCCGATCGGTCGCGGCGCCGACCTGGTCATCGCGTGCCTGGGCGTGCTGCACGCGGGATGCGCCTACCTGCCGGTGGACGTACGCCAGCCGACCGCCCGCACCCGCAGCATCGTCCGGGCCACCGCCCAGGCGGCCCTGGTCGCCGACGAGACCACCGCGGCGCTCGTGGCCGACCTGGTACCGGTGTTGTGCCTGGAACTGCTCGCCGAGCGGCGCCGATCCGGGGCGCGGGCGGCGCCCTCGGCGACGCCGCCGCGCGTGCACGGTGACGACATCGCCTACGTGATGTCCACGTCCGGATCCACCGGTACGCCCAAGGCGGTGATGGTGCCGCACCGGGCGATCAGCCGACTGGTCCCGCACGCCGAGTATCTGCGGATCGGCGTCGAGGACCGGGTCGCGCAGCTGTGCAACCCGGCGTTCGACGCGTCGACGTTCGAGATCTGGGGCGCGCTGTCCGGCGGCGCCACGCTGGTGATCGAGGACGCCGACGTGGTGCTCTCGCCGACCCGGCTGCGGGCCTTCCTCGCCGAGCAGCGGATCACCGTGTTGTGGCTCACCACCACGCTGCTCAACCAGGTGATCGACGTCGCACCCGACGCGCTCGGCCGGCTGCGGGTGTTGCTGGCGGGCGGCGAGCCGCACGATCCGCGCCGCCTGGAGAAGTTGTTCGCGGGCGGCCGGTCGCCGGGCAGGGTGGTGAACGGGTACGGGCCCACCGAGAACACCACGTTCAGCACCACCCACGACATCACGCCGGACAACCTCCGGGCCGGCGTGGTGCCCATCGGCAGGCCGTTCGGCGACGGTACGGCGTACGCGCTGGACCCGAACGGGCTTCCGGTCGCGGCCGGCGAGGAGGGCGAACTGTACGTCGGCGGCGAGGGCTTGGCGCACGGCTACCTGAACGCCCCCGCGGCCACCGCCGCCGCGTTCGTACCGGACCCGTTCGACCCGCGCGGCGGGCGCCGGCTGTACCGCACCGGCGACCGGGTGCGGCAACTGCCCTGCGGGTCCTTCCAGTTCCTCGGACGCCGGGACCACCAGGTCAAGGCCAAGGGCGTGCGGGTGGAACTGGGGGAGGTGGAGGCGGTGGTACGGCGCCAGCCGGCGGTGGCCGACACGGTGGTGTTCGGCCGGCCCACGGACAACGGCACCGAGATCGTCGCGTGTGTCACCCCGGCTCCCGTCCCGGCTGTGATCGGCGCGGGCAACGGCGGCGCGGCCCTGGGTGTGCCGGCGCTGGACGTGGCGGCGCTGGGCGAGCGGCTGCGGCTGGAGTTGCCGGAGTACATGCTGCCCACGCTCGTTCCGCTGGACCGGATCCCGATCGACGCCGAGGGCAAGGTCGACCGCGCCGCGCTGGAGGCGGCCGCGCGTCCGACGGCGCCGGTGTCGCGACACGCGAACCACCCGGCCGCGCAGGTCCTGGTGACCAACGACGGTAAGTGGTAGGCCGCTTGCGGCCCCGGTGTATCGGCACCTCCGCGTATCCGCGTCCGTGCACCGGTGCACACGCCGGGTGGTCGGTGGTGCGCCCGCGGTGACCTCGGGCGATCCCCGGTCGGTGCGCCGACCCGGTGATGCCCCCGCGTCATCCGGATGACCACGCGCAACCTGTTTATCGCCCGGGGGTTCGACCGTAGAGTGATGGCCGCCGCGGCGCGCCGGGCGGTTTATACCGTTCCACGCGCGTCGCGGTGAGTCGATCGTGCGCCACGTCGGACCCGCCGCCGCGGTGTTGTACAGCCGAGGCGGCACCCAGCCACGACACAGGAGGCCATCACCTTGGCATCGAAGATCGCCCGTCCCCTCCTCGCCCTCGTCGCCACTCCCGTGCTCGCCGCCCTCCTGGTGGGTGCCGGAACGCAGGGGGGCGCTGCCACGCCCGGTGCTCCCGGGGCGGGCGACCCGTACTTCCCGAACTCCGGGAACGGTGGAATCCACGTCGTCCACTACGGCCTCGACCTGGACTACACACCCACCACCAAGAACCTCGTGGCCACCGCCGACCTCACGGTCACCGCCACCCAAAAGCTCAGTTCGTTCAACCTCGACCTGTCCGGACTGACCGTGGACAGTGTCCGGATCGACGGCCGAAGGGTCGCCTTCAGCCGCGCGGGCAACGAACTCACGGTCACCCCGTCCCGGGCGCTGGACAAGGGCCGCAGGTTCCACGTGGTCGTCACCTACTCGGGTGTACCGGCGCATGTGTACGACCCGGACGGCTCCCCCGACGGCTGGATCATCCAACCCGACGACTCCGTCTTCGTGGCCAGTGAACCCCAGGGCGCGATGACGTGGTTCCCCAGCAACAGCCACCCGAGCGACAAGTCCACCTACGACGTCGAGGTCACCGTCCCCGACGGCTGGACCGCGGTGTCCAACGGCCGGTTGCGCGACCGGCGCAGCCGCGACGGCAAGACCACGTTCGCGTGGCGCGAGTCGCAGCCGATGGCCGCCTACCTCGCGACGGCGAGCATCGGCCGGTTCCAGACCGAGCAGTACACCACTCGGAGCGGGCTGCCCGTATACAACGCGGTCGCCCCGAGCCAGGCCGCGGCGGCCAAGCCGGTACTCGACCAACTGCCCGCCGTGATCGAGTTCGAAAGCAGGCTTTTCGGCCGATACCCGTTCGACGCCGCAGGCTCGATCGTCCAGGACGCGCCCGACGTCGGCTACGCCCTGGAGACCCAGACCCGGCCGATCTACGACCGGGCGCCGCGGCTGGACACGCTGGTGCACGAGACGGCGCACCAGTGGTTCGGTGACTCGGTGACGCTGACGAAGTGGCAGGACATCTGGCTGAACGAGGGTTTCGCCACCTACGCCGAATGGCTGTGGGACGCCGAGCACGGCGGCCCGAGCACGGCGCAGAAGTTCGCCACCGACTACGCGCTGCCGGAGACCGACGCGCTGTGGTCCTTCCCGGCCGGCGACCCTGGCGACGGCGGGCACATCTTCGGCAAGCCGCCCTACGCGCGCGGTGCGATGGTGTTGGAGAAGTTGCGCCAGACCGTGGGCGACCGGGACTTCTTCGCCATCCTCCGGGCCTGGGCGAGCGAACACCGCTACGGACACGCCGACTCGGCCGCGTTCATCGCACTGAGCAAGCACATCTCCGGCAAGAACCTGGACGCCATGTTCGCGACATGGCTGTACGGCCGAGGCAAGCCTGCCACCCCATAACACGATCGACGACACGACCGAACATGCCCCGAGAGCCCCGGGTGGAATTCGACATCCGACCCGGGGCTCTCGGGGCCCGCCCCCACGCGGGCTCGAATCGGGGGTGGGGCGTCAGGGTTGGCGCGGTGGGCCGAACCAGGTGGCGAGGGCCTGGCGCAGGGCCCGGAAGTCCGGGTCGGCGTCCGGGTCGGCCCCCCAGGCGACGTGGCCGTCGGGGCGGATCAGCAATGCGGCCGGGGCGGCGACCTCGCTGCCGGGCGGGACGGGCCAGTACTCGTCCTGGCTCCGGGCCTCGACCAGATCGACCCGGTCCGACCAGTCCCGGACCACCTCCGCCACCTCCGCGTTGCCCCGCAGATCGAGCAGGACCGGGCGGGCGGCGTGCAACAACTCGTGGATCCGGCCGAGGCCCTCGGACGTCTTGAGATCGGCGTCGGGGACCCGCCGGCCCACCAGCGCGTGGTCCCCGTCGATCGGGTACCGGATGTCCAGCGCCGTGAGCATGGCGCACAGATGCCGGTTGACGTCGTCGAACACGATGAGCGACCCGAACACGTCGCGCAGCGCGTCCGTTTGCGGCCCCGGGCGGGTCAGGGCCGACTGCGCCCGGGTGTTGTGCAGCACCCGCTCCGCGACCGGGTGGCGTTCGTCGTGGTAGGTGTCCAACAGCTGCTCCGGCGCCCGGCCGAGCACCACCGAGGCGAGCTTCCAGCCGAGGTTGACCGCGTCCTGTACACCCACGTTCAGTCCCTGCCCGCCGGCCGGGAAGTGGATGTGCGCCGCGTCTCCCGCGAGCAGCACCCGGCCGACCCGATAGCGGGCCGCCTGCCGCGCGGCGTCGCCGAACCGGGAGATCCACCGGGGGTTGCGCATGCCGTAGTCGGTGCCCGCGAGCGTGATCAGCGAGTCCCGGAGCTGCTCGAACGTCGCCGGTTCGTCGCGATCCGCGACCCGGTCGTACGCGGACGTGATCACCCGGTACCAGCCAGGCTCGAAGCCGATCACCGAGAACTCGCCGTCGGGGCGACGCCGTGCCCAGATGTACTCCTCGTCCAGATCGGGGAGTTCGACGTCGCCGATCAGCGCGGTCATGGTGGCCGGCGTGCCGGGGAAGTCGATGCCGGCCAGCTTGCGCACCGTGCTGCGCCCGCCGTCGCAGCCCACCAGCCAGCGGGCGCGCAGCGTCGACGGCTCGTCGGTACCCAACTCGACGGTCACCCCGGACTCGTCCTGACACAGCCCGGTCACCGCGGCCGATCGCCGTACCCGCACGCCGAGTTCGGCCGCCCACTCCTCCAGCAGCCGCTCGATGGTGGACTGCGTGATCATCAGCGGGAGGGGATGCCGGGACTCGGACTCGTCGAAGTCCAGCCAGATACCGGAGAAGTGGCCCACCGACTGGAGTTCGCCGAGCGCCAGGAACCGGTCCAGCACCCCGCGCTGGTCCAGCACCTCCAGGGTGCGGGAGTGCATCCCGCCGGCGCGCGCCTCGCCCGTGCGGTCCGCGCGCCGCTCGACCACCGCCACGTCGACGCCCGCCAGCCGCAGTTCGCAGGCGAGCATCAAGCCCGTCGGCCCGGCGCCCGCGATCACCACGTCCGCGTCCATGCCGGTGTGTGCCACGTCGTCTCCCCCTGATATCACTGCGTCTCCAACCGGTCAGAGCGGGTTCACGCGGTACATCGGGAAGTACGACCCGATCCGGGCGTTCGCGTAGTCGTCGGCCAACTCCGGTACCCGGTCGAAGTCGTAGATCACGTCGGACCCCTTCGGCGCGATCCAGCCCTCGGCCTCCTGGAAGTCACGGATGCCCGGCGAGTCCGGAAGGCGCCAGACGTGCGTATTGATGAGGAGGTGCCGGGCGATGCTCTCCGCGCCACGCAGATGCGACAGGCGCATCCCCGCCTTCCAGCCGCACGTGGTGACGACCCCCTCGCGGGCCAGCGCGGTCAGGGTGACGTCGTAGAGGGGCTCGCCGATGTTGTCCACGAAGATCGCGACCCCGTGGCCGTCGCTGAGTTCGTTCACCAGCTCCAGGAACTCCCGAACCGACGTGCGCCGTCGCTGGTGCCGCTCGCGGTCCGTGCGTTCCGCGCGGGTGGGCAGCGAGAGGGCGGGGAACCGGCGGCGATCCACCGGGGTGATGCCGTTCTCGCGCAGGAAGGCGATCCGGTCGTCCGAGCCCGCCGTCATCGCCACCCGGAACCCGGCACGCTTGGCCAGCATCAGTTCGGCGAAGGCCACGCCGCCGCCCCAGCCGAAGACCAGATGGTTCGCGGGGTCGTCGTCGGCCACCTGGGTGCGCCAACACCCGTACGCCTTCTGCCAGTTGTCCCATGCGGTGAAGTACCGCCCGTACGTGGTCCACTGCGGCAGCGAGTAGGCCGTGCCGTCCGGGATGGGCAGCAGCAGCCGGGCGTCCATCTTCGTCCGCTTGGCCAGCAGGCCGATGGTGTGCGGGCAGTCGTAGGCGTAGGCCAGTTCGGCGTAGCCGAAGCGGTCGAGCTTCCCGAACGGCATGAGCAGGCACAGGTCCCCTTCGCGGACCCGCACGTCCCGGCCGGCGGCGTTCACGTCGAGCACGCGCACCACGCCCAGGTTGCCCAGGACCACCGCGTCCTCACCACGACTGCTGCACACGTCGATCGGTGAACGGGTCAGGGCGTGGTCCATGTTGGCCTCCCAGGAGCAGAGGATCGGCTCCACCAGCGCCTCACCCTCCTCCAGCGGGCCGAAGGCGAACCGATCGCGTTGCAACGCGCTCCCGGGACTGCCGTCGTGCGCACCGGTCATCGCACCGGAGCGCAGGACCCAGGCATCTGGCGAGTAGATGACAACCTCCTGTGATCGACTGTGTTCGCGAAGTCCCGAAGCTCTAGAGGCCCACTCGGTAGCCCACCGACACCCCGCCCCATGCCTCGCCCGCGCCGTAGGCCACCGCCGCGAGTCGGCCCGTAGTGGGCAGGGATCCGGCCGTCAGTTCCTCGGCGAAGGCCAGCGGGATCGTCGCGGACGACGTGTTCCCGGAGTTCTCGATCCGATTCACGAACGGCACGCCGAGATGGGTGGTGAAGTTGCGGACCTGCTCCAGGATGCGGCCGTTCGCCTGGTGGCCGACCACGACGGTCGGGGCGGGGCCGTGGTCGAACAGGTACTGCGCCGACTCCGTCATCCGGCGCACGGCGCGGTCGTACACCTGCATCCCGTCCAGATGGATGCCGCCGCCGTCGAGTTCGCGCATCAGCGCCTCCTGGGCGCCGTCGCAGCCGGCCACCTGGCGAAATCCCTCGAATTCCGGGCGATCCGCCAGCAGTACGGCCGCGGCGCCGTCGGCGAAGATGCACGCCGTCTGCCGGTCCGTCCGGTCCACCATCCGGGACATGGCCTCCACCGAGCACAGCAGGACCGACCGCGCCGACCCCGCGTCGCACAACGAGAGGCCGGTGACCAGGCCGTAGACGAAGCCGCAACAGGCCGCGTTCATGTCGAACGTGAGCACCGAGGTCCCCAGTCCGACGAGTTGCGCCACCTTCTGCGCGATTCCCGGAACCCGCTGCGGCGACGAGGTGCTGACCACGATCAGGGCGCCGATCTCGGAGGAGTCCGCCATCGCGGTCACGATCGGCGCGCAGGCCTCCGCCGCCACCTCCGCCAACGAGGTCTCGTCCGGCAGCCAGGAGCGGGACGCGATGCCGCTGCGGCGCCGGATCCACTCGTCGGTGAGGCCGATCGACGTGAAGTGGTCGTTGTCGATCGTTCGGCCCGGCTTGGCGGTGGCGATGTCGACGATGCCCGCGCTCATCCCCGGTTCGCCAACTTCACGAAATAGGTGGTGAAATCGTCCAGGAAGGCGAAGCCCGCGGTCTCCTTCAGATCGCCCTTGACCTGGAGCTCGCTCTCCAACTGCTGGTGCAGCTCGACCAGGTCTAGGGAGTCGAGGTCGAGGTCGGCGATCGGCCGGGCGAGGTCGTCGGGACCCAACCCCGGGTCGCGCTCGCGCAGTTTGGCCAGCATGGTGTCCGCGATCCGGCTCTCGATGTCGCTCATGTCCTTCTCCGTTCTCCGTCCCCGGGGGGAACTACTCGGCCGCCAACCGGTACAGCACCTCGCCGGACTTGAGGATCGTGCCCACCGTCGCGGCGTGGGCCGTGATTCGTCCGCCGCGTTCCGCCTCGATCTCGGTAGTGGCCTTGTCGGTCTCCACGACCGCGATCACGTCGCCGCGCTCGACCCGGTCACCGACACCGGCGACCCACTCGATCAGCAGGGCCTCGCCGAGACCGTGGCCGAAGCCGGGAACCGGCATGTCCTCGGAGGAGTCGCTCACTTCGTCATCACCAGTACCTCGTCCTTGATCTCCCGCACACCGATCAGGTATTCGCTCTCGAAGTTCGCCGGGGGATAGATGCGACGTTCGGGGGCCAACCGGCGGATCGGGCCCCGGAGCGTGTCGAAGCCGCGCTCGGCCACCTCCGCGGCGATCTCGGCGCCGATGCCGACATCCTTCGATCCCTCGTGCACGATCAGCAGCCGGCCGGTACGGGTCACCGACTCCAGGACCGTGTCCATGTCGAGCGGGGCCACCCAGCGCAGGTCCACCACCTCGACGTCGACATCGGGGGCGAGGTCGTGCGCCGCCTCCAGCACTTCGTGGGTGATCGCGCCGAACGTGGCGATCGTCAGGTCCGTGCCGCGCCGGACGATCCGGGCCGCGGTCGGCGACCGCGCCGGCTCGGGGTCGCGCACGGGTGTGTCCCGCCGCCAGTACAGCCGGATCGGCTCGTACACCACCACGGGCGAGCCCAGCGTCACCGCGTGGCGCAACACCTGGTCGGCGTCCTCGCCGGTGGACGGGCACGCCACCGAGATGCCCGGGTAGCGGGCGAACAGCGCCTCGTTGGACTCGCTGTGGTGCTCCACGCCCCGGAAGCCGCCGCCGGTCGGGATGCGCACCACCAGACTCGGGCTCACCTGCCCGTTCCACCGGTAGCCGATCCGGGACGCCTGGGTCACCAGCTGGTTGACCGCGGGATAGGTGAACCCGTCGAACTGGATCTCGCAGATCGGCACGAGGCCGCTCATCGTCATGCCGACGGCCTGGCCCACGATGGTGGACTCGGCCAGCAGCGCGTCGCGTACCCGCTCCGCGCCGAAGCGATCGCGCAGACCCCGCGTCACCCGGAACACGCCGCCGAGGCGGCCGATGTCCTCGCCGAGAAGCAGCAGGGCCGGCTCGTGTTCGAGCAGGTCGGCGAGGGTCGCGTTGATCGACTCCGCGAACGTGGGGGTCCGCACGGGGCTCGTCTCGACGGTGCTCGTCACGCGTACTCCTTCATCAACCGTTCGCGCATCTCCCGTACCTCGGTCTCGACACCCTCGAGCCACGCGGCGTCCACCACGCCCAGGCCGCTCAGCCGGGCCGCGTACGAGGTCACCGGATCCGCGGCCGCGCTGCGCGCGATGTCGTCGCGGGTGCGGTAGACCTCCTGCGCGTCGGTGGTCGTATGGCCGCGGATGCGGCCGACCTGGATCTCGACCAGATAGGGCGCGCGTTCGCCACGAATGTGGGCGGCGGCCCGCGAGCAGGCCGAGAACACGGTTTCCGGATCCCGACCCGAGATCCGGACCGACTCGATCCCGAAACCCCGGGCCCGCTCGGCCACCGAGGTGCGCATCTGCTCCTCGGCCGGCTTCGAGATGGCCCAGCCGTTGTTCTGGCACACGAACAACACGGACGCCGACTCCACGGCGGCCAGGTTCAGCGCCTCCGACATGTCGCCCTCGCTGGTGGCCCCGTCGCCCACGTACACGACGACGAAGTCCTCGCGCCCCTGGAGGCGTTGCCCGATCGAATAGCCGACCCCGTGCAGGGTCTGCGCGGCCAGGACCAGCGTGTAGGGGAAGAACCGCAACCGATACGGATCCCAGCCGCAGAACGTGCGGCCGGCCCATTGCGCCAGCAACTCGTCCGGCGCCACGCCCCGAAGCAGCGCGATGGCGTGCTCGCGGTAGGTGGGAAAGACCGTCGCCTCCGGTCCCACGGCGAGCGCGGAGCCCACCTGCGCGGCCTCGTGCCCCTGCCCCGAAGCCCACAGGATCAGCCCGCCCTGCTTCTGGAGCCGATGTGCCTCCTCGTCGAGACCTCTCGCCACGAGCATGTGGCGCAACAACGACCGCCGTGTGTCGTCGTGCAATTCGGTCGCGTACCCGTACTCGGATTCCGACTTCAAGACCATGGATCACCAGCCGTAGGTTCGTCGATGAGCTTTCTGTCGTCGTATCGCGGTATCGCGCGCAACATCCCGAGGACCTCCGGGTGACGGCGAACCGTACGTCGGCGGTCGGGGTGCGGTTTTTCCGGCATTTCCCCGCCCGGGAGATCGGGCCTCGGCGGGCCGACCGCGCAGACCCGTAATCGACTGCGCGCTCTCGATCGCCTCCGGGGAGGAGATTGGCAGAACCCGAATTCGAGCAGACCCGTCCACGGGCCGATGCCCGGTCATGGTGGCACAGAACTCGGTGGGGTACAGGTCCGACGCATGCCCGGGAGGCCGGTACTCCCACAGCCATTGTTCGGTGCGCCCGTCGCCATTGTGACGTGGGCGGTCGGGTCCTACGGTGTGGCCTCGGAACCGCGGTGCGGCCGGCGGATGCCGGGTGTCCCGTCGACGGGACGACGCCGAACGACGAACCCGCGCCCCGGCTCCGCGACGAGCGATATCGAGTCGCCCGGCCGCGGGCGAGGGTTGTGAAATGGTGTGCGCCTCGGCCGAATTGCCCACCGAGTTGCCCCGTGATCACCCGGGGTGGCTCGGTCGCGACATTCTTCGATTCCCAGTTGTGACGTGACGATCAAGGACGGTGCCCATGAGTACGAACCCCTTCGACGACGAGGACGGCCGTTTCCAGGTCCTGGTCAACGCCGAGGAACAGCACTCCCTGTGGCCGGTGTTCGCCGACGTGCCGGAGGGCTGGCGGGTGGTCTTCGGCGAGGCGAGCCGGGCCGAATGCCTGGAATACGTCGAGCGGAACTGGACCGACCTGCGCCCGAAGAGCCTGCGGGAGGCCATGGCGGCGGACCGGTGATTCTGCGGGGAAAGCGGGTCGCCCTGCCACCGAATCCCGTCGTGCACCGGCAATTCGAGGCGCACGCGCGAACCGCCCCGGACGCCGTCGCCGTGCGCTGGGCCGACCGAGAGGTGACGTACGCCGAACTGGACGCGCGCGCCAACCGGTTCGCCCGCCTGCTTCTCGCGCGCGGACACGGCCGGGGCGCGAAGGTCGGCCTGTGCCTCGACTACTCGATCGACCTGCTCGTCGCCCTCCTCGGCACGCTGAAGGCGGGCGCGGCCTACGTCCCGCTCGACCCGGCCTACCCGGAGGCGCGACTGCGACTGCTGCTGGGCCAAGTCCCCGATCTCGCCATGATCGTGGCCTCCCCGGCGACGTTCGCCCAGGTCGAGTCGGCGCCCGCCGAGGTGGTCGTCTTCGATGAGCTGGCCGACTATCTCGCCGGGCTCGCCGGCACCGCCCCCGACGTCGCGGTCACCGGGGACGACGTGTGCTACGCGGTCTTCACGTCCGGGTCCACCGGCACGCCGAAGCTGACCGCGGTGCGGCACGAGGGTTGGTTCAACCTGTTGAACTGGCTGATGCTCGAATTCGGCCTGAACTCCGGGTCGGACAACCTCGTGGTCAGCGCGTTCGGGTTCGACCTGTCGCAACGCAGCCTGATGATGCCGCTGTTCTGCGGCGCGACCCAACACCTGTTGGCGAGCCGCAACTTCGACGCCGCCATGGCCTATCGGCTGCTGAACCGACACGGGATCCGGGTCGTGCACTGCGCCTCCAGCACGCTGTATCTGCTGGTGGACTGGGAGACGGCGCGCAAGGGCGACGCGCTGACCCGGCTGGACTACGTGATCTTCGGCGGCGAGCCGCTGCACGTGGAGCGGCTCGCGCACTGGATGCGCCGCGAGGGCAATACCTGCACCCTCCTGCACCAGTACGGGGTCGCCGAGTGCACCGACGTCGCCTCGTCCTACGACCTGGCCGACTACCGGCCGGGTGAACACGACATCGCACCCGTCGGCAGACCGGCGTACAACACCGACCTGCACATCGTCGACGAGCACATGCGGGGTGTCGGGGCGGGCGAGTACGGCGAGATCCTGATCGCCGGCACCAGTGTCGGCGCGGGCTACCTCAACGGCACCGGGCCCGAATCCGAACGGTTCACCACGATCGAGGTGGACGGCGAACCGCGCCGGGTGTACCGCACGGGCGACCGCGGCCACGTCGACTCGAACGGCGATCTGGTTATCGCCGGCCGGATGGACGCGCAGGTCAAGGTGCGCGGGATGCGCATCGACCCCACCGACATCGAGCGCGCGCTCGGCCGGTTGCCCGGCGTCCGGCAGGCCGCCGTGGCGGTTGCGCACACCGACTCGGGCGACGCCGAGCTGATCGCGTTCCTCGTCCCGATCGGCGACGACCTCGCCGAGGACGACGTGCGCGCCGGTCTTTTGGCGACGTTGCCGCGAAACATGGTTCCGGCCCGGTTCGTCAACACCGCGCGGATTCCGCTGAGTCCGCACGGGAAGGTGGATCGGCCGGCGCTGGTCCGGGAGTTCCGGAGCAACTTCGCCGACAGCGGCACCCCGGCGTAGTCGACGGACCTTGATGAAAACCGAGAGGACCTGTGATGATCGCCGAAAGAGTGCTGTCCATCTGGCGTCGGGAACTCCGGCGCGACGACATTTCCGTCGACGACAATTTCTTCACCCTCGGCGGCCAATCCGTGATCATGGCCGGTATACAGGGTGCGTTCATCGAGGAGCTGGACGTCGAGGTTCCGATGGACCAGTTGTTCCTCAATCCGACGGTGTCGTCGATTTCCGCGTACATCGAATCCATGGGCGCAACGACCTCATAGCGTCGACCGGTCGTTCCGGCCGTCACGACGACTTTCCGGCCGCGGCCGCTTCGGGATCCAGATAACCACCAAGTGAGAGAGGCACCATGTACGACGTCATTGTCATCGGTGCCCGTTGCGCGGGTTCGCCAGCGGCCATGTTGTTCGCGCGTCAAGGATATCGAGTCCTGCTCCTGGAGAAGGCACGATTCCCCCTGGACACGCTGTCCTCGCATTACATCCACCAGCCGGGAGTGGCGCTGCTCGGTCGCTGGGGGCTGCTCGACGATCTCCGCGCCGCGGGTTGCCCACCGATCAACCACGAGAGCTACGACGGGCCCGGGGTGCGACTGGACGGCTTCTCGCTGCCGGTCGACGGCTACCGCACGACCTACGCGCCCAGGCGGTTCGTGCTCGACCCGATCCTGGCGCGCGGAGCGGTGGCGTCGGGTGTGGACTTCCGGGAGTCCTGCGCGGTCACCGACCTGATCTTCGAAGACGATCGGGTGGTCGGGGTGCGGTACACCACGCCGGAGGGCACGGAGGCAACGGACCGGGCCCGGCTGGTGATCGGCGCGGACGGCATGCGTTCGCTGGTGGCCCGCAAGGTCGGCGCGCAGAACGTCGTCGAGCACCCGCGGGCGACCTGCGTCTACTACAGCTACTGGGCCGATGTGCCGTCGAGCTTCGAGCTGTTCGAGCGGCCGGGGCGCTGGATCGCCGCGATCCCGACCAACGACGACCTCACGCTGATCATGACCTACTTCCCGCAGGACGAGTTCCCCACCGTCCGTACCGCGGTGGAGCCCGCCTACCTGGAGGCCGTCCGTACCACCAACCCCGTGCTGTTCGAGCGGATGGCGGCGGGCAAGCGCGTGGAGCAGATGTACGGCACGGGGCACCAGGAGAACTACTTCCGCAAGGCCTACGGGCCCGGGTGGGTCCTGCTGGGCGACGCGGTGCACCACAAGGACTCGATCACCGCCCGCGGGATCACCGACGCCTTCATCCAGGCCCAGACGCTCGTCGACCACATCGGTGACGGCCTGCACGACGACGCGGTGCTCAAGCGGGCGTTGCGGCGTTACGAGAACGACCTGAACAACAACTTCCTCAACCTCTACCAGGGCGTGCTCAACGTGGCCGAGCTCAAGCCCGAGGGGCGCACGGAGATGTTGCGCAAACTCGTCGGCCACCAGGACCTGATCGACCGCTACTTCTCCACGGTCTCGGGTGCGTGCTCCCTCGACGACTTCTACAACGCCGACCTCTTGACGGTGCTCGATCAGAACTGAGTGGCGGATTGCCTCTGTGTAGTTCTGCCGATTGGGAGACACAATGATTCCGTTGTCGTTCGCGCAGCGTCGGCTGTGGTTCGTGGACCGCTTCGAAGGCCCCTCGCCGACCTACAACGGCGCGTTCGCGCTGCGGCTGACCGGCGAACTGGACGTGGGCGCACTGGAGTCGGCGCTTCGCGATGTCGTCGACAGGCACGAGGTCCTGCGCACGGTGATCGTCGAGGACGACGACGGGGTCCCCCATCAGGTGGTGCTGCCCGCCGATCACGAGCCGTTTCGCCTGCCGGTCGTCGAGGTCGCCGAGGAGGGGCGGGCGGCGGCGGTCGACGCGGTGGCCACGAAGTGCTTCGACCTGGCGGCCGACGTGCCGATTCGGGCCGAGCTGGTGCGGTGCGGTCCGCGCGAGCACACGCTGGTGGTGGTGGCGCACCACATCGCCGTGGACGGGGAGTCGTTCGGGCCGCTGTTCCGCGACCTGACCGCGGCCTTCGCGGCACGCCGCGCGGGCGCGGCACCGGTGTGGGAGGCGCTGCCGGTGCAGTACGCGGACTACACGCTGTGGCAGCGCGACGTGCTCGGCGACGAATCCGACCCAAAGAGCCTGGCGGCCAGGCAACTCGCCTACTGGCGAGAGGGGTTGGCCGACATGGCGCAGCCGCTGGCGCTGCCCACGGACCGGCCGCGGCCGAGGATGATGAGCGCCCGCGGTGACGCGGTCGGATTCGCCATCGACCCCGACCTGCTCCGCTCCGTGGAGAAGCTGGCCGCGCAGGCGGACACCACGGTCTCGATGGTCATGCACTCCGCGCTCGCGGTGCTGCTGCACCACCTCGGCTGCGGCGACGACGTGCCCATCGGCGCCCCGATCGCGGGCCGCACCGACGAGGAACTGCGGGATCTGGTCGGCTTCTTCGTCAACACCTGGGTGCTGCGCGTCGACCTCTCCGGCAACCCGACCTTCGGCGAACTGCTGGGGCGGGTGCGGGATCGGGCGCTGGCCGCCTACGACAACCAGGACATGCCGTTCGAGCGACTGGTGGAACTGCTCAACCCGGACCGGTCCACCGCCTACAACCCGTTCTTCCAGGTGATGCTCTCCTGGCAGCCGCCGGTGCCGGCACTGACCATTCCCGGTCTGCAGGTGCGCGCCGAGCGGCTGGAGACGCGAACCGCCAAGTTCGACCTGTTCTTCGACCTGCTCCCCGACGCCTCGGGCGGGGCGCAGTGCCGACTGGAGTACCGCACCGACCTGTTCGACCGGGACACGGTCGAAGCCCTCGCGGGGCGGTTCGTGCGCGTGCTGGGCCGACTCGCCGCCGACCCGGAGCGCGGGATCGGCGGGATCGACGTGCTGGACGAGGCCGAGCGGGAGCGGCTGCTCGGCACGTTCAACGACACCGCCACGACCCCGACCGAGCTGACGGTCCCGGAGCTGTTCGAAACCCAGGTGGCGACGACACCGGACGCCCCGGCGATCGTGTGCGACGAGCGCACGCTGACCTATCGCGAACTGGACGACCGGGCCAACGCCGTCGCGTGGGAGCTGATCCGGCGCGGTGCCGGGCCCGAGGACCTGGTGGTGCTGGCCCTGCCGCGCACCGAGGACCTGGTGGTCGGTCTGCTCGGGATCCTCAAGTCCGGTGCCGGATACGTGCCGATGGACCCGCGGTACCTGGGCGGGCGGGCGCGGACGGTGCTCGCCGAGGCCGGTCCGCGATTCGCGGTCACCGACACGCGGACGTGGTCGGACATGCCGGCCAACGACATCCGGGCCGTGGACCTGGACCGGCGCGCGCAGTGGGACACGCCCGTGGGGGCGCCGGACGACGCGCGCCGGATCTCGCCGTTGGCGCCGGACCACCTGGCCTACGTGATGTACACCTCCGGCTCCACCGGCAAGCCGAAGGGCGCCGCGATCACCCACCGCAACGTGGTCAACGGCGTGCGGGAGCTGGTCCGCGTGCTGGACGCGCCGCCCGGATGGCGGATGTTGGCCGGCACCTCGGTCAATTTCGACGTCTCGGTCTTCGAACTGCTGACCACCCTGTCCACCGGCGGCACGGCCGAGGTGGTGCCCGACGCGCTGGCCCTGGCCGAGCGGCCCGGCTGGGCCGGCCACGTGATCAGCGCGGTCCCCTCGGTGTTCGGCGAGTTGGTCGGCCACCTGGAGAAGACCACCGACGTGCGCACGGTCGTCTTCGCGGGCGACATCCTCCCGGCCCGACTGGTGCGGCAGGTGCGCGAGGCGCTGCCCGGCGTGCAGGTCGTCAACTCCTACGGGCAGAGCGAGAGTTTCTACGCCACCACGTTCTCCATCGGCGGATCCGAGGAGTGGACGGACGGTGAGGTCGCGCCGATCGGCACCCCCCTGGGCAACGTGCGCGCCTACGTGCTCGGCCCGGGGCTGGCCCCGGTGCCCCAGGGTGTGGTCGGCGAGTTGTACGTGGTGGGCACCTGCCTCGGGCGCGGCTACCACGGCCGTCCGGGCCTGACCGCCGAGCGGTTCGTGGCCAACCCGTTCGGTCCGGCCGGCGAGCGGATGTACCGCACCGGCGACCTGGCCCGATGGAACGCGCGCGGGCAGCTGGAATGCCTGGGGCGCGGCGACGGCCAGGTGAAGGTGCGCGGCTTCCGGATCGAGACCGCCGAGGTCGAGGCGGCCTGCGCGGCGCACCCCGGGATCGGCGAGGCGGTGGTGGTCGCCCGCGAGGTGCCCGGCGGCGGCCGGCGACTGGTCGCGTACGTGGTGCACACCGAAGGCGAACGTGTCGGCGACGACGGCGCCGGCGGGATCGGCGACGTGGACGTCCAGTCCGGCGCCTCGGCCGCCGAGCTGCGCAGGTTCGTCGCGGCCCGGCTGCCCGACTACATGGTGCCTTCGGCCTTCGTGGTGCTCGGTCGGATGCCGCTGGGACCGACCGGCAAACTGGACCGCTCGGCCCTGCCCGAGCCGGAGTTCGTCGGCGAGACCTACCGGGAACCGCGCACCGAGGCCGAGGCGATCGTCGCCGCGGCATACGCGGACGTGCTCGGCGTGGAGCGCGTCGGCGTCGACGACGACTTCTTCGCGGTCGGCGGGGACAGCCTGCGCTCGATCCAGGTGGTGGCCCGGACCCGGGCCCGGGGCCTGGAGCTGACCACGCGGGAGATCTTCGAGTGCCGTACGGCGGCCCGACTCGCCGAGGTGGCGACCGCGCGACGGGACACGATCCCGGCGCTCGCGGAGCACGAGGGCGGCGGCGTCGGCCCGATGCCGTTGCAGCCGGTGGCCCGGCAGGTGTTCGAACACGGCGGCGGGATCGACCGGTTCGCCATGTCGATCGCCCTGGAACTGCCCGCCGGCATCGACGAGAGCGGCCTGGCGGCGACGCTGGACGCGGTACTCGACCGGCACGACCTGCTGCGCGCGCGACTGGTGCGCGAGCACGGCGAATCCTCCCTCGTGGTCCGCCCGCGGGGCGCGGTGCGGGCGGCGGAGCTGATCCGCCGGGTCCCGTGCGACGGCCGGTGGGACGAGCCGAAGCTGCTCGACCTGGCGCGGACGGAACTGGACGAGGCGACCGGACGCCTGGCCCCGGAAGCCGGGACCATGGCCGACTTCGTCTGGTTCGCCGCCGAGTCGGGCGCCGGCCGACTGCTCGTGGTGCTGCACCACCTCGTGGTGGACGGCGTGTCCTGGCGGATCCTGATGGCCGACCTCGCCGAGGCGTGGCAGCAGGTCGGCTCCGGCCGTACGCCCGAACTGCCCGCCGTCGGTACCTCGGCCCGCCGCTGGGCATCGGCCCTGGCGGACGAGGCGCTGAGCCCGAAGCGGGAAGCCGAACTGGCGTTCTGGCGCGACATGTTGGAAGCGCCGAACCCTCCGCTGGGCGCCCGCGCGTTCGACCCCGCGGTGGATGTGATGGCCACGCTCGACAGCGTGCGGGTGCAGGTGCCCGCCGACGTCACCGAGGCGGTGCTGACCACGCTCCCCGCGGCCTTCAAGGGCACCGGGACCGATGTACTGCTCGCCGCACTCGCCCTGGCGATCAACCGGTGGCAGGGCGCGGAGCACTCCACCCTGGTCCGGTTGGAGGGACACGGCCGCGAGGAGGACGTCGTCCCCGGCGCCGACCTGTCCCGCACCGTCGGCTGGTTCACCAGCATGTATCCGGCCCGGGTCGACGTGCGGGGCGTGGACCCGGCCGAGGTGTCGGGCGGCGGGTCCGGCGTCGCGCGGGCGATCAAGCTGGTCAAGGAGCAACTGCGCGCCATCCCCGACAAGGGCGTGGGATTCGCCCTGCTGCGTCACCTCAACCCGGAGACCGCCGACCAACTGGCCGAACTCCCGGTGCCGCAGATCGGGTTCAACTACCTCGGCCGGATCTCCGACGCCGACGTGCCCGAACACCTGCGCGCGCAGGGATGGGGACCGGCGTCGTCCTGGTCCGCCGAACTGGTCCCGACACCCGACCCGGACCTGCCCGCGCTGTCCGCCCTGGAGGTCAGCGCGGTCGCCACCGACACCCCCGACGGCACCCGACTGCAGGCCGCCCTCATGTTCCCCACCGGCCTGCTCACCCGCGAACGCGTCGCCGAACTGGCCGAGCTGTGGGTGGAGATGTTGCGCGGGATGGCCGCACACGCCGCGCAGCCGGCGATCGGCGGACTGACGCCGTCGGACAACCCGCTGGTCACAGTGGGACAGGACGAGATCGAGACCTGGGAGGAGCGCTACGGCCGGCTGGCCGAGGTGTGGCCGATGCCCCCGTCGCAGTCCGGCATCCTGTTCCAGGCGGCGCTCGCCGACGGCTCCTTCGACGTCTACCACATGCAGTTCGTGCTGCACCTGTCCGGACACGTGGACCCGCAGCGCACCCGGGCGGCCGGGCAGGCACTGCTCTCCCGCTACCCGAACCTGCGCTCCGCGTTCCTGACCGGAGCCGGCGGTGAGCCGATCCAGGTCGTGCCGGAACACGTCGACATCCCCTGGCGGCACATCGACCTGACCGACCGCGACGAGGTCGAACAGGACGCCGAGCTGGACCGGTTCCTCGCCGCGGACCGGGTCGACCAACTCGATCCCGTCCGGCCACCGCTGCTGCGCCTGGCCCTGCTCACCTGCGGGCCGAAGCGGGCCAAGCTGGTGATCACGGCGCACCACGCGCTGTTCGACGGCTGGTCGTCGCCGTCGGTGATCACGGACCTGATCCGGCTCTACTCCGGCACCCACGAGATGACGCCGGTCCGCGGCTACGGCGACTACCTGGCCTGGCTGGCCGCGCAGGACCGGGAGGCGTCGGCCGCCGCGTGGGCCGCGGAGCTGGCCGGATTCGACCGGCCGACCCTGGTGGCCCCGAGCACCGCGTTGCGGGAGACGGCGTCGGCCCTGGGCCGGATCGAGGTACCGCTGTCGATCGACAAGGGCCGCGAACTCGCCCGGCGCGCCGCCGAACTCGGCGTCACGCTGAACACGCTGCTCCAGGCCGCGTGGGCGATCCTGCTCGCCAAGCTCACCGGACAGCAGGACGTGGTCTTCGGCGCCGCCGTCAACGGTCGCCCGGCGGACCTGCTCGGTTCCGACGAGATGGTCGGCCTGTTCATCAACACCCTGCCGATCCGGGTCCCGTGCCCACCCGACCAGCGTGTCGCCGACGTGGTCACCGAGTTGCAGCGGCGGCAGACCGCGCTGCTCGACCACAACCACTACGGGCTGGCCGACATCCAGCGCGGGGTCGGACTGCCCGCCCTGTTCGACACCATCGTGGTCTTCCAGTCCTACCCGATCGACCGCGAGGGCATGATCGAGGCGAACACCTCCGCGGGCTTCTCCATCGACGCCATCCGGCCGTTCGCGGGCTCGCACTACCCGCTCACGCTCAACGCCTCCGACCCCTACCTGCGACTGTCCCTCGACTACCAGAACCACCTCTACGACCGCGCCGCGGCCGAGGAGGTCGCCGCCCGGCTCGTGCGGGTGCTGGAGCAGGTGCTCGCCGACCCCACCGTGCCGATCGGCGCCGTCGACGTCCTGGCTGCGGACGAGCGGGACCGGCTGGTACGCCGGGTCAACGACACAACGCACCCGGTGGCCCCCGACACCCTGCCGGGCGCGTTCGAGGCCCAGGTGGCACGGGAGCCCGACCGGATCGCGCTGATCGGCGACCGCGAGACGCTGACCTACGGCGAGTTCAACCGGCGCGCCAATCGACTGGCGCACTGGCTGATCGTCCAGGGCGCGGGCCCCGAGCACACCGTCGCGGTGCGGATCCCCAGGTCGGTGGACCTGATGGTGGCGATCTACGCCGTGGTCAAGGCCGGTGCGGCCTACCTCCCCGTGGACACCGACCTGCCCGAAGACCGGGTGCGCCACGTACTGGACAGCGCGAAGCCGCTCCTGGTGCTCGACGGGACGCTCCCGGACGTCTGCGGATATCCGGTGGTCGACCCCGAGCGCACGCTGTCGCCCGACAACGCCGCCTACGTCATCTACACCTCCGGATCCACCGGCGGCCCCAAGGGCGTACAGGTGTCACACCGGTCGATCATGAACCGGCTGAAGTGGGGCCTGGCGCACTTCGACGTCGACGAACGGGACCGGGTGCTGCTCAGTACCTCGGCGAGCTTCGACGTGTCGGTACCCGAACTGTTCGCCCCCCTCCAGGTCGGCGCCGCCGTGGTGATCGCCCGGCCCGACGGGCGCCGGGACCCGGCCTATCTGGCCGAGCTGATCCGGCGCGAGAAGGTGACCGGCGCCGACTTCGTGCCCTCCCTCCTGGAGGCGTTCGTCGCCGAACCCTCGGCCGCGGCGTGCACCAGCCTGCGCTGGATCGAGGTCGCCGGCGAGGCGTTCCCGGCCACGCTCGCGAACAAGACGGTCGACCTGCTGCCCGACTGCGGGGTGCACAACCTCTACGGGCCCACCGAGGCGGCCGTCGAGGTCACCGCCTGGCAACACGTACCCGGCGCGGAGCGGGTCCCGATCGGCGCGCCGGTCTGGAACACGCAGGTGTACGTGCTGGACGCGGCACTGCGCCCGGTCGCTCCCGGCGTCGCGGGGGAGCTGTACCTGGCCGGCGCCGGCCTCGCCCGGGGCTACCTCGGCCGCACCGACCTGACCGCGCACCGGTTCGTCGCCTGCCCGTACGGCGCCCCGGGAAGCCGGATGTACCGCACCGGCGACCTGGTCCGCTGGAACGAGGACAGCCAGGTCGAATACCTCGGCCGCACCGACTTCCAGGTCAAGGTGCGCGGCTTCCGGATCGAACTCGGCGAGATCGAGGCGGCGCTGACGGCACACCCCGACGTCGACCACGCGGTGGTCGTGGTGCGTGAAGAGCGCGCCGGCGATCAGCGGCTGGTCGCCTACGTCGTCCCGGGCAAGGGCCCGGGCATCGCGCGGGCGGCCGACCTCGACCTCGCCGCGCTGACCGACCTGGCCCGGGAACGGCTGCCGGAGTACATGGTCCCCTCGGCCATCGTGCCGCTCGCCGAGTTCCCCACGACGGCGAGCGGAAAGCTCGACCGCAAGGCCCTGCCCGTGCCCGAGCAGACCGAGGCCGCCGTCGGTCGCGGGCCGCGCAACCCGAGGGAGGAAGTGCTCTGCCGGTTGTTCGCCGAACTGCTCGGTGTGGAGGAGATCGGCATCGACGTCGACTTCTTCGAGCACGGCGGGCACTCGCTGCTGGCCACCCGGCTGACCGGTCGCATCCGCAACGAACTCGACGTCGACGTGAAAGTCACGACGGTATTCCGCAATCCGACCGTCGCCAAGCTGGCGGAGAGCCTCGGCGAATCGACCGCCTCCAGCCGCCCGCAGCTGCGCCCGATGACCACATAGGAGAAGCGTCGATGATCCCGTTGTCCTTCGCCCAGCGTCGGCTGTGGTTCCTCCACCGTCTGGAAGGCTCGTCCGCGACCTACAACATTCCGTTCGTGCTCCGCCTGGACGGGCCACTGGACACGGCGGCCCTGGCCGCGGCGGTGACGGACATCGTCACTCGGCACGAGAGCCTGCGCACCCTGATCGTGGAGGACGCCGACGGAACGCCGGAGCAGCGGATCCTGGCCCCGGAGGCGGCCATTCCGCGGTTCCGGGTGGTCGACGTGGCGGCGGACGCGGTCGAGGCCGTGACGCGGGAGGTCGCCTGCGAGGGGTTCGAACTGCACACCGACCTGCCCCTGCGGGTGACCCTCCTGCGGGTCGCCCCGCAGGAGCACGTCGTGGTGTTCGTGTTCCACCACATCGCGGCCGACGGATCGTCGATGGCGCCGTTCCTCCGGGATCTGGTGTCGGCGTACACGGCCCGGCGGCAGGGGAGCGCGCCGGAGTGGACACCACTTCCGGTGCAGTACAAGGACTACACGCTGTGGCAGCAGCAGTTGCTCGGCGACGAGGCCGACCCGAACAGCCTCGCCGCCACGCAACTCGACTACTGGCGAGGCGAATTGGCCGACGTGCCGCAGCCGTTGCAGCTGCCGCTCGACCGGCCCCGGCCGACGGTGGCCGGCCACGACGGCGGTCATGTCTCCTTCGAGTTGGAACCCGAGCTGCTCACCCGGCTCGGGAAACTGGCCGCGGACCGCGGCGCCACGGCGCCGATGGTGGCCCAGGCGGCGCTGGCGGTGCTGCTGCGCACCCTCGGCGGCGGTGACGACGTGACGATCGGCAGCCCGATCGAGGGGCGCACCGACGATGCCCTGGCCGAGCTGATCGGGTTCTTCGTCAACACCTGGGTGTTGCGGGCCGACCTGTCCCGCAACCCCTCGTTCGGCGAACTGCTCGAACAGGTGAGGGACAAGTCCCTGGCCGCCTACGACAACCAGGACGTGCCGTTCGAGCGGTTGGTGGAACTGCTCGACCTGGAACGCTCCACCGCGTACCAGCCGCTGTTCCAGGTGATGCTGGCCTGGCAGTTCGTGTGGCCGCCGATCGAGATACCGGGTCTGCGGGTCACCCCCGTGCCGGTGGGTACCGACACAGCCAAGGTCGACCTGTTCCTGAACGTGGTCCCGGACGCCACCGGACGTGCGCACGGCCGACTCGAGTACGCGACCGAACTGTTCGATCGGGCCACGGCGGCCGACATCGTCGAGCGGTTCGTACGCATCCTGGAACTGGTGGTCGCCGATCCGGGCGTGGGTGTCGGTGACCTCGACGTGCTCGGTGAGCACGAGCGGACGTGGCTGCTGCGCACGGCGAACGACACGGTTGAGCCGATCCCCGCCGCCGACCTCGTGGACACGGTGGCACGGCACGCGCGCGACACCCCCGACGCGCTCGCCGTCATCGGCGAGGAACGGTCGCTGACCTACCGCGAGTTGGACACCCGGGCCAACCGGCTGGCGCACCGGCTGATCGAGCGCGGGGTGCGGCCGGAGTCGCCGGTCGCCGTCCGACTGCCCCGCTCCGCGGACCTCGTGGTCGCACTGCTCGCGGTGCAGAAGGCCGGCGCCGCCTACATCCCGATCGACCCGGAGCACCCGGGTTCCCGGATCGACCACATCCTGGCGGACTCCCGCCCGGTGCTCGTGCTCGACACCGGGACATGGGCCGACATGGATCTGTCCACGGGCCCGGACTCGGCGCCGACCGTGCGCGTGTCGCCGGACAACACCGTTTATGTCATCTACACCTCCGGCTCGACCGGTAACCCGAAGGGTGTCGCGGTCCCGCGCGGCGCGCTGACGAACTTCCTGGCCACGATGAGTCGGCGGGTCCCGCTGTCGCCCGCGGATCGCCTGCTGGCGGTGACGACGATCTCGTTCGACATCGCGGCGCTGGAGCTGTATCTGCCGCTGATCTCCGGGGCGGCGGTGGTGCTCGCGAACAAGGACACCGTGTCCGATCCGGCCGCCGCCGTGGCGACGATCGGTCGGCACGGGGTCACCGTCGTACAGGCGACGCCCGCGTTCTGGCAGATGGTGCTGACCCACGAGCCGACCGCCGCGACGGGCCTGCGGGTCCTGGTCGGCGGCGAGGCGCTGCCGCAGCGATTGGCCGAGACGTTGGCCGACCGGGCCGTCGACGTGCTCAACGTGTACGGCCCGACCGAGACGACGATCTGGTCGACGAGCGCGCCCGTCGCGCCCGGATCCGGTGCCCCGGCGATCGGCACACCCATCGGCAATACCCGGGTCTACGTGCTGGATTCGCGGCTGCGGCCGGTCCCGCGCGGGGTCGACGGCGAGTTGTACATCGCCGGCGACGGCCTGGCCCGCGGATATCACGGGCGGCCCGACCTGACCGTCGGACGATTCGTCGCCTGTCCGTTCGGCCCCGCCGGCGCCCGGATGTATCGCACCGGGGACCTCGTGCGCTGGGGCCGGGAGGGACGGCTGCACTACGTCGGTCGGACCGACTTCCAGGTCAAGGTCCGCGGATTCCGGATCGAACTCGGCGAGATCGAGCATGCATTGGCGGCACACCCCGGCGTGACGCAGGTGGTGGTCGTGGTGCGCGAGGACGGGGACGACAAGCGGCTGGTCGCCTATGTGGTTCCGGAACCCGAGCCGAACCCCGAGCCGAACCCCGAGCCGGAGTCCGAACCCGACTCCGGGTCGGGCCTCGCGCCGGAGCTTGCGCCGGACCGCGCGCCGACCGAGGCCGATGCCACGGCGCCGTCCCGGGACGCCGTCCTGCTCGCCGACCTGCGCGAGCACCTGCGCGCCCGGCTGCCCGACTACATGGTGCCCGCCGCCATCGTCCCGCTCTCCGCGATCCCGCTGACGCCCAACGGGAAACTCGACCGGCGGGCGCTGCCGGCGCCGGACTTCGCACAGGTGTCGACCGGCGGGGCGCCGCGGAATCGGCGCGAGGAGATCCTGTGCGCCGTGTTCGCCGAAGTGCTCGGTCTGGAGAGTGTCGGGATCGGCGACGACTACTTCGCGCTGGGCGGCGACAGTATCCGCTCGGTCCAGGTGGTGGCCCGGGCCAAGGCCCGGGGCATCACGGTCGGCGTCCGGGAGATCTTCGAGCACCGCACGGTCGCCCGGCTTGCCGAGTCCGTCGCGGGGCGGGACGCCGAACAGGGGCCGATCCTGGCCGAGTTGCCGGGCGGTGGCGTCGGCCCGGCCCCACTGACGCCGATGGCGGCGCACGTGCTCGCACTCGGTGGTGGCATCGGGCGGTTCTCGATGTTGGCGATGCTGACCCTGCCCGAGCGCATCGACCGCGCCGAACTTCTCGGCGCGCTCCAGGCCGTGCTGGACCGGCACGACGTGTTGCGCTCGCGGCTCGACCGGGCCCGGCCGGGTCTGTGGATCGAGCCGCCCGGCAGCGTGGACGCCGGCGCGCTGCTGCGGGAGGTGCCCAGCGGCGACGCCGACGTCACCGCCGAACTGGACGCCGCCGCGAGCCGGTTGGATCCGGACGCGGGTGTCGTGGCGCAGTTCGTGTGGTTCGCCGCCGACCCGGGCGCGGGCCGGTTGTTGATCGTGCTGCACCACCTGGTGATCGACGGGGTGTCGTGGCGGATCCTGGTACCGGACCTGATCTCCGCGTGGCAACGGATCCACGCCGGCCGCACCCCCGAACCGGCGCCGGCGGGAACCTCGCTGCGCCGGTGGGCGCATGCCCTGGCCGCCGAGGCCGCCGACGCCGCGCGCGTGGCGGAACTGCCCGTGTGGCAGCGGATCCTGAGCGGCGACGAGCCCGTGCTCGGTGCCCGGGAACTCGACCGCACCCGCGATGTCGCGGCCACCGTCGACACGGTGCGGGTCCGGGTGCCGGCCGACGTCACCGAGGCCCTGCTGACCACCGTCCCGGCGGTGTTCCGTGGCGGGGCCGAAGACGGGCTGTTGGCCGCGCTCGCGCTGGCGCTGACGCGGCGGCGTCGTACCCGAGGCGGGAACGAGTCCTCGGCGCTGGTGCGGATGGAGCGGCACGGCCGGGAGGAGCACGTGATCCCCGGCGCGGACCTGTCGGGCACGATCGGATGGTTCACCTCCTCGTTCCCGGTACGGCTCGACCTGGCCGGGATCGACGTGGCGGACGCGTTCGCCGGCGGCCCGGCCGCCGGCCTGGCGATCAAAGCGGTCAAGGAGCAGCTGCGCGCGATGCCGGACAACGGCATCGGCTACGGCCTGCTGCGCCGGCTCAACCAGGACACCGCCGGGGCACTGGCCGCCGAGCGGGAGCCGCAGATCGGGTTCAACTACCTCGGCCGCGCCTCCGGCACGGACATCCCCGCGGAGCTGCGCGGCCTGGGCTGGGCGCCGGACACCACGCACCCGGACCTGATCGCCGCACCGGACGCGGACATGCCGGTGCTCTCGGCCCTGGAGATCGACGTGGTGGCCACGCCCACCGCCGCCGGCGACGAGTTGACCGCCCACTTCGCCTTCCCCACCGGCGTGCTCTCCCGCGAGGACGTGACCGAGCTGGCCGAGGCGTGGGTCGAGGCGTCGACCGCGCTGGCCCGGCACGCCGCGACCCCCGACGCGGGCGGGTTGACCCCGACCGACGCGCCGCTGGTCGAGGTGCGTCAGGAGGAGATCGACGACTGGGAGGCCCGGCTCGGCCGGCTGACCGAGATCTGGCCGACCACCCCCGCGCAATCGGGGATGTTGTTCCACAGCATGCTGGCCGGCGCGTCCTTCGACGCCTACCACGTGCAGCTGGTCTTCCAGCTCTCCGGCGAGGTCGACCCGGAACGCATGCGTCGAGCCGGTCAGGCACTGTTGGAGCGGCACACCAACCTGCGCGCGGCGTTCGTCGAGCGGGCCGACGGCGCTCTCGTACAGGCGGTGCCGGCGCGCGGGGTGACCGTGCCCTGGACACACCTGGACCTGACCTCGGTCGGCGAGGCGGAGCGGACCGAGACGTTCGAGCGATTCCTCGTCCGGGACCGGGCCGCCCACTTCGACGTGCGCACCCCTCCCCTGATGCGACTGGCCCTGATCACCCTGGAGGCCGGGCGGGCGGAGTTCGTGATGACCGCCCACCACGTGCTGTTCGACGGCTGGTCGATGCCGTTGTTGATGCGCGACCTGCTCCTGCTCTACGCCTCCGGAGGCGATCCGGCCGGCCTGCCCGAGAGCCGCAGCTACGGCGAATTCCTGGCCTGGCGGGCCCGGCAGGACGAGGACGAGACGGCACGGGCGTGGGCGGCCGAACTCGACGGGATCGAGGAGCCGACCCTGCTCGCGCCCGGCTCCGCCGGCGTGGGCGAGGGCGGTCTCGAACAGTTGGAGATCGCCCTCCCGGTCGACGAGGCGCGCGAGTGGATCCGTCGGGCCGCCGCGATGGGCATCACCCTCAACACCCTGGTGCAGGGCGCCTGGGCACTGCTGCTCGGCCGACTCACCAACCGCCGGGACGTGGTCTTCGGCGCCACCGTCTCCGGGCGCCCGCCCGCGGTGGCGGGCGTCGAGTCGATGGTCGGGATGTTCATCAACACCGTCCCCGTCCGCGTGCGCCACGCCCCCGGCGACACCCTCGCCGAGGTCCTGGTCGCGTTGCAGAGCCGACAGGCCGACCTGATGGAGCACCACCACCACGGGCTCACCGAGATCCAACAGGCCATCGGCCTGCCGTCCCTCTTCGACACCCTGGTGGTCTTCGAGTCGTATCCCATCGACCGCGAGGGCCTGACCGCCGCCGGCGCCGCCGCGGACGGGATCACCTTCACCGGCCTGCGCCCGAACAACGGCACCCACTACCCGCTGGCCCTGATGGTGGCCGCCGACCCGCACCCGGAGTTCATCCTCCAGTACGCGCCGAATGCCTTCGACCGGGCCGCGGTGGAGGCGATCGCGGCCCGCTTCCTGCGCATCCTGCGGCAACTCGTGGCCGAACCGGCACGCACGGTCGCCCGGGTCGAGACGCTGGATCCGGCGGAACGCGAGCGCCTGCTCGTCGCGTTCAACGACACGGCCGTGCCCACCCCGGACGTGAGCATCACCGAACTGGTCGAGGCCCGGGCGGCGCGCACCCCGGACGCGGTCGCCGTGGTCGCCGAGAGCGAATCGCTCACGTACCGCGAGCTGGACGCCCGGGTCGATCGGCTGGCGCGCGAACTGGTCGAACTCGGGGTGCGTCCGGAGTCGCCCGTGGCGGTGTCGCTGCCGCGCTCGGCCGACCTGGTGGTCGCCCTGCTCGCGGTCCTGAAGGCCGGCGGCGCGTATCTGCCGGTCGACCCCAAGTACCCGAGCCAACGCCTGCGGGCCATCCTCGAGGAGGCGCGCCCGCACCTGGTGCTGACCCACTCCGCGACTGTCGCCGCGCTGCCGGAGCACGACGCCCCGGACGTGCTCCTCGACGTGCTCGACCCGACCACCGCGCGCGTCGCCATCGAGCGACCGCCGTACGCCGAGCAGTTGGCGTATGTGCTGTACACCTCCGGATCCACCGGCAAGCCCAAGGGCGTCGCGATCACCCACTCCAACGTGGTCAACGGCGTACTGCGGCTCGCCTCCCGGGTGGGCATGGAATCCGGCAAGCGCATGCTCGCCGGCACGTCGATCAACTTCGACGTCTCGGCGTTCGAGATCTTCACCACCCTCGCCGCCGGCGGCGTCGTCGACGTGGTCCGCGACGTGCTGGTCCTGGACGAGCGGAAGAGCTGGAGCGGCGCGGTGGTGTCCACCGTGCCGTCGGCCTTCGCCGAACTCGTCGACCGCATCCGCGACCGGGTCGAGGTGGAGACGGTGGTCTTCGCCGGCGAGGCCCTGCCGCCGTCGCTCGTCGACAAGACGCGCGAGGCGTTCCCCGGCGTCCGGATCGTCAACGCCTACGGGCAGAGCGAGTCGTTCTACGCCACCACCAGTACCGTCTCCGGCGACACCCGGGACTGGGCGGGCAGCGCGCCCGTCGGCACCCCGCTCGGCAACATGCGCGCCTACCTCCTCGGCCCCGACCTCGCGCCGGTGCCGCCGGGCGCGGTCGGCGAGTTGTACGTCGGCGGGAACGTGGGCCGCGGCTACCACGGCAACCCCGGATCGACCGCGGAGCGCTTCCTCGCCGATCCGTTCGGCCCGGCCGGCTCGCGCATGTACCGCACCGGGGACCTGGCCCGCTGGAACGCCGAGGGTGAACTCCGGTACGTGGGGCGGGGGGACGCGCAGGTCAAGCTGCGCGGCTTCCGGATCGAGCCCGCCGAGGTCGAGGCCGCGCTCACCGCGCACCCCGACATCGCCCGCGCCGCCGTGCTCACCCGGGGCACCGGCGTCGGCACGCGGCTCGTCGCGTACCTGGTGTCGTCGGGCGAGGTCGACGGCGACACCGTTCGAGGATTCCTCGCCGAGCGACTGCCCGAGTACATGGTGCCGTCGGCACTGGTGTTCCTGGACCGGCTGCCGCTGATGCCCAACGGCAAGCTGGACCGGGCCGCGCTGCCCGAGCCGGAGCTCGGCGGGGCCGCCTATCGGGCGCCGCGCAACGCCCGCGAGGAGACCCTGGTCCGACTGTTCGCCGAGGTGCTCGGCATCGACCGGGTCGGCATCGACGACAACTTCTTCGCGCTCGGCGGGCACTCCCTGCTGGCCACCCGGCTGATCAGCCGGGCCCGCGCCGACCTGGGGATCGAGATTCCCATCCGCAAGATCTTCGACCTGCCGACAGTGGCCGCGCTCGCACCGTGGTCGGAGGAACCGACGGCTCCCCGCCGCCCCGGTTTGCGCAAGATGACCGTAGAGGAGTGAGGCAATGATTCCGCTGTCATTCGCACAGCGTCGCTACTGGTTCCTGCACCAACTGGAGGGTGGGGAAACCTGGAACATGGCGGCGGCGTTCCGACTGACCGGAGCGCTGGACCGGGACGCCCTCGCCGCGGCCGTCCGGGACGTGGTCGAGCGGCACGAGGTCCTGCGCACCACGTACGTGACCGACGAGGACGGTGAGCCGCACCAGCGGATCCTGCCCTTGGCGGAGGCACTTCCGCAGGCGCGGATGCCGGTGGTCGAGCTCGCGGCCGAGGACGTGGCCGGCGCGGTCGACGAGGCGGTCGCGCACGGGTTCGACCTGGCCACCGAAATCCCCTTTCGGGCGAGCCTGTTCCGCTGCTCGCCCGAGGATCACGTGCTGGCCGTGGTGATCCACCACATCGCCACCGACGGCAGCTCGGGCGCGCCGCTGGCCCGAGACCTGGGCGTGGCCTACACCGCGCGCCGCGACGGTCGGGCACCGGAGTGGGAGCCGCTGCCCGTGCAGTACAAGGACTACACGCTGTGGCAGCGCGAGGTCCTCGGCGACGTGGACGACCCGGACAGCCTGGTCGCCACGCAGATCGAGTACTGGCGCGACGAACTCGAAGGTGTACCGGAGCCGTTGAACCTGCCGCTGGATCGCCCGCGGTCGGTGGAGACGGACACCGCCGGCAACGCGGTCGCCCTCGCGGCGACCCGGGAGGTGTCGGCCGGACTGGAGAAGCTGGCCGCCGAGCGCGGCACGACCATGGCGATGGTCGTGCAGTCCGCGGTGGCGGTTTTGCTGAGCCGGCTCGGCGCCGGCGACGACGTACCGATCGCCACCCCGATCGCCGGCCGCACCGACGACGCGCTCGCGGACCTGATCGGTTGCTTCGTCAACAACCTGGTGCTGCGCATCGACCTCTCGGGCGACCCGTCCTTCGTCGAGCTGCTCACCCGGACGCGGAACAAGGCGCTGTCCGCCTACGAGCAGCAGGACGTGCCGTTCGACGTGCTGGTGGAGACGCTCAACCCCGACCGCTCGGCCGAGTACCGGCCGCTGTTCCAGGTGATGTGCGGCTGGCAGAACTACGCCCGGCCCAGCTTTGAACTGCCGGGACTCAGGGTGGAGTTCCAGCAGGCGCTCACCCAGAAGACGATGGTCGACCTGTTCTTCAGCATGGGCATGGACGAGGCCGGCCGGCTGCACGGCGACATCCAGTACTCGGGCAAGCTGTTCGACCGGGGCACCGTCGAGGACATGGCCGCCCGGTTCGTCCGGATCCTGGAGCAGGTGGTGGCCGATCCGGACGTGCGCGTCGGGGACGTCGACGTGCTGGTCGCGGGGGAGCGGGAGCAACTGCTCGTCGAGGTCAACGACACCGCCGAACCGAGCCTGGAGCAGGGCCTGTTGGCGGCGATCGACCGACAGGTGGAGGCCACGCCGCAGGCCCTCGCCGTGATCGGCGAGGAGGAGACGCTCACCTACCGGGAACTGGACGTCCGGTCGAACCGGCTGGCGCACTGGCTGGTCGAGCGCGGCGTGCGGGCCGAGTCGCTGGTCGCGGTGTGCCTGCCGCGCACGGTGAACCTGATGGTGGCGATCCTCGCGGTGCTCAAGGCCGGCGGAGCCTACGTCCCGGTCGATCCGGACCACCCGCGCTCGCGGATCGACCACGTCCTCGGGCAGGCGGATCCGCTCCTGGTGCTCGACGCCGACACCTTGGCCGAGGCGGATTGTTCCGGATACCCGGACTCGGCGCCGGATGTGGTCGTACGGCCGGACAACACCCAGTACGTGATCTACACGTCGGGCTCGACCGGAACCCCGAAGGGGGTGGCGATCCCGCGCGGCGCGCTGGCCAACTTCGTGGCCGCGACGCGGCGACGGTTCCCGCTGTCGCCCGACGACCGCATGTTGTTCAGCACGACGGTGTCGTTCGACATGGCCAACACCGAGCTGTACCTTCCGTTCGTCTGCGGCGCGACCATGGTGATGGCGACGAGGGACACGGTCACCGAACCGTCGAGGATGGTGGCGTTCCTGCGCCGGCACGGAGTCACCGTGGTGCAGGCCACCCCCGCGTTCTGGCAGATGGTGCTGACCCACGAGCCGAACGCCGCGCAGGGCCTGCGGATCATCACCGGCGCGGAGGCGGTGCCGGTACGGCTGGCCGAGACGCTGGCGGACCAGGCCGTCGAGGTGGGCAACTGGTACGGCCCCACCGAGACCACGACGTGGTCGACCATGGCGCCGGTGAAGGCCGGGGCGGGGGTCGCGATCGGGACTCCGGTCGGGAACACCCAGGTGTACCTGCTCGACGCGCGGCTGCGCCCGGTCCCGCGCGGCGTGCAGGGCGAGTTGTACATCGCCGGCACCGGTATGGCGCGCGGCTACCAGGGCCGGCCCGACCTGACCGCGGAGCGGTTCGTGCCCTGCCCGTTCGGCCCGGCCGGCGCGCGGATGTACCGCACCGGGGACCTGGCGCGGTGGAACCGCGACGGCCTGCTGGAATACATCGCCCGCACCGACCACCAGGTGAAGATCCGGGGCTACCGGATCGAGTTGGGGGAGATCGAGCACGCGCTGGCCGGGCACCCCGCGGTGGCGCAGGCTGCGGTGGTGGTGCGCGAGGACCGGGAGGACGACCGGCAGATCGTGGGTTACGTGGTGCCCGCCTCCACCGTCGGCGCGCCGGCCGATTCCGATGCCCCGGCGGGCGAGGGGCCGCGCGTGTACGACGACGAGGCGACGGTCGCGCTGCTCGCCGAACTGACCGAGTACCTGCGCGGGCGCCTGCCCGAGTACATGGTGCCCGCCTCGGTGATCGCGCTCTCGCGGATCCCGCTGACGCCCAACGGCAAGCTCGACCGGCGGGCGCTGCCGGCGGAGCAGACGAGCGCCGCGGTCGGCGAAGGACCCCGCGATGTCACCGAAGAGAAGTTGTGCGCGCTGTTCGGCGAGTTGCTCGGCCGGGAGAACGTCGGCATCCACGAGGACTTCTTCGCCCTCGGCGGCCACTCGCTGATGGCCACCCGGCTCAGTGTGCGCATCCGCGCCATGTTCCACGTCGACGTGCCCCTCAGGACGATCATCAAGTTCCCGACGGTGGCCGAGTTGGCCTCGCTCGTGCTCATCGGCGGCATCCCCGTGGGCGACAATGTCGACCCGTTCGGGGTCGTGCTGCCGCTGAACAACGATCCCGGCACGGGCAAGGAACCCCTGTGGTTCTTCCACGGGGGAGGCGGCCTGGGCTGGGCCTACTTCAGCTTCGTCATGCACGTGCCGGACCGCCCGGCCTACGCGCTGCAATCGCGCGGCTCCAACGGCGTGGACGCGCTCGCGGGCTCCGTCGAGGAGATGGTCGACGACTACATCGCCGAGATGTTGAAGATCCAGCCGGAGGGCCCGTTCTACCTGATCGGCTGGTCCTACGGCGGTACCGTCGTGCAGGCCGTCGCGGAGGGGCTCGACCGGCGCGGGCACAAGGTCGGCCTGGTGGCGATCCTCGACTCCCAGCCGGGCGGCGAGGGGTTCTCGGAGATCCACGCCGGCAAGACGCTGGAGGACTACCGGGACGAACTCGAGGAGTTCTTCGGCCAGTACATCGGCACCGACAACCAACAGGACTTCCTGGACACCATGTCGAAGGTGTTGGCCAACAACACCCGGCACATCATGACCTTCCAATCGCCGGTCTACCGCGGCGACGTGGTGTTCTTCAGCGCGACGCTCAAGGACGATCTGTACGCGCACATGTGGCGACCGCTGGTCCTGGGCGACATCGAGGTGCACGACGTGCGCGCCACGCACCACGAGATGAACATGCCCGCGCCCGTGGCCGAGGTCATGGAGGTCATCGTCCGCAAACTCGCGGACGCGGAACGATCGGCCATCGAACGGCCGTAGCGGGGCCGCCGATCGCCTGGCCGCCCCCGGTCGCCGGGTCGCGGGTTTCCATGAACCATCGAACGCAGGATTGGGGTTGGTCGGGGTGAGCACACCCGGCATGTCCGCGCCGGATCGAGGGCGAACCGCGCTGCTGTGCGTGCCGTTCGCCGGCGCGGGACCGTCGTTCTTCCACCCGTGGCGGGCGCCGGCCGGCGACCGGTGGCGCCTGCTCTCGGTCGAACTGCCCGGCCGGGAGCGGCGGATCCTGGAGACGCCGTATCGCAATGTCGTCGAGGCGGCCAAGAACTCGGTCGACGAGATCGTCGCGAACCTCGGCCGCGGGTCGCGGACCGTGTTGTTCGGGCACAGCCTGGGCGCGGTGCTGGCGTACGAGTTGGTGCATCTGCTCAGTACGCGCGACGTGCCCGTGGAGCGGCTGATCGTCAGTGGCTCGCCCGGTCCCTGGACCCAGCGCGAGCGGCGGGCGACGGGCCTTCCCGACGAGGAGTTCCTGGCCCGGGTGGAGGAGTTCGCCGGTTTTCGGCACGAGGCACTGGATCACCCGGAGATGCGCGAGCTGATCCTGCCCGTGTTGCAGGCCGACTGCGAGATGCACGAGAACTACCTGCCCAGCACCGACGACCCGGTGTCGGTGCCGATCTGCTCGATTCGCGGCGGCTCCGACGGCCTGGTCAGCGCGGACCAGGCCCGTGAGTGGCGAGACGCCACCACGAGCACGTTCGAATACGCCGAGTTCCCGGGCGATCACATGTATCTGGTCGATCACGCCCGGGAGATTCTGGATCTGATCGAGGCGCAGTCCGCCCGCGACACCGCGAGGTGACGAGCCGCCGCCTGCCCGGGGGCGGCGTCCCGACCCGGGGCGATACGACGAAATGCCATGGCAGCGGCCGTGTCAGGGGTGTGACAGTCGGGTGACAGTCACCGTGGAAATGGTGGATGCATGAGAAGTTCGGCGATCGCAGTTTCCGGGCTGCGCAAGGCATATGGCGACCGGGTGGTGCTCGACGGCATCGACTTCGAGGTCGCCGAGGGATCGGTGTTCTCCATGCTCGGCCCGAACGGGGCGGGCAAGACGACGACGGTGAACGTGCTGGCGACGTTGCTGAAGGCCGACGCCGGAACGGTGCACGTCGCCGGGCACGACGTGCTGACCGCGACCAGGCAGGTACGCGCGGCCATCGGGGTCACCGGCCAGTTCGCCGCGGTGGACGAGCTGTTGTCGGGCCGGGAGAACCTGCAGCTGATGGCGGACCTCAAGCGGGTGCGCTCCGGGGAACGGGTGGTCGAACGACTGCTCGAGCGCTTCGACCTGGTCGAGGCGGCGGACAAGCGCATCTCGACCTATTCCGGCGGCATGACTCGCAAGCTGGACCTGGCGATGACGCTGGTCGGCGACCCGCGGATCATCTTCCTGGACGAGCCGACGACGGGCCTGGACCCGCGCAGCAGGCGCACGATGTGGGGGATCGTCCGCGAGTTGGTGGCCGACGGCACCACCATCTTCCTCACCACCCAATACCTCGACGAAGCCGACCACCTCTCCGATCAGGTCGTGGTCCTGGACCAGGGCAGGCTGGTCGCCGAGGGCACCCCCGACCAACTCAAGCGTCAGGTCCCCGGCACCCACGTGCGGCTCCGCTTCACCGACCTCGACGAACTCGACGCGGCGGCGCGCGTGTTGCGCGGCGGCACGAGAGACGACCAGGAACTGCTCCTGCGGGTGCCCAGCGACGGCCAGTCGAAGTCGCTGCGGGCCCTGCTGGACCGGCTCGACGAGTACTCGATCAACGCACAGGAGTTCTCCGTGCACACCCCGGACCTCGACGACGTCTTCCTCGCCCTGACCGGGCACCCGAGCGAGGAGGCGGTCGCGTCATGAGCAATGTCGCCACGGCGTGGGCCGACTCGACGATCATGTTGCGCCGCAACCTCAAGCACACCATGCGCAACCCCCTCGTGCTGTTCAACGCGATCCTGTTCCCCATCGTGCTGCTGCTGATGTTCGTCAAGGTGCTCGGCGGCGCCTTCGAGGTCGGCGAGAGCTACATCGACTACGCGACGCCGGGCATGCTCGTGATGGCCGTCAGCTACGGGCTCGGGTCCACCGCGACGGCCGTCAACGACGACATGACCAAGGGCATCATCAACCGCTTCAAGGCGATGGACATCTCCCGCGGCGCCGTGCTGACCGGGCAGGTCATCGTCACCACGGTGCGCTGCCTGGTGGCCTGCACGGCGATCATCGCGGTGGCCTTCGCGATGGGGTTCGACCCGGACGCGAGCGCCCTCGACTGGCTCGGCGTCCTCGGCTTCGTCGTCCTGCTCACCGTCGCGGCCAGCTGGCTCACCGTGGCGTTGGGGCTGGCCGCGAAGTCGGCGGAATCGGCGGGCCTGGCCACCGTGCCGCTGATCATGCTGCCGTTCCTGAGCAGCGCCATCGTGCCCGCGGACACGATGGGCGCCGGCGTGCGCCAGTTCGCCGAATACCAGCCCTTCACCCCGATCATCGAGACGCTGCGCGGGCTGTTGGCGGGTGATCCGTCGACCGGCGACGCGCTCGCCGGCATCGCCTGGTGCATCGGACTCGCCGTCGTCGGCTACCTGTGGGCGATCTCCACCTTCAAGAAGCGGGCCTGACCTCGATCGACGCCTGCTTCACGAAGCGAGCGTGATCTCGACCAAGCGGGACCAGTTCGTTCGTGTCCCCTCCCGAGCCGCCTCGGCGTAACCCCCGTCGCCGAGGCGGCGTCGCGCGTCCTGCTCGATCCGCGCCGCGTCCGGATGGGAGCGGTCCGGCAACCCGCGTACGTCCGCGCTCGCCGCAAGCAGCCGCGCGGCCTGCGCGGGATCGTCGCGGCGCAGCGCCAGGTCAGCGACCCCGACGAGCACCTGCGCGATCACCGGCGCGTGCCCCGCCTCGGTCGCCGCCCGGCAGGCCGCCGCCCGGTGCTCCCGCGTCTCGCCCACGTCCTCGGCGAGATAGCCGAGCAGGTCGTGCGTGGCCGCCCGGACGTTCGCCTGCTGCGCCTCTTCACCCAACATGGCCGTCGCGACGCCGAGTTGCCGACGCGCTTCCTCGGTATCGCCGCTCCACCGAGCGAGTTCCGCACGCGCGAAGGCCAACTCGGCCAGCGCGTCCGGCCAGGTGACCCGCTTCGCGTGCCGCTCCGCCTCGGCCAGGGCGGCCGTGCCGGCCTCCTCGTCGCCCAGCAACCAGTACAACTGCGCCTGCCGCGAGCGCATCCGGATCACGTCCTCCAGGGCACCCACCTCGGTGACCACCGCGATCGCCTGCTCGTAGTGCTCGCACGCGCCGGCGAACTCGCCGCGCACGGCGATGCGATCCGCCAACTCCGTCTGGGCGAACGAGATACCGAACCGCTCGCCGATCTCCCGGAACTCGGCCAGCGCCATCTCCAGATACGCGTCCGCGTCCCGCCCGCCCTGGCCGAGCATGATCCGCATCTTGCCCAGGTGCAGCCGGGCAAGCGCGCGTACCCACGGGTCCTCGTTGTCGAGCAGCGGCTCGAACGCGGGCAGGAACGCGTCGGGCGCCTGCACCAGGCGCTCCAGCGCGGCGACGAGCCCGAGCAGGGGGTAGCGGCGTCGGCTGCGCAGGCTGAACCGGTGCGCCTCGCGGATCCACACCGCCGCCTGGTGCTCGTCGCCGCGCCCGGAACTGACGAACAGCACGACCAGCGCGTACACCATGGCCCGGGTCTCGTCGGTCACCTCGCCCGGCGTGCGGGTGGCCGCGATGATCAGCTCGATGCCCTCGGTCCGGTGTCCGCTGAGCCACCAGTACCAACCCGTGCCCGCGGCCAGCCGCATCGCCGCCTGCGCCTCGCCCGCCGCCAGTGCGCCACGCATCGCCGCGCTGATGTTGTCGTGCTCGCTCTCCAGCGTGGCGAGCCATTCCAACTGTTCGGCGCGGCGCAGATGCGGCTCCGCGGTCTCGGCGAGTTCGGTGAACCAGGCCAGGTGCGCGCGGCGCGCCCGGTCCGATTCCCCCGCCTCGGCGAGCCGATGCCGGGAATACTCCTTGATCGTGCCGATCATGCGGTAGCGCTGGGTATGGTCGCCCTCGACGAGCAGCAGCGACTTCTCGGTCAGCGCGGTGAGCAACTCCAGTACCTGCTCCGAGTCCACCGCGTCACCGGCGCAGACCCGTTCGGCCGCCTCCAGGCTTGCCCCACCGGCGAACACCGAGAGCCGGCGCAGCACCACCCGCTCGACGTGGGTGAGCAGTTCCCAGCTCCAGTCGACGGCCGCGCGCAGTGTCCGGTGTCGAGGCAGTGCGGTCCGGCTGCCACTGGTCAGCAGACGGAACCGGTCGTCGAGTCGGTTGGCGAGCTGATAGATGGACATGGTGCGCAGCCGTGCCGCGGCCAGTTCGATCGCCAGCGGCATCCCGTCCAACGCCCGGCACACGCGCGCCATCGTCTCCGGCGCGGGGGTCTCGACCCACAGGTCCCGACGCACCGCCCCGGCCCGGTCGCGCAGCAGCCGCACGGCGGGCGAGGCCTCGATCTCGTCGGGGCTCGCGTCCGGGTCCGGCAGGGCCAGCGGCTCGACCAGCCACAGCGCCTCCCCGGTGATGCCGAGCGGCTCGCGGCTCGTGGCCAGGATCCGCAGCCGCCGGCACTCCCCGAGCACCCGGTGGGCGAACACCGCCGCAGACTCGATCACGTGCTCGCAGTTGTCCAGGATCAGCAGCGCCTCCCGCTCGCGGATCGCGGCGATCAGCCGGTCGGTCGGCTCCACGCTCGGTGCCGCGCCGAGCAGCGCGTCACGCAGACCGAGGCCGGAGAGGGTGGCGCGGGCCACGTCGCCGTCGGTGCCGATGGCGGCCAGTTCCACCAGCCAGGCCCCGTCCGGCAGGTCGTCGAGCAGGGTGCGGGCGGTCTCCGTGGCCAACCTGGTCTTGCCCGCCCCCGCCGGCCCGATCACCGTGGTGAGCCGGTGCTCGGCGACGAGTTCGCGAACCGCGGCGATGTCGGCGTCGCGCCCGACGAAGGTGGTCAGCTCGGCGCGCAGGTTGCTCCTGCGGTTCTCCTCCCGCCGCCCCAACTCGCCCCGCAGCAGCGCGCCATGCAACGCGGCCAGCTCCGGCGAGGGATCCACGCCCAACTCGTCCACCAGGGCCTGCCTCGTGCGCTGGTACACCAGCAGCGCGTCGCTGTCGCGCCCGGTCGCGACCAGGGCGCGCATCAGCGCGGTGGCGAACCGTTCCCGCAGCGGATGTGTGGCCACCAGGTCGGTCAACTCCGTGACCACCTCGGCGCCGCGCCCGAGGGTGACCTCCGCGTCGAACCGCTCCTCGGTGGCGGTCAGGCGTAAGCCTTCCAGGCGCACGATCGCGGCGTCGAACGCGGCGCTGTCCGCCAGACCGACGTCCTGCATGGCCGCACCGCTCCACAGGTCGAGGGCTTCGCGCAGCAGGCGCACCCGTCGGGAGGCGTCCTCGGTGCGCAGGCGGCCCGCGGCCACGAGGCGTTCGAACCGCACCGCGTCGACGGCGTCGGGTTCCACGAACAGCCGGTAACCGTCCGGCCGGCCCTCGATCACCCCGTCGGGCAGCACCTTGCGCAGCCGGGACACCAGGCGTTGCAGTGCGTTCGTCGCGTCGACGGGCGGGTGCTCGCCCCAGATCCAGTCCACGAGCACGGCCTTGGGGACCGGCTGGCCCGGTCTCAGTGCGAGGGCGATCAGCAACGCGCGCAGCCGCGCGCCCGGCACGTCGGCCGTACCGCCGGCGTCCGTGCGAACCTCGAAAGGACCCAGCATCCCGATCTGCACCCACCGATTTTGCCACGGTTGTTCGGGCCGCCCGACCGGATCCCGAAACCTTGACGGACCTCGTTCGCGATATGGCGTGTCCGCGTGTCGATACCGCGCGGGAATTCGGTACCGATTTCGGGGCGATCGGCAGCCGACGCCGAAAAACCGGACGGTGCCGGAATCAATGCCCGGGCGATCCACGGCATTCGTCGGGGCCGTGGGGTCCTCGGTCGGCCGGTGTCGTATTACTGTCCTGTCGGCGGGACATCGGCGTCCGTCGGTGTGCGCGGACCACCGTCCCTTGCACCGGCTTTCCCCGGCGATTTATGTTGGCGACGCGAGTTTGCCCCGACAGCCGCCCACCGTAACGCTCTTCGGTCGGCGTGCACAGGCGGTCGCTTTCACCTCGGGGTCCCCGGAGCCCCCGGCACGAACCAATCGTCGAACAGCGGGCACAACGCCTGCGGATGGCGTTGTCATGCCGGTTCGCCGGCGCATTCCCGATCCGTTCGGCGAAGGAAGGAGAGGCCGGCCATGGAATCGTTGCCGCGTATCCACGAACGAGGCGAACAGGACGAGACATCGCAGGGACAGGCGGCGCCGGACGGCGCGTCGACCGTCCTCGTACCGGAAATCGCGGCGCTGTGGGGGGAATTCCTCGGGGGCCGCGAGGTCGGGCCGGACGACGACTTCTTCGCGATCGGCGGCAATTCGCTGATCGGGATCAAGATCATCGATCGGGTGGCCCAGGACTACGGCGTCGCCCTGTCCGTGCGCGGGTTCTACCTGGCCCAGACCCCGGCCCGGGTCGCCGAGCTGATCGAACAGGAAAGGGCGCGAACGTGAGGTTGACGCCGGGTGCCGCGCGCGAGATCGACCTCGACCGCGTCGACCTGTTCGACCTGGACCTGTACACCTCGGGCGACCCGCACCCGATCTGGGACGTGATGCGCGCCGAGGCTCCGCTGCACCACCAGGTCCTCCCGGACGGCCGCGAGTTCTGGTCGGTGACCCGCTACGACGACGTCTGCGCCGTACTCGGCGACCACCGGAGGTTCACCTCCGAGCGCGGCACGGTGGTCACCCATCTCGGGGAGGACGACGTCGCGGCGGGCAAGCTGATGACCTCCACCGACCCGCCTCGGCACACCCAGGTGCGCCGGGCGATCGGCGCGCGGCTCACCGCGCGCGCGGTGGCCTCGTGGCAGGACCGGATCCGAGAGGCGATCGTGCGCTTCCTCGAACCGGCCCTGGACGGCGGCACGTTCGACCTCGCCGAGAAGGCGCACCGGCTCCCGATGATCGTCGCGGGACCGCTGCTCGGGATCCCCGAACGGGACTGGGACGAGCTGGTACAGCTGACCGCGATGGTCACCGCGCCCTCGGATCCGCACTTCAAGCACGGCAGCGAGGCCGCGACGCTGGCCATCTCCCACCACGAACTCGTCACCTATGTCACCGAATGGGTCAAACGGCGGCGGGCCGCCGGCGGCGAGGACGGCAGCCTGCTCGACCACCTGATGACCGTGCGACCGGGCGACGCGCCGCTGACCGACGAGGAGATCGCGCTCGACGGCTACAGCATCCTGCTCGGCGCCAACGTGACCACGCCGCACACCGTTTCGGGCACGGTGCACGCGCTGATCGAGCGGCCCGAGCAGTTCGCCAAGGTCCAGGCCGACCCCTCGCTCGTGCCGTCCCTGGTCGAGGAGGGACTGCGCTGGACCTCGGCCGCGTGCAACTTCATGCGCTACGCGGTCGACGACACCGAGATCGGCGGCGGTACGATCCCCGCCCGCGGCGCGGTCGTCGCGTGGATCGGTTCGGCCAACCGGGACGAGTCGCAGTTCACCGACCCGCACCAATTCGACGTCACCCGGCGCGAGAACCGCCACGTCGCGTTCGGATTCGGGCCGCACTACTGCATCGGCGGTCCGCTGGCCCGGCAGACGCTGCGCATCTTCTTCGAGGAACTGCTCGGCCGCTTCGGCTCGATCGAACTCGACGGCGAGCCGCAACATCTGCGGTCGTACTTCATCGCCGGGATGACCCACCTCCCCATCGTCGCCCAGAAACGAACGACGCCATGACATCCGGCAGCGCCCCCGCCATGTCGCCGTGGTTCGTCCGGCCACCGGCCGGCGACCCCCCGGCCCGGTTGTTCTGCTTCCCCTACTCCGGCTCCGGCGCCTCCGCGTTCAGCGCCTGGCCGGCCACGATCGACGACGTCGAGGTCTGCCCGGTGCAGTTCCCCGGCCGGGAGAGCCGGCTCGCCGAACCGCACTACGGCACCTACGAGGATCTGGCCGCCGCCCTGGTGGAACCGCTGGCGGCGCGCCTGGACCGGCCGTTCGCGTTCTTCGGGCACTGCGCGGGCGCGCTGCCCGCGTTCGAGACCGTTGTCCGGCTCGCCGAACTGGATCTGCCGGGGCCGGACTGCCTGTTCGTGTCCGGCCAACCCGCGCCGCACGACGCCGCGAGCGATCGCATGCTCACCATGACCGAGGCCGAACTGCGCGCCGAATTGGTGTCGGTGGTGCGCGGGCGGGGCATCGAGCCGCGGCCCGACATGGTCGAGGTGGGGATGAGCGTGCTTCTCGAGGACCTCGCCGCCGCGCGCGCCTACCGCAGGGTCGAACCGGTGCGGCTGGGCTGTCCCATCGTCGTCCTGCACTGGCGCGACGACCCCGACGTGACCCCGGACCAACTGGAGGGATGGCGTCGGTACGCGGATTCGGTCGAGATCCGGGTCGTCGAGGGCGGCCACCACGACTTCATGAACGCGCCGGACGAGCTGCTGAAGTTGCTGACCGCCCGGCGGTGACGGCGGGGCGGCCCGCGAGCGCCGGCCGGCGAGGGAATCGGAAGGAATTCGTATGAGTGGCGCAGCCACCGATATTGCCGTTGTCGGGATGTCGTGCCGCTTCCCCGGGGTGCGCGGTCCGGACGAGTTCTGGCGCCTGCTGGTCGACGGCGGGTCCACCATCGGGACCTTCCCCGAGCGGCGGGCCGCCGACGTGCGGCGCTCGACCCACCCGGACGCCGCCACGGTGAACGCGGGTTCCTTCCTCGACGCCATCGACGGGTTCGACGCGGAGTTCTTCGGCACGGACGCGGCGGAGGCCACCGCGATGGACCCCGTGCAGCGGCTCGGCCTGGAACTCGCCTGGGAGGCCGTCGAGGACGCCCGGATGCCGGCGACCGCGCTGGCCGGCCGGGAGATCGACGTCGTGGTCGGCAGCGCGCCCTCCGGCTACGAGGTGCTGCGCAAACTGTCCGGCGGCGACCGGGACGACCACTACGCCGCGCTCGGGTCCGGCGGCGCGTGGATCGCGAACCGGATCTCGACCCTGTTCGACGTGCGCGGGATGAGCCTGTGCGCGGACTCGGGCCAGTCCTCCTCCCTCGTGTCGTTGGCCCTCGCGTGCGACCGGATCCGCGCCGGCGCGGTCGACCTGGCGCTCGCGGGCGGTGTACACCTGATCGCCGACCCGGAGGCGGGCCTGGGCCTGGCGAACCTGGGCGCGTTGTCGCCCGAGGGCCGCTGCTTCCCCTTCGACGAACGCGCCGGCGGCTTCGTCCGGGGCGAGGGCGGGGCGTTCGTCCTGCTCAAGCGGCTCGACCTGGCCGTCGCCGAGGGCGATCACATCTACGCGGTGGTGCGCGGCTGGGGGGTGGGCAGCGGCGGCGCGACCAGCCGGATGCCCGATCCCAGCCCGGCCGGGCAGGCGGCGGCGATCCGCACCGCGCTGGAGCGGTCGGGCGTGCCGTTCGACACCGTCGACTACGTCGAGGCGCACGGCACCGGGACCCGCGTCGGCGATCCGGCCGAGGCGGCCGGGCTGCGCGAGGTGTTCCGGACGACCGGGCGGGATCGCCCCCTGGTGATCGGCTCGGCCAAGGCCAACGTCGGGCACCTGGAGCCGGCCGCCGGCATCGTCGGTTTCGTCAAGGCCGCACTGTGCCTGGACCGTGCGCGGTTGGTGCCGCACCCGAACTTCCGGACGCCCAACCCCGCCATCCCGAACTTCCACGAGCACTTCGACGTCCCGAGCGCCGCCCGGGCCTGGCCGAGCCCGGCCGACCGGCCGCGACGGGCGGGGGTGTCGGCATTCGGCCTGGGCGGGACGAACGCGCACGTGATCCTCGAACAGGCACCGGAGGAGCAGGGGCGCCCCGGGGTCGTCGACGAGGGGACGGTGCCCTGGGTGTTGTCGGCGCGCACCGAGCCCGCCCTGCGCGAGCAGGCGGCACGGCTGCGGGACCGGCTGAGCACGGACGCGACGCCGTCGGCGGCCGACGTGGGCCACTCGCTGGTCTCCACCCGAGCGTCCTTCGCCCACCGGGCGGTGGTCTTGGGCGCCGGCCGCGAGGAGGCCCTGACCGGGCTCGATCTCCTTGCGGCGGGCGGCGATTCGGCCCGTGTGCTGCGCGGGGTCGCGGCGAACCCGCCCGGCCCGATCGTCTTCGTCTTCCCCGGTCAGGGGTCGCAGTGGGCGGGTATGGGCAGGCGGTTGTACGCGGAGTCGGAGGTCTTCGCCCGCTCGATCGACGAGTGCGCGCGGGCCCTGGAACCGTGGCTGGACTGGTCGTTGCCGGACGTGGTCACGGGGACGGACTCGGCGGCGCTGTTGGAGCGCGGCGACGACGTGGTGCAGCCCGCCCTGTTCGCGATGATGGTGTCCCTGACCCGGGTCTGGCACTCCCTGGGCGTGGTCCCCGACGTGGTGGTGGGGCACTCCCAGGGGGAGATCGCCGCGGCCTGCGCGTCGGGCGCGCTCTCCCTCGACGACGCGGCGCGCGTGGTCGCGCTGCGCAGCACGGCACTGACCGAACTGGCCGGACTGGGCGGGCTGAACGCGGTGTTCGCGCCCCTGGACTGGGTCGAGGAGCGGTTGCGGGCGTGGGCCGGGCGGTTGTGCGTGGGCGCGGTCAACGGGCCGGGCTCGGTGGTGATCTCCGGCGACCTGGAGGCACTGGCGGAGTTCGCCGCGATGGCGGCCGGCGACGGTGTCCGGGTACGCCGGGTCAGGATCGAATACGCGTCGCACTCGCACCAGGTCGAACGTATCCGGGACCGGGTGCTCGCCGCCGCGGAGGGCATCACGCCCAGGGCGTCGGCCGCGGCGTTCCACTCCACCGTCACCGGCGCCCCGCTCGACACCCGCGGGCTCGACGGCGCGTACTGGTACGACAACCTGCGCTCGAAGGTGCGATTCGGCGAGGTGATCGAAGACCTGATGCGCGTGCGCGGCAGCGTGTTCGTGGAGGTCAGCCCGCATCCGGTACTCGCGGTGGCGATGGCGGAGACCGCCGACGCGCTCGCCGCCTCGCCGGTGTTGTCGGGCACCCTGCACCGGGACGACGGGAGCATGGGCCGGGTCCTGGCGGCGTCGGCCGACCTGTACGTGCGCGGCGTGCCGGTGGACTGGACGGCCTGCTTCGCCGCGGCCCGGCCGCGCCGGATCGCCCTGCCGACCTACCCGTTCCAGCGGCGGCGGTACTGGCTGACACCACCCGCGGACACCGCCCCGGCGGATGCGAACTCCCGTACCGGAGAGCTCGACTCGGAATCGGCGGTAGGCAAACTCGTATGCACCGAGACGGCCGCGCTGCTGAGCACGCCCGACGCGCCCGTCACCGCCGCCGAACTCGCCGCGAGGTCGACCGAGACCTTCAAGGCCCTGGGTTTCGAATCCTCGATGGCGGTACGGCTGCGCAACCGGCTCACGACGGCGGCCGGTGTACGACTGCCCGCCACCGTCGCGTTCACCTACCCGACCCCACGGGCGCTCGCCCGGCACATCTTCACGCTGCTCGCACCGTCGGCCCCCGAAGTCCCGGAAACGGCACGGGAATCGACGCCGACGTCGACCTCGGCGGCGGCCCCGGCCCCGATGCCGAAGACACCTTCGGCGAGCCGCAGCGACGACGAGTTGTACGCATTGATCGACCGCGGATACGTGTAGCGCCACCCGTTCGTCCGAGTAACCCTTGGGGGAGTTCCCGTGGAGGATGTCGACAAGCTCCGGTCCTACCTGCGCCGTGCCGTCGGCGACGCGCAGGAGTTGCGCGAGCGGGTGCGCGCGTTGGAGGAGTCCGCGCGCGAGCCGGTCGCGGTGGTGGGCATGGGGTGTCGTTTCCCGGGCGGGGCGAACTCCCCCGAAGGGTTGTGGGACCTGGTCTTTGGCGGGGTCGACGCGGTGGGCGACTTCCCGACGGATCGCGGCTGGGACCTGGAGGCGCTGTACGACCCGGACCCCGCGGCGCAGGGGAGGACGTACACCCGCTCGGGCGGATTCCTCCCCGACCTCGCCGAGTTCGACGCGGCGTTCTTCGGGATCAGCCCCCGCGAGGCGCCGGCGATGGATCCGCAGCAGCGGGTGATCCTGGAGACGTCGTGGGAGGCGCTGGAGCGGGCCGGGATCGACCCGGTGGGCCTGCGCGGTTCGGCGACCGGGGTGTTCACCGGGATCTACGCGGTCGACTACGGCCCGCGGATGGGCGGCGGGGCCGCCGCCGAGGTGGAGGGCCACTCGATGACCGGGACGTACACCAGTGTGGCCTCGGGCCGGGTGGCGTACGTACTGGGTCTGGAGGGACCGGCGATCTCGATCGACACCGCGTGCTCGGCGTCGCTGGTCGCCGTGCACCAGGCCGTGCGGTCCCTGCGCGCGGGGGAGTGCACGTTGGCACTGGCCGGCGGGGTGTCGGCGCTGCCGAGCCCCGGGATGTTGGTGGAGGCCGCCCGGCAGCGCGGCCTGTCCGCCGACGGGCGCTGCAAGTCCTTCGCCGAGGCGGCCGACGGCACCGGCTGGGGAGAGGGCGCGGGCGTGCTCGTCCTGGAGCGGCTGGCGGACGCGCGGCGCAACGGCCGGCGCGTCCTGGCGGTGATCCGGGGCTCGGCGATCAACCAGGACGGGGCCTCCAACGGGCTGACCGCGCCGAACGAACTGGCGCAGCGGCGGGTCATCCGCGCCGCCGTGGCCGATGCCGGGCTCTCGCCCGCCGACGTGGACGCGGTGGAGGCGCACGGAACCGGCACCCGGTTGGGCGACCCCATCGAGGCGGAGGCGCTGCTCGCCACCTACGGACAGGGCCGCGCCGCCGCCGGCCCGCTGTGGCTGGGCTCGCTCAAGTCGAACATCGGCCACACGCAGGCCGCGGCGGGCGTCGGCGGCATGATCAAGATGATCATGGCGATGCGCCACGGGGTGTTGCCGAAGACACTGCACGTGGACCGGCCGACCCCGCACGTCGACTGGTCGTCCGGCGCGGTGGAACTGCTGACCGAGGCCCGGGAATGGCCCGCCACGCCCGGACGGCCCCGGCGCGCCGGCGTGTCCTCCTTCGGGATCAGCGGCACGAACGCGCACGTCGTGCTCGAAGAGGCACCCGAGGAGGCGGAGCCGGCGACCGCGCCGGGGCCGGAACCGCGTCCCGGGGCGGTGCCGTGGGTGGTGTCGGCGCGCTCGGCCGAGGCACTGCGGGAGCAGACGCTGCGGTTGCGGGACCGCCTGGCCGCCGACCCCGACCTGCCGCTCGCGGGCGCGGGCCGTGCGCTGGTGACGACACGGTCGTTGTTCGAGCACCGCCGGGTGGTGATCGGCGCCGACCGCGACGAACTGCTCGCCCGCCTGGGCACCGACGTCGGCACGACCAGGAATCCGCCCGGCGTGGTCTCCGGCACCGTCGAACCCCTCGGCAAGACGGTGTTCGTCTTCCCCGGCCAGGGCTCACAGTGGGTGGGCATGGGCCGGGAACTCCTCGACACGTCCCCGGTCTTCGCCGAGCGGATGAACGAGTGTGCCCAGGCCCTCGCGCCGTGGGTGCCCTGGTCGCTGATCGACACCGTGCGCGGCGAGCCGGAGGGCGCGGACCTGGAGCGCATCGAGGTCGTGCAACCCGTGCTGTTCGCGGTGATGGTGTCGCTGGCGCAGGTGTGGCGTTCCTTCGGGGTGATTCCCGACGCGGTGATCGGGCACTCCCAGGGCGAGATCGCCGCCGCCTGCGCGGCCGGCGCGCTGACCCTCCGGGAGGCGGCCAGGATCGTGGCCCTGCGCTCGCAACTGCTGGCCACCGCCGACCAGGACGGCGGCATGGCCGGGATCGTGCTGCCCGAGCAGCGGGTCCGGGAAATGCTGGAGCGGGTCGGCCCCGGAGTGGTGATCGCGGGCATCAACGGCCCCTACTCGACCACCGTCGCGGGCGAGGCCGCGGCGGTCCGGGAGGTGGTCGCGCTCTGCGAGGCCGAGGGCGCCCGCGCCCGGTGGATCCCGGCGAGCGTACCCGGGCACTCGCCCCTGGTGGACCGGTTCGAGGGGCCGCTGCGGGACCTTTTGGGCCGGGTCACCTCCGTGTCCTCGCCGGTGGCCTTCCACTCGACGGTCACGGGTGGGCCGCTCGACACGGCGGGACTGGACGGCGCCTACTGGTTCCGCAACATGCGCGAACCAGTGCAGTTCGAGGCCGCCATGCGCAGCCTCCTCGACACCGAGCACGGCGCGTTCATCGAGATGAGCCCGCACCCGCTGCTCACGATCAACATCCGCGACATGCTCGACAACACCCCCGGCGCCGGCGGCGTGGTGGTGGGCTCGCTGCGCCGCGGCGACGGAGGACCGGCCCGGTTGTACCGGTCGATGGCCGAGGCGTTCGTGTCGGGCGTCCCGGTGTCGTGGGAGGCGGCGTTCCCGGGCGGTGACGGGCCTGCGGTCGAGTTGCCCACGTACGCCTTCCAACGGGAGCGCTACTGGCTGGACCTGCCCGTGGAGGGCGCCTCCGCGAGCAGCTCGGACCACCCCCTGCTCGACACCGTGATCGACCTGCCCGACGACGGCGAACGCGGCGGACTGGTGGGCAGCGGGCGGTTGTCCGTGCGCCGCCGGCCGTGGCTCGCCGACCACGTGGTGCACGGCGCGGTACTGGTGCCGGGAACGGCGCTGGTCGAATTGGCGGCGTGGGCGGCGCACAAGGTCGGTTGCGACGTCGTCGACGAACTCACCCTGGAGACACCGCTGGTGTTGTCCCGCACGGCCGAGCGGGAGATCCGCGTGGTGATCGACGGCAAGCGCACGCTCGCCGTGCACTCCAAGGGCGCGGGCGAGTCCGAGTGGACACGCAACGCCGTCGGGTCCGTCGGAAGCGACACCGGAGCCGGCCGGCGCGAGCCCGACCTCGCAGTGTGGCCGCCCCCGGGCGCGGTCGAGGTGCCCGTGGAGGACGCGTACGCCGGATCGGCCGCGCTCGGGTTCGACCACGGGCCGCTGTACCGCGGCCTGAAGCGGGTCTGGCGCAGCGGTGAAGTCCTGTTCGCCGAAGTTGAGTTGCCCGCACCCGACAGTGCGGACCCGGGCCGGTTCCGGATCCACCCGGCGCTGCTGCACGCCGCGCTGCTGCCGATCGGCCCGGGGGCCGGCGACGCGGGCCGGCTGCCGCATCGCTGGACGGGCATTCGGCTGACCGCCGCCGCGCCCACCGTGCTGCGCGTACGGCTGGAACCCACCGGCGAGGGCGCCCGATCCGTGGCCGTCGCGGACCGCCACGGAGCCCCCGTCGGCGGTGTCGAGTCGCTGACGCTGCGACCCGTGGACGTCGCGGAACTGACCGAACTGGGCTTCGACCGGCGGGACTCGCTGTTCCGGGTGGACTGGGTCCCGCTCCCGGCCCAGCCCGGGGATGCCGCGGGCCGGTTCGCCGTGGCGGGGCCGCCCGACGAGCTCACCGCGTCCCTCGGCGCGCGCGGGGCCCTGTTCGCCGACCTCGACGAACTCGCCGCCTCCGCAGGACCGATCCCACCGATCGTGGTGACCACCGTCGAGCGCACCGACGCGGGCGTCGGCAACACCCCGGCCCTGGTCGAGCGCAACCTGCACCGGGTGCTGCGGTTGACCCAACGCTGGCTCGCCGAGGACCGGTTCGCCGACTCGCGTCTGGTCATCGTGACGCGGGAGGCGCTCGCCGACGGCCCGACCGACCGCACCGACCCCGCCGCGGCCGCGATCTGGGGATTCGTACGCACCGCGCAGACCGAGAACCCGGGCCGCTTCACACTCGTGGACACGGACGACCACCCCGACTCGTGGGCGCGCGTACCGGCGGTGGCCGAGACCGGGGAAGCCCAGCTCAGGATCCGGGCGGGCGTGGCGACCACCCCGCAACTGGCCCACGTGCCGGGCATTTCCGCCGGGCACCGGGCCCGTGGCCTGGGCTCCGGGACGGTGCTGATCACGGGCGGAGTCGGCGGCCTGGGCGCGACATTGGCCCGGCACCTCGTGCGGCGGCACGGGGTGCGCCGGTTGTTGCTGGCCGGCCGGCGGGGGCCGACGGCTGTGACCGCCGCCGCACTGCGGCAGGAGTTGATCGAGGCGGGAGCCGAGGTCGAGATCGTCGCCTGCGACGTCACGAGCCGCGAATCCGTCGCGGCGCTGATCGCCGGCGTGCCGGTGGAGCACCCGTTGACGGCGGTGATCCACTGTGCGGCCGTGCTGGCCGACGGGGTCGTCGAGACACTGACCGAGGAGCGGGTGGACACGGTCCTCGCGCCGAAGGTGCGCGGCGCCTGGTATCTGCACGAACTGACCAGGCACCTGGACCTGTCCGCGTTCGTGTTGTTCTCCTCGATCGCCGGCGTGCTCGGTACGGCGGGGCAGGCCAACTACGCGGCGGCGAACGCGTTCCTGGACGGACTGGCCGAAGCGCGTCGGGCCGAGGGGCTCGCGGCCGGCTCGTTGTGCTGGGGCTACTGGGCGCAACGCACCGAGGCGGGCGCGGACATCGGCGAGTCGGACATCGCGCGCCTGCGCCGACAGGGCGTGCGGCCGCTGGCCACGCACGAGGGACTGGCGCTGTTCGACGCGGCGATCGCGCGGGACGAGCCGGTGCTGGTGCCGGTGCGGCTGAGCCTGCCGGTGCCGGGCGCGCCGAGTGCGGGTCAGGTGTTGTCGCCGCTCCTGCGCGCGCTGGTCGGGACGCCCGCCGGTCCCGGTAGTGGTACGAGCCCTCTCGCTGCGGAGACCGCCGACATCCCACTCGCGCGGCGGATCGCCTCGCTGCCCCCGGCCGACGCGGAGGCGCTGCTGCTCGACGCCGTGCGCACGCAGACCGCGAGTGTGCTCGGCCTCGCCGACGCCGCGCGGGTCGGCCCCGCCTCGGCGTTCAAGGACCTCGGGGTCGACTCGCTCATGGCGCTGGAGTTGCGGAACAGGCTGACGGCGGTGACCGGGCTGAAGCTGTCCGCCACGCTCGCGTTCGACTACCCGAACCCGGCCGCCCTCGCGGGATTCCTGCACGCGGGCATCAACCCCGATTCCGTCGCCGACCCGCTGTCCCCGACCGATCGCCTGACCCAGGAAATCGAGGGATTGGGCGCCCGGCTGGAGGACGCTTTCCGCGACCTCGCCGCGGCGGACAAGGCCACCATCACCACGCTGCTCGGCGAATTGCAGGGCCGCGTACGGGCCCTGGCGGGCGACGGATCGCCGGTCGGGATCGCCGACCGGATCAGTGCGGCATCGGCCGGTGAGCTGCTTTCGCTGCTGGACAAAGAGCTCGGCTAGGGGAGAGCGATGACAAACGACAACAACGCCGATGTGCTCGACTACCTCAAGCGGACGTCGATCGAACTGCTCGACACCCGTCGGCGTCTGAACGAGCTGACGGAGGCCGCCGCCGAGCCCGTCGCCGTCGTGGGCATCGCCTGCCGCTACCCGGGCGGGGTGACCTCGCCGGAGACGTTGTGGGACCTGGTGCGGGAGGGCCGGGACGCGGTGTCGGACTTCCCCGACGACCGCCACTGGGACCTGGACCGGCTCTACGACCCGGATCCGGACCGGCCGAACACCTGCAACACGCGCGCCGGCGGATTCCTGTACGACGCGGGCGACTTCGACGCCGAGTTCTTCGGGATCAACCCGCGCGAGGCGCTGGCCGCGGATCCGCAGCACCGGTTGTTGCTGGAGTCCGCGTGGGAGTCGCTGGAACGGGCCGGCATCGACCCGCACACCCTGCGCGGCAGCGCCACCGGCGTGTTCGCCGGTCTGGCCTACTTCGGCTACGGCAACCACTTCTCCACCCCCGAGGTCATCTCCGGCTACGGGCAGACCGGTTCGCTGCTGAGCGTGGCGTCCGGGCGGGTGGCGTACGCGCTGGGCCTGGAGGGTCCGGCGATATCCACCGACACCGCGTGCTCCTCGTCCCTGGTGGCGGTGCACCAGGCGGTGCAGTCGCTGCGGCAGGGCGAGTGCGCGCTGGCCCTGGCCGGGGGCGTCACCGTGATGGGGACCACACAGGTGTTCCGGGAGATGGCGCGCCAGCGCGGACTGGCCGTGGACGGCCGATGCAAGGCGTTCGCGGACGCCGCCGACGGCACCGGATTCGCCGAGGGCGTCGGGGTGCTGGTGCTGGAGCGGCTGTCCGACGCGCGACGCAACGGGCGGCGGGTCCTGGCGGTGATCCGGGGCTCGGCGATCAACCAGGACGGCGCGTCCAACGGGCTGACCGCGCCGAACGGCCCCGCCCAACAGCGGGTGATCCGAGCCGCGTTGGCGAACGCCCGGGTGCAGGCCGGCGACGTGGACGTGATGGAGGCGCACGGGACCGGCACCACGCTGGGCGATCCGATCGAGGCACAGGCACTGCTGGCCACCTACGGCCGCGACCGCGACCCCGAGAACCCGTTGTGGCTGGGCTCGTTGAAGTCGAACATCAGCCACACGCAGGCGGCGGCGGGCGTCGGCGGCATGATCAAGATGATCATGGCGATGCGGCACGGGCTCATGCCCAGGACACTGCACGTGGACCGACCGTCGACACACGTGGACTGGTCGGCCGGGGCGGTGGAACTGCTCACCGAGGCGAGGCCGTGGCCGAGCACCCCCGGACGGCCTCGGCGGGCGGCCGTGTCCGCGTTCGGGGCCAGCGGCACCAACGCGCACGTGATCCTGGAGGAGGCGCCCGAGGAGGTCGCGTCCGAGGAGGCGGCGCCGGAGAGCGCGGATCACCCCGTCGAGGTGATCCCGTGGGTGGTGTCCGCACGCTCCGAGGCGGCGCTGCGCGCCCAGGCGCAGCGGCTGCGCGAGTTCGCGGACGCCGAGCCGGATGCGCGTGTCGTCGACATCGCCCGGTCGTTGGTGGCGAGCCGGTCGCGGTTCGAGCACCGCGCGGTGGTGCTGGGCCGGGACCGGGACGAGTTGCTGAGCGGTCTGACGGCGCTGGGCGAGGGCGCCGATTCCGCGCGATTGGTGCGCGGCGTCGTCGGCGAACTCGGCGGCACCGTCTTCATGTTCCCGGGGCAGGGCTCTCCCTGGGCCGGTGTGGCCCGGGAGCTGTACGACACCTTCCCGGTCTTCGCACAAAGCCTCGACGAGGTCTGCGCGCGCTTCGACACCCACCTGCCCTTCGCGCTGAAGGCACTGCTGCTCGCCGAGGCGCCCGAGGAGGCCCGAGCGCAGCGCACCGACGTGGCGCAGCCCGCGCTGTTCGCGCTCCAGGTCGCGCTGTACCGGCTGCTGACCGGGTTCTGCGGGGAGCCGAACCACCTGATCGGCCACTCCGTCGGCGAGATCGCCGCCGCGCACGTGTCCGGCGTCCTGGACCTGGACGGCGCGACCAGGCTCGTGGGCGCGCGCGGCCGGCTCATGCAGGCGGTCACCGAGCGCGGCGCCATGCTGGCGGTACGCGCCTCGGAGGACGCCGTCGACGCGCTGCTCGACGGATACGACCACCTCGGCATCGCGGCCGTCAACGGCCCGGAGTCGGTGGTGGTCTCCGGTGCCCGCGAGCAGGTCGTCGACCTGCGGGATCGGCTGGTCGCCGAGGGGGGTTCGGCCAAGCTGCTCGACGTCGACCACGCGTTCCACTCGCCGCTCATGGATCCGATCCTGGACGAGTTCGCCGCGTCGATCGGCGAACTCCCGACGGGACGCCTGGCGATCCCGATCGTCTCGACCAGGACGGGCCGCGAGAGCACGGTCGAGGAACTGACGTCCGTCGCGCACTGGGTACGGCACGTCCGCGAACCCGTTCGTTTCTTCACCGCCGTGGAGAACGCCCGGGCTGCCGGCGCGAGCGTCTTCTACGAAATGGGCCCGGGATCGGCCCTCACGAGCATCGCCAAGGAGGCGTTCGCCGCCGTCGGCGTGACCGACGCGGTGGCCCTGTCGGCGTCGCGGCGCAACCGCGGGCCGGTGTCCACCCTGATCGGCTCGCTGGCCCAACTGCACGTCCGCGGCGGCGCGGTGGACTGGGCGGCCCTGCTCGGCGACGTGCGGCGGCCGGTGGACCTGCCGACCTACGCGTTCCAACGGCAGCGCTACTGGCTGGACTTCCGGGCCGGTACCGGCACCGCCGACGTGGCCTCCGCCGGTCTCTCGGCCGCCGAACACCCGCTGCTGGGCGCGGTGGTGGAGCACCCCGGTACCGACGAGGTGGTGTTCACCGACCGATGGTCGCTGCGCACCCACGAATGGCTGGCCGACCACGCGGTGTTCGGCGCGGTCGTGGTACCGGCGACGGCGTACCTGGATCTGGCCCTGTGGGTGGGCGGCTTCGTCGGATGTACCACGGTCGGGGAACTCTCCCTGGAGGTACCCCTGATCGTCCCCGACACGGGCGAGGTACGAATCCGGGTCGTGGTCGGCGCGCCGGACGAGAGTGGACGCCGCACGCTGGACGTGTACTCCGGCGCCGACGGCGACGAGGACCGCGCCGCCGGCGGGTGGACCCGGCACGCGACGGGGAGCCTGGCACCGGGCGGCGCGCGCGCCGACCACGCGGACGCTCCGCTCGCATGGCCGCCGGCCGAGGCGGAACGGGTCGACATCGGCGCCCTGTACGACTCCTTCACGGACGCGGGCTTCGACTACGGGCCGGTGTTCCGCGGACTGCGCGAGGTGTGGCGGCACGGCGACGACCTGTTCGCCACCGCCACGCTGCCGACGGATGCCGACGACTCGGCCGCCGCCGGGTTCGCCCTGCATCCGGCGCTGTTGGATGCCGCGCTGCACGCGGTGGTCGCCGGCGGGGTCGTCGAGATCGGCGCCGACCAGGGCTGGATGCCCTTCTCGTGGTCCGGGGTGGAGCGGTTCGCGCCGTGCGGTTCGACCGTGCGGATTCGCCTCACCCCGGCCGCCGACCCGGCGGCCGGGGACCGTGCCGTGTCGGTGGCGATCGCCGACGAGCGGGGCCGCCCGGTCGCGCATGTCGGGGCGCTGACGTTCCGACCGGCGAGCGCCGAACACCTGCGCGCGGCGCGCGGCGAGCGGTCGTTGTACGAACTCGCCTGGCGCCCGGCCCTCGCGGTCGAGCCGGCCACACCCCCCGGGCGCTGGGCCGTGCTCGGCTCGCCCGCCCGACTCGGCGAACCGGCGCACGAGGGAGTCGTGTTCCACGCGAGCCTCGACGAACTCGTCGCGGGGGAGCCGCTGCGGCACATCGTGCTGTGCCCGGACGACGTCGCCGCGTCCGAGACCGACCTGTTCGCCGCCGTCGCCGACACGGACACCCGCGTCCTGGAATGCGTGCAACGGTTCCTCGCCGAGGACACCCTCGCCGCATCGACACTGGTCGTGCTCACCCGGCTGGCCGTGGACACCGGCGGCGGAGAGCGGGTGGACAACCTGCCCGGCGCCTCCGTCTGGGGCCTGATCCGGTCCGCCCAGACCGAACACCCGGGCAGGTTCCGGCTGGTGGACGTCGAGGACGTGGCCGCCGCATGGCCCCGCATCCCCGACGCGCTCGCCCTCGACGAGGAGCAACTGGCCCTGCGCGGCGACGCCTACCTGGTGCCGCGCCTGACCGCCGCCGCCCCCGCGCCCAACCGGATCGAGCCGCCCGCGGTCGGCGCGTACCGGCTGGGCATCCCGACCAAGGGCACGTTGGAGAATCTGACCTGGATTCCCTGCCCCGAGGTGGAGGCGCCGCTGACGAGCGGTCAGGTCCGCATCGCGGTGCAGGCCGCCGGCCTCAACTTCCGCGACGTCACGATCGCCCTGGGACTGGTCGAGCGCACCGCACTGGACGCCGGAATCGGCGGCGAGGGCGCCGGAACCGTCTTGGAGGTGGCCGACGACGTCACCGACCTCGCCCCGGGCGACCGGGTGATGGGCATCTTCTCCGGCGCGTTCGGCCGCATCGCGGTGGCGGACCACCGCCTGCTCATGCCCATCCCCGACGGGTGGACCTACACCGAGGCGGCGTCCGTACCGGGCGCCTATCTCACCGCCTACTACGCCCTGTTCCACGTGACCAACCTCGAAAAGGGCCAACGAATCCTGATCCACGCCGCGGCCGGCGGCGTCGGGATGGCCGCCGTGCAACTGGCCAAGCACGTCGGCGCCGAGGTCTACGGCACCGCGAGCCCGGCCAAGTGGCCCACCCTGCGCGCCCTCGGGCTCGACGACGCGCACCTGGCCTCGTCGCGGAACCTGGAGTTCGCCGACACCTTCCTGGCCTCCTCCGCAGGTCGCGGCGTGGACGTCGTGCTCAACTCCCTGGCACACGACTTCGTCGACGCCTCGCTGCGCCTGCTGCCCGAGGGCGGCAGCTTCGTCGAGATGGGCAAGACCGACATCCGCGATCCGCAGCAGGTGGCGGCCGGGCAACCGGGCGTCGCATACGCGGCGTTCGACCTCTACGAGGCCGGCCCCGAGGTCATCCACGAGGTGTTCCGCGCGGTCATGGAACTGTTCGCCGACGGGCGGGTGCAATTGAACCCGATCGCCGTACGGAACATCCGCGACGCGCGCGGGGCGTTTCGCGAGATGAGCCAGGGCCGACACATCGGCAAGATCATCTTCGACATGGGCAGCGGCTTCGGCGGCGGAACCGTCCTGATCACCGGCGCCACCGGCGGCATCGGCTCGCTCGTGGCACGCCACCTCGTCGCCGAACACGGCGTACGCAGCCTGGTGTTGGCGAGCCGCCGGGGCCCGGCGGCCGACGGCGCCGCCGAACTCGTCGCGGACCTGGAGGCGGCCGGCGCCCTCGTGCGGGTCGCGGCCTGCGACGTCGCGGACCGGGCCGCGGCGGCGGACCTGCTCGCCGAGATGCCGCCCGGATACCCGCTGACCGCCGTCGTGCACGCGGCCGGCGTACTCGCCGACGGCACCCTCGAAGCGCAGACCCCGCAGAGCCTGGACCGCGCCCTGCGGGCCAAGGCCGGCGGCGCGATCAACCTGCACGAACTGACCCGCGAACACACCCTGTCCGCGTTCGTGCTCTTCTCCGCGCTCGCCGGCACGCTCGGCACCGGCGGCCAGGCCAACTACGCCGCCGCGAACGGCTTCCTGGACGGCCTCGCCGCCCAGCGCAGGGCGGCCGGCCGGGTCGGCACGTCCCTGTGCTGGGGCTGGTGGGAACAGCGCAGCGGGATGACCGAGAACCTGGACGAGGTCGACCTGCGGCGCATCCGCCGCCTCGGCATCGCCGAGATGCCCGGCGCCGAGGCACTGAGCCTGCTCGACGCCGCGTGCACGATCGACAAGCCGGTCCTGATCCCGGCCCGACTGGACCTCACCGCGCTGCGGAGCCGAGCCGCCGACGACCTCCCGCTGCTCCTGCGCGACCTCGTCACCGCCGGCCGCCCCGCCCGCACCCGCGCGAGCACCGCCGCCGGCGCCGGCTCCCTCGGTCTGCCCGCCCGCCTGGCCGGGCTGTCCGAGAGCGAGGGAGAGGCGGCCGTGCTCGACTGGGTCCGCGACCAGGTCGCCGTCGTCCTCGGACACCCCGCCGGCACGACCGTCGACGCCGACCAGGCCTTCACCCACCTCGGCTTCGACTCGCTCACCTCGGTCGAGCTGTGCAACCGCCTGGCCTCCTCGACCGGGCTGCGCCTGGCATCCACCCTCGTCTTCAGCTACCCCACCCCCCGCGAGCTGGGGCAACACGTCTTCGACCTGCTGCGCCCCGCGGAGCGCACGAGTGCGGACGGGGACGACGACGCGCGGATCCGCGAGGTGCTGCGCGGCATCCCGATCGACCGACTGCGCGACGCGGGCCTGCTGGAGCAGATCCTGGCGTGCGCCGCCGCGCCGTCGCACCCCGACGCCGGACCACCCGACGCCGGACCACCCGACGCGGACACCGGCGCGGACGAACTGGCGGCGCTGGACCTGGAAGCACTCGTCGACCTGGCTCTGGCCGAGAAGGGCAAGTGACCATGAACACCTCCGCGAACAACGCCGCGCAACGCCCGGCGGACGGCGGGGACCGGGTCGCCCAGGCGCTCCGCACCCTCCTGGAGGAGCGCGACCGGCTGCGCCAGGAGAACGACGCGCTCAAGGCCGCCAGGGTCGAACCGATCGCCGTGGTGGCGATGGCCTGCCGCTACCCCGGAGGGGTGTCCTCGCCCGAGCAACTGTGGGACATGGTCCGCGACGGGGTCGACGCGATCGACGAGTTCCCGGCGGACCGGGGCTGGCGGGACCTGTACGACGAGGACCCCGACACACTCGGCAGCTCCTACGTACGGCACGGCGGATTCCTCGCCGACGCCGCCGACTTCGACCCCGAGTTCTTCGGGATCAGCCCGCGCGAGGCGCTGGCGATCGACCCGCAGCAGCGCCTGCTGCTACAGACCTCGTGGGAGGTCCTGGAGCGGGCCGGCATCGTGCCCGCCGACGTGCGCGGCAGCGACATCGGCGTGTTCACGGGGGTGGCCTCGTCCGAGTACGGACTGCGCTTCCTGGAGGGCAGCGCGGGCGAGCTGGAGGGCTACCTGCTGCACGGGAGCGCGCTGAGCGTGGCGTCCGGCCGGGTGGCGTACGAACTGGGGCTGACCGGGGCGGCGGTGTCCGTGGACACCGCGTGCTCGTCGTCACTGGTGGCCCTGCACCTGGCGATCCAGTCGTTGCGCTCGGGGGAGTGCTCGCTGGCGCTGGCGGGCGGGGTGTCGGTGATGGCCACACCCGCGATCTTCGTGGAGTTCTCCCGGCAGCGCGGCCTGTCGGCCGACGGCCGGTGCAAGTCCTTCGCGGACGCCGCCGACGGGACCGGCTGGGCCGAGGGCGCGGGGGTCCTGCTCCTGGAGCGGTTGTCCGACGCCCGCCGCAACGGCCACCCGGTGCTCGCCGTCGTGCGCGGCTCCGCGGTGAACCAGGACGGGGCCAGCAACGGGCTGACCGCGCCCAACGGCCGGGCCCAGGAGCGGGTGATCCGGCAGGCGCTGGCCAACGCCGGGGTGGAGGCCGCCGACGTGGACGCGGTCGAGGCACACGGCACGGGCACCGTGCTGGGGGACCCGATCGAGGCGGGCGCGCTGTTCGCGACGTACGGCCGGGACCGGGCCGAGGGCCGGCCGCTGCGCCTCGGCTCGATGAAGTCCAACATCGGGCACGCGCAGGCCGCCGCCGGGGTGGCCGGGGTGATCAAGATGGTGATGGCCCTGCGGCACGGCTACCTGCCCAGGACGCTGCACGTGGACACCCCCTCCCGGCACGTCGACTGGTCCTCCGGCGCGATCGAACTGCTGGCGGAGGGGCGCGAATGGCCCCGGGCGGGCGGTCCCCGGCGGGCCGCGGTGTCGTCGTTCGGCGTCAGCGGGACCAACGCGCACGTGATCCTGGAGGAGGTACCGGAGCCGGAGGACGAGCGGCGCGGCCCGGCCGCGGGCGTCGTCGGCGGGTTGGTGCCGTGGGTGTTGTCGGGCAAGAGCGCCGCGGCCGTGGAGCGACAGGCGGGCCGACTGCACGAGTTCGTCGCCGCCGACCCGGACGCGGACGTCGCCGACCTCGGCTGGTCGCTGGTGTCGAGCCGTTCGCGGTTCGACCATCGTGCGGTGGTCCTCGGCCACGACCGGGACGAACTGCTCGCCGCGCTCGCGGCGTTGCGCGACGGCACCGAGTCGGCCGAGGTGGTGCGCGGTGTCGCCGGGAACCTCGGCGGGGTCGTCTTCATGTTCCCCGGGCAGGGATCCCAGTGGGTCGGCATGGGCCGGCAACTCTACGACGCCTTCCCGGTGTTCGCGCGCACCCTCGACGAGTGTGGAGCGACGCTGGCCGAGTGGACCGACTGGTCGCTGCTCGACGTGGTGCGCGGTGCGCCCGGGGCGCCGACGCTGGACCGGGTGGACGTGGTCCAGCCGACGCTGTTCTCGGTGATGGTGTCCATGGCCGCGCTGTGGCGGTCCTGGGGCGTGGAACCGGCCGCGGTGGTCGGGCACAGCCAGGGTGAGATCGCCGCCGCCCACGTGTGCGGCGCGCTGTCGTTGCGCGACGCCGCCAAGGTGGTGGCGCTGCGCAGCAAGGCCCTGGTGGACCTGATCGGTCACGGCGGGATGGCCTCGGTGGCGGAATCCGCGGATCTCGTCGCGGCCCGGCTGACCCCGTGGCAGGACCGGGTGGGCATCGCCGTCGTCAACGGACCCCGCTCGGTGGTGGTTTCCGGGGAACCGGACGCGCTCGACGAATTCGTCGAGAAGATGAAGGCGGAAGGTGCGCAGGCGCGGCGGATATCGGTCGACTACGCCTCGCATTCCCACCAGGTGACCCGGGTCCGCGAACAGGTGATCGCACCCCTCGCCGACCTGGAACCGATAACCTCGACACTGCCCTTCTACTCGACGCTGTACGGCGAGACGATCGACACCGCGAAACTGAACGGCGAGTACTGGTACACCAATCTCCGGGAGCAAGTCCGCTTCGAAACCGCGATCCGGCGATCGGTCGACGACGGATTCCGGACCTTCATCGAGATGAGCCCGCACCCGGTATTGACCGTTCCCGTACAGGAGATCGTCGAGGATGTGGACGACGCGGTGGTCCTGTCCTCGTCCCGCCGGGACCAGGGTGAGGCGGAGGCCGTGCTCGGCTCGCTGGCCCACCTCCACACCAGGGGCGGCACGGTGGACTGGGACGCCCTGTTCGGCGCGCGCCGCCGGGTCGACCTGCCCACGTACGCCTTCCAGCGGCAGCGCTTCTGGCTGAACTCCGCGCACACCGCGCCGACGGCGGATCTGCCCGCGACCGAGGCCCCCTCGGACGAGGAGCAGGCCGTCGCGCTCGCGGACGTGCTGCCCACGCTGTCCGCCGACGACGCGGCGGCATTCGTGCTGGACCATGTCCTGACCAGGGTCGCCGTGGTGCTCGGGCACGGCTCGGGTGCGACGGTCGACCCGGACCGGGAGTTCAGGGAACTCGGCTTCGACTCGCTGCTTTCGGTGGAACTGAGCAAACGCCTCGCCGCGACGACCGGCCTCAAACTCAGGGCCAACCTGGCGCTGCGGCACCCGTCGCCGCGACAGGTCGCGGCGCACATCCTGTCGTCGATGGGCGGACGCGCGGGATAGCGTCGCCACCGTGACGGGGGTGGTGCGCGGCGCGGCGACGCCACGCCGGGAAGCGGGCGCGCGTCCGGCGTATCCCCGCCGTTGCGGGCGGGATTTCGCCCGTCGGGATGTCCCGCCGGCGGGACACCGCGCATTCGACGCGGCCCGGCGCGTTCCGGCACCCGTTGTCTTGACCGGCCGATCACACCTCCGTGAAGGTGGAGGTGATCTGCGAATTCATTCAGGTTCCTGGCCTGTTTGCCGAGGGGATGATCCCTGTGCGTTCGTTCGGTGCGTCGTCGGCGCATAAAGGATTGTGGCTGGCCCAGAAAATGTCTCCGGACATGCTCAACCATGCGCTGAGCATGTGGGACGTGGACGGTGAAATCGACACGGCGGTCATGGAAACCGCATTCCGGCACGTGCTGGCGGAAGCGGAAGTGCTGCGGATCGATTTCGTCGACGACGGCGAGGGCAATCTGCTCCTGGTGCCCCGGGAATCGACCGACTGGCAGCCGTTCTTCCTGGACGTCGGCGCCGAGCCGGATCCCGAGCAGGCCGCGCGCGAGGCGCTGGCCGACATGATGAAGCAGCCGTTCGACCTGGAGCGCGATCTGCTGCTCCGGCTCGGCGTGGTCCGGCTCGGGCCCGCCCGCTCCCTCGTGGTGATCGCCTACCACCACCTCGTCTCGGACGGGTACGGCGCCGGCGGCCTGCTGTCGCGGCGCCTCGCCGAGGTGTACACCGCGCTGGCTCGGGGCACGGCCGTGCCGGAGCCGGAACACCCATGGGATGTCGAGTCGTTCGCAGCCGACGCCGCGCGATACCAGGAGTCCCCGAAATTCGCCGAGGACACCGGGTTCTGGCGCGACTACCTCGCCGAGGCGCCGGCGCCGGCGCAGGTGCCGCGCGTGCCGCTGTCCGACGCGGCGCGCGTCGCGCTCGCCGAGCCGATGAGCCGGGTGGACCGCTGGGCGCAGTTGGCCGACTCCATCGGCATGGTCAGTCGTACGCTGACCGTGCCGCGCGCCGAGGCGGACGGGTGGATCGCCGCCGCCGAGTCCATGGGCGTGTGGATGTCGTCGCTGCTGACCGCGGCATCGGCGGTGTACTTCCGACACCGATGCGACCGACCGGAGTTCCTGCTCTCGCTGGCCGTGGCCAACCGGGCCGGCGAGGCCGGCCGCACACCCGGCCTGGCGGTGAACGTGGTGCCGATGCGGGTGAAGGTGCCGCTGGGCGCGACCTTCGCCGACATCGCCGACGCGGTCGTGGACGAGACCTACGAGATCTTCGGGCAAACCGCCTGCCACTACTCGGAGATCCAGCGTGCGAGCGGCACCGTCCTGAGCGGACGCGGCAGTTTCGGCGCGGTCCTGAACATCGTCGAGTTCGCGGAGCAACTGCACTTCGCCGACCACTCGGCGCGCTACCTCGGCGGAACGAACGGGGTCTTCGACGAACTGTCCATCGGCGTCTACACCGACGGCAGCGCCGACAGCGATCTGTTCGTGCGCCTCGACGCCCCCGCGGGCCTGTACAGCGGCGCCGAACTACGTTTCATCGGCGCCGAGTTGATCGAATACGTCCACGCGGTGACGGCCGATCCGCAACTGCGCGTCGGCGCGCTGGACGTGCTCGGCGGCGACGCACGCAACCGGGTGCTGACCGCGCCCAACGAGACGACCGTGCCCCTGCCGGGGTCGACGGTTCCGGAACTGTTCGCCCGCCGGGTGGCGCAGGCCCCCGACGACGTCGCGGTGCAGTTCGGCGAATCGGCGCTCACATACCGCGAGTTGCACGCACGATCCGGCCGCCTGGCCGAGACGCTGCGCGGGCGGGGCGTCGGTCCGGAGACGGTCGTGGCGGTGGCGCTTCCACGGTCGGTGGACCTGGCCGTCGCGCTGCTCGCGGTGGTGAAGGCGGGCGGAGCATACCTCCCGATCGACCCCACGTCCCGGGCGGAGCGCATCGTGCCGGTGGTGCGCGACTCCTCGGTGCGGGTGCTGCTCACCGACGCGGCGACCGCCGAGGGCGCCGCCGTCGCCCGGGACGTCGCGGTGATCCTGTTCGACGACGTGCGCCCGGAGACCGCCGCCGACACCGGCGACGACGCGCCGAAGACGTCCGTCCCGTCGCGACCGGACAACCTGTTGGCCGTGATGTACGGCTCCGGACCGGATGGGAAGGCCGCCGGCGTCGCCGTGACGCACCGGAACATCGAGCGCCTGGCCCTGGATCGCCGGTGGCACGAGGGCGGCCGAGGCACCGTTCTGTGGCACTCGCCGATCACCGCCGACGCGCTCGCCCTGGAACTGTGGGTGCCGCTGCTGAACGGCGGCCGAGTGCTGGTGGCCGGTCCGGCGGAGTCGGCGGTGGACACGCTCGCCGCGTCGACGTCGATCACGGCCGCGTGGTTGTCCGCCGGCCTCTTCTCGGCGGTGGCGGCGCAACACCCCGAACGCCTGGCCGGGTTGCGCGAGGTGTGGACCGGCGGCGACCGGGTGTCCTCGGCCGCGCTGCGCCGGGTGCGCGAGGCATGCCCCGACCTGACGATCGTGCATGGCCACGGTCCGACGGAGGCGACCGTGTTCGCCGTGTGCGACCGCCCGGTCGAGGGCGAGGCGGCACACCACGCGGGTTCGATCGGCCGCCCGATGGACAACACCGCCGTGTACGTCCTGGGCCCGGGCCTGGCGCCGGTCCCCGTCGGGGTGACCGGTGAGCTGTACGTGGCCGGCCCCGGTGTGACGCGCGGGCGTCCCGGGCGTCCCGGGCAGACCGCGGAGCGCTTCGTGCCCTGCCCGTTCGGCCCGGCCGGCGGCCGGATGTACCGCACCGGGGACCTGGTGCGGTGGGGAACCGACGGCGGGCTGGAGTACGTCGGCGCGGCCGATGCCCGGTTCGACGTGCGCGATGTCCGGGTCGAGCCGGCCGAGGCCGAGGAGGTGCTGTCCGAACACCCCGGCGTGGCACAGGCGGTGGTGGTCGGCCGGGCGGACGAGTCGGGGCAGCCGCGTCTGGTGGCCTATGTGGTCCCGGTCGGCGGTACGGGAGAGGGCGCCGCGAACCCCGCCGGGCTCTCCGGCTCTTCGGGTTCCACGGATACCTCGGACACCTCGGACACCTCGGACACCTCGGACACCTCGGATGCCTCGGATGCCGACTCCTCGGGCCCGACGGGCGAGGAACTGCGCCGGTTCGCCGCCGAGCGGCTGGCGGAGTCCGTCGTGCCGTCGGCCTTCGTACTCCTCGAACGCCTGCCGCTGACCGCGGGCGGTCGGGTGGACCGGGCCTCCCTGCCGAAGCCCGAGTTCGACGGCGGCTCCCACCGGGGCCCGCGCAACCGGACCGAGCGGGTCCTGGCCGCGCTGTTCGCCGACGTGCTCGAACTGGACCGCGTGGGTATCGACCAGGACTTCTTCGATCTCGGTGGTAACTCGTTGCGGGCGATCCGGTTGGTCGGCCTGATCCGGGCGGAGCTGAACCTCGAGGTGTCCATCCGCACGTTGTTCGCGGCGCGCACCATCATCGGCCTGTCGGACATGTGGGGAGACCTCAGCCGGTCGAGCCGGCCGGCTCTGCGCCGGCGGACGAAGGACGGCAAGGCGCTCTGAGAGGAATCCCGACAATGACGAGTCCGGTGGAAGAGCGGTGGCTCCGCCGCTTTCGTGACGACGACGCGTGCGGAACCAAGCTCATCTGCTTCCCCCACGCCGGCGGCTGGTCCAACGCGTACCGCACGTGGGCGCGGGGGGTGCCCTCGGACGTCGGCCTTCTCGCCATCCGGTATCCGGGCCGCGAGGACCGGATCGGTGATCCGTTCCCGTCCGGGTTGGAGGCCCTCGCCGACGACATCGTCGACGCCCTCGTCGGATTGACGCGGTATCGGCTGGTGTTGTTCGGCCACAGCATGGGGGCTTCGGTGGCACACGAGGTGGCACTGCGCCTGCACAAGCGCGGGTGCCCGCCGGCCGCGTTGTGCGTGTCGGGCAGACGTCCGTCGCACGCGCTGGAAGGTTTGCGGCGCCACTTCGGCACGGACGAGGAGATCATCGCGGACGTGGTGCGCTTCGACGAGAGCCGCGCCCCGGTGTTCGCGGATCCCGACCTGCGGGAGATCTTGCTCCCCGCCGTCCGCGCGGACTACCGGATGGTGGACGACTATCCCGCCGGCGACCGGCCTCCGCTCGACTGTCCGGTGTACGGCTACACCGGCGACCACGATTCCGAGGTGAGCCCGGAACTGATGCGCCGCTGGGCGGATACGACGAACGCCGGTTTTCGGATCCGGGTCTTTCGCGGTGGGCACTTCTACCTCCGAGCGGAGGAGGACGCGCTGTTGGCGGATCTGCGGGATGTATTGGATCGGGTCAAGCGCGGCGTGGGGGCCGGCTCGTGACCGGGTGGGCCCGGTCCGAGCACTTCGATCGACTCGGCGAGGTGTCGATCCGGATACCGTGACCCGCGCGAGGCGTTCGGCTCGCTATGACGTACGGGTGCCGCCCATGCCCCGTGACCTGCCCGGATACCGCCGGGCCCAGCCGGATGTGGCGTCGATGGCGCCATCCGGGTCACAGTGACTTGTGGTGGCGCAATGTTTGCGCCATGATGACGTCATGGATGTGAGCCCGTTCGTAGACAGGTTCGGGCGCGAGTTTGCCGCGCTCGCCCGGACCGACAGTGGGGACGCGGTCGTGCCGGAGGCACGATTGCTCGAGCCCGTGATCCGACGCATGTTGTTCGACACACTGGCCGCCGCCGCGGACGAGATCAATCGCGACTTCGCCCCGGGCGCGGTCGAGATTCGGCTCCGCGAGGGCGAGCCGTACTTCGCCGTGCTGCAACGCGCGCCGGAGAGTTTGCCCGACGCCGGTGCGGACGGTGCCACGGCACGCGTCGACGTGCGCGTTTCCCGGCACCTGAAGGAGTCCGTCGAGCAGGCCGCCGGCCGCGAAGGGCGTTCGGTGCAGGACTGGGTGGAGCAGGTGCTCTCCGGCGCGGTGCGGCACGAGCACATACCCGGCGCCGCGAACCCGCGCGGCAAACGGGCCCGGCAACGCTACACCGCCTGGGCGCGCTGAGCCGACCGGGCCGACACCCTGGCCGTCCCACCACGGGGGACACCCGCGACACCCGCCGGAAATGACGAGGAAGGAAAACCATGCCTGTTTTCGAGACCCCCAAGCCGATCTCCGTCGAGTTCGAACTCGGTGTCGGTGACGTGGAGATCACCGCCGAGGATCGCACCGACACCGTCGTCGAGGTACGGCCGACCGACGAGAAGGACGCCTCGGACGTCAAGGCGGCCGACCAGATCCGCGTCGAATACAACAACGGCGTACTGCTCATCAAGGGGCCCAAGCACGGGGTGCCCGTGGTGGTGGACTTCTCTCGGAAGTCCCGCTCGGTGGACGTGTCGATCGTGCTGCCCACGGGCTCGCGTGTGCGTGGCGAGGCGGCGATGGCGGACCTGCGCGGCTCCGGACGCCTCGGGGACTGCACGTACAAGACGTCCACCGCGGACATTCGCCTCGAGCACGTCGGCCGGTTGAACCTGCGCACGGCGGGTCACATCGGCGTGGGCCGGGTCGACGGTGACGCCGAGGTCGCCACCGCCACCGGGCGGATCCGACTGACGGAGGTCGACGGCGCGATCGACGCCAAGAACTCCAACGGCGACATCGAGATCGGCCGGGTCACCGGCGACGTGCGCGCGCGCACCTCCAACGGTGACATCACCATCGGCCACGCCTCGGGGGGCACGACCGAGGCCAAGACCGCCAACGGCAACATCCGGGTCGCGGAGGTGACCCGCGGCTCGCTCGTGCTCAAGACCGGGTCCGGGGACCTGGAGATCGGCATCGGTGGGGACAGCCCGGCGAAGTTGGACCTGAACACCGGATACGGGCGCGTGAACAACACCCTGGAGGAGGTCGCCAAGTCGCTCGGGGAGGGGATCGAGGTGCGGGCGCACACCTCCTACGGGGACATCACGATCCACCGGGCCTGACGGGCGGACCGTACGGCCGGGCTCGGGCCGTCGTGTCCGGGCACGACGGCCGGCGTGGCCCGGCCGCGACCGGCCGGCGATCGTACGGCCGGCCACCGCGCCGGGCGGCCCGCCGCGCACGAGGGGGCTACTGCACCCAGCCGTTGAACTGCTGCTTGCCGCGATGGGACCGCTTGCTGTTGGACAGCGCCGCGGCGGAGGCGCGGACCATCCACGTGTTGACCGAGACGCCCTGTCGGCTCGCCGCCTTCTCGATCTCGTCCTTCATCTCCTGCGGCGGCCGGAAGTTGATCCGGGCCGTGGTGCCACCCCTGGCGCCACCGAACTCGCCGGTCGACCAGTCGCTCACCGGGTCGTCGGTCTCCTCCGGGGCGCCCTGGACGGGGCCGTCGTCGCCCGAGGGCGGGGTCACCACGAAGCTGGGATCCATCCCGCGCAGGCGCAGGTCCACCGAGCCGGGTGCCAGGTCCCGGGTGATCTCGTCGGCCGCCGCCGACAGAACCTTGAGCAACGTGAGCCGGACGGCCGACTCCAGCGGGGCGACGAGCCGCTCGGCCACCGCGCGAGTCTCGGCATCTCCGGCCGCGGAGGCTGCGACCAGCTCGTCGCGCAGCGCCTCGACATACTCCCGTAGTTCCATGTGCCCCATCATGGCACAGCGATTGCGCCGCACGGCGCCTACCTGGCCCGACACCTGGGCGCGGTCTCTTTGCCCAGGTGGAGGCGCGGTGGTCCGCACGCTCGGCGGCACCGCCCGCACCGCCGGGCCCGGCGGGATCCGGTCGACCTGTCGCCACGGTTGGCGCCATCGCCGCGCCACCGGGGGTGCGGCCGGGCGCGGGACGGGCGGCGCCGCGCCGCCCGTCCCGATGCTCGTCTCAGCGTGTGCCGGAAGGCGTGTCCGACGGCGTGTTCGCGGGCGTCGGACAGAACTCGGCGTTCACGATGGGCAGGATGGTCTCCGCCGCCCAACCGCCGTTGTAGTTGAACGCGAGCTGATGCCGGCCGTCCTCGGTCAGCGCGACCATGGTGATCGATCCCGGTGCGCCCCCGTCGTGGTACCACAGCGTGACGCCGCAGCCCAGCGTGAACCGCTCGATGCCGAGACCGTAGGACGCGCCCGGAAAATCGGGGTTGTCGACGGTCGTCTTCAGCTCCGCCAACTGCCGTGGCGGCAACAACCTCCCGCGGATCAGGGCCGCGTAGAACCGGTTCAGATCGTCCGCGTCGGAGATCATGTCGCCGTTGCCCCAGGTCTGGGATCCGTTCGTCTCGGTGACGTCGTCGACGCGATCCGGCTGTGCCGCGAAGAGCTTGGCGTAACCGCGGCTGCTCGGCCGGGGCAGCCGGACCCGGTTGCCGGGGTTGGACGTCGCCCCGAGCCCGAGGGGTTCGATGATGCGATCGTGCACCTCGTCCTCGTACCGCCTGCCGGCGACGCGCTCCACGATCAGCGCGGCCAGGACGTCGTTGGTGTTGGAGAACGAGTGCCGGACACCGGGCCCGAACGGCGCCTGGTGGGAGAGCGCCACGCGTACGCGCATCTCGGGGGTCAGCGTGTCGTACCGGTGCCGCAGGAAGCCGTCGCCCGCGAGATACGTGGCTCCGTACTCCGGGTCCAGGGCGTAGTCGAACAGCCCGCTGGTGTGGTTGAGCAACTGGCGTACGGTGATCGCCCGCCCGTCGTTGCCGTTGCCCCGGACGACGCCGGGCAGATGGCGCTCGACGGTGTCGTCGAGGCCCAGCCGCCCCTCCGCCTCCAGCTGGAGCAGTACGGTCGCCACGAACGTATCGGTGACGTTGCCGATCCGGAAGCGATCGTCCCGGCCGCGCGGCGCACCCGTCCTCAGGTCGCCCACCCCCGACGCCGACCGCCAGACCCCCCGGCCGTCGCGCGCCTGGGCGGTGACCCCGGGAACCCCGGCCCGCACGGCGGCATCGATCGCCCGCCGCGTCTGCTGATGCCGACCCCCGGACCGGTCCGCCTCGTCCGCCGAAGCCCGCGCGGATCCGGTGAACACGGTGGCCACCATCGCCATCACCGCCAACCCGACCACGCCGCCCCGCGCCCTCTTCCACGCCACCACGCCGTACCCCCGAATGTCGTCCGCACTCGCCCGTCGGCCGCACCCAGTGCCGCTCCCGAGCACCCGTCGGCAGCGTAGATCACCCCCGAGCCGCATGGGGCTTTCCCGTGCCAAGACCACACCCGATGACGAAACGACCGGTCAACACCGCGTCGGTCACCCGGAATCGCCGGCTCGAACCGCCGCCGCACCGGCCCCGTGTCCAGCCGCCGGGACACCCCGAACCCGGCCCGCGGCGGGCGACGGCGCCGGCCCGGCGCGGCAGGAGTTGCAGCGGTCGGCGGATGAGCGTCTCCTGGACATGAGGCGACAGCGCGTTTTGCGTGCTTGTTTTGCGTGCTTGTTTTGCGTGCTTTGGGAGAAGATCTGATGACTCATCAGGACATCACCGCAACCGCCGAACCGGCCGTCCTCGCGCAGTACATCGCGGATCTGCCCGTGCCGGACCTGATGCCGGGCTCGATGGAAAGTGTTCGCGAGGACGAATTCGAGGGCCACCGGATCGTCGTCAGGACCAGTTACGAGATCACCGTGGACGACCGGCCGGTCACCGCCCACCTGATGGTGTCGAACAACGGCGAGGTGCACTGCCACGCGCTGCCGGCCCTGCTCGGCGGCGATCCCGACCTCGCCACCTACGACTTCGCCCCCTGGGACGCGGGGTCGAAGGGATTCCGCAACCGGCTCGAAGGATTCATCGGAACCGGACTGCACAACCAGGTACACCGCTGGGTGGGCGGCGACATGGGCCCGGCCTCGTCCCCGAACGACCCCGTCTTCTACCTGCACCACTGCAACGTGGACCGGCTCTGGGAAGGCTGGATGCACCACCACGGCCGCTCCTACGCCCCACCGATGACGGCCTCCGCCGACCTCCTCGGCCACCGCATCGACGACCCGATCGTCACCCCCCTGGGCCCGAACGCCCCGGGCGGCACCCCGCGCCTGACCCTCGACTTCACCAGCAAGTACACCTACGACCTCGTCCCGTAGACCCCGGCGCCCCCGACGATCCGGCGCGCTCCCTCCAGGGCAAGTTTCGCAAAAGCACCCGAACGTGACCTTGCCAATCCCACCGCCGTTGTGACTTGCTGGAATCAACCGACAACCGCATGTAATGAGCGGTCAGTCAACGGTGAAGGGGACGACGATGAGCACTGCCGACGCCCCGGCCACGGCCGGCGAGCCCCCCGCCCCTCCGATCGGCACGATCGCGGGCACCGGGGCCGCGGGGTTCACGGGGGACAACGAGCCCGCCGTTTCGGCTCGGTTGAACCGTCCGTACGGAATCGCGGTGGACGACACCGGCACCCTCTACTTCTCCGACTACAACAACCACGCGGTCCGAAAGATCACCACCGACGGCAGGATCTCCACCGTCGCGGGGACCGGCGTCGCGGGGTTCAAAGGCGACAACGGCCCCGCCGTCTCCGCCCAGTTGAACTCCCCGCGCGAGGTGGCGGTGGACCGCGTGGGCGCCGTCTACATCACCGACGCCGGCAACCACCGGGTCCGGAAGATCACGCCCGACGGGAGGATCGCCACGGTCGCCGGCACGGGCACCGCGGCCTTCGGCGGCGACGACGGCCCCGCGGTCTCCGCCCGGCTGAACTACCCGTTGGGGGTGGCGGTGGACAGCACCGGCATCGTGTACGTCGCCGATTACCACAACCAGCGGGTCCGGAAGATCACACCCGACGGGACGATCACCACGGTCGCGGGCAACGGCACCGGGGGCTTTCGCGGCGACGGCGGCCCGGCGACCTCGGCCCAGCTGAACCGCCCCTACGGAGTCGCGGTGGACGGCGCGGACGACCTGTACATCGCCGACGCCGAGAACCACCGGGTCCGCAAGGTCACGGCCGACGGGACGATCGCCACGGTCGCGGGCAACGGCACCGGGGGCTTTCGCGGCGACGGCGGCCCGGCGACCTCGGCCCAGTTGAACTTCCCGCTGGGGCTGGTGGTGGACGGCACCGGCGCCCTGTACATCTCCGATCACCGCAACCAGCGGATCCGCAAGGTCGCGCCCGACGGGACGATCGGCACGGTCACCGGCACGGGCACCGCGGGCTTCGGCGGGGACGGCGGCCCGGCCGCCAAGGCGCAGTTGAACAGTCCGTACGGGCTCGCCGTGGACTGCGTCGACACCCTCTACTTCGCCGACCACGTCAACAACCGGGTGCGGCGGATCGCGTCGACGATGCCGGCCGGGCTGCCAGAGTCGGGCACGGTGGTCTCCTGGGCCAACGTCCGCAGCGCCCTGCGGATGGCGGTCCTGCGCGAGTCCACCAAGGACGGGGCCGAGATCCACCAGTCGCTCGCCACGGCCAGGGACAACCAGCGGTGGCGGCTGGTCCCGGTGGGCCGGGAGGACGGCGACATCCTGTACATGATCGAAAACGTGCGCAGCGGCAAGGTGTTGGAGGTCGTCGGAGCGCAGGAGACGGCCGGGGTGCCGGCCGCGCAACGCGCCTACGGGGGAGGCGACGCACACCACCAGCAGTGGCGGCTGATCCCGGTGGGCGCGGTGACCGACAACCCGCGCGTGTACGAGATCGCGAACCGGAAGAGCGGTCTGCTCCTGCGCGTCGACACCAACGCCCGCGCGCCGATCAGGCAGCACGCTGCGGAGGGCGACCACCGGGGCCGGCAGTGGCAGTTGCTCCCCGTGTGACACGCGTGCGATGCGGCGCACGAGGGGGCGGGGGCGACCTCGCCCCCGCCCCCTCGGAACCACCGTGCGCTACCGGGAAGCCGACGGATCCTCGGCCGTCGGCTTGGCCGCCTTGGGTGCCTCCGGGGCCTTGGGGGGCTTGGTGAAATCGCTCTTCTTCGGCTTGGTCTCCAGGTCCTCGTCCTTTTGCAGGCCGCTGTGCTCCGTCACCGTCGCACTCGACTCCCGCATGCCGGCGGAGGCCGCCGACGACACCGAGCCGGGATCCGCGGCGTACCGGGCCTGGGTGCCCGCCGACGCCTGGGTGGTTCGGATGAAGGAGCCGAGGAAGCCCAGCACGACCCGTGCCTCGGGCGACTGCTCCTGCACGACCTGCGCCCGGGTGGAGGCCCCGTGGATCGCGCCGGCGAACAGGCTCGTGCTCTTGTCGTCGTACGTGTCGTCGTCGGCGTCCTCGAAGTCGACGCCGGCACCCGGCTGGGGCCTGGTGCCGTCGGTGGTCACCGAGAAGAGCCCGGCGCTGTCGTCCGCGAAGCCGAAGATGTTGTCGAACACCATGGTCGTCACCCCTGGTCGTCGTGGCGCCGCCGCCCGCCCGGTCGAGGCGGCGGGTCGGTCAAGGCAGCTTGTGCAGCGCGCGTTGGCTGTCGATCAGGCTCTCGCCGTCGAACATCGTGTGGTGGACCTCCAGGGCGGAGACGACCTCGGCCAACCCCTTCATCCGGAAGCCGCCGCCGGCCAGGCCGATGTCGCCGATGTCGCGGGCGACCAACGTGTCCAGGCCCGGGTAGTCGCCGGGTTGCGGGGGAGACAGGACCGCCACCGGCACGGCGTACTTCACCGCGAGCAACCCCGAGAAAGTCACCGGGATTTCGTAGGAGTACTGCTTGCGGGTACGCCGTTGGGTGACGATGGTCTCCACCCGGGAACCCGGCGGCACCTCGCCGGAGATCTGCGATTTCGAGGCCCAACTGGTGGTCAGGGAGCCGCCGACGGAGGCCGTGATGCCCAGCGCCAACTGCGCGTTGAGGGTGGCGGTGCCGGTGGCGCTGCCCTGGGTCGTGAACGCCACCGAGTTCGTCACCGTGTTGGTCGCGGAGTTTCCCGCCGAGTTCGTCGTGGACATCTCGGTGGTGGTGGCGTTGTCCGCCCCGATGTTGTCCTTGCTGTTCTTGTTGGTCACGGTGGTCGCGTTCTTGTTCGTCATGTCGTTTCGGAGTTGCGTTTGCAGCTGCGCCTGGAGATCCATGCGGAGTTGGCTCTGCAATTGCAATTGGAGCGCCGCGCTGACGCTGCCGCCGAAGGTGAGCCGCGCGTCGCCGCCGAGCGACCACGTGACGCCGTTCGACACGGTGAAATCGACCGAGTCGGTGAAGTTCATCGAGGACGTCGTGCTGCGGTTGACGTAGGCGCGCGAGGAGAACGTGTCGGGCGGGGGCTGGGTGATGTCGCGTCGCTCCTCGATCAGCGGCTCCCCGAGATTCATGTAGGCGAGCCAGCCCAATTGGAAAGCGGAGCCGGGGAAGGAGCCGAAGCTCGACTTGTTCACGGAGAACCCGACGGGCTTGTGCCGCACACCGTAGTCGTCGACGTAGACCAGGTTGGGGTGGGCCAGGATCGACTGCCAGGTCTGTTCGATGTGGAGTTCCCGCAGGTTCTTCTTCGTCAGTGGCCGGCGCTTGGCCTGTTCCAGGTTGTACGCGTTGGAAGGCATTTCCCCGTCCTCGACTAATTCCGGTCGAACCGCACTCGGTGAAGTGGGCACAGGTATTTGCGCACGTTCGGACAATCGAAGCTAGCACGGGCTCCTTTGCCCGGGAAGGGGCTTGTGCACATCACGCTCAAACGGGTGAATGAGGCCGACCGACCCCTGACAACCCGTTGGCACGGGCGGTAAATTGAGGCGGTCCATTCGATTTCGGCGTCTTTTCGATCGAGGGGTTTTCGGCCTGCGATAATTCCGCGTAATAGATTACCGGACCGAGCGTTTGACGCGTTGTTCTCCTGATACGGAACAGTGAGGTTTCCGCGATGTACACCCAAGAACGCACGGCGATGGCGAATTTGGTGGTCGGCGGCCCGGTAGCGGTGAACAGCTACGACAACGCGATCGTGGCGGCGCTGCTGGAGACGCGGCCGGTCATGCTTGTGCACGCCTTCAACGGCGGCTACCTGCGGCCCGCCGAGCTGAAGGAGGACAGCCACGACAAGGGGGTCAAGCTGGCCACCGCCCTCGACCCGGCCACCAAGGACGCCGAGGGTCACCTCTGGTACATCACCCCCGGCGGCTTCTTCGGACAACGACCCCTGTACTTCATCGAGAGCGCCGCCGGCCGGGTGACGCCCAAACCGCCCGCCGCGGGCGACGACGGCGGGCGCGGCGACGACGGTGCGCCCAAGCCGCAGCGCAGGCGCATCACCGTGCACCAGGAGGCGCCCAAGAGCTCGGCGGACACCGTCCAGGTCGGCCTTCCCGACAAGGTCGGCGACAAGTGGCGCGGGAAGAACGGCGCGCCCGAGGACACCCAGCTCTGGGTCGTCACGGTGACGCCGTGGGGCGGGATCACCTTCGTACCGATCACCCACCCCGACGCCATCCTCGGCTTCAAGGACCATGCGGTGACGGCCGACAGCGAGGTGCGCCTCACCTACAACTGGGGCGGGGACTTCACCGGGACGGTCATCAACACGTTCTATCCGCGCCTGCCCAGCGAGTGGAACGTCCCGTACCACCACGTCTTCACGTGAGCCGCGGCCGGCGCCGCGCCGGATCCCGTCCCGAGCCCACGTCGAACCCACGTCCGCAGCGCCTGGAAGAGGCACCACGATGCCCGTGCCCACGGAAGAACTGAAGCTGGAGATCGTCAACGCCGCCACGGGGCAGACCCTCGGCACCAGGGCCGCCCCGAGCACGGATGTGGCGCTCGTCGTCCGGGACTTCCCCGACGACGGCCCGAGCCCCGAGCAGTGGCACCTCACCCCCGTGCCGGCCGCGCCCGGCGGAGCGCCGGACGACCACGTATACGTGATCCGCAACGCCGTGGGCGGCAAGGTGCTCGACACCTCCGCCGTCGCGGAACGCGGTGTCCGCCAGGGCAACGCCGCCGCCGGCAAGAAGAGTCAGCAGTGGCACGTCGTCGCCGTCGAGGGCGAAGCGGGCCGGTACTTCATCGAGGACGCGAGCGATGGTGCCGTCCTGGACCTCGCCGAGCCCGGTGCGGACGACACCCGGATCGTGCTGCGCGAGTACGACGACGGCGCAAAGAGTCAGCGGTGGCGCTTCGTCCCGGCCGAGCCCGAGCGCACCGCCGACCTCGTGCTGCGCTGGGCACCTCTGGACCACTGGAACAGCCGCCGGTCCTGGCGATTGAACCGGGCGCCCGCGCTGCGGCCGGTGCCCGACGCGGCGCCCTCCTTCAGCGATGTGCTCCGGGTCCTCGATCGGTTCGGGAGCGACCGGGCCGCGGGCGGGTGGAAGAGCGCCGGGGCCGTCCCCTTGCCAGGCGGGCAGGCGGGCCGGTGGGCCGGGATCGGGGCGCGGTTCCTTGCGGACACCACGGGAGCGGGGCCGGTGGACATCGTCGGACTCGACCCCGCGAAAGGGGCCCTGACCTCGACCGCCCGAGGCGACGGCACGTTCGACGACGAGCGTGTCCTGCACCCGTCCGCGCCCGCGCCGAAACCCGCCGACCTGTGGACCCTCGCGGACACGACGGGCGACGGCAGGCCCGACATCGTCGTGCTCGCCGCCGACGGCGTCCGGGTGTCCGCGCGGGACGAGGGCGGGACGTTCACGCCGACCGGCACCCAACCGGTGCTCAAGGCGTTCGGGCACGGCGCACAGGCCGGCGGTTGGCGGGTCGACCGGCATCCCCGGTTTCTGGTCGACACCACCGGCGACGGCAGGCTCGACCTCGTGGGCTGCCACGACGACGGCGTGTGGCTCTCGCTCCAGGACGAGGAGGGCACGTTCGCGCCGCTCGCCGACGAACCGGTGCTCCGGGCGTTCGGCGCCGGCGAGGACGCGGGGGGTTGGCTCCTCGACCGGCATCCCCGGTTTCTCGTCGACACCACCGGCGACGGCAGGCTCGACCTCGTCGGATGCCACGACGACGGGGTGTGGCTCTCGCTGCGGGACGAGGAGGGCGCCTTTGCCGAACCCCTCTACATCCTGGACGACTTCGGCGTCGAACAGGGGTGGGGCTCGGTCGACGAGCACCCCCGATTCCTGCTCGGGATCGTCGGCGGCGGAGCACCGGACATCGTCGGCTTCGGCCCGGAGGGCGTCGCCGTCGCCCGCGGGCGCGGCGACGGCACCTTCGAGCCCGCGAAACTCGTCCTGAACGACTTCGGACACGCCCAGGGATGGACGGGCAGGAAGCACCTCCGCCTCCTCGCCGACGTCACCGGCGACGGCAACCCGGACATCGTCGGCTTCGGCGACGAAGGCGTCTGGGTGGCGCACAACCTCGGCGACGGCCGGTTCGAACAGGCCCGACTGGTGTGCCGCGGGTTCGGCTACGCCGACGACGCGGGCGCCTGGCGCGTCGACCGCCATCCCCGCTTCCTCGCCGACGTCACCGGCGACGGCAGGCTCGACGTCGTCGGCTTCGGCGGCCCGGGAGTACACGTGGCCCGAAACCTCTTCCGCCGCTTCAGGACGCGCTGACCTGGGCCGCGATGCCGGCGCCCGCCCGGGCCGCGGGGGTGCTTGGCGCGTACCGGCCCGAAGGGTTCGTGGGGCGTAGGGGTATTGGGGTCGGGTGGGGTGGGCAGGCACTGGGGATCGAGGGTGTCGGCGAGGAGGAGGCCGGGGACGATGGCCGAGTTGTTGCTCGGTCCCGTGTTGCGGCACGTGGACCGCACGAGTGCCACGGTGTGGGTGGAGACCGACTCGCCCTGTGTGGTGACCGTGGCGTGTGAGGACGGCGTGGGCCGTGCGGCCACGTGGACGGTCTTCGGCCACCACTACGTGCTGGTGGTGGTCGAGGGCCTGACGCCGGGGCGATCGCGGGAATACCGGGTGCTGCTGGACGAGCGGACGTGCTGGCCGGACGAGCGCTCGAATTTTCCGCCGAGCGTGCTGCGTACCCCCTCGGCCGACGACGAGGAGCGGGACCTGAACGTCGTGTTCGGGTCCTGCCGCTGGTCGAGCCCGCCCAGCACCGAGGCGGGCGAGGAGCGCCGGCTCGACCCGGACGCGCTGGACACGCTCGCCCGCCGGTTGATGCGCTCGCCCGACGAACCGCCGCCGGACGCACTGCTGTTGCTCGGCGATCAGGTGTACGCGGACGAGACCTCGCGCGCGATGCAGAACCGGCTGGCCCGGCGGCGCGACCTGAGCGAACCCCCGGGCGGCCAGATCGCCGACTTCGAGGAGTACACGCTGCTCTATCACGAGTCGTGGTCCGACCCGCAGATCCGCTGGCTGCTGTCGACCGTGCCCAGCGCGATGATCTTCGACGACCACGACGTGATCGACGACTGGAACACCTCGCACGCGTGGCGCGCCGACATGGCCGCGACCGACTGGTGGTCCGAGCGGATCGCGGGCGCGCTCGCGTCGTACTGGATCTACCAGCACGTCGGCAACCTCGACCCGGCCGCGCTGGCGCGCAACGAGGTGCTCGCGGCGGTCCGCGCGGCGCCGCAGGGCGAGGATGTGGGGCCGCTGCTGCACGAGTTCGCGCTGGGCGCCGACGCGGAGGCCGACGGCAAGACGACCACGCGTTGGAGCTTCCGGCGCGATTTCGGCCGGACCCGGCTGCTGATGATCGACTCGCGCGCGGGCCGGGTGCTGACCACCGACCGACGGGCGATGATCGGCCCGGACGAGTTGGCCTGGATCACCGAGCAGGCGGACGAGGGCGGATACGACCACCTGCTGATCGGCACGTCGCTGCCATGGCTGCTGCCGCCGGGCATCCACGACCTGGAGTCGTGGAACGAGGCGCTGTGCGCGGGCGCCCGCGGGCCCCGCCTCGCGCGCTGGAGCGAGCGGTTGCGGCGGGCGGGCGACCTGGAGCACTGGGCGGCGTTTCGCGAATCCTTCGATGCGCTGTCCGCGCTGATCGGGCGCATCGCGCTGCACGGACCTCGGGCGGGCGGGCCGGCGCCGGCCACGGTGTGCGTGTTGTCGGGGGACGTGCACCACGTGTACGCGGCGGAGGCGCACTGGCTCGGCCCGGGAGAGGGGCCACAGGCGGGCGACGCCGCCGGTGGCGCGGCCCGGGTCTACCAGCTGACCTGCTCGCCCGTGCACAACTCGGTCCCGCCGGCGATCCGGATCGGCTTCCGGTTCGGGTGGGGACGTACGGCGACCCGCATCGGGCGCGCCCTGGCCGCCCACGCGCGGTTGACGCCGCTGCCGGTCGAGTGGACGAAGCTGGGCGGACCGTGGTTCGGCAACCACCTGATGACGCTCACCCTGCGCGGGCGGCGCGCCACGCTGTCCCTGGACCGGGCCGAGCACGGCCGACGCCACCGCGCCGCCCGGCTGCGCCGCGTCGGCCGCGCGGTACTGCGCAGGGACTGACCGGGCGGGACCCGGTCGCTCAGGTACTACCGGTCAGCAAGCGGCATGGCCGGCGGCGCGATGCGGCTCAGGGCTCGATTCGGCCCACGTGTGCCGCCCGGCCGCGTGGTGATCATGCCGAGTCCGCGGGCTCGTAGACTGACGAGCGTGGAGGATCGTACGACCGCCGGGACCGGTGCACGACCGACGGCCGCTCTGCGGCCGTACGTCGACTCGTATGTCGGTTTCGACCTCCGCGGGTTCCCGGAGGGAGTGCACTGCGGCCCGCCGGGACGCGTGCTCACCACGGTGATCAGCCTGTCGGACCCCTTGGAAGTGGCGACGGGCGTCGACGACGGGTCGCCGATCACCCGATACGACAGCGTGGCCTGCGGTCTGCGCAGCCGATCCGTCGCGATCCATCACGACGGACGGCAGCAGGGTGTACAGATCGCGCTGACACCGCTCGGCGCCCGGGCCGTCTACGGCATGCCCGCCGCCGGGCTCGCCCACCACCTCGTCCCCCTCGACGAACTCCTCGGATCGCTTGGCATCGAATTGGTCGAGCGACTCCGAACGGCGACGACATGGGCGGCGCGGTTCACCGCGCTGGACGAACTGCTCCTTCGAGCCGTCGAACGCGGCGCCGGCGCCGGCGGCGACCGGGCGCACCGGGCGCGCCCCGAGGTGGCCGAGGCATGGCGCCGGCTCGTCGGCACCCGGGGCCGGGTCCAGGTCGGGGTGGTCGCCGCGGAACTCGGCTGGAGCCGTCGCCACCTCACCGACCGGTTTCGCGACGAACTGGGGCTGTCGCCCAAGACCTTCGCCCGAGTCCTGCGCTTCGAGCACGCGCACGCACTGGCGACGGCGCGATCCCCGCTCCCGTGGGCCGACGTGGCGACCGCGTCCGGCTACGCGGACCAGGCCCATCTCGTCCGGGACTGGAACGAGTTCACGGGCCGATCGCCGACGGCCTGGCGTCGCGGGGAAGTCCTCCTCGCGACCGGATAACCACCACCCGCCCGCGCTGCTGTTCCCTTTCGTTCAAGACCACCCGGTCGCCGACGCGGCACGATCGTCGGCATGAGACTCCTCAACGACGAACACGACGCCGTCGACCTGCGGACCACCCCCGTGCACCTCGGGCTGGGATCGCGCGCCAAGCCCATCGAGGGCTTCGCCTGGAGCCCCGAGGTGCTCCAGGCATACGGCGCCGCGGTCGCGGCGGACGGCGCCGAAGGCCGGATGGTGATGATCTTCGACGGCGACGGCCCCGGCGACCACTGGGAGCGCCACCCCGCCGGCGACGAACTGGTCGTCTGCCTGAGCGGGGCGGTGACGGTCCACCGCGACACGGACGGGGTACGCGAGCGCGTGCAGCTGCGGCCGGGTGAGGCCACCATCAACCCGGCCGGCGCCTGGCACGTCGTCGACATGGCCGGGCCGACGTCCATCCTGGCCATCACCGCCGGCCTCGATACCGACCACCACCCTCGAACCGACACCCACCCGGGCGAACACACCGGCACACCCGACCCGGAAACGCCGTGACGAGGCGTTGCCCTCCGACGAGCCGGGCCGGATCATCGCCGTCCGGTTGGGCACCGACACTGCCTGCGTCGGTGTCGGTGGCGTTGGCCTCGTTGTCCTGACGTCGGGTCGGCCGGCGCAGCAGCCTGACGTCACGTGCAGCGGCCGGCCGAGAGGAATCATGTGACCACCGAACAGCGGTCGACGCCGGACGAGGAACTCGGCGCGGACGTGGCCCCGGGGATTCCCGCCGTGATCCCTCTGCGCGAGCTTCCGGCGGCGGCCGAGGCCCGCGAGCAGCTCCTCCAGGCCATCGCCGCAACAGCCCGGGCCGTCACCGAGCGACACGCCGGTCAGGCATCCGGTGCGTTGGTGGCACTGGCCCGCGCCTACGCCCTGGTGACCTCGGGCACCACGGCGCCACCCACGCTCCTCGGCGATCCCGAGAACACGGGTGTGCAGGTGCGCGCGGGCGGACACCAAGTCGGCCTCTGCCTCGAACCGGAGCCGTAACCCCGGGCGCACCCTCCACCGCGACTGCCCACCTCGTGCGGAAGCGGCCCCATGTCTCGAGGGCCCCGCCGTCTTGGGATCGACCGATGTCTGCCTCGGGTACGCGGCCTGCCGCGCGGGTGTCGTCGGGTCCGTCAGCGTGTGTGTCCGGTCGCGTCGTCGCGGGTTCCGGGAGCGCCGTGAAGGGCGGTGATGCGCGTGGCGGTGCCGGCCAGGCAGTCCGCGATGTCGCGCAGGTGCGATCTGCTGTACGAGTCGGTCGACCAGCCGAGGTCGTCCATGCCCTTGACGGCCAGGAGAAGCTGCTCCGCCGCCGTGGCCAGCCGCTTCGCCAGGGCGGCCATGTCCCCCGGGTCTCGTTTCATCGCCTGCCTCCTGTCGTCGAATGGGCCCTCGGCCTCGGTAGGGTCCCGGTCGCGGGCTCCGCCGCGATCCGGGTGGGGGGTTGCCGCTCGCAACGAGGACTCCGGTGAGTCCTCGGGGGGAATCGAGCCCGGCGGTTTCGGTGGCGGCGTCGATCCGCGCCGGGCGTCCTCAGGGGGTCAGGGGCTCTCGGGCGGTCGGGTCTCGTTGGCGTCGCGAAGTTCGGCGTTCAGGCGCAGGGCCTCCTCGAGTTGGTCCTCGAGGATGACGATGCGGCAGGCGGCGTCGATGGCGGTGCCCCGGTCGACGAGTTCGCGGGCGCGTTGGGCGATGCGCAGTTGGTAGCGGGAGTAGCGGCGGTGGCCGCCCTCGGAGCGCAGGGGGGTGATCAGACCGTAGTCGCCGATCGCGCGCAGGAAGCCCTGCGAGGCGCCGATCAGTTCGGCCGCGCGGCCCATGGTGTAGGCGGGGTAGTCGTCGTCGTCGAGCCTGTCGGTGCTGGTCGGGGTCGAGCCGGATTCGGGTGCCATCGGCGCCTCTCTGGAGTTCACGTCCGTGGGAGCTGTTCGGGAAACGCGTCGAGGGGCCCTGGTGCCGTACGGCACCAGGGCCCCGAAAGAAATCCACACCATCCACCGACACCGAGGTGCCGGCCTATCCGTTCCGCACGCTTCCCAACAGGTGGGGGTGCGGGGATCGCAATTGCGTGACCGCGGACGACCTTTCGTATCGGCGTCTCCACGGATCCCACTCGGCCGAAGTCTCACCGTGCCGAGCGGGCGATCCGGATGGCGTTCGCTCCTTCCTCTCCTGTCCTGCGTTGTGCAACGTATTGCCGCGTGTTGCCGGGTACTGCTGGGTACTGCCTGTCCTGCGCGGCGACCCCGTGGGCCGCCTTCGGTTTCTCCTCGGCCCGACAACCAGTCTCCGGAACCCCTGCCGAACAACGAACGGCCCCGGGACTCTGCTGTCGAACCCTCAACAACGCGCGCCGGTTCGTCTCCGTCGCGCCTCACTGATTCGCTTGGTTACGACAGAAAACATAGCCATCGAGTCCTCTGATGTCTACTCCATGCACGACAGATTTTCCGGCACCCTCGGATGTGGAAACCCCTCGCTCACGGAAACCCTCGCTCACGGTTGCTCTCCTGCCCGTCCGGTATTCCCGTCGGCGGGCGACTCGTCGTTCCCTTCGCGCCGGGCAGGCCGCCGACTGCTTCGGCCGATGCGCTCGACGTGAACGCCTGCCGCCTCGGGTCGGCCGCCCGGGGGCGGGCGCGTGACGTCGGCGTTCGGGGCGGCGGGGCCGTCGTCGCCCGACGTCCGATGGCGGTACGCCCGCGCGCGAATACCCAGGGGCGGGGGAGCGCGTGATCCGGACCGCGAGGCGCCGCGGATCGGCGACGTGGTCGCGGGCCGGGCGCCCGCGCGCCCGTCCGGGAGGTCCCGCAGGTTGCGCGTGGCAACGGCGGCGAGGCCAGGGACCGTCGGGGCCGTCGTCCGGCCCCGGGAGTCGACTGCGCAGGGAGGAACGCGGCCCCAACACCCAGAGAGGAGAGCGCCCGGGGGTGCCACACCCCACAGGTTGCTCGTCTTTTCGCTTCGGGAACGCATAGAGGGGCCCCGGTGCCGTACGGCACCAGGGCCCCGAAGGAACTGCTACACCACCTGCCGGCCGTGATACTGCGCCGGCTTCATGTTTCCGCGGGCCCGACCGAACTGCCGTCGGGGGCGCGGGGATCGCGGTTGCTCGACCGGAGACCACCTCACTATCGATGTCCTGCGGTACCCGGGCCCAAGACTTCCGCCCGGGCGATCCCGATGGTGCTCGGCCCCTCCGTTCTTCCCTCGAATATCGACTGCTTGACCTGCTCTACTGCGTACTACCGGTGATGGGATCCTTCGGTGGCCTCTCGCAGCGCCACTCTTCGACAGCCGGCCCCGTCGCCCGTCCTGCGTCCTGCCTTGGCTTGGAACCCCACTGCCGAACCTCCCGGTGCGCGCGCCCGCAGCCGACGCCTTCACCGAGGCACTGCTCAACTACTCCACTGCCGGATGCTGCGACTTGCACTTGCCGGTACTGCCACTGCGTTGACCACTGCACTGCCTGCGGCGGCCCCTGATGCTGCGAGCCGCCCGATCCGGCCGTCAGTCCCGTCGCCCTGTCATTCACAAACCGTGGCTTCCGAACTCCACCGCCGAACCGTCCTGCACACTGCGAAAACCTGTACTCCTGCCCGGCAGTTCGTTCCCTCCGGGCCCTTCGGTCTCTCTGGTCTACGAGAGAAACCATAGCCACGCCACCACGTGATGTCTACTCCAGACACGATAGATTTTGCGCCGCCCCAAGAACAGGCAATCTGCTCCACGCCAGAGCGCCCAAGGTCACCCGGGCCTCCGTCCATCCCTCCTCTCGCCCCTCGGCGTGAAACGCCCCAAAGCCACCTCCAAGCAGGACCGACAGAGCCGCCCCCACGGCCTGAGCCCGCTTGGCCGCGCGCACCGGATCCAGCGAGCACCACGCCGCCGTCGACGAGGTCACCTCGGCGATATCCCTTCGCCAGAACGAAGGCGGCCTGCGCCGATAGTCCGGTCCGCTCTCGGCCGCGATGTGATCACTGCGCTGCCGGACGACGTACTGATGGTTTCCGTGAGGGATTCGGAGCTTCCGAAGGCGGGTAGCGCCGACCCCGGCCAAGTGGGAGGCGGGGTCGGGACGGTCTTCGATTCGGACGAAAAGGCGTTGTGATGTGCGCTCGCTCGGGGAGCCTGTTCGTCCTGGGTGGCGCCGGGTCGTACGTCACCTGCCTTCCGGCGACGCCGACCCCGGCAAGTACGTCGCCGGGGGTCCAAGTGGACAAGGCGATGCTCGACGGTCCGACGCCCGCGGACCTGCTTCCGACCACCGGCAACTACCCCTCGGAGATCGTGCGTTACCGCTCGGTGGTGCTCACCGACATCCCCGGCGCCAAACCGGCACGGAAGTTGACCGGCGCGATCGACCTCGGCGAGGAGAACCTGCCGTTCTACGACCGTCCGGCCGAGGACATGATCGTCACGACGGAGCAGAGCTGGTCGGCCCAGGGCGTCACGCTCGGCCGGCTGCTGCACAGCCTCGCGCTTGCGCCCGGCGAGAGCACCAGGGTCGCGGCGGTTCCTGGAGCGAGTCGTCGAACACCGGTTTCGCGACCGCGGTTTCGCGGTCCACCGGCCTGAAGTCGGTCGCGGCGGACGCCACGCAGCGGATCAGCGCGCGGACGCAGCAGTTGGCGACCGCGGCCCGCAGCCGGCACTGGAGGCGGCGGCAACCTGAGGGCCCTCGGCGGCATGCTGAACCAGGGCGGCAAGACCGACGCGCCGTCCAGCGGCGCGTCCCCGGCCAAACCCTGATCACCGCCACCAAGCGGGCCCGGGCCACCACCCGGGCCCGCCCCCGGCGACAACCCCGGCACCCGTACGCCGACTTCGGTGAGGTGCCCCCGCGGAGCGCCGGGCCGCGATCGTGTGTCACGAGGGATCACCACCTTGGTACTGTGTGTGACAGTTGCCGTACGGGCTGTGACGCAGACGAGGGTGGAATCGGCATGACGGATAGCTTCACCGCACAGCTGACGGAGATTCCGGAGACCGCCCTGTGGGCCCTCTATCACCGTGCCACCGAGGCCCAGCGCGCGGACGCCGTCCTGGCGGATCCGCTCGCGGTCGAGCTGGTGCGCTCCATCGACTATCCCTGGCAGGAGCGGTTCGGGGTGGTCTCGCCCTGGCTTGCACAGACCGTGGCGCTGCGCGCTCGTTGCTACGACGCGGCCGTGCGGGAGTTCCTGGACCGGCATCCGAACGGCACTGTGGTCGCGCTCGGCGAGGGTTTGGAAACGCAGTTCTGGCGGGTGGACAACGGCCACATGCGCTGGATCACTGTCGACCTCGCGGAGCCGACGGCCCTGCGCGACACGTTCCTGCCGTCCGCCGAGCGGCAGCGAACCGTGGTCTGCGACGTCCGGGACCCTCGTTGGCTGGACGAAGCAGCAGGATCCTCCGAGGTGTTGATCACCGCGCAGGCGTTGCTGATGTACCTGCGGCCCGCCGAGGTACGGGAGTTGCTGGCGGCCTGTGCGGCGCGCTTTCCTGGAGGAAGCATGGTCTTCGATGCCGTGCCTCGTTGGGTCCGGGATCGCGCCAGGTCCGGACAGCGCGCTCCGGGCAGCCGCTTGAAGCCGCCCATGTACTGGGCGATGGACTCGGGCGAGCACGAGAAGTTGCGCACGGCGCACCCCGGTATCAGCGAGGTTCGTGACCTGCCGATGCCACCCGGGCGCGGTTTCGTGTTTCGGCATGTCGTGCCGCGCGCGGGCCGGTTGCCGCTGGTGCGTCGGATGCGCCCGCCGATCGTCCTGCTGCGGTTCGGCTCGTCCTGAACCGAGCAGCCCCGGATCGCATCGCATCGGATCGGGAATGCTGCGCGGCCGGTGAGTAGTAAAAAACGAGAGGGGATCGCGGTGCCAGAAGAGCCGACTCCAGTCCTTGACAAGGAAACGATCGATTTCGACGCCGTCTACCGGGGTGGGCCGCTCGCGCCGGATGGGGAGGTGGCCTTCCCCGTCATCCCATGGGACCTGGGCGAACCACAGCCGGCAGTCGTCGAGTTGGTTCGGGAGGCCGAGTTCCGGGACGAGGTTCTGGATGCCGGCTGCGGGCTGGGGGACAACGCGATCATGCTTGCGGGTCGCGGCCTCCGGGTGACGGGGATCGACTGTTCGCCCACCGCACTCGACAGTGCCCGCAAACGCGCCGCCGCCGCCGGGGTCCGGGTCGACTTCGTACAAGCCGACGCCACCAGTCTCACCGGACTGGACGGGCGGCGCTTCGCCACCGTGCTGGACAGCGCGCTGTACCACTGCCTCGGCGACGACGACAGACACCGGTACGTCGCGGAGCTGCACCGGGTCACCGAGCCGGAGGCACACCTGCATCTGGTGTGCTGGGCAGAGGGATCGTCCCCCGCCGCCCGGCATCCCATGGGAGTGAGCGAATCCAATTTGCGCACCACCGTCGGCGTCTTGTGGGACATCCGGGAGATCCGTGCCACGACCCTGTCCACGAGCCTTGTCCGGGACTCCCTCACCGATCAACAGATCGACGAGTTCAGGCAGTTGGGCGCGACGATCGACAGGGATCTGGCACCCGTCGACAACAAGGGCAGGGTCAGCGGGCCGGCCTGGTACCTACACGCGGTTCGCCGCTGAGCCTCCTGCGCTTGTCGACCCGGCCGGCACCGAGGGGTGGATCTCACCGGTCGGCCGGGTCGGGCGCATGGAAGTAGTCGGCGTAGGAGCACATGAGTTCCGGAACCCGTGCGGGAAGGCCGGGCAACCGGGCCGCCGCGTCGGCGAGATGGGCGAATGTACGGCTGATCGACCGCAGCGCCACATCCGGTCTGGCGATGAACTCCGGCTCCGCCTCCAGTTCGAAGGAAGGGCCCGCGGTATGCCCCGGTCGGCCGGATGGAAGCGTCACCAAGTGCTCGGCGAGTGGCCTCATCATTCCCGCCATGACGTCGATCGCCGCGTTCATGAGCGGCGAGCGGCGCAGGCCGGCGTCCGGTGTACCGCTGAAGTGCTGAACCATGAGCTGGTTCATCAGGAAGTAGCAGCGGTTGAACACCACCAGTGCGGCGCGCGCCTCCGGGGCGGTCACCTGCCGGCATGCCGGGTTCCCGGCGTGCAGCGAGGGGTTGCGGAGCACCGGGTAGGCGGGGCTCCATGGGGGTCGTGGTCGGCCGTCGTCGTGCGGGTGGCCGTGTTTTTGGTGCTCTGCCATGAGCAGGTCCGAGATCCGGGTGAAGGTCGCGAAGTGTGACTCCTCGTCGTGCCGGACGCCGTCGAGGACGTTGCCCTCGCCGTGTTCGGTGACGAAGTCGAGGGCGAACAGCGCGCTCGCGACATCGTCCACCTCCAACTGGTAGTCGGGGTGGGCCGCGTTGACCGAAGCGCGCATGAACAGGTGGTGTTCCCCGCCGCCGCGTCCCCGTTCGACGAGGAAGAGGTCCGGCACGGTCTTGATGCCCTCGCGGATCGCCTCGTACAGATCGCTGAGCGACTCGTAGGAGTAGGACGGTCCTTCGTTGCGATGCGGCAGTCGGTCCTCCGCGAGGTCCCGGCCGGAGCCGTGCGGCCGTTCGAGGGCGATGAACCGCTGCACGCTGCCCAGTCCGAACCCTTCCAGGCACAGGTCCAGGGGTAGGCGCAGCCGGCTGTTGACCGTCCCGAAGTCGATCCGCGGCAAGTGGAAGGCCATGCCCATGGCGGTGATGATGTTGTTGATCACCAGGAAGTGCATCATTTCCTCCCGGGCGACGTTCATCAAACCGCCTCGCACGCCGTTGTCGAGGGTCTCCGCGCCCTTCCCGCACGCGAGGCGGAGTTGCTCCTCGGTCCATTCCCCGCGCCGCACCAGCTCCCGACCCGCGCCGTGCAAGGGGATGGACCAGGCGGCGTACAAGTACTGCATCATGACGGCGAGTTCGACCGCCGCGGCCTCTCGGAGCGCCTCGTGGAGTCCGGCTCGCGTGGTGATGGCCCCGCTGCGAGCCCGGCGGGGAACCAGTCGAGGCGGTGGCCGCCGGCTCGCCTCCTCCTGCCGCAGGTGGGCCAGCAGGAGCCGCGCCTGCGGTCCGGTCATGTCGCGGGTGGGCGGCATGTAGAACGTCTTGTCCCTGTGGCGGGGGTCGCACATCAGCCAGATGAGCCGTGCGTGCGAGGCCACTCGGCATGCGTCGGACAGGCTGAAGACCTCGTCGCCCATGAACGAGTACAGGTGTTCGTAGGGTGCGAACACCTCCCGGTAGAGCACCTGGGGCGTGACCCGGTCCCGAGGGATGTCGTCGAGGTGCCGGGTGTCGGGGAGCACACGAACGTCCACGGCGCACACGGCCGGCCAATACCCCAGGCGATCGTCGTTGTCGTACGCGCGGGCGGCGGACCCGGCCTCGGCGGGTTCGCAGGGCGGCGCGTCCCCGGTCGGCAGCACGAGCAGCCGGGTGCTGCCCGCCGACGCCCACCGCAGGGCGAGCCGTCCGCGCCCTTCGGCATCGGTCTCCAGCGTGCAGGACTCGTCCCACGTGTCGTCGTCGGCCCGGGTCCCGCCGGGACGCACGTCCACGATCCGCACGTCGCCGCACCGGCGTTCGCCGTTGCCGGCCCAGGGATCGCCGGGCAGGGCGCGTGGGTTGAAGAACTGTGTCACGTGTACTCTCGCCGGCGCCGGGCGCCCGAGGTGGTAGGTGCGGACGTCGACCTCGGCGGCACCGTCGTCGCGGGAACTTCGATCCGGCGGTTCCACGAACAGGGCGGAATCGTCGATCCGCACCACGGTCTCCTCCTCGGTCAGCAGCACCCCGGGCTCGTGTCCAGGCGGCGCGCCCACCAGGACCAGCGGCTCGTCGGGACCGGCGTCCCCCGCCGGGCAGGCGCTCGGATCGTGGTGCGTGGGAACCGTGACGAGGCCGCCGGTGCGGTCGGCGTGCGCGAGATAGGCGTCTCGCGGCACGGTGGCCACCAGTCGCCCCGAGTCGCGCGTGCGCAGTTGCAGGTCCCCGACATCGAGGCGCGGACCGAGTTCGTGGAGGGGTCCGGGCCCCGGGCGGGTACTCCGGGCGGTGACGGGAATGGCCGTGACGAGGTCGAAGGTGGTGTATTCCGCGGTCACTCGCACCGCGGCGTTGTGGAGCAGGGGCGGTGCGCCGCTCCGGCGCGGACGGCGAGCGCTGAGGAACCGCCCGGCCGGGCAAGTCCGTTCCTCCTCGCGATGCCACGGCGCGATGGTGCCGCGCACCTGCCACACGTCCGGTGCGTCGTGGACCGTCGGGGTGGCCATGTTGGTGAGCGCGAACCGTACGACGAGACCCGCCGCGCCCTCGTCCGTGACGCGCGTCCGGAGCAGCCGTGCGGCCTCGGAGCCCTCCGCCTCCGGAAACCAGTCCAGGCCGAGGGCGCCGTCGACGGCGAACTGGTGGACCACCGAGCGGCGGAACCGGTCGGCCAGCGGGTGGTCGCCGACGTCGAGGATGTGGTGCGAGTTCTGCCAGCGCGGGGGTTGGAAGCCGGTCACCGCGCCCATGGCCATGTAGCCGACCTCGTGCGAGCGGTCCTGTCGGCCGAAGCCGAACCGGCCGACCATCACCGTCGTGGTCCAGTTGGACGCCGGATCGACGTCGAAGACGCGGGCGCGGTTGAACGTGGTCGCCAGGTAGTCGTTGTAATGGCCCCACATGTCGACGTGTCGGCCGACCACCGGGTCGGAGGTGTCCACGTCACCCGGCGCGCGTTCCCAGCCGCTGACCCGGGCGTCCACCCAAAAGTGGCCGTTGGCGCCGAAGTTCCACCCCTTGACCGTGCCGAACCGCCCGTCCGCGGTGATCCGGCCGTCCGGTTCGTAGCGCCGGCCGAGTCCGTCGAGGTGGTCGTGGTACTCCCGGGGCGGACGATCCAGCGGGAACGGCACCCCTTGGGAGGTTACGGCGCGGTTGCGGGCGAGGTCGTACAGCCCGCTGCGCGGCCCGGTGGGAAGGCGGGTGACCGCGGTGCCGGCGAAGTGCAGGCGAGGTACGTCGAAGATGCTCAGCGGGACTCCCGCAGCGCTGCGTCGATGGCGGCCACCGCGCCGAGTGCGGACTCGATGGCACCGTTGATCCAGGCCGGAGTGGACGAGCAGTGCTCTCCCGCGAAGAACAGCCGCCCCTGGGGACGCGCGGCCCGCCGCATCTCCCGGGCGCGGCGGTCGGCGTCATCGCCCCAACCCCAGTGATGCGAGGTGCACCCCTTGCTCCACCGGTGGGTGCCCCAGGCAATGCCGGCCGCGCCGAGCACGGCGTCGGAGTCCTTCAATTCCGGGTGCAGAAGGGAAAGTTCGTCGATGACGGCGGCGTGCCGCGCCTGCGGAGGGAAGTGGCCGAGAAGGTTGCCGTCCTCGGCGATCGCGTACGAGGCCAGCAGGGCCGCTCCCTTGGCCGGATCGCCTTCCCGGGGTGGGTAGTACGTCTGCCGGGTGCGTCCGCCGGTCGCCGACGCTCCGCCGCGGATTCCGCTCCGTTCCCAGAACGCCTCTCGGCAGTGCAGCGCGATCTTCGTCGCCGACTCGTAGGTGACGCTCTCGATCACGTTCCGCTTGTCGCGGTCCAGGCCGGACACAGGCAGGTCGCGCAACACGGAGAACGGCAGTGTGCACAGCGCCGCCGGATACCGGTGCATCAGGTCGAGCCGACCGTGCCGCAGCCCGAGACGGACGTGGTCGTCGCGCGCGTGCAGAGCGACCACTTCGCGTCCCAGCAGGACGGGCCCACGGATGCGGTCGACGAGCCGGTCGGTGAGTCGGCTCATGCCGCCGGCCAAGTACATCAGTCCGGGGCCGGTCTCCAGCAGGAGGTCGTCGAGGAATCCGTGCAGCCATGGGCTGCATCCCGTGCGCAACTCGGGGTGTGCCCGAAAGACGGCCCCGAGGTCGATCCGGTCGGCTTGCGCGCCGTGGATATGGGGCGACAGGTCCAGGCGGTCGGCGAGGCCGAGGAGCGTGGTCAGTTCGGACGCCAGGTTGTCGCGCAGCCTGGCCGGACCGATCGCCCGGATGACTGCCGCCAGCCAGGCCCCGAACAGCATGGCGGCCGGCTTGCAGGACATCGTGGGTACGTCGCGGCGCAGATCCGCCAGGAGGGCACCCGAAGCATGCTTCACCTGCACGAACCCACGCCCGGTGATCAGGTAATTGTTCTCGTCGCTCAACATGGTGCAAAACGGGCGCAGCGCGGACCGTAAACCGAGCTTGTCCACATAGCGCATGGTCAGTTCGTGGGTGGACGGGATGCGCATGGCGCCGAGTTCGACGTGCGGAGCGTCCGCCTCGGTACCGAACCTGTGCGTGTAGATCCGACCGCCGATGCGCTCGCTGCCTTCCAGAACCGTCACGGGGTGTCCCAGCGCCTCCAGTTCGTAGGCCGCCACCAGGCCGGCGATCCCCGCGCCGACGACCGCGATGCGACTGCTCCCGAGCGCCGCCGCCGTCGTGTCCGCTGCCGTGGACCGCATCCGGGTCAACGCGTGCATGACGGCTGCTCCGCAACGTCCTTCGGGATCATCAGCTTCCGGTCGACCGACGGGCCGACGGTGGTGGAGCGTGCCGGGGACGCCTCGATGAGGACTTTTTGACCGGTCAGGTGGTGGACGGCGTCGAGGCGCAGTTCGGCAGCCGAGAGGAGCGCCTCGAACTCGTCCGTGGTGCGTTCCCTTCCCGGGAGGACGGACAACATGTACAGCGACATGAGCGCGGCCATCTTCGCGTCCGCGTCCGCGGCGCCGCCGTCCCTGGCGAGTTCGATCAGGACGAGGCGGCTGTGCGAGGACATGGCCCGACGACAGGCGCGCAGCAGGGTGACGCACTGATCGTCGTCCCAGTCGTGCAGGATTTCCCGCAGCAGGTACACATCGCCGCCCGAGGGGACGGCGGCGAAGAAGTCGCCTGCCCGGACGTCGGTGCGTTCGGCCAACCCCGCCCGGTCCAGCCGCGTCCGGGCCTCGGTGACGGCGGCCGGGCGGTCGACGAGCACGCCGCGGAGTTGCGGATGGACGCTCAGCAGACGGGCCATCAGCTCGCCGTTCCCGCCCCCGACGTCGACCAGGATTCCCGTCTCGGAGAAGTCGTGGGCGCGCTCGATGGCGTCGATCTCCAGATCGAGGTCGGCACTTTGGGAACGGTCGAACAATTCCCGCAGACCGGGCCGCTTCTCCAGGTAGTCGAAGAACTCGGCCCCGAACCGGCTCTCGAAGGCGGGGATTCCGGTGCGTACGGTGTGCGGGATTCCGTGCCAGGCGCGGCCGGTCACCTGGTCCGCCATCAGCGCGCTCGCCCGGGCGCTTCCGGGCGCGTCGGTACTCAGGGCCGCACCGAGGCGGGCGAGTCCGAAGCGGCCGTCGGGGAGTTCCTCGAAAACGTCGAAGGCGGTCAGCGCGATCATCACCTGCCGCAGGCTCGGCTCATGGGCACCGGTGAGTTCCGCGAGTTCGGCGACCGGCCGCGGACCGGACGTCATCAGGTCGGGAAGGCCCAGCCCGGTGACACTGCACAGGGCCCGCGAGACCAGGTGGCCGTACAGCAGAGCCCGCACGGCCACCGCGCTCTCGGCATCGTCGGCGCGCATCAGGGCGCCTCCCGTTGCCGGTACCGGCGCTTGGCGGCCGCGAAGAGGCCGAGCATCAAAGGGTCATTGACTCGTCCGTCCACGAACTGCGCCGAGAACTGCTTGTGGTAGGCGTCGAACCAGCGCGGGCAGTCGTGCAGAAAGAGGATGTCGTGGGACGCCATGTGCCGTGCGGCGAGCAACGGGACGGGGGACCGGGACGCACGCAACACGTGGTTGCGCACCGAGCGTTCGTCGCAGTCCGGATGGAACTGGCCGATCATCAGACCGTGATCCACGGCCAGGTCCTTGAGGTCGGCGTGCGCCTTGTCCAGCGCGGTCCAGTTCTCCTGGGCGAGGTCGGGCAGGGCCACGACGAGACATTCGAGCGACGTTTTTTGCGCGCCGGCGGCAGGCGGAGGAAAGCGTCGCAGCCGATCCGCGAGCACGCCGCGAAGTTCGCCCGGATCATCCCCGGTGACTTGGTAGCGGAACTCGAAGCGGAGGGTGCCGGCGTTCAGAGCGGCCGGCACGAACGGGCACAGCGGGCCCGGGCGTTTGAGGTCCGGATGGGGCCGGCCGACGTCGTCCTGTAGCCAGTCGACCAGCACACGAAGGTCCGTGTCGACACGTTCGTCGTATCCGTGTGCGGGGAACACGACGGTGTCGCTGCGATACCGCCCGACCGACGGCCCGTCGAACGGCTTTGTACTGGTGGTCATTTGGCTCCTCGGGTACGTCGGGTACGACGGCCGATCCGTCGTGGGACCGTGCCGCCGGCAGGGGTTGCACTCGTGGTTCGGGCATGAGGGCTGCACGGCCGAGACGCCGCCTCCTTCGCGAGGTGCCGAAGGGGCTGAGGACCGGGCGCGGACGCGTCGCGTCCGGCCGCGCCACCACGCCGAGCAACTACACAGTAGCGGAACGTGTGGAGTGAATCGGGATAATCATGAATGAGCGATATCATGCTCACTGTAGGTGTACGATTCTGCGTTGAATGCCCTCAAGTCAGCACAAACCGACGAGGTTTGATGGGCCGGCTCGGCTCGGGTTGGGTCGGCGTGGGTCGGCTCTGCCGGCCTCGTCCGAGTCGTCATGCTTTGGACCCGGCCGCACGACCACTTGGTCCCGGCCACACGACCATCTGGTCCCGTACTCCTCGCCGCAGAGACCGGCGGGTCGCCGAACTCGCCGCGACCCGAGTGGAGTTCACGGGGCCCGGCCCCGATCCGGAGGCACCATGCACGCCACCACCACCTGGGACCCGCAGCAGCACCTGCGTCGGTCCGGCCCACGAACCCGCCCGTTCCACGACCTGCTCGCCCACGTCCCGGAGTTGCCCACCAGCCCCGCGCGCATCGTCGACCTCGGCTGCGGAAGCGGCGGACTGACGGCCGTGCTGGCAGAGCGTTGGCCCGACGCGCACATCACCGGACTCGACAACTCCGTCGAAGGGCTGGACGAGGCGGCGGCACACGCCGGGGAGACCGCGGGTGGCGGACACATCGACTTCGTCCATGCCGACATCGGCACCTGGTCCCCGGCCGAGCGCTTCGACCTGGTCATCTCGAACGCCGCGATCCAATGGGTACCGAACCAACCCGAGCACTTCGCCGGCTGGACACGGACACTTTCTCCGGGGGGTGTGTTCGCCTTTCAAGTCCCGGACAACGCCGGCTCACCCAGCCACGCCGTGTTCCGCGAACTGTGCACGAGCCGGCGCTGGCGCGACCGCCTCGGCGCGGTGGCGCGGCACATGTTCGAGGTCTACGACCCCGCCGAGTACGTGGACCACCTCGCCGCTCTGGGATTCACCGTCAACGCTTGGGAGACCAGCTACGCCCACGTTCTGCAAGGCGGGGATCCGTTCCAGGGCTGGATCAACGGAACGGGCATGCGTCCGGTGCTGAACGCGCTGGCGGACGACCCCGAAGCGGTCGGCGAGTTCCTCGCCTCCTACCGCGCCCGCCTCGGCGAGGCATACCCTGTCCGACCGTACGGCACGGTCTTCACATTCCGCCGCGTCTTCGCCGTCGCCCGGAGGGAAGCCGGCGCCTGACCGCGTTCGTGGCGTGCCGCACGGAAGAGCCGCTCCGTACGCAGCGAGGCGCAACGGCCCCACCGAGCAGGGGACATCGCGCCCGATCGGCCGGGATCCGGTGAACGCCGATCGGGGGCGCGCCCCTGCCGGCGCGCCATCACTACCCCCGATGACCACTACGACCTCCGAGGAAAGGACCGCGATGACCTCACCGAGGCTGGCCGTCGTGAGCGGCGGCCCAGGCACCGGCAAGACCACCTTGGCCCACGCCCTCGCCGGGGAACTCGGGTGCCCCGCGATCATCCGGGACGAGATCAAGCAGGGCCTGGTCATGTCCACCCCCGGCTACCGGAGCGGCGGTGACGACCCGCTCAACCGCCCGACGCTGGACGTGTTCTTCGGCGTACTGAAGGTGCTCCTCCAAGCCGGAGTGACGACCGTGGCCGAGGCCGCCTTCCAGGACCGACTGTGGCGCCCGAACCTGGAGCCGCTCGCGAACCTCGCCCACATCCGCGTCATCCGCTGCGTCACGCCTGCCGCGATCGCGCACGAACGCATCGTCCGGCGCGTCGAGGAGAACGCGCACCGAGCCGCGCACGGCGACCGAGACCTGCTCGACGCGATCGCGGCCGGAGAGCACTCCCTGGAGTCCTTCGTACCGATCGCGCTCGACATTCCCACCCTCACGGTGGACACCTCCGACGGCTGTACCCCGGCCGTCCCGGACATTGCCGCCTTCGTACGGGCAACCGCTCCGGACGGCTCCTCCGCGGACACGGACGGCCCGTCCGCCGCGCCCGCGGCACGATGATCGCCGGGCCGCCGACCCCACTGCACCAGGTTGCCCGGATACGGTGCCCGTCCCACGGGGACCGGCCGGCGGTCGCGTCGAGCGGTATACGCGTTGCCGGTCACGGCGTGGCGTCGCGGGTGCCCTGTTACGACGCGTCTTGGCGTAGGCCGAGTTCGGTGGGTACGTACGCGGGGTCGGTGTGAGGGCCGTTGCGGAACGCGTGGACGGTCAGGGCGGTCGGGGAGGGGATGCCCAGGGCGCGTGCGGCGGCGACGGCTTGGGCGGGGACGGTGCCGGCGCCCCAGTGCACGATCGGTACGCCGAGGGTCCACTCCGCGATTCCGGGCGCGCACTCCTGCGGCCGCCAGCCACTCGCGAACATGCGCCGGGCTCGTTCGGAGCCCGGGTTCGACGCGTCGGGCAGCTTGGCGGCGTCGAGTTCGGGGTCCATGACGCTGGTGTAGAGGGAACCCCCGTGCGGGCCGGTCATGAACTGCACGACCTCGCGGCCCGGACCGGCCATGACGACCGCCGAGTCGACGGCGAGCGTGGTCAGTACCCAGTCGAGGCGACGCTGTAGATCGTCCCACTCGGTGCACTCCGGCGCCCGGCCGATGGCGCTCGGACGATCGCCGAAGTCCTTCACGGAGTAGAGCTCGGTCGGGCCGTCGTCGTCCGCGCCGCGAACCACCACGTCCTCCGGAGGCAGGCGGAGAACGTCGCGGAGGGCCTCGACGACCGCACGTCCGCGCGCGCCGACCACCGAGGCGTCGCTGTACCAGCGCCAGGACAGCGACCAGACACGTTCCCGGACCGGCATGACCGAACTCGACGCGTGTCGCCACTCCGCTGCGGCCAGCAGCCGTTCCTGGTCCGCGGTGAGCGGGACGCCGTCGCCGGCCCGGATCTCGGCGACGACGAAGTCGTTGAGCCGTGTGAGCGTGACGGACGGACCCGCCTCGGGGGCACCGATACGGACCCGGGTGTTGTCGGGTTCGCCTTCGTCGCCCACGAGGAGGGCGACATACGGGATCCCGGCATGATTCGGACGCGACAGCGCGTCCCAGAGCGCGTGTTCCATGGCGGCAGTGTGCCAAGCCGGCCCGACAATCCACCGCCCCGCCGACGCCCACATCCACATCGTCGCCAACCCCGCCCGCGTTCTCTCCCTGCCCGCCCTCCGACGCCGCCTCGACTGGCTGGTCATCCTCCACCGGGGCAACGTATGAATTCGTTACCAGGAGAACCGGCTTCATTTGCGATAGAGCGGTACGCCGACCGACGAAACCCCCGGCATTCTCCGCGACATGGTCGGGTCCGGCGGCGTCGGGGGGCGGAAGTGGCATCTATGTCCGCGCGGTCGGCAGAAATATCATCACATCTGCCCAAAACGGGCAATCCGACGAGACGTTCGGTGACAGTCTGACAGCGCATCGTAACCCCGGTGGTTGGAGGGTGACTTGGGATGGTCACCCGTTCATCCGGGTTTCGTTGCGTTCGTGATGGGCCGGCTCGGCTCCCTCGCACGGTGGCAGCCGGCGTCAACAGAACCTCGCTTCATGCCTTTGAGAGGAACCCTTGGCCATCGGAACTCGGCTGCCACACGGTGTCGCCGCCATCAGAACCGCTCTGCTCGCCGCTCTGCTCGCAGCCGCCGCCGTTCCGCTGACGGCGTCCGACGCCGCGGCGGCGTCCCCCATCTGCATGAGCGGCACCTTCCAGTACGACTGCGATTCGGCCGAAGCCGGCACGGCCAAACCCACGATGACCAAGCCTGTCCGCAACGCGAACGTCCAGCTGTGGGGCAACGAGAAGTCCACCGACGACCCGCACCGGCTCACCGCCGAAGACCGGCACACGGGCCTCGACGGCAGCTTCGACAACCTCTGCTACACCCCCACCTCGACCAGCTCGATGAGCAGCGTCCGGGTGCGGTTCCAGACCGAGAACAGCAAGCTGTGGAAGGTCGGCAACGGAGCCGGTGATCCCTGCGCCTGGGACTCGCCCAACCTCCACGACGTCTCCACAGGCACCTCGATCGGCACCGTCAAGGCGTCCGCCCAGACCGCCCGGGACTGGCACGCCTTCGACACCGTCAACCTCCTGTGGTCGAAACGCAACAACCCCACCAGCGACTGCTGGTCCGCTCACGAAGCCAACAACAACGCCTGCACCGAACTCGACATCGCGTGGTCGGCCGACTCGAACTCCGGCCCGTACTACGACCTGGCCAACACCGTCCATCTCTCCGCGACCGACCCCGACTCCGAGCACACCGTGCTGCACGAGGCCGGCCACTTCTTCCTGCACCGCCTGTACGACGGATGGTGGCCGAACATCACCGACTGCAACCCGCACTTCATCGAGAAGGCCGGCTCCGGCAGCTGCGCCTGGACCGAGGGCTTCGCCGACTCCGCCGCCGCCTACCTCCTCGGCGACTACCGCTACGTATGGCCCAACGGCGCCGGCCGGAACTTCACCTACACCACCGGCCGGCACACCGGGGACCAGGTCCAAGGCAACGTGGACGGCTCGCTGCTCGACCTGTGGAACAACCTCGACGGCGGCTGGACCGCACCGTCGGTGTGCTGACCACACACACCCCCTCCACCTTCGGTGACTACTTCACGACCGGCCGGCCCACCGCCAACCCCCCCGCTCGCCACCACCGGCAGCGCGCTCACCTACCTGGCGGCCCACGCCATCAACTACGGCCCCACGATCGTGGGCGACGGCCGAACCCACGCCCTCACCGACGGTGGTGGTCTGGCCATGGAACGCACAGGCCAGTGCGGTGCCTCCGGCAGTGCCCCCGCCACCCTCGCCACCTACGACCCCGCAAGCAACAGGCAGCAGTGGACGCTGCGGGCAGAGGCGAACGGCACGGCGAAGCTCATCGACGGCTGCCCGGACCACCTCGTGCTCACCGCGCCCTACAACGCCGGCGACCAGGCCGTCCTACGGGCCGTCAATTCCTCCAACGCCTGGCAGGAATGGCAGGTCACCCGGAACGGCAGCGGCACCCTGACGATCACCAACCCGGCATCCGGATACACCCTCGACAGCGCCTCCGTCACCGTCGGCGCCAAGGTCACCACCAACCCCGCAGCCGGCACCACCACCCAGAACTGGGCCGCCCTCAACTGACAGCCGGCGGTTTACCGGTGCTCCTGCGGCCCACGCCGCAGGAGCACCGCCGCCTGAGGTGCGGCGTCATCGCAAGGCGCGGAAGATGAGTAGCCCAGCAGCCCGCGGACGCGTGCACCGCGCTGGGCTTGGAGATGCAGCGTGGGGTGCGGCTTGCGTTCGAGGACATCCGGACGCTGCGTGACCTGCGTGTGCGCGTGCGCGACCAGGGCTTGGAGCCGCCCGTTCTTCCCGCCGGGCTCGCCCACATCGACGACGACTCCGCGACGAAGACGGCCGGAACGTGAACGGCTCGACGTAGCAACGCCGTTACGGGGGTCACCCTGCAAGGGGCCTCGTGAGCCCGCGTCCACGGCGTTGCGGCGTGAGCAGGGAGATGCGGTAGGGCATCGCGACAAGAGTTCATGTGGCTCGACAAGTCCACGTCGGCCGACGACGTGAGCGATTGGCCGGAGCGATGTGCGGATGCGGGCGCCTCGAAAGCATGCATCGATAACTGGCTGATACAAGGAACGACATGTACTGACAGGGGTGGTGATGGTGCGTCATCTGCATCGGACGCGGGTTGGGCCGGTGAGTGCGGAGCGGGACATGGCCGGGGTGGGGATGTTGGAGGGTGGCTGGTACTCCACCGAGGAAGTGGCCGAGCTGCTGGGCGTTGATCCGTCGACCCTGCGGCGGTGGCGGACCGGGCGGCCGGTGCAGGGACCGCCGTTCGTGCCGTTGTCGGCGCGGACGACGGTGTACAGCGCCGCCGATGTGGAGGCGTGCTCGGCGGGGCGTCGGGTGGATCCGCAGGTGGCGGCTTGACCAAGCGTCGGGTGGTGCCGCCGGTGGGGGCGCAGTTCGCCGGCTGCACCGCTGCTCGCATCGGTGAGGTCTCCGGCGTGCGGGCCTGCGACATCGACACCAAGACCTGGATATGGAACCTCTGCCGCCAGACCACCACACCTCGCCCGCCGGGCTCGTGGACAAGGGCACCAAGGGCAAGCGGCGGCGGAAGGTGCCGATCATCCCGGAGATCCGACCGCTCGTGCTCCGCAGGATCGATTCGGTCGGCTCGGATCCGATGGCGCGCCTGTTCACCGGGCCGCGCGGCGGGCGGATCGCCACCGCCGTGCTCCGCGACGCGACGCACTGGGACGGGGTCGTCACCAAGCTCGGGTACGAGTACCTGCTGCGGCACGGATTGCGGCACACGGGGCTGACTTGGATGGCCGACGCGGGAGTTCCGGTGCACGTGCTGCGCAAGATCGCGGCGCACGGTTTGCTGACTACCACTCAGCGATATCGGCACCCGGATGTGCGCTCGATCACGAGCGCGGGAGAGGCCCTGGGCGTCTATCTCACGCCCGTCCCGGGGGAGTCTGGTCCATAACTTGTCCATGGACGCCTCGCCGCACTTCTCCCAACCGCCTGGTGGTCTGAACCAGCAAGAGGCGCCGACCTGGGCTTTTGCCTTGGTCGGCGCCCCTTGAACACCGTCGGGACGACAGGATTTGGATCTGCGACCCCTTGACCCCCAGTGCTCGAACGGGCTTTCTTGTTGTGCCCGTTGGTGCAGAAGCCTTGGGCTGGACGCCTTCCTGTCCGGGTGTCGTGGGGATTGTCGATGCCGCGTGATCCCCAATCCGTGAGAGGGCCGTGGGATAGGTGCTGTTGTCGCGACATGCTCGCCGCCTCGGGAGGAGGGGTCCCGGGGACCGACGCCCGCACTGTCGAGGCAGCGGCCACCGTGTCGACGGTGGCCGCTGCCTCGTCTGGTCAGGGTGTGGTGGGGCAGTGCAGTGTGGGGGCGTTCCGGTGAGCGCCCGCACTGCTCAGGTCGGCGAAGCCGGTGCCGGCCAGGCCGAGGACCGCCTGAGCGGTGGCCCTGGTGGCGGTGGCCGGGTTGTACCCGCCGGCGTCGTAGGCGATCGCGCCTCGCGTGGCCGTGGATGCCGAGCAACCGACCTGACGTTCGGTCAGGAAATGCCGGGCGGCCAGGCCCGGTATCACGCGCCAGGACGAGAGCAGGGCCTGGGCGGCCAGGCCGGTGCTGTTGGCGTTCGAGGTGGTGGCGCCCCCCGTACCGAAGCCGCCGTCGGAAAGCTGATGTGAGGCCAGCCAGTTCAGTCCGGCTGCCGCTTCCTGGTGGCGCCCGGTGGCGGCCAGCGCCTGCACGCTCATCGCGGTCGAGTCGGCGTCGCTGGTGCAGGTGGACAGACCGTAGTCGAGGGGGAATCCGCCGTCGGCGCAGTGTGCGTCTGCCAGGAAGTCCACCGCGGCGGCGGGGGCGCCGGCCGGAGTGCGGTCGAGCGCCAAGAGCGCGAGGGACTGGCTGAAGGCGTTGCTGTAGTCGCCCCACGGCGAGGTGTCGGTGAAGCGGCCGGAAGGCTTTTGCAACGAGCGCAGCCGGGCCGGGAGGTCCACGCCGCCGAACGAGGTGGGGTCGACACCGCGTACCTCGGCGGCGAGGAGGGTTTTGGCGGTGGCTCCGGCGTAGGCGTTGGTGGTGCCGTCGCCGATGTACCCGGACAGGATCTCCGGACGGGCGAGCCACGTGGTGGCCTTGGCCCCGTTGCCGTCGGCGACCCCGGCGGCGGCGAATGCGAAGATCGCGTCGATCGTCAAGCCCTGGTCGGGGTAGGTCACTCCGTCGAAGGTGGTCTCGAAGCGTTCTCCGTCGACGAGTTGCCGGGCCAACCATCCCGCCGCGGCCTGGGTGCGGTTGCCGGAGAGTACGGACACGTTTGCCGGGGGCGTCGTATCGGTCGTCGGCGGTGCCGCCGCGGCGGTGGACGGGATCAGGGCGGCCGTACCGGCGAGGGCCAGTCCGCCGAACAGCGCGGCGATCCGGCGTCCGGGTCGGGTGAGCGTCATCACAGTGCCTTTCCGGGCCCATGGCACGGCGGACCCGGGAGACCCGGCGGCCGAGCGGGCACACCGACGGCGGCACCGTCCCGACGCACGCGTCGCTGGGGCTCCGTCCCGCGGACCACGACGGGGATGGGAGACGAACACTCCGGCGGCGGGCATTCGGGCTCGCCGTCGGCAGGGACGGATCACCGCTGCGGGTCAGCGCCGGATTCACACCGGACTTCCCCCGTCGTCGGAGCTACTGCGGGTCGTCGCACAAGACGATCGAACAGATGAAGACGCCCGGAATCGGTACGTCGACTGCTCAGACCTGCAGATGCCGCACTCTACGGATCGCTCACTCCGGAAGGAACTCCCTTTCCGGCCAACAAGATCGCCGGCACATGAAGGGTGGATCCGGCACTGGGCCAAGACGCGCACGACGCGGAACCCGGTAATCCTTCTTGGGGCTTCGGTACCTGCCTGCACGCCGACCTGGGGTGCGACGGTCTCAGTACGCGCGACAGGTTGGTCGACACCGGGGCATGTCGAACGGGTCGGCGTCCGAAGCGGATGAGGCTCCGGGTCGGGTCTGGTTCCGGCGAGGGCCGCGTGTCATGCTGTGGCCTGCTGTGCGACGGCGAAGCCGAGGAAACCGGTGTGATTCCGGTGCGGTCCCGCCACTGTGATCGGGGAGCGACTCCCGTCAAGGCCACGGCCCCGCTTCGGGGTTGGAAGGCCGGGGGAAGTGTTGATCCGAGAGCCAGGAGACTCACGTCGTCGCCACCTCGACACAACCGGGGCGGATTTCCCCGAGAGAGGCCGGTGGTTCGCCGTGTCTGTGGTGCTGAGCCGTATCTACACTCGCACGGGCGACGCGGGCACGACCGCGTTGGGCGACAACTCCCGTGTCCGTAAGACCGATCCTCGGATCGTCGCCTATGCCGACACCGACGAGACCAACGCCGCCATCGGCGTGGCGCTCGCGCTGGGCTGCCTGGACGCGGAGTTGCGGAACGTCCTGGAAGGCATCCAGCACGACCTGTTCGACGTGGGCGCGGACCTGTGCGCTCCGATCCGCGACGGAGACGAACGCCTGCGGGTCCGAGACGAGGACGTATCGCGCCTCGAGCGCCTGTGCGACACGTTCAACGAACGGCTCCAGCCCTTGCGGTCGTTCGTACTGCCGGGCGGTACACCCGGTGCGGCGCTCCTGCACACGGCGCGGACGGCCGCACGCCGGGCGGAACGCTCGGCGTGGGCGCTGGTCGACACGGACACGGAGTTGTCCGGCGGCGAGGCGGCGACGGTGAACCCGGTGTGCGTCCGCTATCTGAACCGTTTGTCGGACCTGCTGTTCATTCTCGCGCGGTTGGCCAACGACGGCGGGCGCGGCGACGTGCCGTGGAGTCCCGGCCGCAACCGCTGACATCGCGCCGCCACCGTTCCGCCGGCGATATCCCACCGGTCCTCGACGGGCGTGGCGGCACGAACGACTCGCCCGGGAGCCAACCGAATTGCGTTCCCGGACTTGCCACCCGGCCGCCGCCGCGGCCGGGTGGCAAGGCTACGGTCGCGGTGACCGGATCCCGCGGCTTCGGCGCCGGCCGAAGGCTCCGAGGAGCTTTCCCCATGCGCTCCTGTGCGACCCTGCGCGGGCACTTGCCCCGCCGGTCGACCCCGACCATCTCCCTGTCGGCCGGCGTCGCCGACACACAACGCACATCCGACGCGCCCAGGCCGGACGCGCATCGCGGGGTTCCACGCCGATCGTCGAGACACGTTGCCTTACGAGGTGCTCCACAGGTTCATGAGCAGCTCGCGCCCGGGCGGCGGGCGCAAGGCAGAAGCGGTGGGGGCCACCTACGGAACGCAGCTATGGAGCGGGCTTCTTCCGCTTGATGGTGGTCGCGGTAGCGACCTGCGTAAGGCCGTTGTCGGCCGGGGCGGGTTCGAACACGATCGGTGCCTCGAACGCGGCCTTGCGGGATGCGCGCCGCAGGGCGGCCAGTACCGCCGGGCCGACGAGGACGATCGCGGCGCAGTTGGTGATGGCGCGGCCGGTGTCCCATCCGAAGGTCGAGGTGAGCACGGTGAACACGAAGAATCGGCGCAGGTTGTCGAGGATGCCGTCGCCGGGGACGAAGGCCGGGCCGACCATGGATTCGGAGTCGGCGAGGAACGGCCAGAACCACATGTTCATGAGGAACCCGAACGCGTAGGCGGCGAAGACGCCGTAGCAGGCGAGCATGACGATCTCGCGCCGCCCCCGGACGCGTCGGGGCAGCAGCCCCGCGCCGAGTCCGACCCAGGCCGAGGCCAGCATCTGAAACGGCAACCACGGGCCGACGCCGGCGGTCAGCAGGGCGGATGCGAACAGTGAGGTGCAGCCGAGTACGAACCCGAATCCAGGGCCGAACACTCGCCCGGCCAGGACGAGCATGAAGAACACCGTCTCGATCCCGGCGGTGCCGGCGCCCAGCGGACGCAGTGCCGCGTTGATCGCGGAGAGCACGCCGAGCATGGCCAGCGCCTTGGAGTCGAGCCCGCCACTGGTGAGTTCGGCCAGCACCACCGCGACCACGAACGGCAGCGTGACGGCGAAGATCAGCGGCGCGTCGCCCGAGTGCGCCGCCGATTCGGGGGAGGGGGAGGCGAACAGCGGCCACAGGAACATGGCCAGGCCCGCGATCGAGGCGATGGCGAGCACGATCGCGGTACGCGTGGTGATGCGAATCGCGTTGACGCGTTTGCGCGTGTCGGTGACGGTCGTCATCCGGTGGGCTCCCTGTCTGCGGCGGATGCGCGAACGTCGCGTGCGGTCGGGAAGCCGCTCTCGGAGGCGGACTCCCGGTCGCTGATGTCCGTATTCGCAAGGGAGTTGCCGACGTCGGTGACGGTCAGCCATTCGGCCGGCGCCAGGATCTTGGCCACCTGGGGTGCGAACGCGGGCGAGGAGACGACGACTTCGGCGGTCGGACCGTCGGCAACGATGTCGCCTTCGGCCATCACCACCACGCGGTCGGCGACCTGGGCGACGAATTCGACGTCGTGTGTGGCCAGTACGATCGCCCGCCCGGCGTCGGCGAGTTCGCGCACCACCCGGACGAATCGCCGCTTCGCGTGGTAGTCGAGGCCGCGCGTCGGTTCGTCCAGCAGCACCACCCGTGGCGCGGCGACCAGCTGGATGGCGAGTACCAGGGCGAGGCGCTGCCCCTCGGAGACGTCGCGCGGGTGCAGGGTGCCGTCGATCCCCGGCGCGATGCGATCGAGCAGCGCCCGGCACGCGCCGGCTTCGGCGCCGGATTCCCGGTCCGCCTCGGCGCATTCGGCGTCCACGGTCTCCAGGTAGAGCAGGTCGCCGGGAGTCTGCGGGACCAGACCGACCAGCGCGCGAGCCCGCTTCGGCTCGGCCCGGCCCGGATCGGTCCCCGCCACGTCCACGGTGCCGCCCTGGCGGGGACCGGAGCCTTGGAGGGCCCACAGCAGCGAGGATTTGCCGGAGCCGTTGCGGCCCATCAGGGCGGTGACCTGGCCGGCCGGCAACTCCAGGTCGAGGCCGCGTACGGCGATCACGTCGCCGTAGCGCACGATGATGCGCCGCGCGGTCAGCAGCGGGTCGGCCGAGGAGTGGGCCGATCGTGGTCCGGGCGGGGTACAGTCCGCCAACCGCGCCCGCAGCGGTGCCGCCAGCCGGCGGGCGTCGCGGACCGACAGCGGCAGCGGCGACCAGCCGGCGAGCCGCCCGAGTTCGACCACGGGCGGGGCGATGTCGCAGGTCTCCAGGATTTCGGCGGGCGCCCCGTCGCGCACGGTGCGGTCGCCGGGCAGGTGGACGAGCCGGTCGGCGTACTGCACGACCCGTTCCACGCGGTGTTCGGCGACGATCGCGGTGATCCCGAGGTCGTGCACGAGCCGGGTGATCGCGGCCAGGACGTCCTCGGCGGCGGTCGGGTCGAGTGCCGAGGTCGGCTCGTCCAGGACCAGTACACGGGGGTGCGCGGTCAACACCGAGCCGATCGCGACCCGCTGCTGCTGGCCGCCGGAGAGCGTGCGCAGCGGGCGATGGCGCAACTCGGCGATGCCGAGCAGGTCGAGGGTTTCCTCGACACGTTTGCGCATCACCGCCGAGGGGATGGCCAACTGCTCCATTCCGTAAGCGAGTTCTTCCTCCACGGTGTCGGTGACGAAGCCCGCGAGCGGGTCCTGACCGACCACGCCCACCAGGTGTGCGAACTCGCGCGGTGGCTGTGTCCGGGTTTCGATGCCGTCGACGCGCACGCTGCCGCGCAACGTGCCGCCCGTGAAGTGCGGGACCAGGCCGTTGATCGCTCCGAGCAGGGTGGACTTGCCCGCCCCGGTGCGGCCGACGACCAGACACAACTCCCCTTCGGGGATGGTCAATTGCACGTCGCGCAGGGCGGGTGCCGGTGCGTCGGCATAGGTGATGGTGACGTCGCGGAATTCGATCACCGGACGGACTTCTCCCTGATGGTGGTACCGGTACCGGCCGGACCCGCCTTCGGCGCGACGGCCGACGTATCGGGTGCGGGCACGGTGTCGCCGATGCGGGGTGTGGTGAGCGGAGGCGGCGGCGCCAGCCACGCGGGCAGCACGCCGACGAGCAGCGCGAGTACCGGGAGCGGGGCCAGTTCGGGCCAGGCGAGCGGGCTCAGCGACGGGTACAGGTTGCCCGCGTCGATCCGGCTGGTCAGGTAGAGCAGCGCGCCGGTGCCCAGACCACAGCCGGCGACCGCGAATTCGGCCGGGCGCCAGCGGTCGGGGAGATAGATGCTCCGGTTGATCCGCCGGCCGGTCAGTACGAAGCCGATGCCGGCGATCAAGAGGCCGCCGGGCAGCATGGTGGCGCCCAAGTAGCGGGGTGTGCTTCCGTCGAGGAGCGCGTAGACGCCGACGCATACGCCGATCAGCCCGACGAGGGTCAGCACGCCGGTCAACAGTCGGATCGCGCGTGGTAGATGCCGATTGCGGCCATATCCGCGCGAGTCCATCGCGGCAGCCAGAGCCAGTGAACGATCCAGCGCGTCCTGAAGGACCGGGATCGCGATCGACCGCAACGCCCGCATGCCCTTGTGCGCCCCGCCGCGCAGTCGGCGGGCCCTGCGCACGCGCTGTACGCTCTCGACCAACTGCGGCGCGACCGACAGCGCGACGACCACCGCCGCGCCCACCTCGTACAGCGCCGCCGGCACCGCCTTGAGCATGCGCTTGGGACTGGCCAGCGCGTTCGCCGCACCCAGGCACACGATCATCGTGGCCAGCCGCAACCCGTCGTAGAACCCGCCCAGGACGTGTTCGAGCGCCACCGGTCCGAACAGGTGGATACCCGCCGCCCACGCGGGCAGCGGGATCTCCGGCAGGTCGACGAGCACATGCCCGCTCGCCGCGCCCGCGCCGAAGACGATCCGGAACAGCACCCGCATCACGATGATGAACAACCCAAGGAACAGGTACATCCGAAACGCCAGGGCCCACGGGGCGTCGCCGCGCCGGTTGGCGACGACGAACCCGGCCACCGCCAGGAGCAACGCGAGCAGCAGCGGGTTGGTGGTTCGGCTGGCGGCGGTGGCCAGCCCCAGGGCCCACAACCACCACGCACCGGGGTGCACGGTGCGGGGCAGCCGGCCGCCGCCGCGGCGGAATGCCGCGGCGGTCGGCGACGGTTTCGGGTGGGGCACGTTCATCCCGATCCGTCGGCGCGCGTCCGGCGGCGCCACGTGGTGAACCCGGCTGCCGCACAGATGGCAACGAGCAGGGCGATGCCGACGATGGTCGTGGTCGGGATGCCGTCCCGCTTCTTCGTGGCCAACTCCTCGCCGCCGGTCCAGGTCTGGCCCTGCGGGGTGACGCCGGAGGGTTGCACGGACGGCGCGGCCGAGGCGGGCTCGGGCGCCGCGGACTCGGTCGGGGCGGTGGAGGCCACCTCGCTCGCCGGAGCAGCCGGCGGGGGTGCGGACTCCATCGGATTGCCGGAGACGCCGGGCCCGGGGGCCAGGGGGTCGATACCCGAGGCGGCGGTCCCGCCGACCCCGTTCGAGCCGGACCCGGTCGAGGCGGTGTCGCCTGCGGTTCCGGCCGGTTTGCCTCCCGATCCCGCCGACGTCGTGCCGTTGCCGGAGTTGCCTCCGTTGCCGGCCGGCGGTTGCGGGTTGTTCGTCCTGGGCGGCGGGTCCTGGGTGGCGGGCGTGGTCGGGCGTGACGGGGCCACGCGCGGCGAGGGGTTGGTGGTCTCGGTCTTGTTCTTGGAGAACGACCAGCCCTCGAAGCTGCCCGGCGGCGGTTTGCGGTTCATCACGCCCCACTGGCTGTACGTCCACGAACCGCCGTTGGGGGAGTGCCAGTACGACCAGTAGGCGCTCGCCGGCGGCGTGTCGATGCATGCCTCGGAGTTGGCTCCCGGCTTGCCCTCGATCCGGCAGATGAAGGACTCGCCCCAGCGGGCAACGCCGGCGATCTCGATGCCGGCGTTCTTGAGCGCGGCGTGCCCGGTGGCCTGATCGCCTCGTGCGCAGCGCACGATGGTCGTGCCGCCCAGCTCCTGGAAGTCGATCACGACCGTCACGCCGTTGCCGTCCGGGCAGTATCCGGGCGTGCCCTTGGAGGTGTCGACCGCGCGTGCGGTCGGTGCGGCGACGGTGAGCTGGGCGGTGGCGGGCAGGGCGAACAGGGCCAGGGCGGCGACCAGGCGGGCCATTCGGCCTCTGCGGCCGAGGCGCCTCACGTGTGCTGTCCGTTCTTGCGGCGCGCACCCGCGCGGACGGCGAAGCCGGTGCCGACCAGGCCGACCGCGAGCAGCACCAGGCCGCCGATCTCCGCACCGGTGCGGGCGAGACTGCCACCGCCCCCATTCGCGGTGCCGCCACCGCCGGAGGTGCTTCCGCCGCCGGATACGGAGCCGCCTGTGCCGGCCTGGTTCGTGTTCGTCGCGGACGCGGACGAAGACGCGGAGATCGACGCGCTCGCGGTCTGGGTGAGCGAGGTGGTGGGCGTTGCCGACGTCGATGGGCTCGCGGACTCGGTGTGGGTGGCCGAGCCGGTGGGCGCGGGAGTGTCGGAACGGGTCGGCGCGGGAGTGCTCGTGGCGGTCCCGGTCGGTTCGGTCGGCGCCTTGCCCAGGTTGCCGAGCGGGACGCCCGCGAGCACGAGCAGGGCCTGCGGGGTCGCGCGGCGCCACTGGTCGCGCTGGAAGTCGGGGATACCCTCCGCCCGAGCCGAGGTCAGCGCCTCCTCGTTGTAGGCGATGGTGCCGACGTCCTTGGTCGCGGCCCCGGCGTTGTCCGTGGTGATCTGGTGCTTGGCCACCCACGCGGCGGCCTTGTCCGCCTCTGTCGAGTAGCCGGCCGCGTACAGGGCCTGCCCGGCCAGGCCGGTGCTGTTGGTGTTCGAGGCCGCCGTGGGACCCGAACCCCCGAACGAACCGTCCGCTTGCTGCCGCGACTTCAGCCAGTCCGCACCCTTCTTCGCGGCCGCCGCAGCGCCGGTCGACCCGCTCTCCGCCGCCGCGGACAGCAGTGCCTGCACGGCCATCCCGGTGGAGTCCGGGTCGAGGACGGTGGTCGGGGTGTCCTGGCAGACCGGCCCGGTGCTGCCCAGTTGGCCCGGGAACAGTCGGAAGCCGCCGCTGGGGCACTGCTGCTTGATCAGGAAGTCCACCGCACTCTGCGGCACTCCGCCGCTGCGGGCCAGGCCAAGGACGGCGAGCGACTGCCCGAAGGCGTTGCCGGAGTCCGGGCTGCCGGTGAGCTTGTCCCGGACCCGACCGACGTCGTCGCCCGCGTCCGCGCCGGCGACCAGATCGAGGGTCTCCGCCCGCATGTCCAGCCCGCCGAACGCGGCCGGGTCGCGGCCGGCCACGACCGAGGCGAACAACACCTTCGCGGTCGCGCCGGCGATCCGCGAGCCGGGCATGCCCCACTCCTCGGCGCTGTTGTACTTGCGGATGTTGGCCGCCACGGCGTCGGTCGCGGCCTTGAGCGCCGCGGGCTCCGAACGGGTGGCCGCCAGCGCCATGACGGTGTCGATGGTCAGGCCCCAGTCCGAACCGGAGAACCCGGGTATCCCCCCGTCGACCAGCTCCCCGGCCTGCCACTTCGCCGCCGAGGCGGCCTGCGTGGCATACGGGTTCGCGGCGTCGGCCGACGCGGAGAAGACAGGGGAGGCCGCTACCAGGATCGCGCCGCAGACCGCGACCGCGCCGGTCTTTCGCACAGTGAGCCAGGACATCGGTGGAACCCTTCCGGGACCGACGCGTCCCGGGGCTCGCCCACGACACGACGCCGGTCGGGCGGTCCGGGCTTCAGCGTGTAGTCCACGACAGCTGGAGCCGAAAAAATTCGTACGCACCCAGGTATTCCGACTCGCGGCGGCCTCGCGGCCACCGCCTACGGTTGCGGGTCAGCGCCGGATTTCGACCGGCTTCCCCTGGGTTTCGAACTATGTAGTTGGAGTGCCGATATGGCTCGGCGTGCGGAGCCTACGGAACATTCCGGTCGTCGGACAATACGAGGAGTGCGGAATCCGCCGTGCCCCTTGTCACGATGACGAACGCCACGGATCGGAATAGGCGGCAGGGGCGGTCACGTCGCGGGCGGTCGCCGGGGCGAGCACGTGTGTTCCCGCCCCGGCGAACTCGGGTCAGGAGGCCGTGTTCGGCAGCGTCGCGCGCACCTCCCGGGCCGCCGCGACCAGATTCTCCAGCGAGGTGCGGACCTCGGGCCGGCCACGGGTCTTGAGGCCGCAGTCGGGGTTGACCCAAAGACGTTCGGCGGGGATCGCGGCAAGTCCCTTGCGGAGCAGGTCCACCACCTCGTCCGCGCTCGGGACGCGCGGGGAGTGGATGTCGTACACGCCGGGTCCGGCCTCGCGCGGGTAGCCGTGGGCGGCGAGTTCGCCGGCGACCTGCATGTGCGAGCGGGCCGCCTTCAGGCTGATCACGTCGGCGTCGAGGTCGTCGATGGCCTGCACGATGTCGCCGAACTCGGCGTAGCACATGTGGGTGTGGATCTGGGTTGCCGCGCGTACGCCGGACGTGCTCAGGCGGAATGCCTCGGTGGCCCAGGCCAGGTATTCGGCGTGGTCCACGGCGCGCAGCGGCAGCGTTTCGCGCAACGCGGGTTCGTCCACCTGGATGATCGAACTCCCGGCCGCCTCGAGGTCGTTGACTTCGTCGCGCAGCGCGAGCGCGACCTGTCGGGCGGTGTCGCCGAGCGGTTGGTCGTCGCGGACGAAGGACCAGGCGAGCATGGTCACCGGTCCGGTCAGCATGCCCTTGACGGGTCGGTCGGACAACGACTGGGCGAACGCGGTCCAGCGCACGGTCATCGGGTCGGGGCGGGAGATGTCGCCGGCCAGGATCGGCGGGCGCACGTACCGGGTGCCGTAGGACTGGACCCAGCCGTGCCGGGTGGCGACGTACCCGGTGAGCTGTTCGGCGAAGTACTGCACCATGTCGTTGCGTTCGGCCTCGCCGTGGACGAGGACGTCGATACCGGCCTTTTCCTGGAAGGAGATCACGTCGCGGATCTCGGCCTCGATGCGCTCCTCGTACCCAACGCCGTCGATGCGTCCCGCGCGCAGGTCGGCGCGGGCGGCGCGCAGCTCGGCGGTCTGCGGGAAGGAGCCGATGGTGGTCGTGGGCAGCAACGGCAGCCCCAGATGCGCGCGTTGGACCTCGGCCCGTTGGGCGTACGGCTTGCCGCGGCGCGCGTCGGTGTCGGTGACCGCGGCGGCGCGGGCGCGCACGGCGGGGTCGTGGGTGAGCGCGGACGCCTTGCGTGCGGCCAGGTCGGCCCGGTTGGCGGCGAGGTGGGTCGCAATGGTGTCGGTGCCTCGAGCGAGGCCGCTGGCCAGGGTGACGATCTCCTCGGTCTTCTGGCGGGCGAACGCGAGCCACCGGGCGATCTGCGGGTCGATGTCGCGTTCGGCGTCGGCGTCCAGCGGCACGTGCAACAACGAGCAGGAGGCGGCGACATCGACGCGGTCGGCCAAGCCCAGCTGTATGCCGAGGGTCGTCAGGGACTTGCCGAGGTCGTTGATCCACACGTTGCGGCCGTCCACGACACCGGCGACCAGACGTTTGCCGGGCAGCCCGCCGACGGCGGCCAACGCGTCCAGGTTGGCGGCGGCGGAGCCGGTGAAGTCCAGTGCCAGGCCCTCGATCGGGGCTTTGGCCAGAATCGGCAGCGCCTCGCCGAGGCGGTCGAAGTACGAGGCCACGAGGAGCTTGGGCCGATCGGTCAGTTTGCCGAGGTCGCGGTAGACGCGGGCGGCGGCGCCCAGTTCGGCGAAGCTGCGATCCTGCACCAGCGCCGGTTCGTCGAGTTGCACCCACTCGGCCCCGGCGGTGCGCAGGTCGGCGAGCAACCGCGCGTACGCCGGAAGGAGCCGGTCCAGCAGGGTCAGCGGCTGGAAGTCGGCCGCGACCCCCGGCGCGGGCTTGGCCAGCAGGAGGTAGGTGAGCGGGCCCACCAGCACCGGTCGGGCGGTCAGGCCCAGCGCGACGGCCTCCCGGAACTCGGCCACCTGCTTGACGGAGTTCGCCTCGAAGACGGTGTCCGGCCCGAGTTCGGGGACGAGGTAGTGATAGTTCGTGTCGAACCACTTGGTCATCTCGAGCGGCGCGACGTCCTGCGTGCCGCGGGCCATGGCGAAGTAGCCGTCCAGGGCGTCGGCTTCGACGGCGGCGCGATGCCGGGCCGGGATCGCGCCCACGGCGACGGTGGTATCGAGGACGTGGTCGTACAGCGAGAAGTCGCCGGTGGGCACCTCGTGGATGCCGGCCTCGGCGAGGCGCCGCCAGTTGGCCAGGCGCAGTTCGGCCGAGGTGTCCCGAAGCGCCTGCGCATCGGTGCGGCCGGCCCAGTAGCCCTCGACGACCTTCTTCAGTTCCCGGTTCGGGCCCTGACGGGGATAGCCGTACACGGTGGCGCGGGCTGCCGCGGCTGCGGTCTTGGTGGTCACGGAACTCTCCTTCGCGAGCCTGTCGACAAGATCCCGGAGACGGATCGCAGGCACGAAGGGATGGCAAACCACACGGGCCACGTCGGCGTATTCGCGCGCACATACGTGTCCCACCGGTTGTCCGCCGACCCGCCCACGAGGTCACCGAGCTCTCCGTGCGCTGCGACAGCGCACGGGCAGTGGCAGGTCTTCGGACTCGCGGGCACATCCACCGAGGGCGGACACCTACTGGCCGTCGCTTCCCGGACCGAAACGGGTCCAGTGCTGTTGACGGCGGTCGTTCCCACTCACCGCTGCGGGGCAGTCCCGGATTCGCACCGGGTTCCCTCTTGCGACGCGCCTACCCGGATGGCAGGGCGAACCGACTGCGTGCGACAGCTTACTGACGTTTCCGGGTCCGATTGACGGTGTGTCAAATGTGGGCATACCCGCTGTATGGGGAGCTCGGGGATGACCCCGGTGGAGCGGGAGCGCCGGGAGAGGTTGCGGTTGCGGGCGGCTGGTTGGTTCGCGGAGGGTGTGTCGCAGGCGGAGGTGGCGCGTCGGTCGGGTGTGTCGCCGCAGGCGGTGTCGGTGTGGCATCGCGCGTGGGTGGACGGTGGGGCGGACGCGTTGCGGTCGGCCGGCCCGCCGGGTGCCCACCGGCGGGTGTCGGACGAGGGCTTCGCCGAGGTGGCGGCGGTGTTGGAGGCAGGTCCGGAGGCGGCCGGGTTCACCGGGCAGCTCTGGACGCTCGCGCGGGTCGGGCGGGTGATCACGCAGGTCACCGGGGTGGTCTACGCGTCCCCGTCGAGCGTGTGGCGGCTGTTGAAGGCCCACGGTTGGTCGCGGCAGCGGCCCGCCCGGCGTGCGTTGGAACGAGACGAGGAGGCGGTGACGACCTGGAGGAGCACGGTGTGGCCTCAGGTAAAACCACCGCAAAGAGGACGGATGCGGTGATCGTCTTCGCGGACGAGACCGCGCTGTCGCTGCTGCCTCCGGTCCGCGCGACGTGGGCTCCGCGGGGCCGCACCCCGATCCTGCGGGTGCGGATGGGGAAACGGCCGAAGACCTCGCTGGTCGGCTGGTGCTGTTACCCACCGAACGGGCTGCCGAAGTTCCTGTACCGCATGGTGCCGGGCTCGGTCACCGACCGGGAGCTGATCCGCCAACTCCCGGACATACACAGGACTTTCGATCGACCCATCGTTCTGGTGTGGGACAACCTCGGCAGTCATCGCAGCCGCCGGATGCGCGCCTTCGCCGACCGCGTCGACTGGCTCACCCTGGTCTTCCTGCCACCGTACTCTCCCGACCTCAACCCGGTGGAAGGCAGTTGGGCGCACCTGAAGAGCGGGCCCCTGGCCAACCTCGGCGCCCGCACCCTCGACGAGCTCGTCACCGTCGCACGCCAAGGGCTGCGGGACATCCAACATCGCCCCGCACTCCTCAACGGCTTCCTCGCAGCAACCGCCCTGACGCGATGAACACCAACAACCGGATCCGCAAAGCTCAGTAGACGCACAAGAGGCACCCGGGGGAGCCCGGTGCACGCGCCTGACGGCGAGAGTACGTTCGAAGACGTGGACGCAGCCGGCGTCGCTGCGATCGAGTCGGTCCTCGTGGCGCGTTGCCGCGTTCGTCCCGGTCGGCGTGCCCCCTCGGGCGGTGATCCTGTCGGAACGAACGCGGTCGCGACACCAAGGACGAGGCTGCCTCGGAGACTTCGGCGGTTCGTCCGGTGCTACGGGCGCGTCGGGGCCACGCGCGGCGGCGGGTTGGTGCTCGTCGTCTTGTCCTTGGAGAACGACCAGCCCTCGAAGCTGCCCAGCGGAGGCTTGCGGGCGCTCGCGCCCCACGAACTGTAGGTCCACGTGCCGTTGTTGGGCGCGTGCCAATAGGACCAGTAGGCGGATGCCGGCGGGGTGTTGACGCACGGTTCGGTGTCCACGCCGGGCTTGCCCTCGATCCGGCAGATGAACGCCTCTCCCCAGCGGTTGGTGCCCTGGATCTGGAAGCCGGCGTTCTTCAGCGCGGCCAAGCCCGTTGCCTGGTCGCCGGGCGCACAGCGGGTGAGCGTGGCCCCGCCGAGCTCCTGGAAGTCGACGATCACGGTGACGCCGTTGGCGTCCGGGCAGACGCCGGCGGAGCCCTTGGTGGGATCGATGGCGTAGGCGGCCGGGGCGTTCACGGTGATCTGGGCGGTGGCGGGCAGTACAAGCAGCGCGAGCGCCCCGACCAGCCGACCTGTTCGAGCCTTGTTTCCACGAATCTTCACACGCGGATCCCTTCGTGCGACGGGCGTCGGCACGAGCGGCGAGAGCGACGCCGACCGGGCCGAGCGATGTTCCTCTCGGGACCGCGCACCCCCGGTATCCACCGACAAGACATCGCCGGACGTGAAATCCGGGCCTCAGCATGCAGTCCACGACAGCTGGAGCCTTCAACTCGTACGAATCCAGGTGTTCCGACTCGCGGTGGCCTGCCGGTCACCGCCTACGGTTGCGGGTCAGCGCCGGACTTCGACCGGCTTCCCCTGGACTTCGAACTATGCGGTTGTCGCCGACCTGAAGAGAGCCGGCTTGCGGAGCGTACGAGATGCCCTGTTCACCGGACAACGGGTCAGACGATGGATCCGCGATGTCGTTCATCACCTTCTCGGGTGCTCAACGCTGGCTTGCACAAAGGCGGTTACGGTCAGCCGGGCCGCACTGGGCCCCACGACAGGGGACCTGGGGAGCACGGCCGGTAGGCGTCCTGTCCTCGAGGCCGAGCCCGCGAGTCCGAAGACGGATGGCGGCTGCCCCAACCACCGGCGAGCCGGCGGCCTTCACGTACGGTCCGAGGCATGACCACAGGAGATCCGAAGGCCCCCAAACCCCGAGTGCAGTTGGTCATCGGCATCGTCCGCCGAGACGACGAGATCCTGCTTGTGCGGGAGAGTCTCGGCACCGGCGGCGAGATGCTCTGGTCGCTTCCCGGCGGCGGGGTCGAGGACGGCGAACTCATGCACGAAGCTCTCCGGCGCGAGTTGCGGGAGGAGACCGGGCTGCTCGTGGGAGACCCGGTGCGTACCGCGTTCCTCTTGCACATCGATTCCGAACGGCACCCATCGGCGTTTGCCGCCGCCTTCGAGATCGACCAGTGGTCGGGGAACATCACGCCAGGGGACAACGACATCGAACAAGCGGCCTTCTTCCCCTTGCCCAACGCCTTGAAGCTGCTCGGCGAGTTGGACAGCGCGATCCAGCGCGAACCCATCGTCGGCTACCTGTCCGGAGCCGTCGCGCCGGGGACCACCTGGCTGTACCGCAGCCGGGGTGACGAAGAAACGCTTGTCGCCCGCTGGTGATCCTGGACGACGCCCGCCGCACAAAACGTCACGATCCAAGGCCGCAGCGCCAGGAGTCCCAGTCTTCGAGGGTGCAAAACCGCGGAGTCCGAGTACCCCGGTTCGGACTTCGACTCGACAGGGCGGCATGCCCACGTGGTCGAACACCAGTAACTCGGGAACGGCGTGATACCGGATCACGTATGCAGCGACGCGGATTCCGGGTTGGGTCATCCCGGCATTGTCCGTCACGGCGTCGTTCGTGATCACCGATGAGGTGGCGCCGGACCCGCGAGGGCCGCGACAGCGGCCGACGATTGTGCCTCGGCTGTGGGCGGCGGAGCGGGTGGCGTGGTCGGCTCGTGAGGCGGGGGTTCGGTTTCTGCGGTGCTGTCACGAAGGTGATCCGCTGTTGGCGGACCTGTGTGAGGTGTTGATCGGGACGGGATGCGCAAGGGCGAGGCGCTGGGCCTGCATTGGGCCGACGTGCACCTGGACGAGGGTGTTCTCTATGTCCGCTACACGCTCTCGGCGATCGACAACAACCGGCTGGTGATCAGCGCGCCCAAGATGCGCAGCAGCAGGAGCCGGGTCGCGATCTCGCCACGGGTCGCGGCCGCGTTGCAGCGGCGCGCTCGTGCGAGCGGTTCCGGTCGGGTCGATCCGGCGGATCCGTTCGGGTCTTGTCTTCACTCGCGCGAATGACCGACCGTTGCGGCCGCAGACGCTGCCGGACCGCTTCCGCCACTGGTCTGCCGATGCCCGGCGTGCCCCGGACCACTATGCACGACCTGCGGTACATGGCCGCGACGCTGACGATCACCGCGGGCGTGCCGCTGACGGTGATGTCCAAGACGTGGCGACACTCGACGTTGTCGACGACGGCGAACATCTGCGCTCATTGGACGCGGCAGGCCGCGCACGGTGCCGCGGGTGCCATCGAGGAAGCTCTCGCCGGTGCCGAGGAAGTGGACGTGGCGAGGCACCTGCCGAATCGGTTGCGACCACATCGCGACCACTTGACCCGGCTGCGCGACCTGTTCAAACCGCTCTACACGGCTGCGGTCGCGGGCTGATCGCTCGTGAGCCCCAAAGCCGAGCGGCGGTCGTGCGACCACACTGCGACCACCACGCCCCGGAACCCGGAAAAGGCCGCCCTCCCATTTCTGAGAAGACGGCCCCCGACCTGCGTAAACGCTGGTCGGGACGACAGGTTTTGAACCTGCGACCCCTTGACCCTCAGTGTTCGTTTTTCGCTATATTGTGCTGTATTTCATATAGCGTGTGGTCCCCGAATGGTCCCCAGGGTGTGGGGGTTGAGGAGCTTTGAAGCTGACCGTGCTCGCCAGGTGGAGGTCTTGTTTGCTCAGAGGGAGCCAGTTCGAAGACGACGTGGCCGGGGCCCTCCGAGACTGGTGTCGGCACCACCCGACTAGCGTGGATGCCCCGCCTGTTGACTGTGGACGCGCATGTGCGCGGGGTACGCGCGAGCGACTTGCGGCGAGCCCGTCGAGGGTGTGGGTCATCTGGAACGGACCCGCGCGGCGAGGACCGTCCTACCCTGCCTGCAGGTCGAGCGCGCCGGTGGTGGGCAGCCGGAGCACCGCGAGTCGGGCGAGTGATGCGTCGATGTCCTGATCCCGGCGCTCGAGGTTGGGATGCGGTATTCCGGGTTGGGACGCGCTCGGATCGGGAGGATTCGGACCTCGGGGGTGTGGGTGACTTGGCGGGCGCGGTTTGCGATCGACGAGGTCGGTATCGATTGGCTACGTCCTCGTTCTCGGTGGTGCTGTGGGGAGTTCGTTGGCGTCTGTGGTGGACGGTTCGCTTGTTTCCGGGTGGGTTGGATTCTGGGCGTGGTGCGGGATCGTCCATGATGGGTGGGTGTTGACCTGTGTCACGGTGGCGCCGGCCAGCTCCTTGTAGGTGTTCGCGATCCGCTCCGCTCGGGCGACGGGCAGCGGCCCGCCGTGTTCGGCGGCGCGCGCGATGATCTCTTCCGGTCCCAGGTTCCGATTGGCCAGGACGATCGCGTTGACCACCGGTCGACGCATGTGGTCGTAGCGGTCGAGCGCGGCTACGGGGTCATGGTCGCGGGCCAGGCACCAGGCGAGGACGCGTGCGTCGACGATGGACTGCGATCCGCCGTTCATGCCCATCGGGAACATCGGGTGTGCGGCGTCGCCGAGTAGGGTGACGCGTCCGAAACTCCAGCGCGGCAGCGGGTCGCGGTCGAGCATCGGATATTCGAGGATCGTCGAGGAGCGTTCGACCAGTGTTGCCGGGTCGATCCATGGCAGGCTCCAGTCGGCCAGACCGGCGCGCGCCTCCGCCGTGGTGACCCGACGGTGCGAGCGGTCCAGGGGCTCGGCGGCCCGCCCGTGCCGTACCTCCAGTACCCAGTTCAGCAGCGCGTCGCCGTCCGGGGCCGCCGGGTCCTCGATCGGATAGGCGACGAACTTCGCCCCCGGAGTGCCGCCGGCCACCACGATGGAGCGACCGTCGAGGATGTGCGGATGTCGGGCGACACCGCGCCACATGTGTACGCCGTTCCAGCGCGACGTGCCCTCGTCCGGGTGGAGCCGGGCGCGGACCACCGAGTCGATGCCGTCGGAGCCGATCAGCACGTCGGCGTCCTCCACCGTGGGCGCGCCACTCATCCGGTCCAGGAAGTGGGCCCGAACGCCATCCCTCGTCTGTTCGAAGCCTCGGAACGCCAGGCCGGTGCGGACGCAGTCCGCACCGAGCCGCTCGCGTACCGCCGTCAGCAACATCAGGTGCAGGCGACCGCGGTGCACCGAGTACTGCGGCCACCGGTAGCCCGCCGTCAGTCCGAGCGGCTCCGTCCACACCGGCTCACCCGCCCGATCGTGGTAGGCCAACCGATCCGGGGGCACCGAGATGGCAGCCAACTCGTTGGCCAGGCCGAGCTCGGCGAGTTCCCGAACGGCGTGCGGCAGCAGGTTGATCCCCACCCCCACCGCCTTGATGGTTCGCGCCGCCTCGCTCACCCGCGGCCGAAACCCGGCCGCGTGCAGACTCAGCGCGCAGGTCAACCCGGCGATCCCGCCTCCCACGATGGAGACCCTCATCCGCCCGCTCCTCGCCTCTCGCCGCCGCTGTCATGGAAGTTCATCCGCAGGAACCCGGCTGGACGCCGACTGCGCTCGTTCACGGCAGGACCGCTCATGTCGGCGAACACGGAGGCACTGAACAGCCATTGCTCTGCCGCGATCAGCCGGATCGGCTGTCCTCGACAGATCGCCGGAGAAGACCGTGCCCACCGTGTCCGGCCGGACGTACAGGTCGGTTCCGGCGGTGCCGTCGGGGTTGGTGAACGGGCCATGTGCCACCCGCCGCATCGGCCGGGGCAGGCCCGGTACGGCGGGCGGCCGGGGGGATGCGCAGGCGTCGAATCAGGAGCCTGCGGCCTGCTTGATCAGATCGGCGACGGCGGTGGGCCGCGAGACGTAGATCGCGTGGCTGCCGGCAACCTCGACCGTCGTTGCCCCGATCCGCTCGGCCATGGCGCGTTGCGCCGGCGGCGGAATCATCCGGTCCTCGGAGGCGACCAGGTACCAGGACGGCTTCGTCCGCCACGCCGGGGTGGCCACCGCGCCGGCGAGCGCCTCCACGCCCCAGGGGACCTGCGAGTCGGCCAGGAACCGCGCCTGGGCGAGCGACAGGTCGCCGGCGAAGGACTCGGGGAACTTCTCCCGATCCAGGAGCAGGAAGCCGTCGACCGGCGGCAGGATCGGCGGTACCGGCGCGCCGGGCGGCGGGTCGGCGATCAGGGTGTTCACCGACTCGCTCTTGTCCGGGGCGAAGGCGGCGATGTACACCAGCGCCGTCACCTTGTCGTGGTTGCCCGCCTCGGTGATCACCGCGCCGCCGTACGAATGACCGACGAGCGTGACCGGTCCCGGCTGCGCGTCGATCACCCGCCGGGTGACGAGCACATCGTCGTCCAGCGACAACGTGGGGTTCTGCACGACGGCCACGTTGTACCCGTCCTCGGTCAGGGCCTCGTAGACCCCCTGCCAGCCGGCGCCGTCCACGAAGCCGCCGTGGACGAGGACGACGTTCCCCCGCGATGCGTTGTCGCTCATCGTTTCCTCCCGAGTCCTGCGGGGCTGATGACGCGGATGACCCAGCCCGTGGCACCGAACGTAGGAGCGTGAACTGCGCGGCCTCTTGCGTCATTTGACGCAAATCGAGGGCTACCTCGGTAGCACGGTGCCGTCGAGCGCATCGCGCAGCCCGGCCCGAGAGGTCACGCCCAGCTTGGGGAAGGCCCGGTAGAGGTGGGAGGAGACCGTACGCGGGGACAGGAACAGCCGCTCGCCGATCTGCTTGTTGGTCAGGCCGGTCGCGGCCAGGCTCGCGATCCGGTACTCCTGAGCGGTGAGCGCGCCATCCTGCGAGCCCGCGAGGTGATCACCGACGCAGGCCCGCAGTTCGTGTTCCGCGCGTCGTGCCCAGGGGGTCGCGCCGAGCCGTTCGAAGGTTTCCACAGCCGTGGCCAGGTGCGGCCGAGCTGCGGCGAGTGCGCCGCCGTGCCGCAGCCGTTCGCCGAAGTACAACCGGATGCGGGCGTGCTCGAAGGGCCAGCGCTCGGCATCCTCGTCGGCCAGGGCCTCGGCGAACCAGCGCAGGGCCTTGGCGTCGTTCCGGCACGCCATGGCGGCGGACGCGCGCAGGACGATGCGCAGGCGCGGCGAGACCGCGTCGAGTCCCGCCTTTCGGGCCGCCGCGACGTGATCGCGCGCCCTGTCGTGCCGACCGGTTCGTACCGCCGCCTCGACGGTGTCCAGGATCGCCCACAGCGCGTGTCCGACGAACGGGGCGAGGGTCCCGGCGGGCGAGATCCGGCACGCGTGGTGGTGGGCCGTCTCGAAGTCGCCCCGGGAGAGCGCGAGTATCGTCTTGGCGTGCGCGGCATAGCAGATGATGGCGTGCGCGCGCCGGGAGCCGCCCCACTGGTCCATCCGGTCGGCGAGGGCGCGGGCAGTGGGGTAATCGCCGCACGCCGCAGATACACACGCGAGGACGAACTCTCCGGTCCACGACCGCAGCGGGTAGTGGAACTCCGCACAGAGCGCCAGCCCGTTGCCGACCACGTCGCGCAGTTCGGCCCACCGGCCGGTGAGCCAGGCGTGGCTGCCCCACAGGAACGAGGCCTGGATGGCCGGGAAGTTGTTCTCGCCGCCGCGTCCACCCCGCGCGGTGCGCAACAGCGGTTCCTCCATGGCGCCGAGGCGGTCGGCGTAGGCCCCGGCGGTGCCGATCCGTACGATCCGGACCGGATCGGAGGTTTCGACCAGGGCCGCGACGGCGGCGTCGAGCCGGGCCCAGTCGCCCGGGCGCGCCCGAGCCGGGTCGGCGAACGTGGCCCGCAGCAGCCGCAGTGTGTCCGGGACCGAGGTGCACTTGGCCAGCGCCGCGTCGTAGGCCGCCCACAGCCGTGACCCGGCACCGTAGACGCCGACGATGAGCAGGGTCGACAGCGCTTCGAGCAGGGTGGGGTCGGCCAGGTCGTAGGGCTCGGATTGGAGCGCGATGGCGCCGGACAGCAGGCGGTGCGCGGTGTCGACATCGCCATGGCTGTTGAGCAGATACATCGCGGCGGCCACCGTGGCCGCCAACGAGTCGGCGTCCGGGTCGGCCTGACGCGCATGGTCCAGCAGACGGGGTACGTCGCGCAGGTCGCCGGTGATGTTCGCACCGACGTACGCGGCCTTGGCCAGCCGCCGAGCCTGCTCGGCCGTTGCCGGACTCAGGTCGGCGGCGCGGACCAGCGCGGCCACCGAGCCCGGCCCGTCGCCGCGGCGGGCGCTGATGTCCGCGGTCTCCTCCAGCAGCGCGGCGATCTGCTCGTCGGGCTCCTCCGCCGCCTGCGCCAGGTGCCAGACACGCTGCTCGGGAACCCCGGCCCACGCCTCGGCGAGCGCGCGATGCACACTGCGCCGCTGGTCGCTGGTGGACAGGTCCACCACGGTCGAGCGAATGAGCGAGTGCCGGAATTCGAGGCGTCCGGTCATGTCGTCGACGTGGACGAGGTGGGCCCGCTCCGCGGGCGCGAGATGCTTGAGATCGCAGCGCCCCGCCACCGCCCGGCGCACCACCAGGAGATTGCCGCTGCCCTCCAACGCCGCCACGAGCAGCAGATGTCGGGTGGCCGCCGGCAACACGGTGATCCGGGAGGCGAAGGTCGACCGCAGCCGTCGACTGAGCGGGATGTGGCTCGGCAGGGCCCGACCGGCGCTGCGCTGGGAGTCGGTGAGGGCAGCCGGGAGTTCGAGCAACGCGAGCGGGTTGCCCTCGGCGTCGGCCATCAGGCGTCGGCGCACTCTCGGAGCGAGCGAGGGGAAGCGGCGGGAGAGGAGTTCCTCGGACGCGGCCTCGGTAAGCGGGCCCAACTCGTGGAGCGGCAGGCCGCCATGCTCGAAGAAGCCCTCGTCGCCGATCCGGACCGCGCAGACCAGGCCCGCCCCGACCCCCGCCAGGTGGCGGGCCACCTGCGTGAGCACCACGGCACTGGCCGGGTCCAGCCACTGCGCGTCGTCCAGTACGAGCACGGTGGGCCGGTCGCGGGAAAGATCCGCGAGCAGCGACACCACGGCTTCGCAGACCGCCTCGGGCCCGGGAGCGGCGGCCCGTTCCAGGTCCAGCGCCGCAGCGAGCACGGGCATACCGGCGATCCCGGTCCGCACGTCGGGAGTGGAGGTCAGCAGCCGGCGCAGCGCCCCGTATCCGGTCCGTGCCCGGTATTGCACGCCGACGGTGTGCGGTACGCGCATCCCGGCCGCCTCGGCCCGCCGGGCGAACGCCGTGAGCAGTGTCGTCTTCCCGACGCCCGGCTCTCCGAGCAGCACCAACGACCCACCACCGTGCCCGACATCGGTCAGGAAGGCGTCGAGCCGCGCCAAGTCGGCCTCGCGGCCGATCAACGCGCCGTCGCCCGCGTCGGACGCCCGGCCGTCGGCCGAGGCGCCGAACCGGGTGTGGTCGCCGGTGTGGTCGCCCATGACGACACCTCCTGAAGTCCGTTGCGTTCGACGCCGAACGCGCGTGCCGTCCCGCCGACACACGTTGCGGCCGATCGCGGGCGCGGTGTGCCCTGCGAGTGTCGCCCGGAGCGTGGCCGATATCGACAGGATGCCTGCGGCGGGCGCGAGTTCGGCGTTCACCCTGTGATTTCGACGACAAAATGATCGGTTTTTCGTGCACCGGAGTGTCGTTCGCGATGGGCGGTGAGCCCGCCCGACTCGGCGCGACACGGCCACACTCCCGACGGGCCAGGCCCCGCAATTGAGTCATTTGACGGGGGCGACGAGGCAGGCGCTATTTCTACATTTCGGGTCATGGGCCGTAGGCGGCCCGACGAACCCGGGAGGAAACGATGAGCGACCACACGCCACGCGGGAGTGTCGGGCGTGCGATCGAGCCGGGCGCCACCGATACCCGCTGACGCCCGGCTCTCCCGGCAAACCGGATACCCCGACACACTTCCTCGGCCTACGTCTTCCGCGCAGTCACCCTCGAGGAGCCACTCATGTCCTTACCACGCCGCACGGTGGCCGTTCTGCCCTGCTTCATTCTGCTCTGCACCCTGGTCCTTACCGGCGTCGTCGCCACCGGCACCGCCTACGCCGCGAATCCGGAGACCAACCGTGTCGCCACCTGGAACATGCAGGTCGGTCGGGACCGCTGGCAAGGGGCCGCCAACCTCGCCCGGGACAACACCGTGCTCGCGCTCCAAGAGGTGCCGAACGAACCGCCCGCCGGGGCACGGTACGTCGGCACCATCGGCAACACCATCGACCACTACGAGTGGGACGTCGCTCGCGGTGTCACCCGCAGCCTGTTCATCCTCTACACGACCTCGCGCAACCTGGGCATGGTCACGGCCTGGATGCCCAACGAAATCGTGGAGGTCGACGGGCCCTACCGCCCGGCGCTGATGGTCACCCGCCCCACCGACGACGTCGCGTTCGCGTCCATCCACGCGGCGGCCGGCAGCGGTTTCGACGTCCGCCAACTCGTCGAGAACGTCGCCCACGAAGCCACCGGCCGGGGGCTCAACCACTGGGCCGTCGCCGGCGACTTCAACCGCGACCCCTCCGACGCGCTCCGGATCACCCTGCCGCCGGACGCCCGTGTCTACAACAGCGGCCAGGCCACCCAGCGCAGCGGCAACGAACTCGACTACATGATCAGCAACGTGAACACCGAGGACTGGCAGGCCACCGTCCACGGCAACCAGGGCAGCGACCACTGGCCCGTCTCGTTCACCGCCCTGCGCGCCGGCGCCCTGCCGCCGGAGTTGACCATCCACGCCGACAACAGCGATCGCCTCCTCGACGTCTTCCAGGGCAACAACACCAACGGCACACACGTGATCACCTATCACGACAACGGCGCGGCCAATCAGCGCTGGCGCCTCCAGGCCATCGGGACGTCCACCTCGACCGGGCACCCGATGTACCGAATCATGAGCAGTGACAACGGAAAGTGCCTCGACGTCAACCGCGGACAGCAGTCCGGCTGGGGCGACTACCTGAACATCTGGGACTGCCACGACATCGACGGGGTCCCCGGCTCCGGCGGAAACCAGCGCGACACCCAGAACTTCACCCTCGAACACCCGAATCCACGCATGCCCAACCTGACGATGCTCCGCAACAACGCCACCGGGCTTTACGCGAACATCGCCGGCAACAACCGGAACGACGGCGCCTGGGTCGTCCAGTGGGGCGACCAATGGGGGAACCGCGCCGCCCCGAACGAGAGTTTCTACCTGCACCCGCTCACCAACGGCTGACGAAAAAGGCCCCGGCCGCCCGCGGGCCGGGGCACCACCCCGAAAGTGGACCGGCATCGGACACTGCTTCGAACGCGCGCCGATCGACGGTATGGCACGGCGTATTGAATCATCACCGGAGCCTCGTCCAGGGTCTTCGGTACGGCGGACCGGAACTTCTCGAGTACATCGGAAAGTTCTCATTCCGGGAGGACGAAATTCTCCGCGATCCACGACGGACGACTGCGGAGTTACCCGCCGGAAAAACGATGCAGGTCATGCCCGAGGAAAAGCAGTTCTTCGCGATGTTGGTCGCGGCGACGGGTGTCGCGAAGGTGTTGGAGATAAATACCTTCACCGGTACAGCCCCCTGTGCATGGCGCGCGCTGCCCTCGCACGGTGTGGCGGCTGCGGGTGGTGCGGCGCCTGGGGCGCCTGGCCGTGCACACCATCACCAACGGCGCGGTGGTTGGGCCGTGTACGGGCCGGATCGAGGACGCGGCGGGGTTGTAGACCGTCAAGAACACGATCGCGATCCTGGTGCGGATGATGCAGCAGGCCCAGCAGGACCGGTTGATCGAGACGAATCCCGTTCGCGTCACCGGCCGGCAGTACTCCTATCGCACGGCCGAGGACGAGCTCTACAACCCCCGTGCGCTCGCCTTGAGGGATTGGGCCGCGCTCGACGGCCTGGCGGACGCCTCGTCGCGCGCTCGCACGGGCGCTACCGGAGGTGGGGTGACTGCGGTTCGCCGGCTGCACCGCGGCCCGCATCGGGGAGGTGTCCGGGGTGCGGATCAAGGACATCGACACCACGACGTGGATGTGGGACCTGTGCCGCCAGACGACGTCGCCGGGCGGTCTGGTGGACAAGGGCACGAAGGGCAAGCGTCGAAGATGGGTGCCGATCATCCCGCAGGTCCGCCCGCTTGTGCTCCACCGGATCGCGCTGGCCGGGCCCGATCCCGATCCGATGACGCGGTTGTTCACCGGGCCGCGCGGAGGGCGGATCACGACGGCGATTCTGCGGGATGCGACGCATTGGGGCGAGGTGGTCGCGGCGCCGGGCTACGAGTTCCTGGTGCGGCATGGGCTGCGTCACACCGGGCTGACGTGGATGGCCGACGCGGGGGTGCCGGTGCATGTGTTGCGGAAGGTCGCCGGGCACGGGTCGTTGTCTAGACGCAGCGGTATTTGCATCCCGAACTGCGGTTGGTGACCAGTGCTTCGGAGGCGCTTCAGGTGCATTTGAACCCCGGCTGGTCCCCAAATGGTCCCCAAGCGGGTTTCGAGACCTTTGCCAACCGGTAATTGGTCTAAACCAGCAAGAGGCGCTGACCTGGGCTTTTGCCCCTGTCAGCGCCTCTTGAACACCGTCGGGACGACAGGATTTGAACCTGCGACCCCTTGACCCCCAGTCAGGGAGATGGGGCATTTCCGCAGGTCAGGGGCATTTTGCTGCCCGATGTGACGTTCACTTTTCGCTATATCGTGCCGTATTGCGTATAGCGTGTGGTCCCCAAATGGTCCCCAGCGTGTGGGAGTTCAGCAGCTTTGAAGCTGACCGTGCTCAGCAATTGGAGGGCTTGGTTGCTCCGAGGGAGCCAGGTTCAAGACTCTCGGTTGACGTGGCACCGCCGAAGCCTGTCCACGCCCGTGCTGCTGCAGTGCAGCGCAATCGAGTCCATCCATCGGTTCGTTGCGGCATGATGCAGGTTTGTGCCGCGGCAGTTCGCCGGCATGTGGAACCGTATTCGAGGCGGGTGGATGTTCGCTCGGTATGACCATCGGCAGCGCGATGTCGAGCTGGTGATGGGTTCTCTGCACGGTGATCCGCGGCAGCTCGGTGTGCTCGTCGCCTTCGGGCGTCAGCTGCGCGCAGACCTGGTGACGGGCTTGCGCGAGGTCATCGCGACGGGCGTGTGGACGGAGGACTGGCACGTGCGGGCGGAAGCTGCGCAGTGGCGCGGCAATCCCCGTTTCCGCCGCTTCCTCGAGGTCGATCTGGAGGATCGACGAAATCGCGGCCCCAAGGCCGAGCACTTGGAGACCGCTCTCATTCCTTCCCCGGAGACGGCTACGGCGTTGCGGAGACTGTCCGACGCCGACTGTCCGCAGCACTGCCGTGCCGACCGCGTCGGGTCGGACTTCTCCGTGATGTCCGAGCAGCGAACCGCCGAGTATCGGGAGGCGTTGTTCGGTTGGTACGCCGCCATCCAGTACGCACACCGGACTCTGGTCCGCAGCGCCGACTGGTTCGCGGACAACCCCACGAGCTCCGCACAGTTCGGTACCTTCGGTGCCATGCTGGCGCCGCCCGCACCTCGGCAGACATGGTCGGACGACAAGTCGGCGGACGCTTGGCGGGAGCTCTTGCTGATGATGAATGCCTGGAGCCCGTACGCCCTTGAGGCGCTGTCCGAGATCCTGCCGGGGTCGGCGGAGACGCCGATGTTCCGAGGCTGGGGTTCCGGGTTCGAGCCGGCGGGACGCGACGAGGCGCACGCCGCCGCTTCGGCCCTGGCACGAGTGCTCACCCCTCGCGAGCGCGACCACGTCCTTGCGCAGGTTGCCAGGATCGGCCAGTGCGACGATGCCATCGCCGGCGCGGGATACGTCGAGACCCTCGTGGACGACTCCCTGCCGTGCACCAGCATCGTCCACGGAACGTTTGGTGACTCGAGTGCCGAGCGCCGCGAATGCGCCCGCGCACGGGCAGCCGTGATGCGGGCGGCCACACGGGATGACCGTGAGGACAGGCGCGACCACGTTGCCCGGGCCTCCGTGCTCCTCCTGGGTTCGCGGAGAGACCGCGTGGGCCACCTGGTCGCGCACGTGCGCAAGCAACTTGCCACGGAGGTATTGGACGAACTGCCGGTGCACTGTCGAGAGCATGCGGCAGAGCTCGCGGACGTGCGGAAACAGTGCGGATTCGACGAGCACAAGGCAGCAGAGCTTGCGGGAATCTCCGTGGCAACGTTGCAGCGGCTGGAGAGCGGTCGCGCGAAGGCCGCACCCGGCAAGGCTTCTTGTCTCGGATACCTGACGCTCCTGGCGGCAGCGTCGCTCGAAGCGGGTCGGGCACACGCGTGCGTGCCGGCGGCGCTCAGCTCCGCCGTGGCGACGAGTGGGTTCGTCATGGAGTAGCCACGGGCTCGCGATGTCGCCCTCCCGGTCTGCGACGAAGCTCCGATCTCTTGGCCATCCCGCCCACCTTGTCGAGACGGACGAGGTCGTCGCGACCGCTCGGCGAGTTCACCGACTGGGGCCCAGTCGAGGGTGGCGACGTCCGGTTTGCCCCACGTGCAGAGCTTCCGTGACGGCATCGAACTCGACGACACCGCGGTGAAGGCCGGCATCACCCTGCCTCGGTGTGCCGCTTTACTGTGTGTCGCTTTACCGTGTGACGTGGAGATCCGCTTCGCCGGCGCACGGTGAGAGTTGTCGTGTGCGTCGCCGATGTGCCGATCGCATCCGGCAGAGCCGACGCATTTGTCGGACTCAGGGTGATCGTCGGCCGGTTGCGGATATCCCCTTTCCCGACGGGAGGGACATTCACGGCCAGGAACACCCACCCCGAACCCGCCGTTGAGAAGACACAGCCCAAACGGCCACCAATTATCCGGATCGGACTCTGCCGACCAGTGGACCCTGGGCGCCCTCGCCGACTCCCCCGTCGGATCACCGCCTGCATCACACTCGACTCGGCCGCCGGAGTAGTGGAGTGGACACGCACCAACAGGCCCGCAAGTTCACCGACATCCGGCGTTCATCGGCGCGGGCGGAGGCATCGGCCGGCTGCTCCTCGCGCCGGCCGGGCAACCCGTCGCGGTCGACGTGGGTTCATCGCAGCCGTCACCGGCATCGAGGCGCTCGCCGTCCTCGCTGCGGCGCTGCCGAGCCTGCCCGCGCTGTGGCGCCTCCTGCGCCGTGGTGCGCCACCCCGGTGAAATCGCGTGCGAGGAGGGGCCGGAATCCGTCCGGCGGGTAGCGGGGGCGATGTCCCTCCGCGTCGTTCGGACCCCCGGGAGTACGCATGCCGCGTACCCGCTTCGCCACGCCGGGCGCCGCGCTGATCCGCTGCGGTCCTCCGCTCGCCTGGGCCGAAAGCGGCGCGGCCCGGGCAGCGTCCACGATGCCTTGCGGGATCGGCCACCTCGCGTCAGCGGGCGGCGGTAGCGTTGCCGCACAGCCCGGTTCACCGGAGTGGGGATTCTTCATACGCGTTGTGCAACACATCGGCGCGAACCGCCGATGGTCGCACGCGCGGCAGGGTGGAGCGTCTGCAGGTAACCCGAATGGATGCGCCGCCGTTTTTCCTGACGGGTGTCCGGGTGCGATCGTGGGGTCGCGCATCATGCGGAACGCGTGTGGTGCGCCGCATCCGCCCTGTGTTCCGAGGAGTGGCCCATGTACGCGTCCACCAGGCATGTCGCGGACGGGCAGGCCGCCTTGCTCATCACGGAGGGTGCCGCGAGTGGGACACCGGCCGGCACAGAGATCGACTACGGGCATGTGGACTCCTGCCTGACCGTGACGTGCCATTTGGATGCCGGCCGGATGGTCGGCGGTCACCTCGCCCTGTACGCGAGCACCGAGAACGTCGCGGCCAGCGAGCCGCTCCAACTGGACAGCAATCTGGTGCTGCCCCGGATGCTGGTGCTGATCGGGAAGTCCGCTGTCCAACGGCTGGACGTGATCGGCGCCCAAGGCTGGGGTACTGAGCTGCTCGACAAGTCCGGGTGCAGCGACTTCCTCCACCAGGGAAAGGAATGGGCGGAATCGACGCTGGACGAGATGGCCAAGGCGATCAGGTCTCGCCTGAACCTGCCGGGCACCACGCAGCAGATCGTCGAGCACTACGAGGCGGGGTTCACCACCGGAGCGAAGAAGTGCCGTGACAACCTGAAGGTGCGGCATGCCTTGGTCGTCCGGCATCTCGCGGCCTCGCGGTGTGCGCACACTCCCAAGTGACCGCCCCGGGGCGCGTGTATCACCGGTCGACTCCGAGCGCCTCGGCGACGGCGGCAAGCGATACGCCCGGCCCCCCGTCGCTGCTCCAGTCCGCCGAAATCTTCCAGCCCGACCCGTCGGTGTCCACCTCGCCCTCGAAGTGCACCGTCTTGGGGTTGTCGCCCGAGAGCTCGAGGCCCACCCGTACACCGACGCTCACCATGCCGCCCGTGGCGTAGCCGACGTGCATGTGTTCGAGATGGAGGCCGGTGCCGATCTCCGACGCGGCCAGGCGCGCATCGAACTCGAACGAGCGCCGCGTCTGCGAGTTCGTTCCGGTGGATGCGATGAACACCGCGAGCCTGTCGATCGTGGTGTCCTCCAGCAGCGGGGGGAGTGTGATCGCGCATCCGAGGTGCTCGCGCATCCAGGCGGCGAGGGCGCCCACGCGGATGTGTTTCCCGACGCCCGATTCCAGCCGTCGGCTGCCCACAACGATCGACTTCATGGGGATGCCGGAGCCGGTAATGGACAGGTCTCCGAAGGAATCCGGTGTGTCGGACAAGGCTGTTCTCCTTCCGCCGGCGCCTGCCCGGTCGTCGCGACGAGCCCGGGCGGCAGCGGCACGATCCGGCATGGCCGGATACCGGGGTTCCCGCCGCCTTCACCGCGCGCGGTGCTCCCGGACTCCCCGACCGCCTGCCACCGTCCGGTTGGTCGAGGTGGTTCTATCGGCAGCCGGCACACCGAGTCCACCGACCGACCGGGAGTTCACCTGAACGGGCGGCATCGCCGGGCTCCCGCGCGAAAGGGGGATGCCGCCGAGCGCTTGTGCGGGCCTGACAGATCCGAACGCCGACCGACCGAGCGGCAGCGCGTTACGACGGGCCCACCAACTTCTGGGAAAGGCGCCGATGAAGGCGTTGTTCGACCCGGTGCGCGGCCCGGTGGCCACGACCGCGGCCTGGAAGACCCAGTCGTCGGCGGACCGGCTTCTCGATCCGCAGGGTGGGGAGATCGGTGGTGACCGCGTCCAGGGAGCGGGGGCTCGGGCACGCTCAGGCGGTCGTGCACCCGGTCCGTCAGGGCTTTGACGGAGATGCCGGACGGCGGGGGACCGATCGACGGCTCTGGTGCGTGGTGTCACACGGTGCATCCAAATGGGTGGTTGTGGCGTCGGCGGCTTCGCCCACGTCTGCTGCGGGTGGCAGGGTGAGGCGCGCGGACGCTACCGAACCCCAGAGGGAGCACACGCCATGCCGTTGACCGTCGACTGGGTGAAGCAGAACATCGCGGGAGACATCCGGCTGACCGCCGCGCAGGTCGGGCTCGGCCCGGCCGGCACCGCCTTGTTCGGTGACCGCTACCTCGGCGCAGACTGGAAGGTGGCGCACACCCACCACGACGGTGCACGTCTGGTCCTGTGGGGCACCGCCTCGGTCGGCGGCCGGTCCTGCGCCGTCGAAATCCGCTTCCGGCACGAGGCGGGCGCACCCGACATCACCGGACTGGAGGTCTACGCCGCCCAGGACGGCTGGGAGTCGCCGCTGCTCGACTCCGGCCCGCTCACGGTGTTGCGCGACCTCGGCCTCACCGGTCCCGAAGTGGTGCTGCGCGCACCGGCGTCGCGGTGGGATCCGACGCTGGAGGTCTGCGGCGCGGCACGGTTGGCCCCCGCGAATCCTCCGGAGGGAGCGAACCGGCTCGTCGTCCGCGGCGACACGCCGGGATTCAGCGCGGTCCGGGCGGACTTCGCGGCTCCGGCCGGCAGGTCCGGGCTCGGCGACCTGCTGGCGCTCCTGCCGTTCCGCGACCGCCTGCCCGCCGCCGCGCTGCCCGACCAGGTCGCCGACCTCGTCACCGGGGACTTCGCCCTCACCGGCCTCGAACTCGGCATCGACCACGCGGCGAAGCGCCCGGTTTCCGGCACCGTGCGCATCGCTGTCGGGCTGAAGAACCCCGTCGTCTCGACCGACCTGTTCACGCTCATCACGATCGTGCTCGTCCTGGAGGTACAGGCGAAGTCGTTCGCGGTGGCCGCCGAGTTCAGCGGGACGATTGGTGGTATCGCGGCAGTCCTGCAAGCCGACTACCGTACCGGCGGCGGCTACAGCGTTGCGGGCGCGGTCGACACGGCCACCCTGCCCGCCGGCATCCGCACCTGGATCCGGGACAACGTCGGGCACGACCTCGGCAGCGTCCTGGATCAGGCGCATCTGTCCCAGGTGTTCGTCCGGCTGCGGGTGGACGGGGCGGTGAAGACCCTCGAAGCGGGCTTCACCGCGAACTTCGACGTCGCCGGCCGAGACGCACTTCTCGCAGTACGCGGGCGCAAGCCCGACAGCGGCGAAGGCGCCGTCATCGCGACGCTCGAATACCCCGCACCCGGCGCCCACGCCAAGGACCGACGCATGCTCTTCGAGGGAAGTGTCGTCAGCGCCAAGGGCGAACCCCTCCGGTTCGCCTTCGCCTGGGCCTCCCCCGAAGGCGTGCGGTTCGACGAGATCGCCCCGGTGCCGAACTGAACCCGACCCGACCGGACTCGACTTCCCCAGGCGGATACCGGAATGCCCGACGACAACGACGCCTTCGGCACGTTCCTGCGCGATGAGCACAAGGACCGCGACGCAGTGCGAAAGCACCTCGGAGACCACTACCCGGCGTTGTGCGCCCTCGGACCCTGGGAGTTCATGGCCGCCGTATCGCGCGGCTACTTCTCCACCAAGCTCAGCCCCGAGGGCAAGCCGTTCTGCTTCAACGACCATATTCCACAGGTCTCCCTCGATGCGGTACAGACGGCGCGCGTCGACGCCCTGCTGAAAGGGCGACCGTGGACGTTCCGGCACTACACCTCCGTGGCCGCCGGGAAGGACGGCAAACTGCCGCCCCCGGACTTCGACGTCATCCGGTCGCACTTCGACGTCTACGACCACCTGGTCGCCACCGCCCAGCAGGCCGGTGCGACGCCGAACAAGAACACCAAGTCCGACGACTGGCGGACCCTCGGGAACGTCAAGTTCGTCTTCACGCTGTTCGCGGTGGACGGCAAACCGGTCCTCGGAAAGCTACCGAAGATGACGCACTACGCCGAGTTCGCGCCCGAGGACATCACGGACGGGTGGGTGTCGAAGGACTACATGAGCGAGTTCTACTCCTTCTCGCCCTACGACGAAGTCCTGGAGATCTTCACCCGGATCGGCAACATCCCGGCTCCGCTTGCCCGGGGCACCGGTCCGGACATCGTGAAGGCCACCGCGCTCTTCCTGCTCGACCATTGCAAGGTCTCCCCGGACGCGTCCGCGGACGACATCGTGGCGGCACTGGACAACGTAGTCCGCTTTCCCAAGGGCATCGAGGTGAAGGTCGCCCACACGCTGACGGTGAAGGAGTGGAAGGAAGTCCCGGTGTGAGCACGGGCCCGGTGCCGGTCTTCCGGCGCCGGGCCCGTACGGCCACGACGTGGCGTCGTTCAGGGGCTGCGCCTACGGACGGTGGCCGCCCGCGCATTCGGGGATTCCGCGGGTGTCGGCGAACGCGATGCAGCGGCGCCGGCAGTCGAGGGACGGTTCGTCGGCCGCGGGGTCGGGGCTGCCTTGGGCGTTCGGTGCCGCGACGAGGTCGAAGAGCGCGCCGAACTGCCGCTCGGCGGCTGTGGCGTTGGCCAGCCAGCTCGAACCGCCCGGCCAGAAGCGCTGGGCGAGTTCCTGGAAGGCGCGGTAGTCGGCGGCACCGGTGGTGGCGAAGCCGTGGGTGTTCAGCGGTGCCGTGCGGGAGAACCTCTCGGCGCCGTGGCCGACGGCCATGACCATGCCTTCGAACCCCAGGACCGTGGCGGTGTCGTTCCCGCGCTGGGTCCGGGCGAGTCCTCCGGTGACGACGACGATCTTCCTGCCGTGGCGGCGCACCGCGTAGACGTCGGGTTCGGGCTGGTCCCAGTCCAGGTGGAAATCGATATCGGGGTAAAAGCCACGGAGGTGCGAGAACACCGATTCCACAATGGATTTGGGTGCCACGATTCCGGGGCTGAGCTGCGCACCTTGGGTGCGGATGTCGTTGGCCTGGGCGGACGTGAAGAGGGCCGCCACGTCGGTGCCGGTGTAGTCGGCAGGGCCGGTGAAGACGCTGAACTTGCCCTCGGCAAGCACGGTTTCACTGCCGCATCCGGGTGTCCCGAAGACGTACGAGACACCGCGCTGCTCGGCGCTGTTGTCCCGGGCGTATGCGTCGTCCCAGATATGCGGGCGCTGGGCGTCATCGGCCCAGTGGCCCGCGAGCAGGCCGGGTTGCAGCTGGAGGTAATAGTCGCCGATGACGATGCCGGCGGCCTGCACCAGATGGCCTTCGCCGGGTTCGGAGGATCGGCCGATGCCGAGGTGGTGCACACCGCCGGAGTATTCGCCGATTGCGACGGAGCGTACCGGGACAGGCTGCCCGTCCGCGCCCATGAGCCGGTCGCGCACCTGGACCTGGGACGCCTGGACGAGGGTGCCGTCGGCGAGCAGGATCGGCTGGTCGGTGCTGCAGACCAGCTCCGCGGCCGGATCGTCGGGATGGCCGAAGGACAGGTGCACGCTGTTGAGGTGCGCGGCACCGGCAGCGCCGTCACTGAAGGTGACGGGCGCCGGTGCCCACGCCACCGTGCCGTCGTCGGTGAGCGAACCTGTCAGCGCCTGCTCGCCCTTGGCGATCGAGTCGGCCTTCTCCTGCCGTTCCGCGGAGAGTGCGATCATCGTCGCTTGGGCGCCGCTGCCGCAGCAGCAGGCGCAGACGCCCATCTCACCGCCGAGCTTCGCGCACTCCGACTTGTGCGTCCGGACGTCGGCGAAGAACTTGGCGCTGTTGTCCGGGAGTTGGCAGTAGAAAATCGGGTAGGGGAATGCGCCGCCTTTTGCCAGACAGTATTCCCGGAACTGCTCCATCACTGGCGCGCAGTCTCCCGGCCGGTAGCCGGTGACCGCCGAGCAAGGCTCTTCGCCGACGCTCTGGATGTTCTCTTTGCACAGACTTTCTGTTGTCATCTCTCGTCTGCTTTCTGACTTCAGGCCGGGACCGGCGCCGCGAGCGCAGTGAACTCCAGGCTCGCGTGCTGTGGGTCGACGCCGGTGCCGAGTTCAGATTCGAGTTCGTGGATGGTGATCCGGTACGGAGTGCCCGGCTCGAACGGCGTCTTCACCTTGACAACGATGTGGAAGACCGAGTCGGAGGCGGGCGTCGCCTGGAGGATCTCCGTCGCCGGGGTGATGGTGTAGTTGCCGACCGGGGTCACGGTCTCCGGTTTGGGCGCCAGGTTGACGGCGAGGGTGAGGGTGTCCCGGGTCGCTGCGGCGTCTTCGAGGGCGAGGCGGAGCGGCGGGGGGCCGCCCGCACATTCCGGAAGAGAGCCCGGTGAGGTGAAGGAAACGCACTGCCGGCGGCAGGCGATGGAGGGCTCGTCGGCTGCGGGGTCGGGATTGCCCTGGCCGTTGGCCTCGGTGACGAGGTCGAACAGGGCGTTGAACTGGTCCTCGGCGGGGGAGGCGTTGCGGAGGATGTCCTTGCCCCACCAGAAGGTGGCGCTGATGTAGTGGAAGGCGTGGTGGTCCGCGCGGCCTGTGTTGCTGAAGCCGTGGGTGTTGAGCGGTGCCTCTCCGGAGTGGCGGGCGATGCCGTGTGCCACGGCCATCACCATGCCGGGGAATTCGAGGGCGAGGCCCGTTCCGTCGGCGTTCCGGGTCCGCGCGAGCCCGCCGGTGACGACGACGGTCTTGCGGCCGAAGCGGCGAACCGCGTACACGTTCGGCTCGGGTTGGTCCCAGTCGAGATAGAAGTCGATGTCGGGGTAGAAGCCCCGCAGGTGCGAGAACACGGTCTCGACCATGAACTGCGGCACCTTGTTGCCCGCGCTGAGTTGCTTGCCGCGGGTGCGGATGTCCTCGGCCTGACCGGGGGTGAAGAGTGCGGCGACATCGGTGCCCGTGTAGTCGACGGGCCCGGTGAAGACCGTGAACTTGCCCTCGGCGAGCGCGGTTTCGTTTCCGCATCCGGGCGTGCCGAAAACCAGGGAGACACCGTGCTGCTCGGCACCGTTCTGCTCGGCGTATTCCTCGTCCCAAATGTGGGGCCGTGCGGCGGCGTCGTCGGACCAGTTGTCGGCAAGGAGGTCGGGCTGCAACTGGAGGTAGTAGTCGCCGATGACGATGCCGGCGGCGTGGAGGAGGTGCCCGCCCGCGGGGTCGGCGGATCGTCCGACGCCGAGGTGGTGAAGACCGCCGGTGTACTCGCCGATGGCAACCGAGCGGACCGGCACGGGTTGTCCGTCGCCGCCCATGAGTTCGTCGCGCACGTGCACCTGGGAGGCTTGGACGAGGGTGCCGTCGGCAAGCAGCACCGGCTGGTCGCTGCTGCAGACGAGCTCGCCCACCTTCTCGTTCGCTTGGCCGAAGGACATGTGCATCGTGTTGAGGTTGGCGCCCCCGGCCGCGCCGTCGCTGAACGTGACCAGGGCCGGTCTCCACACCACGGTGCCGTCCCCGGTGAGCGAACCGGTCAGGACCTGTTCGCCCTTTCTGATCGACTCGACCTTCTCCTGCCGCTCCGCGGACAGGGCGATCATCGTGCCGTACGCCATGCACGCACAGCAGCAGGCGCAGATGTCGACCTCGCCGCCGGCCTTCTTGCACTCGACCTTGACGGATCCTTGATTCTTGAAAAAATCGGGTTTTCCGTCCGGGAGGACGCAGTAGAACGCCGGCACCGGCCAGTTCGCGTCCTGTGTCTTGCAGAGGTTCTCGTAGGATTCCTGGATCACCGTGCAGTGATGCGGAAGAAACCCTTGGATGGTAGCGCAGGCCTTGACGCCGGTCTCGGCGATTTTCGATTCACAGAGCTGCTGGTTGTATTCGTTCATCTGACTCTTTCCGTGGTTTCGAGCGTCGGCCGGATCATCTCCAGGCGAAGCACCACAGGTGCTCCGGCGCGTCCGAATAGATGTCCAATGAGGAGTGCCATGTGGTGACGGTCGTGGGATTCTCCGTCGGCTTGGCCGGGTTCGCGGCCACCACTTCCAGTCCGGTCTTTCCGGGACTGGACGAGAAAATCTTGATCGCGTAGAGCTTTCCGTTGCTCGGGTTGACGGCCAGTGGTGCGACGCCGTAGGCGTCGCTGAGGGAAATGACCGCCGCTTGCTTCGCCGTGAAGTCCAGGATGTCCACCACGGCGATGCCCCATACCGAGTCCTTGCCCGTCCCCTTGCGCACCGGGACACAGCAGTACTGGCGGTTGGCAGCGGTAGCGATCACGGGACGCCCGTAGCACTGCCAGCCGGCAGGGGCGGCGATGGCATCGGTCGACTTCGTCTGGGTGGCGTTGAACCGCTGGATCTTTCCGGCGTTCCCCTCCGGCGTTCCCATGACGAACGTGTCCCCGGACGTCGGCGAGACGGCGAGCCATCGTGCGACCCCGAAGTCGACGCTCGACGCACCGCCGGTGCCAGCCACGCTCGGCTCGTGGGCAGGCTGGAGCTTGCCCCAGGCGAGCGACGTTCCGGACGCGGACTCTTGGAGCCCGAACAGGATGGTCTTTTCCGGGCCCAGAGCGATGTCCGAGAACGGGGTGTTGGCGGTGGGGGATCCGATCGAATACTGAATCGGATCCACCAGGACGCGGGAGTTCTTGACCGGAGCGCCGTACTTGTCGACCGTGGCGGAATCCATCCGCGCAGCCAGCAGGGACTTGTCCGTCGCCGACCAGTGGAAGGCGGTGTAGTGCCGGTCCTGCGGCCAGAACTTCCCGGCGACCGTGTCGGACTTCCAGGTCAGCTCGGTGACGACGCCGGTCTCCGTGTAGTACGCGAGGTCCCACGAGGTGTCCAGCGTTACGCCGGAGTGCGCATTCGCGGACACACTCCCCGACGGCGGGGATCCGAACTCGAAGAGCTTCTCCTCGGGTTTGGCGGTGCTGCACAGTACCCGGCCGTAGCCGCGCTGCCAGGTGATCCCGACGAAGCCGAGGCCGTCGACTTCGGTGCTCATCGGCCGGCCTCGCTTTCGGCAGGCGCGTCCGCCTCCCGCGGATCCCCCCACCGCGTGTGGTCCGGCCGCTCCGGGTCCACCCCCGGGCACTGCTCGGACGGCAGCCGTGCCTTGCGGGCCGCGACGCAACCGCACAGCGTGCACGTGGACTTGTCGGTGAGTCCGGTGGCGGTGAGCCGCTGGAGGGAGTTGCCCCGCTGTGTCGCCAGGTGGGGGCACGCGGCGCAGGCGCGCATCCGGGCGTCGAACACGTCGTCGGAGACGACGGTGAAGCCGGTGCGGGCCCATCGCGCAAGCGCGGTCGCGCCGCGGGCGACGAGCGTTGCGGGCGACAGGGGTTCGGCCGGGGCCGGGGGCCGGGCGAGGACCAGGTCCAGGAGTTCGGAGTCGCGGCGGCAGGTGAGGATGTTCCGGGCGTAGCCGTCGTCGGTGACGGCGGCCCGGAACACCTGCTCGGAGACGGGGGCGTCGAGTCCGAGGATCCGCCCGAGTTCGGTGCGCTGGGCCTCGACGGCGTCAGGCGTAACAGGCATGCGGGTTCCTTTGCTTCGTCGGATGGCGTAGCCGCGAGAGAGGGCTCCGCCAGGCTGACGCGCGACAAGGTATCACTAGAGGTAACTGGTTGTTTGCTTTGCGTGACGACGGGCCTTACGGTGCAACAGGCCGGTCCCGCAGGGCGCAAGCGCGCCCACGCGGCGCGGAAGGCGCCGGGGGCACCGGAATCCGCCGAGGAGAGGCAGGAAACCCCATGAAGCACGCGCCGTCCGCGATGGCCGCCGGTGAAGGGCCCGACGGTGAGCCGCTGGTCTACGTCTTCTACGCGAGCGGGTTGGTCCGTCGCATCCTCCAGACCGACGGCGGTGGACCCACGGAGAGTTGGCCGTCCGGCGGTGTCGACCACAAGTACCCCTACACCGATGCGGGGACGCATATCCGGGACCTGTGGACGTGCCTGACCGGCGTGTTGAATGACGTTCCCGTCGGCGTGTTCCGCCAGGACGAGCAATTCGGCGCCAACACCTACACGTTCCACGCACTGGAGATGGCCGACGCGGGCAAGTACCGCCGCTACTCGTGGCACCACACCGTGTTGGGCAAGCAGCACGTGGAGGTCGGGGAACCGTTCGCGGTGCCCCAGGACTTCACCGTGACGGCCGCCTGCGAGACGTCGCAGGGCAGCGTCGTGCTGTGGGGGAAGACATCCAAGCTCGCGTCCGCGTACTGCATGTGGAACGTACAGGACGGCTTGGTTGGCCCGGTCGTGAAGGGCCCGTTGGAAACCGCGGTGCAGGCTGCGTTCCTCGGCTACGACAAGTCCGGAGCCGAGCACGTGATGCGCCTGTACGCGGGCGCCGACGGCAAAGAGGAATCCGCGTACGCGGTCAAGGCGACCCCGGCGTCGTGCGTGTTCACGCCCCTGTCGTCGGCGCCCCGGTTCCTGGCCGCCGCTGAACCGAAGTGATGGAGAAAGTCGGGAGTTCGCCTGATACCGGGGCGGCATGGCGGCTGTCACGGGGTCGGTTTGAGCCGACCACCCCCGAACGGCCGCCAGTCCAGAACGACCATGTACCACGGGTCCGCCACGGACCCACCCGGCGACGACGTGGCCACTGTGACCGCGGACCCGGCCGGCACCGGCAGAACTGCCGTCTGTCGCCGGGTGTCCGCCACGGTGGTCATCCGGTACAGCTCCTCGTCACCTGGTGGTGCCACCGCAAGCGCCAGGTGCAGGTGCACTTCGCGGCCGGCGTCCAGCGTGCCGACGTTGGCGATCAGCAGCCCGTCGGTGTGCGCGACGAACCTGTCCCCTGCGACGGTGGCGGTGCGCGCGTCGACCGGCGTGTAGCCGGGGATTCCCGCATTGTCCGGGTCGGTGCGTCCGAGCAGCGCGACGGTGGTGTCCGCGGCGAGCGTCCGGGCCGCGACCGCCGCGCCCGCCACCATGACGAACGTGCCCAGATCCGCGCGGGTTTGCGGTCCGGACCCGGGCTGCAGCGTCGCAGTCAGCACGCAGGTGGCGTCGCCGGGCGGGGCGATGTGCTGCGTGGTCTTTCCGGTGACGTCCCACGGCTGCGCGTACCCGGTGCAGCGGAGCGAATACGTCGCGGTCGTCCCTTGGGGGACGGTGGTCCGCCACGTCAGGTCGGTGGTGGTGTGCTCCGGATCGACGATGTACGGGTCGGGCCGGAAGTCCGCCAGGACGAAGCCGGCCGGATTCTTCTCCACCTGAACGGTCGTCGTGGCCGTGGAATGCCCCTCCGTCTCCTCCGTGACGATGACGTCGACGGTGCCGGTCGCTCCGTTGGTGTCCAGATTGTCGAAGTGCAGCTCCACGGTGTCGCCGTTGGCCATCACCAGGCCCCCCGGCGCCGACAACGTCACTTCGATGCTGTTGCCGACGTTCTGGACGTCCTTGTCCCAACCCGGGCTTGCGCCGAGCCCCAGCGCCTCGGCGTCCTGGGCGGTCAGGTCGGTGGCCGCGTTGCCCTGGGGGAAGGAAAACGTGACGGTGCTGCAGGTGACGCTGCCGCCGGTGCGGTTTCGCCCGGCGAGGGACAGCTTGCCGCCTTGCGTGACGGCGCTCAGGAACCGAGGTGTGGGGGAATAGGTGAGCTGAGGAGTGCTGCCGGTGGGCACGATGGGCCTTCAGGAGGTGTAGGGCGCGAGGTCGCCGCTGCCGAGGGGGAACCAAGTGGCGGTCGCCTTGGGGTTCTTGCCTTCCACCTGGAGGGTGACCCGGGCGTCGGCGTGCACCGGCAGCAGCGTGTTGGCGGGGATCTGTGGCCGATCCGCGAACAGGGTGCTGCGCAGTGGCGTCCGGGGGTCCTTGCCGGTGTCGGCGATGGTGATGTGGAGCTTGGCGAAGGTCTGCTGGGCGAGGGTGGTCACGGTGACCGCGAGGAACCCGTCGGTGGGGGCCTTGTAGTCCGCGGTGGTCGCCGTGTCCTTGTCGAAGAACGCCGTCGGCCTGGGATTGAGGAGCCGCGTGGTGCCCGTCGCGGACAGCGCCCCGGCATGAACGTCGCCGCGCTCCAGGATCACGTTGGTGATCGCGCGTGCTTCGTCGTGGTCGGGACCTCGGACGATCACCAGGAAGGCCGTGACGGCCTGGGTGATGTTCTTTTCGACGTGGCTGCATACGCCTTGCGCGTCTTCGACGGGGGTGATCGCGTCGGCCTTCTGGGTCCGGTCCGAGCGTTGCAGGTAGTAGCTGTGCGGATTGGACGGTGCCGGGCCATGCCACGTGAGGGTGACCGAGCCGCCGTAGGAAGGCTGGGATTGCGGAGCGAGGTTGGTGATCTCGAACTCGCCCCCGGTGAGGGGAGGGGTGTCCACAGGTCCGTTTCCGTGGGAGATGCCGGGGGCCGGGACCGGTCGATGGACCGAACCCCTGGCAGGGCGGGGTCAGTTCTTCTTCTGCGCGAGTGTCAGGTAGCCGGTCAGCGCGTCCGGCGCGTCGGGCCACAGGCGGGGTTCGATGACGGCGGCGGAGAGCCCGTACGCCGTCCAGGGCACGGTCGCGGCCGCAGGCGGGCGCGGAGGGACGGCGAATCGCCAGTCGCCGCCGATGTCGGGCGTCGGCAGGCTCAACCGGTCCGGCGCGGGCGGCTGGTCGGCCGGCGAGGGCAGCACCCGGGCCAGCACCGGGCCGAGCGAGACGGCGAGGGTGAGCTGTTCGAGGTGGGCCGCGACGGCCGGCGGCGGAAGTCGGTAGGTGACGGCCGGCAGGATGTCGGTGTGTGCGGCGGCCGTCGTGTTGGGGTCCATCAGCAGGGTGACGTAGGCGGCGTCCTTCGGTGCCACGGTTTCCGCCACCGGCCTTGCCGGGACCGCGATTTCGGCGCCGGTCGTGCCGTCCGCCCGTACGATCGGCTTCGTGTAGGAGCCGGCCGGGTCGTGTGGCGGGTGGACGGCGTGCAGCAGTCCGTAGTCGGTGGCGCCGGGTTGGTCGAGCGGGCCGGTGAAGTAGCCGACCAGGCCGTCCGCGAGATCGCCGCCGGTGCCCAGGCGCACCGGCCAGCGCCGATCCAGATGCGGGTCGGTTGTTGCGGGCGGGTCGAAGACCTTGTTCCAGAAGGGGTCCGCGCGCGGCTCGCCGTCCAATTCGAGGTGGACGCGCATCCGGACCAGCGCCAGGGCGCGTCCTGCCGCCATGCCCGCCCCGATCCGGGTGTTCCCGGGGGTGTGCGCCGTGGACATGAGGGTCTGGTCGACGCTGAGCGCCAAGTCCTTGAAGCGGCCCGGGCGTTCGCTGCCGCCCTGGTGCCCGCCGGCGACCATGTCCGGCTCCTGGTCGACGAGCGAGGTCAGAAAGCCCGCGAGCGCCGGGTTCAGTGTGGCGAAGGCCGCGTCGTACAGGGACCGCGGGGTGCGCAGCGGCGACCCCGGCAGCGGGAGCCAGGTGACAGCGTCGTGTGCCGGGTTCGGGGCGCTGATGTAGCGGATCTCGCCGAGCCCCCGGCCGTCGGGTGCGTAGATCGCGAGGTGCCAGTGCGCCGCCGCGTTGCCGGGATCGTTGCGGGTGCGCCGGACGACCAGCCACGCCGCGACGGGGGTGTCCGCGGTCAACATCGGGTCGCTGTCGCCATCGATGGTCCTGCCGAGGTCGGCCGTGGCCGCGGCGGTGTGTGTCAAGGGCGTCAGGCACAGGCGGGCGGGCTGTGGGAGACGCGGTGCCAGCTCCACCAAGCGGTTGACATCGTCCGTCTTCAGACCCTGGGCAGATACGGAAGGCGTCACCGACGGCGAGCGTACGACGTGGTGCCCGGGGCGGTTCTTGGGATCGATGACGATCACACCGCGGCCGAACGTGTCGACGATGTTCAGGTCGTCCAAGGTGAACTGCACGGCCTGCACCGGCTGGTAGCCCCCGATTGTGGGCGCGGGCGCCGCCCCGTCGGGGCGGGGGACCGGCAGCGGGTCCAAGTGGAACGCGGGACCGCGCCGTCCGAGGACGGCGCGCAGTCCACCGAGCCGCTGGGAGGAGAGGTTCCATTTCGCGGCCACGGCACGGAATCCCTTGAGTGCCTCCGGCGGCGCGTCCGGGTAGGTGGCCAGGTGGGCGTCGATGCGGCGGGCGAGGACGGTGACCGGGGTTTCGCTGAGCAGGCTGCGACCTTGCAGCGCGAATGTCTCCTGCGCGGGCACCGCCGTCGTCAGGTGGCGGCGGCTGCCGTCGAACGTCCACTGCGGGGCGCCCTGCGCGTTCTCGTAGGGGAGGGTATGGCAGGTTGCCGTCCACGCCACCGTCAGCGGCCGCCACGGCTGCTCCCAGACGTCGGCGTGGCCGGGCCACTTCGCGGCGCCGGTCAGCGGCGAGATGCGGGGGTGTGTGTTCAGCGGCGTGCCGAGGCGGTCGTCGCCGAGGTCGCCCGCCTCGCGCAGGTAGTGGGCCACCGTGTGCAGGACATGCAGTTCGCCGGCAAGGGTGGCGAGCACCGGGCGGGTCGGCTCGGGGGCGGTGCCTGCCGCCTTGCCCCACTGGGGTGGCAGCCGGAGGTCGGCGGAGGAGGGCGCCGTGACGACGAGTTCCGGCGAACTGCCGTGCGCGGTCACCGTCACGGTGGTGATCACCTGGCTGGCGCGGCGGCACTCCGGCAGCTTGCCGGCCGCGAGCGCATCGGCGAGCGGGGTTCCGGCGCCGCTGATCAGGATGGTGGGGTCGACGGGGGCGTGGAAGGGCGGCAGCGCCACCTCGGCGAGGCCCCAGCCCCGCGGGAGGGCCTCCGCGAGTTCGATGTGCAGCCGGTTGCGTTCGGCGGCACGCTTCCTGAGATCCGCCATCGCTGTTTCGAAGTCGTGCCGGGCGCCCGGACTCTGCGCGGGATCGAGCTGACGGCGGCACTCGTCGATCTTGAAGTCGGGCTTCTTGCCGTGGGTTTCGTCGTACTCGCCTTGGAGCCACCACAAGTCGTTCACCGCGCGGGCCGCCTGGGCGACTGCGAGGCGCTGCCGGTCGAGTGCGGCCTGCGCGGCGTTGAGCTTGCGCAATGCGGCCAGAGGATACGGGGGCTCCTGGGCGCCCGCGAGGGTGTCGGGTGCGCCCGGGGGCGCCTCAGGCGGGGTGACCTTCCACCAGGAGCCCCGGGGCACCGGAGCGAACCAGTCGTCGTGGGCGGCGGTGTCCAGGAGTTCGGCTTCCGAACCGGCGTCGGCGGCCCGGTCCAGAACCGCCAGGTTTCCGGTGTGGAAGGCACGTAGCAGGTGGGTGGCCGAGCCCGGGTCCTGGTAGGCGGTCAGATCGAGGCTGTCGCGGATCAGGGCTGCCGAGGCGTCGGCCATGTCGTGGCCGACGGCGAGCTTGACGTCCTGGTGCCCGTCGGGCTTCTTCGAAGGCGGTGCGGTGGCGGCCGCCGGGTCCCAGTCCAGGCCCAGGACGGTCCCGGCGTAGATCGACCGGTCCCGGCCGTCGAGTGCGGGTGGCGGGGTGACGGTCCAGCCCAGGTTTCGCATTGCGTCGCCGACTCGGTCGGGCGGGGACGTCGGGGTGAAGAAGGCGATCAGGTCGTCGATCTGCCGGGTGTCGAGCGGATCGTCCGCGGGCTTGGCGTGCCAGCCGACGACCAGGTAGCTCAGGTCGCCGGCCAGCAGCGAGGCCGGCTTGCCGACCCCGTCGGTGAGGGGGTCGTGGAACGAGAAGACGTCCTGGCAGTACGGCTGGAACGAGGCGAACGCGGGCATGCCCGGCCCCACGACGGTCAGCTTTTCCATTCGACCGCCGGCCGGTTCGGTCCAGTCCGCGGCAAGGGACACCGTGTGGCCCATCCACAGCAGGTTGTCCACCCGCGACGTGCCGAGGCCGCCGTTGGCGGGGGACTTGGTGTCCGTCACGTCGCTATGGACCAGCCAGCCGGCCACGTCGGGAAAGGCCTCGGAAGACTTCCGGCGGTGGTGGTAGCGCAGGATCAGCCACCGGTTGGGTGCCGCCGGGTACCAGACGTCGGCGTCCGGGCCCCCGGTCAGGTCGAGTCGCCCCTTGCCGAGCGCCGCCGGCAAGTGCCAGTGCAGGTAGACACCTTGCTCCTTGGGCGAGACGCCGAAGGTGGTGTGGTCGAGCGGCCGCGGTTCGGGGTCCCGGAAGCGTCCGAGGAAGGCGGCCGGCGAACGCCAGAAGGCATCGTTGGCCACCGGCGGGGTCACCACGAGTGCGTCGACGACCATCGGGACGGTCAGCACGGCGGGGTCGGTCATGCGGAACCGTCCTTCGCGGGGTCGGGCCCGGCGGAGGCGGTGCCGGGTGACGGGGGAGCGGGGTCGGCCGGGGAAACGTCCGCGGCGAAGGTCAGCGACCCCGCCGAGTTGAGCAGTTGCAGGGCGAGACCGGCCGCGGTCAGTGCGGGGGTGCCGTGGCCGTTGGCGGTCAAGGCGGCCTGCACGATGTCCTTGAGAGTGGTGGTGGCGCCGCCGCGCTTGGCGGCCACGCAGACCACTTCCCCGCGCACTCCGTCCGTGCCGCGCCGGCATTTCTCGATGCCCTGGGCGGTCTGCCCGAGGGATGTGCCCATGTCGCCGCCGTCGGGCTTCCGCAGATTCAGGGCCTCCGGAACCAGGGTGTCGATGCCCAGGCTCAGCCCGTGCGGCGGCTCACGCAGGACAAGCGAATCGGGGCGGCTGTCCCACAGCAGCAGCATGGTGTCGGGCAGTGGCCTTCCCACCCACGTGGCCAAGGGCTTCCCGTCGTGCTTGGCCTCCACGACGAGTTCCGGCCAGTAGCGCACCAGCGGGGAGCGAATCAGGACTCCGAACACCGGCAGGTCCGGGTCCTTGGCGCGCAGATGCGCGCGGTCCAGCAGCAGATCGAGGTGCCGGTCGAGGGTCGTCGCAGTGCCGAGGCTGCGCATGCCGGTGAACAGAGCGTTCATCCACTGTCGATCGACCTGGAAGAACCGCGCGGTGTGCTCCGGGAGCATGCCCGCGTGTGGGACGAGGTGGTCGAACGGCACCCGCAGGAGCCACTGGACGCCGGGGCCGAGAGCCTCGGACACCCGCACGACGTGATCAGCGGCCACCGCGTCGAGCGCCGCGGCCAGCGGCACGGCTTCGTCCGCGCCGGCGATCAGGGCCGCCACGGCCAAGGTATGGCCGCCCGCGCCGACGCGCGGTGGCTCGGGGCGGAGGGTGGCGGGCTTGGATGCCTTCGGGGCGTTCTTCGTCGCCGTTTCCGTGTCGTTCTTCGCCTCCGTCTTGAGGCCTTGCGTGATCGAGGGTGCCAATGCCGCGTCGCCGAGCAGCTTTTCGAGGCGCGTGCGGGCGCTGTCCGGGGTCTTCACATCGTCCCGGTGGTCGGCCGGGCCGGCCGCTTGGACCACCGCCAGGCCGTCGGCCCGGAATGCCGCCAGCGCCTTGAGCAGTTTCGGATCCGCGGCGGCCAGTACCTGGCCGAGGGTGTAGGCGCACGCGTAGCTGACATCCCAGATGCCGAAGTCCTCCAGGTAGACCAAGCCGGACTGGGCGTCCTTCAGCGGGAGCCGCCCGTCGGGTAGCGGCTGGGCGTGGTGCGCGGTCCACGGGCCCCGATACCACGCGGGGGTGTGCTCGCCGGTGGCCGGCCGGTGCACGACGGGGACGTACCCGGCCGCCAGCTGTTCGGCGACATGACGCTTCACCCCGGTGTCCGACGCGTCGGCCTGGTGCGGCAGGCACAGCGCGTCCTCCTTGCGGCTGGCCTCGGCAAGCTTGGCGGCGAGCGCCTGGAAGTTGCTGTTGGCGGGGTCTCCCTCAGCCGCCGCGGTCGTGAACGACCACGACCACAGTGCGGCCATCCGCACCGCCGTTGTCCCGGCCGGGGCGGCCTTGCCGCCGCCCAGGTAGGAGTAGCCGAAATGGCCTTCCAAGGAGACCAGAACTGCGGTGTAGCGGCGGGACGGCAGCCGGGGGAAGCGGTTGGCGGCGATCACGCTCCGGCGTCCGGGGGTGAAGTCGTCGGTGGCGTCGCGGGTCTTCTTGAGCGTCTTCACCGTGACGTCGCGGACGTGGACGAGCCAGGGCAGGTCCGCGACGTCGGGCAGCAGCGCGTCCAGCACGTCGGAGTGGACGTCGACGATGCGGCACGGCGTTTTCCCGGGGTCGGCCACGGTGGCGGCGTCCAGGTCGGGGCCGAGGACGTGCTCGGGGGGTTTGAGGAGGTCGCCGACGGTGGCCGACCGGACGGCCTCGCCGGTACCCGGGTCGGTGGCTACGTCGTCGTCGGTGACCAGGAGCAGGGCGAGCCACGGGCGTTCCGGATGCGCGTCGTCGCGCCGGGCCCACGGCAGGATGTGGCCGGTCAGCACGGCGTGTGGCAGGGTGATATCGAAACGTCCGACCGCAGTCGGCGGTGGGTGGACGGCTTCCACGGCATCCGGCGGCAGCGTGAACCGCGGCGAGTCGACGGTGAACTCCACGGCGTCGTGCAGGGATTCCGTCGGTTGCTGGTCGCCGTCGACGACGATCGGCTGATCGGCAGTCAGAGTGTAGGTATCCGCGCCCAGTGCCGGCTGGTCGCGGCCGATGAACGTGACGTCGAGGCGGGTGGTGCCCGATCGCAGCGCGATCCGGTCGGTCATGGTGATCACGCCTTGTCCGCGAGGGCGGGAACGAGCATCGGGTCGGATTCCAGGAGCGACCAGAGCCGGTCGGCGTAGCCGTCGTGGGTGTCGAGCGCGTCGACGGGCGGCGGTTCGGCGGGCACGCCGGGGCAGATGCCGAGGGCTTGCCAGCGGTCGACCAGGGCCTGCCGCGCCTGCGCGGCCATGGCGGTGCCGATGGTCGCGGCCACCTTGGCGCGGGTGCCGTCGGAGGCCGGGCTGCCGACGGGGACGACGTCGGCGGCGAGCCGGCCCGTCTTGCCCTCTTCGTACTCCAGGTTCTCCTTGGGCATGGGCCCGAGGATGTCGACGGGCTTCGTCGGCGGCGGGACCAGCAGAGCGCCGAGCGTTTGCCCGTCGATCACCTCCGGGTCGCCGCCGGTGCCGTACTTCGGTTGCACCGGCGGGGCGTCCCCGGGGCCGTCGAGCAGTGGACCCCAGACCGCCGCCGGGACACCGCCGATGGTACGCGTGGCTGCCCAAACTGACAGGTCCAGCGGGGCCGCGGGAGTCTTCGTGGCGGCCAGGGCCAGCACGCAGCCCGCGGTGATCCTCTTGTGCATGGGGCGCACGGTCAGCGTCCCGGTGCCGCCGGTGGGTCCGGGTTCCGCGGACGGGACCTGCGCAGTCTCGGTCTTGTTCTTGCGCATCTCCAGGCTCGTGCACGGCACTGGCGTCTGCACCGACAGCGAGAGCGCGTCCAGGGACACCATGGCGGGCGCGGCCTCCTCCTGCTGGTCGTTCTTCGCCGTCCCGCCCTGGTCGTGGACCAGGCCCGAGGCGACCCGCGCCTGCAGCTTCTGCTTGGCGAGCACCCGGTCCCGGACATCGGCCCAGGCCAGCGCCTCGGGCTTGGCCGGGCGTCCGGCGCCGAACTTGATGTGGATGTCCGGGATGATCGGCAATTCCAGCGTTGCGATGCCGCCGGTGGGCGGCCCCCACAGGGTCAGCCCGACGGTCAGCTCGAAGTGGTGCGTGCCCAGGAAGTGGACGTCCGCGCCGACCTGCACGGTGATGTCGACTTCGAACCGGAACGGGTCCCACTGCACGACGGCGTTCATCTCGGCGCGCAGCCACGCCGACACCACACTGGAGGTGTACTCGACCCGCAGCATGCCGCCGACCTGGAGCATCGACGGGGTCACCGCGGCGTACGCCTCGCCGCGCACCACCACCGAGTCGGCGGGCTTCCACACCACGCCGATCCGGTCCACGCTTTGCGGGTAGTGCTTCGGCGGCTTGTAGGCGGGGTGGTAGCCGCCGAACGTGATGACGAAGTCCCCGACATGCGATGACGGCGGCACCCATGTGCACACCGCGAACCCGCCCTGCACATGGCAGTCCCGGCTCACCAGGTAGGACTGCGCGGGGTCCAGCGCGCCCGACACGGACAGTTCTCCGGTGGACATTCGGTAGACCGCGCGCAATCCCAGGGTGAGACTGACGTAGGGGTTGTCGTTCTGCGGGAACCGGATGCGCGCGGTGCCGAGCACCGCGATGGTCAGGTCGCCAGGGACGACCAGGACGGCGACGATCGCCGCCGCTTCGACGACCTCGAAGACGGTGAACGCGACGCCTACGGTGATCCACAGGTGGTCACCGGCCGGCTTGATGAACGCGTCGAGCTTGGCGAGGACTTCGGCGGCGCCCTTGTCGACGGGCAGCGTCTTGGGGTCGGCGAGTCCGGCCACCAGGGGATAGGTGGGGACGTCGCGCGGCTCGGCGGGGATCGTCAGGTCCGAGTTGTAGCCGAAGCCGCCGAGCAGACCGGTGACGTCGACCGGACCCAACGGCAGGTGCAGGCCGGTGACTTGGCCGACGACAAAGACCGTGGTGCGTCCGTCGGCGAGCTGCCCGTACATGCCCGCGGCCAGGAACCCGATGCGCGGTGTGCTGACGGTCAGCATGCCTTCGATCATCAGGGTGAGCCCGGACGGCGGCGGATCCTTGCGCACCAGCGCGCCCGCCACGCGTGCCGGTCCCGCCCGGAACGACAGGCCCAGCCCTTCCAGCAGTCCGGTGAGTCGGTACGACCCGTCCATGGCCAGGCCGAGGCCGAGCCCGACGGCGTCGAAGACCAGTCCGAGCGCGCCCAGCGACGCGTCGACCACGACGCACAGCCGCTTCGGCTTGGCCGCGCCGTCGTAGCGCAGACCCACGCGGTGTACCTGGAGGGGGCCGAGAGCCTTGTCGACGGGCATCCAGACGGGCATCCCCGGCGAACCGCCCGATCCGCCGCCGGTGTCCCCGCCCGCAGGAACCACAATGCCGGAGCCGTCGCTCGGAGCAGTGTCGGGGCCGCTCTCGTCGGACCCGTCCTCGGCGCCCCGAAGTGCGGGCGGCGGCGGGGCCGGGGGAGTGCCGCCGAACTCCATCCACACGGTCGAAGGCCGGCTGTCGACCACGAGTTGCGCGCCCAGCGCGGCACGGGCGTCGAACGCTTTGGCGTCCAACGGTGCTCCCTTGGCGTCCGGGCCTTGCAACAGGGTGGCGAGCCGGGCCGCCAAGGTGCTGCTCGGCTTCTTCGCTGTCCTGACGACCAGGCTCAGTTGCGACACCCTGGCGGCCTCCCGGGGGATCTGCGGTCCGACGACCGGAAGGTCCGCCAGCGACATCGACGGCGTCAGGCCGGCTGCGACGACCGTGACCCGGTCACCGTTCGTCTCGCATGCCGACGCGACGCCGACCCGCCACTCCTGTTTGGCCTCGGTGCCCACCAAGGCCATGCCGAAACTGAACTTGCCTCCACCGGAGGGGATTTCCAGAGTCAGATATCCCGAGGTCAGTGTCGGTACCAGGTCCACAGGCAGGTCGCCCCACACCTCACCGCCCACGCGCTACCACCTCCGTCTCGAAGTCGCGACGAACTCGGCGTGCCACGACGCCGCGACGTGGCCATCGGCGCGGATGTCGCCAGGCAGCCGTGCACAGTACGCATGGTGCGCGGCCCACGACTGATGGTTACTGTATACCAAACGGTTGGGTTACTTGAAAGCCCGAGCGTGGGCTGTTCCGTCGGCCGACGGGGGCGCCGGCCGCGAACTTCCGTGTGGCGGAGTCCCACCCGGGGTGCGGCCGCACCGCAGACCGCTACGCCGGAACCCTCGCGGCCTTCCATGCCGGGGCGGGGCTGGACGCGGGAGTTGGCTCGGGTGGCGTTTCCCAAGGCGCTGCCTGGCATTGAGGATTTGTGACGGTCTCGGGGCGTTGTTTCGGGATACGGAGTTCAAGGAGGTGTTCGGAGTCCGTGGACGTCCGGGTGCCTCACCCGGCCGACTGGCCTTCGTGAGTGTCTTGCAGTCCGCCGAGAACCTCACCGGCCGTCAGGCCGCGTACGAGGTGCGGGCCGGAATCGATGGGAACTATCTGCTCGCTCTGGAGCTCACCGATCCGGACTTCGATCACACCGTGTTGGCCGGCTTTCGGTAACGGCTCCTGACGCATGGCCTGGAGGAGAGGCTCCTGGACCTGCTTCTGGAGCGGTTGACCAGAATGAGGTTGGTTGCCCCCGGTGGGCGGCAAAGCGCCGACTCCACGCATGTGCCGGCCGCGGTCCGGTCCCTCAATCGCCCTGAGTTCGTCGGTGAGACACTGCGGGTTGCGCTGGATGCGCTCGCGGGGGCGGCGCTGGACCGGCCGCGCGTGCGGATGCAACCGGCGTGGCAGGAACGCTACCGGGCATGTATCGATGTGTACCGGCTCCCGGCTCCCGGCTGGCGAGCGGGAGCGACGCGATATGGCTCGGCGGATTGTCGAGAATGGAATATCGGCCGCTCGAAGCGGTCTTCGGGGCAGCGGCGCTCCGTGGCTGCGGGAAATTCCCGCCGTCACCGTTCTGCGCACGGTGTGGGTGCGGGAGTTCACCCACGCCGTCGGTGACGGCGAACAGGGGGTGACCTGGTGGGAGGAGGACGATTTCCCGCCGATCAGGGTATTGATCGCCTCGCCTTATGACCCGCAGGCCCGGTGCGCGAAGAAATGCGCATCCGCCTGGGGTTGCGGAAGATCGCCGGGCACGGATCACTCTCGGCGACGCAGCGATATCTGCATCCCGCGCGCCAGTCGATCATCGACGCCGGGGGTGCGCATCAGGTACGTCTCGACCCGGCTTGGTCCACAAATGGTCCACAGATGATCTTGAATCGCCCACCAACCTGCAAGTGGTCGAAACCGGCAAGAGGCGCTGACGCGGAACGTTCAGCGGCTTGTCGAGGCCAACATGGAACGGATGTTGGGCATTCGGTTTCTTGCCTCCGAGTACCGCACGGGAGCTCGGCATCGTGGGCGGATCGACTCGTTGGGGTTGGACGAGAACAACCTGCCGGTCATCGTTGAGTACAAGCGATCACGGGACGACGGCGTCATCACCCAGGCGCTGTCGTACCTGTCGTGGTTGCGAGACCATCGGCACGAGTTTCACCGTCTGGTGGTGTCGATTGTCTCGGCGAGGAGGTTGCGGAGCGGGTCGACATCGACCGTTCGCGGATCCTGTGCATCGCCGCGGACTTCTCGCGGCACGACCGGCATGCGGTCGAAGAGGTCGGGCGCCGAAATAGATCTCGTGCAGTACGTGTACTTCGGCGCAGACTTGGTCCTCCTGCAGCACGTTGCGTCGGGGTTCGAGCCCACCACCTCTGCTGTCCGAGGCGCGGTCGCTGATCCGGAGAACGGTGGAAGCGACCCGGGTCTCACGGGACCGCGGCGCGTTGGGGGCGTAGGTCTTCGCGGTCGAGGATGGCCAGTTCCAGGCCATGTTCGATGCACAGCGCCTCGGCCGCGTCACGTCGTTCGTCGGGGATGGCGCCTACCGAGGCCATGAGGTGGAAGTCGACGCCGAGTCGGGCGCTGGTGTCGATGTCGTGGCGCAACTGCTCGTCGTCGAACGCGCCCGGATTGGTCTTGACCTCGCCGGCGACGAGTTTGCCGTGCCAGACGCCATACACGTCCACCTCGCGCCGAGCGCCGTCAGCGAAGCGGGTGTTCACTCCGGGGATCAGGTGCGACGAAGGATCGTCGGCCCTCACCGCAGCGGCGGTCATCAAGTGGGGGAGGATCCCGTTGTCGGCGGCCTGGTCGATGTACGTGCCCAAGCGGTACACCACCGTCGGACCCTCGTCACCGCGGGAGTATCGCGCCGGTACGCCGCAACCGGGGCAGGACGCGGGCCCTTGCGTCTCCGTCAAGGGGACAAAAGTGTGGTGCCCACACCCGCCGCATCGCGACTCGAGACCGCGTTCGGCCCACCCCACCGAACACAACGCCTCCAGTACGTCGGGCACTTCGTCGCGGTGCTCGCGTAGTCCGTGGTCGGATTTGAGTTCGGCAACCGAGCGGTACGTCCTGCGAACGCGTCCGCCCCACGCCTGGGCCAGCTCGATGAGCGCGACGTCGTCACTATCGCTCTTGTGGGCCCGTTTGAGTTCTTTCAGCAACTCTTTGGAACGCTTGGTATAGAGCGCGATGATCGCCTCGTACACACCCTGTCCCAGCAGGACGCTCGGGTCCTGCCTGGCGACCACACCTTCGGCGATGCGTCCCTTGTCGGAGAGCCCCCACTCCGCCGTCGCGTCATCCAGCAGGCGGCGAGCTGCTTCGACCGGTTCCGGAACCGTCAACCGCAACGAGAAGCCATCCGTGGTGATTCGGGTCGTCTCGATTCGTCCCCGGTGCCAACGGGCGCCGGAACTGATCATGTCGGCGACGCCAGGGCGTCGCGGCAGCCCGTCGAACGCCGCGCTGCGCAGGCGCACGAGCACGGAACCCAGTACTGCGCTGTCGAACCGTACGGGGGAAGGGATCTCGATCGTCGTGCCCTCGGCATAGAAGTGGGCGTTGACCTCGGTCGTCAGGCCCCACGACCGTGGGTGCAACAGCCAAGAGCGGGGATCCCGGTTGACGGTGAACGTGACGGGTCCACCGGGCTGCGTGAACCTCCGAGGCTCTTTCGGGGCGTCCTTGGAGGTCAGTCCGAGGGACCGGGCGAAGGCTTGCAATTCATCGTGGGAGATGCTCGGGCCGAATACGGCCACCTCCGACGAGGGCCCATTGCATGCCCGCGCGAAATTCACCAACTGCTCGCTGAATCCCACCCAGTTTTCGACACCCGAGCGTGGAACCAGGAATACGTGCGAGTGGGCCAGTAGTCGAGAGCGCAGGGCTCGCAGGTTCCAGAACCACGTGCAGACCGCGGTGTCGTCCGGGTCGGTGACGACGAGAGTGATCGGACCGCCCGCGAGCGTGGCGACTTCCATGCCGTGTTCGCGGAACTGCTTCGTGGTGCGCTCCAGTAGGGTCGCCCCATGGAGCTGGGCGGGGCCGATTTCCGCGTCTGTCATGGGCCTGCGAACCGCACACAGAGTCTGGGCCTGGGCGAGGACCTCGTCGTCGAGGTCGCCCGCGACCGCGACCTGCCACAGCGGGGCCTGTTCTTCGGCCACGACCAAGCCGACACCGCCTGGGTCGGCGAACACGGCGGCCCAACTGCACGGAGCCAGGCCGGAGTCCTCGTCGTCGATACCGGCGATGGGAACCAGCGGAAGCTCGACCAGCCGAGCGATCGACGCCGCCCTTTGGGCCTCGACATCGACGTTGACCGCAGCCTGGACATCCGCTGCCTCGATCATGTTCCGAACTTCGTTTGAAAGCTCACCTTCGACCCCGACCTCCACGATCGGCTCGGTGATCCCACCCCACCGTGTGCACGCCTCGCGCACCGCGCGACGAAACCCATCCGCGCTTCCCGCCGCGACCAGGTAGACCACACGCGAAGGCAACACCGCCACTTGCACGGGAAACTGGCCGAGATATTCTCTTCGCCGCACGAGCACCCGCTCCCATCCGCCGCCGGTGAAGCCAAACCGGCAGCGACGGTTGCCTACGGGCCGACCCGGCCCGAAACCGATGAAACGCTGATCATCCCGCCGATCGCGCGGTGGTGCCGGGTATTTCTCCGACTTTGCCGGCGCCGTTGACCGACGAGGTCCGACCACGGTGCCGGCATGACCGCGTCCCACGGAAAACCACTCACCTCCGTGTGTGGCCGCCCCTACGCTTCGAGCGTGGACCATGCTTACGCCGTCGAGAAACTGACCCAATTCGTGGAGGGCATCAACGCCCACCTGGACGAGATCGACCGAAGCGGCCCTTATCAATGGCCCGAAGCCTCGGACGAACTGGAGCTCCAAGAGGTACGCGCGCGGTTGATCGAGAACGCGTATGTGCCCACTCTCGGCGACTACGAGCCCCCGGGAAACCAGCGCGACAACTGGGTCCTTGCACGGTACGCGGCGATCCAGGCTTTGGGCCACGCACGTTCCCGAGACGAGATCACCGCCTTCCTGCGCCCAACCTCCCCTACGCTCGCCGCCGACTCGCTCCACCCATGGGTCTGGGAGTCCGCAGCCCCCTTGTGGGCGGCCGACGCACACCAGGACGCCGTCCTGGCCGCCGCGCGCACGATCAACCGCCGCCTGCAGAAAAAGCTTGACCGCCACGACATCGGTGAGACCGACTTGTGCCTACAAAGCTTCGACGCCAAGGAACCGGCCCCGGGGAAGCCGCGGTTGAGGTTCCCCGGCGACCGCGCCACGCCTACGTGGAAGGCCCGCCAGGAAGGCGCAAAGTTCACTGCCGCCGGCGCCTACCTCGCGATACGGAACCTCGCCGCACACGAAGAGGCCGTCGGTTGGGAGCAACAGCAGGCTCTCGAGTATTTGGCGACGTTCAGTGTGATTGCACGATGGATCGAGGAGTGCATCGTGGAGGCGGCCCCTTGAGTGATCAAGGGGCCCGGGAGCGGTATTCGCCCCACGCGGTGTCGGCGCCCCGGTGACCCCTCTGGACCTGTGGCGGAAGGAAAGGGACCTCGCCGTGTCAGCCGCGAAGCTCCTACGTTTGGTCCGGGTGCCGAGACGAGGTCGGGACCGGGGCGTCGACCACAGAGCGGGGCACAGAGCCCACGTGGTCGTCTACGACGGGAACAGGTCGAAGATCCGGGTGACGATCTGTTGGGTGACGACGCAGGCGATGCCCGTGAGGACTCCACCGAGCAGGGACAGACGTTCGCGGCGGTTCGGAAGACAGTAGGACATGGATGCTCTCCCGAGATCGTCGACAAGTGGACGGTGGTCGTGCTCTACGGCCTCGGTAAGGGCCCAGTAGGCCATGGCGAGTTGATCGAGTTGATCGGCGGCATCTCCCGCAAGGTGCTCACCCGGATACTGCGTCGGCTCAAGGCCCATGGGCTTGTCCTGCCACGCCTACGCCGAGGCGCCGCCCCGTGTCGAGTACAAGCTCATCTCGCCCGGGGAGACGCTGATCGAACCGATTCACATGCTGACCGAGCGGGCGAGAGCCAACGGCGACGCGGTGCTCGACGCGCTCGACGCCGGTCCCGAACCGGTCGCCCCTGGACACTGAGTCCAGGCTCTGCGGCCCGTCTGCCGATCAACTCGTTTGGCTAGCATGGGAAGTTACCGAGCACGGCTAAGGCTGTCGCAAGGAGTTCCGTGATCAAGATCAGCATCTTCCTGACCCGGCGCGCGGACCTCACCCACGAGGAGTTCGTGGAGTACTGGACGCACAAGCACCTGCCGTTGATCGCGAACGTGACGGACGGAGCGGTGCCGGTCCGGCGCCATGTCCTGCTCCTGCCCACCGGCGACGAGATCCCTGGCCTACGCAGCACCTACTACGACGGCGTCGTCGAGGTCTGGTTCGACGACACCGACGACGCTGCCTGCTGGTTCACCTCCGAAGCCTTCACCACGACCGTCGCCGCCGACGAGGAGAACTTCCCCGATCGCTCGCTCACCCGTTTCCCCTACACCACCGAAATCCCGATCGGCCGTTGACCGGCGCCGTCGCACCGGCAGCGTGATCCGCCTCATTCGTATGCGAGTCGTCGGTGCGAGTGTCTTCGTTCGGGGTGCTGGTGGCCGTCGCCGCCGTACCCGTTCAAGGCGGCTGGGATCGTGGACGACGTGGTCGAGAGCTATCTCTCGGGGTGCGGGCGCCATGCTGCGACAAGATCGGTCGGCAGGCGCGAGTCAACTTGACCACTCCGCCTGCGAATGTTCGCCCGAAGCCACTGTCGGATCGACCTGGAACCCTCGATGCGTGAGCGATGGAAGGCAAAGCGTGGTCGCCCAGGAACGCTTGGGCGAGTCCGCCCGAGGACCTGGAGGGCGCAGCGGTGTGCCGGACGCCGGCGCGCCCGTTGATGACAACCGAGGCGAACGTCTGCTCGGATCGGCGAGTGTGCACAGCGGAGCCGATCCACCATGCGGGACCACCCGCACGTCGCCGAGATAGTTGTGGGCTTCGACGCGGGGCAGCGCCAAAGCTGGTCAAGGTATCCACTATCAGGCCGCCGTCCCGGCGTGTTTTGTGTGCGGATGTGGCCTGCGAGGCATGGCCGACATATGCGACGACTAAGACTGCGTGGTTCTCGACGCACCGCTACGGTGAGTCGTGCGGCAGCTGATAGCACGATGCCACCGAGGAGCACATGAACGAGCCTGTTTCGCCGGACGCTGCTGCTCGGTCCGACGGTGAGGAGACATCTGCAGCCGCTGTGGCCGGAAAAGCCGTGCGAGGTTCGAGCCCCTACGCGACGGGCGGTGGCGGCGTCTCGTTCGCGCACCGCGTCGCGGCTGTGTATTTCGCGGGCATGCTGACTGGTGCACGACGGGCGGAGGCATCTGATCTGCCGGTCCGGAAGGTCTCGTTTCAAACCGGTCCGGTGCACCCGGTGGACGACCTTCTGATCGAGTGCGGCGATGAGGCAGCCGAGGTCCTCATTGCCGTGGCATGTCGAGCAACGCCAAACTTCGTCCCCAGCCATAAGGAGACAGTGGAGCTCGTCGGATCATTGCTGGCCGAGGTCGAGAAGTTCGACACCGATACCCACCAGGTCGCCGTTGCGGCTGCCGGCCGGTCCAACCAGTGGGACCAGCTGGCAACGCTTTGCGATGTCGCGCGTGCTCATGCCGACCCGGAATCGTTCCAAGCGTCCATGGATGTTGCCGGCCGCTGGGCGAGCCCGGTTGGTGACCGCCAGAAGTACTTTCTGAAGATGGTCGAGAAGGCCGTCGAAGACGACACGACGCCAGAAGAGGTTCTGCGGCTGGCTTGGCGGTTGCTTGGTCGGTTGCACATCCTCGGTTTCGCGGTGCAGAGCCCGGACGAGGGCGACCGTGCGGTGGTCGCGACGTCGCTGGACGGCGTTGCCTCGGCTGCCGCTGACGGGGTGGAGGTCCGGGACCGGCTCGAGATTGAGGCAACTCGCTACGACCGGACCGGTGCCGTGGTGGACCTCAAGGTACTTCGTCGTGACCTTCACGTGGTCTTGGACTCCGCCGCGACTCGAAGCCGGCACGCCTGGTCGGTACTTACCGAACAGCGGAGGTTGGCCGTTGCTCGTGTGCGGACCACTATCGGTGACGAGTCATCCGGTGGGCCGGTTGAGATTCCCTTCTCCGACCGCCGCGAGAAACTCACCGTTGCCTTGCGCGAAGCCGGTACTCACGCTTCGGCTCTGTTGGTGTCCGGCGAGTCGGGCGTCGGCAAAAGTGCCTTGACACTGTCGGCCATCGCGGAACTGGAAGCTGCTGACCCCGTCGGGTTCCAGGCGGTCACGGTGAACTTCCGCAGCCTGCCGCAGTCGAGTTCGGATCTGCGCGCTGTACTGCGGATGCCGATGGAGGACGTGCTCGCGGAGCTATCAGCGCCCAGTCGGGTCTTGGTCGTTGACGCAGCTGATGCCGTTTTGGAGCTGTCTGCCGGCCTGTTGAGTGACCTGGCGTCGGCGGCGACCGCGGCGGGCGTTGGGCTCGTCGTGGTGACATCCGACGCGGCATTGGACTTCGTTCGGGAGCTGATCGAGTTGGGGTTTTCGAATCCCATTTCATCCTTCGCGATGAGGCCGTTGGATGACGAGGACATCTCGGCTGTCTCGGATCACTTTCCGCTGCTGCGTGCGGTCCTGCGAGAGCTGCCCGAGAACTCTCTGCTGCGTAGACCCGTTGTGCTGGATCTTCTGGCTCGGACCGGGGCGGAGCCGGACCGCTCACTGGGTGAGTGGGAATGCCTTGAGCTGGTGTGGAGCAAGGTTGTCCGGCGCGATGGACGCCCCGGTGCCGGCTCGGCGGAGGCGCGCGAACGCACATTGCTCGCCGTAGCCGCAGCGAGGATGAAACTGCCTGAGGACCGTCGCCCCGGCGCAGGCATCGATGCCGCAGCGGTCGATGCCCTGCGCCGTGACCATCTGCTCGCACCGCCGAGCAGGTATCAGGACTGGCCGGAGTTCGCACACGACGAAGTCCGGCGGTACGCAACCGCCATCCTTATCGTCCGAGGCCCGAACCCGACCGAGTTGCTGGAGGTAATCGGGGCACCCCGGTGGGCGCTGTCGGCCACCACTCTCGCGTGCAAGGGACTGCTGAAGAAACCGGACGCTCGACCCGTTCCGACGTTCGTCGAACTGCTCTCGCGATTCATGGTGTTCGCGGCAGCGTACGGTCCGCGATGGACCGATGTCCCGGTGGAGGCGCTCCTGGAGACGCCGTTCGCGTACGAATGCCTGAAATCAGCGCTCCCCGATCAGTCGGTCTGCCTTGCACTCGGTGACGTGGTTCGAATCGTTCAGCAGAGGCACAGGGTCAATGGGCTAGCCGACCGTTTGATCTCGAGCCCCGTTGTACGTGTTCTCCTCGATGAAGAAAAGCCATGGGATGTGTCGAAGGAGTCGTTCGAGCTGCTCGCGGACTGGCTGCAAGCCTTGTCCCTGGCAAACGTGCCAACCGGCAACGAACTACGAATCCGACTGCGGGAACGTCTCCTTACTTACTGGAACTCGCTCCCTCCACTCGAAACCAGCAGGAACGAGCTACCTACTGACGTTTCCGGGTCCGATTGACGGTGTGTCAAATGTGGGCATACCCGCTGTATGGGGAGCTCGGGGATGACCCCGGTGGAGCGGGAGCGCCGGGAGAGGTTGCGGTTGCGGGCGGCTGGTTGGTTCGCGGAGGGTGTGTCGCAGGCGGAGGTGGCGCGTCGGTCGGGTGTGTCGCCGCAGGCGGTGTCGGTGTGGCATCGCGCGTGGGTGGACGGCGGGGCGGAAGGGTTGCGCTCCGCCGGCCCGCCGGGTGCCCACCGGCGGGTGTCGGACGAGGGCTTCGCCGAGGTGGCGGCGGTGTTGGAGGCAGGTCCGGAGGCGGCCGGGTTCACCGGGCAGGTCTGGACGCTCGCGCGGGTCGGGCGGGTGATCACGCAGGTCACGGGGGTGGTGTACGCGTCCCCGTCGAGCGTGTGGCGGCTGTTGAGAGCGCACGGTTGGTCGCGGCAGCGGCCGGCGCGTCGTGCGTTGGAACGGGACGAGGAGGCGGTGACGACCTGGAGGAGCACGGTGTGGCCCCAGGTAAAACCACCGCAAAAAGGACGGATGCGGTGATCGTCTTCGCGGACGAGACCGCGCTGTCGCTGCTGCCTCCGGTCCGCGCGACGTGGGCTCCGCGGGGCCGCACCCCGATCCTGCGGGTGCGGATGGGGAAACGGCCGAAGACCTCGCTGGTCGGCTGGTGCTGTTACCCACCGAACGGGCTGCCGAAATTCCTGTATCGCATGGTGCCGGGCTCGGTCACCGATCGGGAACTGATACGCCAACTACCCGACATACACAGGACTTTCGATCGCCCGATCGTCCTGGTGTGGGACAACCTCGGCAGTCATCGCAGCCGGCGGATGCGCGCCTTCGCCGACCGCGTCGACTGGCTGACCCTGGTCTTCCTGCCACCGTATTCTCCCGACCTCAACCCGGTGGAAGGCAGTTGGGCGCATCTGAAGAGCGGGGCCCTGGCCAACCTCGGCGCCCGCACCCTCGACGAACTCGTCGCCGTCGCCCGCCAAGGCCTGCGACACATCCAACAGCACCCCGCGCTCCTCAACGGCTTCCTCGCAGCAACCGAACTGACATGACGAACCAACAACAACCGAATTCGCAAAGCTCAGTAGGCAGGTACCGCAACGTCGTCGACGTCGACGCGACCTCGACCACCGCCTGACCGACGAAGCGTTCGTCGAAACAATGGCGTTGCTCGGACCGGAAATCGACGATGCCGTCGAGGCATGCCTTCGGGTCATCGCGGACGACGCGCCCGGGTTCCTGGCTCCGGCGGCGGACTCGCCACTGAGCGCTCGAGCGTTGGCGCAGAAGGATCCGGAACTTTTGGCGACGTTGATGGAGGCCTACTACATCGACGACGAGCCGAACTGGCATCGAGATGAAGGCGTCCGACGCCACCATGGCCGGTGGACCGGCATCGGGCCACCGTTCTTCCAGTACTACTTCGGTGGGTTCTGGCAGTTGTTCCAGACAGCGCCGTTGCGGACCTCGGTGCGGGTATTGAACAACATCCTGAACAGCGGTGCACGGGCGCGTGTATCAACATTGTCTCGACATGATTCGACTGATGAACTGGTCGGCTCCCTCGACGCCCGGGACGAAAACGCTGACGGCCAGACAGAGAACGGCGTGAGTGAAGCCCGTGGTGCTGTCCTGAGCCTAGACGGCACTGCCCGCTTGTACGTCGGCGATAGCCACGTGTGGAGTTGGTACCGAGGGACGTCGGTCGGCCCATACTCGGCGATGAGTGCGCTCCAGGCGATGGAACGCCTCGTCGACGCATGGTTGAGTCAGGGTGCGTCGCCGAGGAAGCTCGTCGCAGCACTCTTGGACGGCTGTGAGAACCTGGCGATGCCGGGGATGCTGTTCGGTTTGCTCGCGCGCAATATCGAGAACATCGACACCGAGCTTGACCCCTTCCTCTCAGAACCCGTCGTGTGGGAACTGGAGTTCGCCCGCATGACGAATGAGGACTCGGGGCTGCGTGCGACAACCGAAGGTCTCGCGAACCTCGAACGCCGCCAATGGACACCGCGTGAAGTCGCCATGTGGCTACTGACGCATGGTGAGGAGGAGCGGGCCGAGGCTTTGAAGAAGCTCGCCGACAAGCTTGTCGAGAACGGCGACCGGCTCGGTATCAGCCGGCAGCTTACGAAGAACTGGGCCGCCAGCCTGGATTCGGACCAGTACCGCCTCAAGCAGTACGGCGACGAATTCTATATCGAGGTCGAACCGCCTCCCGAGTTGCGAGCCGCACAGGAAGCACACGCCGCCCAACAAGAGACCGTGCAGACCGGCCTGCGGCTGCAGAATCGGTACTGGGGGTCGGCCAAGCACGACGCCGGATACGTGCCGCCCTCGTCGGAGGAGATGGCCGCAGACCTGGCGGCAGGCCGTGCCTTGCCCGAGTCCGATGGGGATCTGGTACCCACCGGTCCTGTGAACGCCGTTGCCCATGTCGTTCGAGCAGCGGTTGAACGAGCCGCCACCGGCGATATGGAGGCGCTGGGTAACGAAGTGCACTTCGTAATCGAATTCGTCATCGGCATCGCATCGTCATTCCGGGACGTCGAAGACCAACGTGACGATAGCCAGTACTTCGATCTTGGTGCCGACCGAGCCGTGGCTCAGGCCGTGCCGGCGTTCCTCACACCCGCATTGGCCGCGCCGCTGGCAGCGGCCGGCGCCACGACCGAAGATGTCGCCGAGGCCGGTCTGGCGATGGCGGGCAAGGCGTCCTTGGAGACTCGGCTGCACCTGGCGCGCGGATGCGATGTCGTCTGGGCGACCCCATGCCACTCCGATCCCTGCCTCCATCGGACCGCGTTGAACTGGTTGCTCGAGACGGCCCGTATCGCAGAAATCGGTCCGTGGGACCAGGACGCCCAGCGACGATCGAGCGTCCGGATCGCCGGTGACGTTGCCGAACGCATTCGGCAACTATCGCATGACACCATCGACATCGCGGTTCTCGACGCAGCCATTCGCGGACTCGGCGCAGCCGCATCGACGGTCCACTGTTGCACCGACGACGCAGCCACACTCCTCACCACGTTCCTCGACGTCCAGCGACGCACCATGGTCGCGCAGGAGAACAACGGCTGGGCAGCGGACGACCGCGGGATGCACACTCTCGTCGCCGCACGGGCCCTACTCGAAGGCTTCGCCAACAGCGGTGACGCCGGACCGATGCTCGAACACCTCGATGCCCTTCGCGCAGACGCAGGGCTGATGACGAATTTTCTCCATGGTCTTGCCGCCGTTGGTGCGGAAGACGAACGCTTGGCCGAAGCCGCCCGAGCTGCCTGGCCGTCGTTGCTTCGCCACGCCATTGGCTACCTGAGTGACGACCTGAGCCCCTACCGCGACGATCACTGGGGTGACTGGGCCGCCGCCGCGCTGCTACCGGAGCCCCTTACATGGGCGCGAGGCCTGTACAACGAGATCGTCGGTCAACCCATCGACTGGGTCCGCGCTGAAGACCTCGTCGAGTCGATCGGCGATTGGCTGCCGGCTGCTCGCGGGCAGGTCAAGTCTGTTGACGCGCTCGTTGGCATGCTGTGGAAGCTGCCGGAGGAAGTGCAGGCCACCCGCGGGGTGCAGTGGGTTTCCGACCTGTGCATTCAAGATGGACGTGTCACGGTGAAGCAGTCGCGGCTCTTGAACAGCTGGCTCAAGGAAATCCGTAGAACGGCCGAAGAAGTCGGCAAGTTGGCCGAGTGGCAGATTCTCGTCGACTCCTTGGTCGTTGCCGGAAACGAGGGACTGGCGCCGTTCAGTAGGTGACGATTATGAAACATCATTGGCCCATGCCGGTACAGGCCACGTCGTGACGTCGCCCAAGGCCAGCTTCATGGGGCGGAGGAGCCTTGACGCGAGCTCGGGGGCCGCGCGATTCAGTGCGAGGCCTGCGGCTGCGAACCCGGCTGTCTTGTACGCATCTCTTTCTCCGGGTGTGCGGATGCCGAGGGTGCGTGCGCGTGAGATGAAGGTTGAGTCGGCGATGCGAATCAGGCGGTTGTAGGACGTCATCCCGAGGTCCGCCGCGAGTTGTAGCCCTTCGGACCATGCCGGATCGTATCCGTTCGTCGGCCAGGCGCGTTCGTACATCCTGTCCATGGCGGCGATGTCGTCCCTGGAGGCGGTGCGCAGTCGTTCGAGCAGGGCTGCGATGGTCTCTCCCGTGGGGCCGAGGTACCAGTGCGCGGGTACTCGGCGGAGTACGCGGTAGTGCCAGATGTGGTTGCCCGGACGGTCGGTGGTGGGGGTTCCCTCGGCCGAGACCAGCCAGAACGAGTAGGGGATTTCCGGGACGTCCTTGGCGTACTTGCCGTGGGCCCACACGTGCTTCCCCGCACAGTAGGGCTTGCGGCGAACCTCCGGTTTTCCGTTCGCGAGAACCGGCACCGGGGTTCCACGCAGCCAGGCTGCGTAGTAGTCGTAGGGGTCGTCGCTGAAGCCGCGTCCCGACGGGAGGGTGACTTTCCAGCCGAGGTGCTCGGGTAGAGCGGCGGGGTTGAGGCCTAATGAGGCCCAATCGGGGGTGATTCCGTAAGACTCGGTCACAGCGATTCCGATCTCGTGTGCAGCCGAACCGAGTGAACACGAGATCAGTGCCGGAAGTGATCGTGTTGACCGAAACGATCGAGTCAGTAATCCGTCGGCCCCAGTTGGGGGGCATCGGTCGGTCGAGCGCGTGCGTAGGGGGTGCCTTCGATTGTGATCACCGGGCGGGTGTCGTCGGGGCGTGCCGGCACGACACGCGTCGAGATCCAGGATCCCTTCGCCGGCACTGGGAGTTGAAGCTCGCGGGCGATGTCGGGATGTTCTTTCTGGTGGCCGAGGATGATGATGCCGTCGTTGCGGAGGTGTCGGCGTGCGTCGCGGACGCGCTTTGCCGGGTCGGTCTGGTGGGCGACGGTGGCCATGGGTTCGCGGGGGATGATGCGGTCGCGCACGTGTCGGAAGAGTTCGTTGATGCGTTTTTGGCCAGAGAGGTGACGGGCCAAGATCAGCTCGCGGGTTCCGGTAGGTAGGTGCAGGAGGAAGTTTTCGGGGAGGTCGCCGGAGCGTACGAGCCAGTGGATCGCGCGGCGGCCGGCGGGGGACAGGCGGTATTTGCGCTCCGGTGGCCCCGGCAGGACCGTGTCCTCGGTGATGTGGAGAAGCCCGACGGAGAATCGTGAGTGCTCGTCGTCCGCGGTGAGCAGCAGGGCCAGGTGGTCGTGGGCTTCTCGTGGGAGGGTCCACGCGCCGGTGAACGAGAAACGTGGGTGGACGTGGTGCCCATCGATGGCGTAGTGGAGTGTTCCGGCCGAGAAGCCGTACGTGACACGGCAGATGATGCCGACCTTGGCGGCGAGGTAGGTCTTCTCGGGCTTCTCCAGCGTGTTCACGTCGTAGCGGCCGGTGCGTTGACCATCCAGCACTTCGTCCAAGGATCGACGGAGGGCATCCCCGAAGCGGGTGAGCGAGTGGTCGTGCCGCCGGAACCAGGTTGCCACTGAGTGGATCGGGTCCGCCGACTCAGGGCGTGTCACGGTGCTTCCATGCGAGTTCCGGTTGCAGCAAGCGATTCGCGGTCGGTTCGTCTCGGTGAGCCCACATTCCGACGTTAGGAGTCGCCGCCCTTTCGCGGGTGCGATTTGCCGTCATCATGAGCACTTTGGCTTATTATTACTGAACATCCATTTCGGGTCAGGAAATGGGGCGTGGTTGCCTCGCCGACTGTCGCCGATGCGCGGCGACAGCCTGCCCGGTCACGGTGTCACGTGCTCCGGGAAAAATCTGCTGTTCAGGATCGCGAGGGTGGTGGCGTTGGTCAGTCGGCAGATCGGAAGCTGCAGGGCGAACATGCCCCTGTCCCAGACGGCTTCGGCTCGGTCGACCGTCTTGAGCCAGCGGACCGGCAGTACGTACTCGGCGACGTCGGGGTCGTTCTCGTCGCCGGTGTGGCGGTACCTTCCCACGAGTTGCTGATCGGCCAGGCGCACTGTTCCGTCCCCGAGAACGGCGTCGGCGAACGTTGTCGGCTCTCCGCACACCTCGCCGATGCCCACGTACCCGAGTTTCGGGATGTGGAGGTTGATCCGCTGTCCCGGCCGCGGTCGGCGCAGGCCCTGGGAGTACCACTTGCCGCCGCCGGCGGAGATGAACCCGAATCTGCGGGCGTCGTCCCACGACCGGGTGCCGCCGTCCTCTCCCATCGTGGAGTACCAGTCGACGCCGTTCCACGGCTCGCGCGTCGCGGACTTGCCGGCGCGGGGCGCGGGTACGGCTTCGGCTTCGTCGCGCAGCCAGGTTCGGGCGAGGTATCGGCGGTCGTCGTCCTCGTAGTAGTGGAAGGAGACGGCGTTGACCGGTACACCGAGATCCGCGAGATAGCCGACGATCCGCTCGGTGGCCTCGTCCAGGCGCGCCGCGACGATCGTCACGCGATGTGCCGCGTTCAGCTCCTCGGGCGCGGACGTGCCGAACCGCTCCTCGAACGCGGCCTCGAACGTCGTGTCGCCGCCGCGATAGTCGGCGAACAGCTTCAGGATCTGCGTGTGTGGGAAAGCGTCGCCGCCCACGACGCGTAGTCCAAGGCCTGGGCGATCACCTCTCGCGCTCCTCGGTCGCGCTTCAGCTCCAGGACGCGCAGACCACCCTCCTCGTCCACGGCGAGGAGATCGACGAACCCTCCGTGGGCGGTGGGCACCTGTCGCCCGATCAGCAGGACGGGTTCACCGAGGACGTCCGGCTCTGCCTCGATCACATCCTCGAGGTCGCGCTCCAGAGGCATCCTCGCCGACCGCAGGCGCTCTGGTCGTCCCAGGTCGTCCATCCGCCATATCGCGATCTCGGTCGGCATGTCCCCCCAGCCCGTCGAAATGCCTGTCGCACATGCAACTGCCCTCTGCCACGCATTGTTCCGACGCCGATTGCGGACTGGCCAAGGGGGACGAGCGCCTGCCCAGAGCGTTCCTGATGTCAGTAGACGACGGATAGTTGGGAGAGGTGTTTGGTGATCAGGCCACCGGCGGGGGCGGTGGCGTCGTGGGTGCCCGCCGGGTGGACGGTGATGCGCGGTTCGGCGTTGCGGTTGTCGTTCCAGGCGTGGATCCCGTCGCACATGCGTTGTGCGAGGCTGTGGCCCTGGGGGCCGTGGGCGTGGGCGCCGAGTTCCCAGTGTGTGGGGCCTTCTGCCGGGTCTTGGCGGCGCAGGGTGAAGTAGGCGAGGGAGGTGGAGGCGTCGTCGACGAGGGCGGCGCTGCGGGAAGGGATGGCCGGGGTGCAGCGGCCGGAGTCGACGGCGGTGGGATCGGCGGCGATTCGGCAGGTGCCGGGCTCGGATGCGGCCAAGCGCAGCCAGACTCCGTCGAAGGATTCGCCGGCGGTGACGAACACGTCGGACCAGACGGTGTGCCGGGGTTGGTCGAGGACTCCAGTGAGGGCTGTGGGGTCGATGTTCTGATCGTCGTCCCAGTGCAGGGCGACCTCGCCGTCGGCGTCGATGGGGGCGGTGACTTCGCCCTCCTGGCCGACCATGGGCACGAAGCCGCAGAGTTCGACCGAGTCCGAGACGAGGACGTTGTCCTCGGTGAGGGTGAAGGCGACGGCTCGGGTCTGGCCGCGCCAGCGGAGTGGGGCGACCAGGCGGCCTTCGGGCGCGAGTTGGTGCCACCAGGGTGTGGGGATGTCCCAGGTGCCCACGGTGACGACGATGCGTTGGTAGGGGGCGTGCTCGGGTGCGCCCAGGACGCCGTTTCGGGTGATGACGCGTACGGCTTGGTTGCCGGTGGCGTCGAGTGCGGAGCGGGCGCCGGCGGTGACCTCGGGGTCGATGTCGAGGGTGACGACTCGACCTGTCGGTTCGGTCAGGCGCTGGAGGAGTGCGGCATTGTAGCCGGTTCCGGCGCCGATTTCCATGATGTTGTCTCCGGGGCGGACTCGGAGCTGGTGGAGCATTCCGGCGACGATGCCGGGGCCGGAGGCGCAACTGAGGGCGATTCCGGTGTCGTTGCGCTTGGTGATGACGGCCTGTTCGGCGTATGCCTCGTCGAGGGGGGCGTCGGGGACGAACATGTGACGGGGGAGCGCGCGCATGGCGTCGGCGACACGCGGGTCGAGTGTGGGCCTGCCGCGGAGGAGGCGGTCGACCATGTCTCCTCGCAGGGTGTCGGGGGTCGGTCCGGTGGTGGTCGTCACGGAGATGCTCCTCGGAGGTTGTGGCAGCCCGGGGTGCCCGGGGCGGTTGGTCTCGGTGGATCAGCCGGTCAGCAGGAGACACATGTCCCAGGACGACGTGAATTGCCCCTGCGTGAGCCCGTGTTCGACGAGACTCACGCCGGCGCGACCGGTCAGAAACCCGGCGTCGGCAGGTAGTCCGCGCCGACGGATATGTCGACGCATGTTGGTGAGCAGGATCGGTATTCGTTCGCTCAGAGCGCCGGCGTCGTCCGCGTCCGCGGAGGCGCGCCATGTGGTTTGGAGGAGGCCGGCCCAGCCGTGGCATACCGAGGCGTCGTTCAGGAGTGCGAGTTGTCGAGGATCCGTGACGCATGCGAGCAGGGCTGCTTCGGCGTGTCGACGGCGCTCTGTGTCGCCCAGGGCGAGGCCGGCCAACTGCTGGGCGCGGGCCTGGCCGGGCGTGCCGTAGCACCAGGACGGTCGCTGCGGACCGTTATGGCGCGGCTCGCCGTCGTGCCATTCGGTGGGGGTGATGATGCCGGGCCACCACGGGCTGGGGTTGGTGCGTCGCCAGGCGTCGAGGACGTCCGTGATGCGGGCCATGGCTTCGGCGTGTTCGGGAACGGTTACACCGTGTCTCATCGCCGTCGACAATAGTGCCAGGACACCCGTGCATCCGTGCGCGATGCCGAGGTTGAGGTGACCGCCGGGCCAGTGGGGCGAGGGTTGTCCGGTCGGCGAGTCGCGGGTCCACCAGCCGGGAAGTTCGTGGGTGCCCGAGCGGATCGGGTGGGTCAGGCGTGTGAGGTAGCCGAGGACGTCCCGCAGGAGCAGGGTGTCGTGGCCTTGGTGGAGAAGGTAGGCGCCGAGGCCCGTCATGCCGCCCACGAGGTCGTACTCGCGCAACGCGGGCAACCTGCCGCGGTCGATGCGTTCGTGTGCCCGGCCGAGGCGGTGGCGGATGCCTGCGGTGATCGTGCCGTCGAGCACGTTCAAGGCCCGCCCGTAGGCGCGGTGCCCGATCTCCCGAAGGGCGAAGGCGACGGCCGGGGCACCTTGAGACAGACAGAGGAAGTCCGGTTGGGCGTGTACGGGATCGCGGGTCATCGCCCGGGCCCATGCGTGCGCGATGGTCCACTCCGCCAGGCCGGTGCGGGCGTGCGCACCGTGGAGCAATGCGATGCCGGGTGTGCCCGAGAACAGATCCTGCGCCCGCGTTGGGGCGGACGACGTTGCTGCGGGTTCCGAAGGGGCGCCGCTCAGCACGTCGGGGCCGCCGATCGGGCCGTGGATGACAGGGCGGCTTGGCGGGCGAGGCGGCGACAGGTCCGCTCTCCGATCGGGTCGATGCCCAGGGCTCGGTTGTGATGCATGTGCAGGAGCGAGTCCACGATGGCGTCGAGATCGGTTCCGAGAGGCAGGAGTTCGCGATAGGCGACCAGGGCTTCGGCGCGGTCCGCCCATGCCGTGGTCAGGTCCGTTGGCAGGTCCGACAGGTCGACGTTCCCGGCAACCACCCTCTGCAGGACGGCTCCGGCGACCGCCCGATCCATCGCCGGCGTCCCGGCGATCGGCCGCGCGGCAAGACGGCCTGTGGCTTCGGCGGGGTTGTCGTGGAAGGCGCAGGCGATGCCGAGCATTGACAGAGCGGTCCATGCCTGGGGGTCGATCCCGAGCGTGGATGCGTGTCGGAGCCAGGCCGCGACTGTTCGCGAGTCGGCGGCGAAGACTCGCTCGGCTGCGGCCATCGCCGGCCCGGCGCCGTATCGGCCGATCTCCGGCCGATATGCGTCGAGGGTCAGGTGGGACGCGGCCCCGCCGGCGCGCAACTCGTGGTCCCAATGTCCGAGCGCGGTGATTATGGCGGCCTTGGTGTGTGGTTGTGGGGCGTGGATACGCAGCCGCAGATGGTCCCGTTCGTGGGTGCTGCGATAGCGCATGAACCACCATTGCGGACCGGGGTGTTGGTCGAGCATGGCCGTGAGTCTGGGCAGGTGATGGGTGATGATCTCGTTGAACCGCTCGGGATGCGTGTGGATCTTTGCGAACACCCAGTCCTCGCTCGGCGTTCCCGGTGCCGCCTCATACCGGGCGGGGGTGGCGAGGTACGGCAGGCCGGCCAACGGCGACGGCGCGGGGGATCGTCGGGTGACCAGGGGCATGGCGATCTCGTGGATGTGACCGTTCATCCATCCGAACTCGGCCGCGGGCGCGGCTTCTTGGACGATCGCGTGTCCGTACCGTGCCAGCTGGGCCCGAAGCGAGTCGGCGTGTGTCGGTTCGTCGAGGGACAGGCGTAGCGTGCGGTCGGCGTCGCACAACTCGACCGTGTCGGGACAATTCCAGCGGGTGCGCCACTTGTGCAGCGCGATCCGCCATCGGTGACCATCGGCGGTGGGGGGCGGTAGATCGGCTGTGGTCAGGCGCCATCGTGCGGCGCACAGCACGGCGCGTCCGTGGCGTACGCGGGGCAGTCTGGGGAGGAGCTGCGCGTGCGGTCCCCAGTCGAACTCGTACCACTGGGGTCCCAGCGCTCGGGGCAGGTGGGCGATGAACCGGGCGAGCGGGGAGACCTGCTTGTGCAGCGCCAGGGCGTGGAAGACCTGTGGCTCTACGACGACGTTGCGCGAGAGGCTGACCAGGTGCAGGCCGGTCGTGGTGGCCAGGACGGCGAGGTCGCGTACATCCACAGGGGCCTGCGGGTCCTCGGGCCGGCGGTGTTCGCCCAAGGGAAGGACATGCGGCAGGTAGGGCGGGATGCGGCTGACGTTCTGGGCGTGGGCGTACACCGGTGGTGTGGCCAGCTGGACCTGCAACGCTCCTTCGGTCGCGGGCGGCAGCGCCCGGTACACGTTTTCGAGGCCCGAACCGGTCGCCGTGGCGGTGAAGCGGGAGGTGATCGTCCCCGCCGCGCGAGCCGGCGCGACCACCAGCGTGAACTCCCCCCGATCCAACGCCTGGGCATCGGCGGCGTGCACCCGGGCGGACAGTTCGACGTGCGGCGGGATTCGCCGTTCGTCAAAGCTCGCGCCGTCGGTCAGTGTGCGAATGTCGGCGTCGGTGAGGACGATCTCGCCGCTGTCGTCGGCCATGGCCCGCCAGGCGCGGGCGAGCAGTTGCTCGTCGCGTGCGGACACTGTCTCGGCCGGCACGGCCTCGGTGGCGGCGGGGTATCCGGCGGGGAAGCCCAGACCCGTGGCCGGATCGACGACGTCCGCCAACGAGACTGCGGCGCCGGTGCCGTATCGCTCCACGAACGCGGCGTGGTACGCGCGCCAGGAGGAGTCGCCCGACGGGTGGCGCGTGGTGCGCAGCAACGCGCTCGCGGCCCGCTCCATCTCCCACGCGACGGCGTGAGGCAGGGTGACCCGGCAGTCGACCCGCGTGTCGACCGCCAGTACGGTGCGGCCGACCTTCGAAAGGGTTTGCATCCCGGTAACGAAGTCGGCGCGAAGCCTGTCCTGGTCGGCGGGGCGAGCGGCGTTGTGCCGACGGACATGTTCGGCTGTCGTGTGTAGACCCTCGATCAGAGGAGCCACCTCGGCCACGTCGTCCGCGCGTACACGCCGGAGTTCGTCGACGAGCCGCGCTAGGGGGTCGGTGACGGTAGTTGGGGCGCGTAGGGAACTGATCAGCAGGCCGCGCTGCACGAGATCGGTCAGCATGGCGTCGATCCGGGTGCGGTCGGCACGGGTGAACGCCTCGGAGAGCATGTCGGCGAGCGCGCCGAACCGGATCGGCACACTCGCGGCTTCCCGGGCCGTGACGACCGCCCGAGTGGCGCGCACGCTCATCCGGAACGGGCCGTTCGCCAACTCCAACCGGCCGCCCCGCTCGCACGCCAGGTCGCTGAACACCACGTCCAGACGCGCCAAGAGCCGGGGGCATGCCTCCAACCGGTCGATGACGTCGCTGAGCCATTCACTGTCGACCCGGGCCACCGCCCGATGTCCCACGCCCCACTGGACCTGGGTGTGCGACCCCAGGGCCACGGGGGTGACTCCTGCGAACAGACCGAAGGGCGTGGGCCGTCCGGCGCTTCGTAACACGTAGCGCACGACAGTGGACGTTGCCCGACGAACACGCCGGGGGTCGGTGTCGGCAGCGCCAAGGGTCAGCTGCTCCACGCGGCGCGCCAGGGCCGGACTGGCAGCCGTGACGGCGGCGGCGAATCCCGGCCGCGCCCACGTGTGCCGCAGCCACACGACGCAGTCGGACACTTCACCGAGGTTGGGCCACCACAGGGGCAACTCGCTCAGGGGTGTCACGGCCACGCGCAACAGGGCGGCGCCGGTGCTGCGGTAGAGCTGCGTTCCGTCCGACACGCGATCCTCCGACCGACTTGGGGTGAGCGGGGAGCCCGGGCGGCCGTGAGTTGCTTCGGCCGCCCGGGACGGGTACGTCGACTACGAGCTGACGCACGACGACTTGCAGGTCGCCGCGCAGGTGTCGTTGGTGTCGCACGGCACGGGAACGCCCTCGGCGATATCCGTGGTTACGTGGACATCCAGATCGAAGTCGTCGTCGAGTGCCGGATCGGTGTCGGAAACCATGGGCATGGTGGTAACTCCTCGTGTAGGCCGATACCGACCACGAGCGGTTGCGCCGCTCGGGGTCGAGTGATGGTGCGGGTGGTCGAACACCGCCCCGTGGATGGAGCCGTCCGGGCCGGTGGGTCTTCGTGCGCGACGGTCGCTCGTCGGTGTCCGCACGAACAGGACCCGGGCACCCAGCTCGGTGATGCGTGCGCGTCGTTCTCGGGAGACGCTCTTTCCGCCGAGATGAGCCTGGGACGGGAAGAGCGCGCCGTATCCGCCGCTCGCCCGAAGGGCGTCGAGCAGTCCGGTGAACGCCACGGATGCCGCGGGCTGAGAGGAATGTTCGACGAAGATGCCGGCCAGGAGGAGCTCGTGGCGGCAGCAGTACTCATGCAGCGACGCGACCAACGATCGGCGGCGCGCCACCGAGACCGAGACCAGGCGGAGGTAGCCGTACACGAGCGGTCCGGGCCCGGACTGTTCCTCGGTGACACCTCGCATCCCCGCGCCCTCCTTCGCCGACGAAACCGAAACCGGCTCCCGGGAACGAGCATCGCCGCGAGCGTGGTCACTCCGGGATGAACGGGTGTGGCACTTCCGTGGCACTTTCGCCGCACCGGGTACGCCCCGGGTGATTCGATGGGGGCTCCGGAAGGGGCTGCTGGTGCCGACCGTTCGAACGTGGACCGGCCACGAGGCGAGAGCGCTTCGTCGTGCCAAGCGCATGGGTGTGCGCGGGTTCGCCGATCACCTGGGTATGGCGGCGCGAACCGTCTCCCAGTGGGAGAGATTGGGCGTCCAGCGTGAACCCCGGCCGGACACGCAGGCCATTCTGGACACCGTTCTTGCCCGTGCCACCCCTGACGAACATGCCCGGTTCGAAGCCCTGCTCGCGAAGACCGTCGAAGAGGCCCCTCACCGGCCGTTCTCCGTCCCGCGCGAATGGGATCACGAGACGTGGACCGAGGACATCGAACGCGCGCTCGTACTCGTCAACCGACAGAGCCTCGCCCAGGCCACCGGCCTGCTCAACCGTCGGCTGACGCGATCCGTGCCGGTGGATCTGGACGACCGGGGACGCTATCTCTACGCCCGCTCCCTCGTTCTCCTCGGCGACGTACGACGTGACCAGGGCGCGATCCACGGCCCCTCGTCCGCCGATCACCACTACCGGCGCGCACGCGAGATGTTCACCGCTTTGGACATCCCCCGGCGCGTCGCGCAGATCGACCTGTCGCTCGCCGTCGTCGCCGAGATGACCGGACGTCTGGAGGAGTCCGCCCGCATGTACGAACTCCTCGCGAGCGATCGCAGGTTGGGCGAGCGCGACCAGGCTCGCGCCCGACTGTGGATCGGCACGGCGCTGAGCAAGGCCGGGCGGCACGGACGCGCCATCGAGGAGATGGCCGCGGCCACGCGCCGCTTCGAGGACCTGGACGAGCCCGACGACTGGTCGGTGGCCCAGCAAAAGCTCGCCCTCGCCCACCGCGGCGCCGGGACCATCGGGCGGGCCCTGCATCACATCGACATCGCCCTGGCCCACCGCGTCACCGACGCACCGATGCAACAAGTCCGGCTTGACACCGCCCACGCGCACATCCTGGTCACCGACCGTGCCACGATCGACACCGGACTGGCCCTGCTCGACCGCACCGCGCAACTGGCCGCTCGACACGGGCTGTCCCATCAACTCCACAGCATCGAAGCCATCCGCCGTACCTGCGAATGAACCCCGCGCCACCCAACCTCCGAGGAGCACACCTTGGCAGCCGAACGCCCCGACGTCACCGACACCGACCGCGCCGATGCGGAACTCGTCTGGGACTACCACCAGATGCAGCACGAGCCGCGCCCGTGCTCAGCGGCCGTCGGCCTCGGCAGCCACGACCTCGGCGTCGCCCGCTTCACCGCCGAGCTCTACCACCACGGCCTGTTCCCGATCGTGGTCTTCAGCGGTGGCAACAGCCCCACCACCGCCGCCCGCTTCCCCCGCGGCGAGGCCGTCCACTACCGCGAACACGCCATCGAACTCGGCGTCCCCGACGAAGCGATCCTCCTCGAACCCCGCGCCGCCAACACCGGCCAGAACATCGCCTTCACCCGCGACGTCCTCACCGCACACGGCACCACCGTCGAATCCCTACTGATCGTCTCCAAGCCCTACATGCAACGCCGCGCCTACGCCACCTGCCGTAAGGTCTGGCCCGAGGTCGACGTCGTCTGCGCCTCCGAACCCCTCGAATTCGACGCCTACCTCAAATCCATCGGCGACGAACACCTGGTCATCGACATGCTCGTCGGCGACCTCCAACGCGTCATCGCCTACCCCGCCCTGGGATACGCCGTCGAACAGGACGTCCCGGACGACGTCCACACCGCGTACGAACGCCTCCTCGACGCCGGCTTCACCAGCCGACTCATGGCGTGATGAGCACATGACACCCCGCAGAGTCTGCGCGATCCACCAACCGAATCTCTTCCCGCGATTATCGACCCTGGCCAAGATCCACGCCGCGGACCGCTGGGTCGTCTACGACGACGTACAACACGCCGCCCGCGACTACCAACACCGCTGCCTCCTGCCAGACCCGGTGAATCCCACGCGGCACCGCTGGCTGACCCTCCCGGTCCACCGGCCCCAGGGCAGAGCGACCCTGATTCGCGATCTACGCCTCGTCGACCCGCCCGCGACTCGGCGACGTGCGGAAGGGATGCTCCGGCACCATTACGGCCGCAACCCGTACTGGGTGGACGTGGAACCCGCGATCTACGAGATTCTGCAACTCCTCACGCAGACCGACCACTTGGCTGAAGTTGCGGAGGCTTCCACCCGAACCCTGCTCAGGCTCCTCGACTGGCAGGGGACCGCGCTCCGCAGCAGCGAGATGACCGCCCGGGGCGGACGATCCGAACGCCTCGCACGTCTCACCGTCGAGGCCGGCTGCGACACATACCTCCACGGCATCGCTGGCGGCCGGTACATGGACTTCGCAATCTTCGAGACCGAGCACGTGCGGACCCGACCGGCCAAGGCCCCGCCATGCGTGGGCTCCTGGCGTGAGAGTGCGCTGAGCACGCTCACCACGATCGGCGTGACCGAAACCACGAAGAGGCTGTGGGCGGTGTGACGTTGTCGCTCCTCCGCCCGTCGGGCAGGCCCTGCGGCCGGACGGACGGCGTGCCGAGGGCGGGATGGACGAGATGGCGTCACACGGTGGCCGGCGTGGTCCGGGCCGCCGCGTCGGGTGCCGTCACAGGTCGGGCAGCGGCCCCTTCGGGTGTTCGGAGTTACGAGCCGCCGATCCGAGTCAGCGGAGTTTCCCGACTGCGCACGTTGGCCGCGATCCTGCGTGCTCGGCTCGTGCGCTCGCCGCGAACTGTCGGAGCTGACGAGGCCGGCTTCTGGGATTCGGCGTGCTGCGTCCTGAGTGCCCTGGGTGTGGGCCAAGCTATGAAAGTGGTGGCTGACCCCAATAGCCGTGGGGTCAGCCGCCCGTGTCTCTTTGCGTCAGTGCGTGGGCTTGATGGCTGCGGTGAAGGCCGTCCAGGCGTCACGGTCGAACGTGTGGACCGGACCCGAGGGCGTCTTGCTGTCCCTGACCAGGACTCCGGGTGTGTCGATGGCGGTCTCGACGCACTGACCGCCGTCGCTGTAGGACGAGGTCCTCCAGGTCAGCGGGATATTGCGCTGCGACATGTGCATCTCCTGAGCTAGGTGTCGTCCCACCATCATGGGACCGGTTGCCGGCACGTCGGAACGCGGGGCAACCGATCCTTCACGCGCGAGAGCTTTGATCAAGGAAACGCCGGGGCCCGATTCGGCCTATTCGGCGTGGAACCGCAACAGGCCCCGAAGGAAGTCCACGCTCTCCTCCGGGTCGAGTGCCAGCGCCTCGATGGACGTGAAGGCATCGACGAAGCCCGAGACCTGCTCGGGTTTGCTGAAGTAGTTGTTGCCCGTGAGGCTTTCCGTATAGACGACGTCGGGCATCTCCGTCTCGCCCGGTAGCTTGAGCCACAGGAAACCGTTCGTCAGCCCTCGATGAGCACCGGCCTCGAACGTGACCAGGCGGATGGTGATGTTGGGCAAAGCGCCGAGTTCGATCAAGTGTGTGATCTGGTCCCGCATGATCGCGCGGCTACCGATCACGTGGTGCAGAGCACCTTCGTCGATGAGCGCCACGAGCCTGGGCGGGGATTCCCGCCGCAGCAGCTCCTGTCGTCGTAGACGCAATCGGACCCGGCCCTCGACCAACGACTGATCCGTGGTGTGGACTCGGATGATCTCCCGTGCGTACTCCTCGGTCTGGAGCATGCCGAAAAGCATCCCGCCGCTGACGGTCCGCAGCTCCTCGGCGGCTGTCTCGACAGCGAACAGTTGGCCGAGACCGCGCGGGACGACGCTGGCCTCGTCCTGCCACCAGTCCGGCAGCTTCGCCTTCTCCATGAGCGCGAGCGTGTCTTCGATCTCCTGGTGAGATCTGCCGTAGAGGCGTAGGAGTTCAGCGACTTCGATGCGCTTGAGCGGCCACTGCCGACCGGTTTCGTACCGCGAGATCTTCGGGGTCGACCCGTCGATCGCTTGGGCGGCTGCTTTCGCTGAAATCTCGGCATCAAGGCGGTACTTACGCAGGCGGCGGCCGAGTTGAACGCTGGCCACCGTCGGCTCCGGTCGGTTCTCCACCAACGCGCCTCCTCGAGTGAACGTCACATCCCCGGCGACATCTTGCCGCACGGTGTGACGCTGCGACGTCTCACCCTGACCCGGGATCGTTGAATCGTCGCACAGAATCATCGCCCTCTGAAATTTCAGAGATAGGTGTTGCCGAGAGAACGTTCCCTTGTATCTTGTAGTCACCTTCGAGCCACCGATCGTGATCATGCCCGGAGGGCGGTTCCAGGCGAGTAAGCCCCTGCCGCAAGGGAGTTCGGCATGAAGTCACCTCCAGCCCCACACCTTGACCTGCCTCGGGACACGGTCGTCACCGCGACCGCCCGCGCCCACGTCGCTGACGTGTGCGTGTCCTTGGGCATCGATCGCTTCACCAAGTCCGACGCCGATTGGCTGGATGACGTCCTCTTGGTGGTCTGCGAGTTGGTCACCAACGCTCTGAAGCACACCACCGGCGCCATCGCCGTCCACTGGTGGTCCGACGAACACACGGTCACGTTCGCCGTTACCGACGCGACGTTCGTACGGCTCGCCTGGGCGCGCGGAGACGACACCGTGCCGGCGACTCAGGAATCCGGGAGGGGCTTGGGGATTGTCGCCACTCTCGCCGACCGCTTGGAGTACGGGCCCCTTCAGGAGGATGGGCGCGGTGGCAAGTGGGTCGCGGCCAGTTTCACGTTGCCGGATGTCGCCTTCCGACGTCGGGCCCGTCGGGGAGCAATGGGAAAGCAACCGTCATGGCACCGCAACCAACGCCCGCCCGAACCCACTGATCCGCTCGATGGCCCCGTCGCAACCGGAAGTCGTTCGGATTCGCTCTGCACAGCCGATGTGGGACCCGTCCGTTCTCAGTTCCCCAGCAGACGCACCCGGCAACTCGAAGGCGTCTCGTGAAGGCGTTCTTCGACGCTGATCCGAGCCCGCGGCGCACCTTCACCGCCTATCACCGGCTTACCGTCGGCACCGTGGTCGTCGTGCGATGGGTGACACTCGCCCAGGACCGATGGCGTTTCAGGGATCGCCTGGAACTCGATACCCAAGGGGCCATCGAGGCCTTGGCGCATTGCGAACGTACGAACAACCATGACGCGGCAGTCGCTCTGTTCGCAGCCGTGTCCCGTCTCCCCGGTCTCACCCCGACGGAGCTGGACGCCCGTATCAGTTCCGTCCTCGGTGAGGACCACACCCAATTTTCTCGCCCCGACGTGGGCGTGATCCATTTCGTGAACTGACTCTTCGTCCGGCGACATCCAGCGGACGATGCTTTGTCTCCCGGTGCAGGTCGACGCTCGCCCGTCCCTGTGGCCGGGCCGGCCACCCCTCCCCACCCTCCAGGGGCGGCCGGTCGGACGTGAGCGACCTGACCGCTCACGTCCGACCCCAAAACGCCTTCACGTACCCCCCGATCCCTTCCGACGGGAGCCGGGGTCCGGAGCCGCCAGACGGGGGTCCACGGCGCTCCGAAGGCGAGCGGCGGGCGTCTCAACGACGAGACGCCCGCCCCTGCGCAAATCCACATCCACCGTTCAAAGGACGTCCCGATGAAGCACCGTGCCCGCGAAGGGAACATGCCCATGCGTAGGGGGCCGATCGAGTCCCGGGACCCGCACGTGCAGCGGATGCGCATGACGCACGCCATCCGCGACCACCTGTCCGTATTCGACGTCGTCCACAGGAGCACCGCCGGCGCGCTCGCCAGCGCGTTCATCCACCTCGGCTCCCACAGCGCACCGACCATGGCCGGACTGTGGCTGCTGCGTGACAGCGAACTGCCCCCGATGCCAGATGCATTCGGCTTGCGGCGCACTCTGCGAGACGTGTGGGACAGCGGCGCACCCGTCCCGGGTGACCCGCCCCGCCCGCCGTTGCTCGGAGCGGAGCCCGCCTCCCCGGCACGGCCGCAGGTGACGGCGCCGGGGTCCGAGGGATGCGGATGAGTGGCTTGTCGGTCCGCATGCATGCCACGTGGCGGCTGCGTTTCGTGGTCCGGTGGCATTCGCGCGATCGGATCGTCACCGCCGGGCAGGCCATCACCGCCGTGCGCGCGTTCTACCTCGGTTGGCCCCGGCACCTGCACCTCGTACCGGCCGCTCGCAGGCCCGGCCTGTCGGGAGCACTCGTAGAACTCTGGCAGCAAGGCTCGTCCCAGCGCGGCGGCCCGCCCTGGCGCGACTTCGACTCGGGCGCCCGGCGCCAACCCGTCGTCCCGACCCACCGCCCGGTCGCCGCGAAACGCGGCTGGTTCGAGGACACACCCCCCCGCCGCACCGGCCCGTTCCTCGGGCGCGGCTCGAACCCCGACCACCACCGCGAAACGGTAGCCATGCACGCACCCGCATCCTCCATCGACCTCGGTCTCGACCGCCCCCACGTCGCCCGCGTGAACAACTACCTGGCGGGCGGACACGCGAACTTCGCCCTCGACCGCGCCCTGGCCGACGCCGCGCTCACCGTCCATCCGCAGCTCTGGACGACCGTGGCGGACGCGACCTTGTTCACACGGCGTGCGGTTACCCAGCTCGCCCGGATCGGGGTACGCCAGTTCGTCGACATCGCCCAAGGCATCCCGATTGCGGGACACACGGTCCACGACGCCGCCCACGCCGTCGACGCCGACTGCCGGATCGTGTACGTCGAGGACGATCCGGTCGTCCACGCGCTGCAAAGCGCCCTCACCGACGACGGCACCGGCCGCGTCACCTGCGTACGCGCCTGGCCCCTCGCGCCGGAATCCATCTGGGCCCATCCCCGGGTTCGCGCCATGTTCGACCCCGCCGAACCCGTCGCCGTCGTCGTCGGCGGATTCCTCCAACACCTTCCGTACCGGTACGGGCCACGCGGCGCCCTCCACCGCCTCATCGCACACCTGCCTGCCGGCAGCCACGTGGTCGCGACCCACCTGACCGGCGACACCGACCCGCACTCGCGCGCGAACGCACTCGCCCGCATGTACAGCTCCCACGGCATCCCCCTACGCCTGCGCGAGCGACGGGACGTCCTGACGCTGCTCCCCGGAACACCCCTTGAACCGGGCCTCGTTCCGGCCGCGCGGTGGCGCGCTTTGCCCAAGGCCGCCGTGACGGACACAGCCGCGGTGACGTGCCACGCGGCCGTTGTCGAACTCCGCGCCCGCCTCCCGCTGCAACGCACCGGTACCACCGGGCCCGCAGTCGTACTCCCACCCCGAGAGGAACCCCGATGATCGCCTCGCCCGTATTACCCCCCGGCATTCTCAAGGCCCTGCGGGACCGTGTCGGCTCCACACCCACCGCCACGTTGATCACGCTTCCCGCCGCGCGCATCTCGCTGTGGCGCATCGCCGGCCAACACACGATCCTGGCCGTCAAGGTCGGCTTCGGCCGGGACGTCGACCGCGAGGCCGCGATCCTCGACGCCCTCTACGTCGTCGACCAGGTCCCCGAACGCCCGCTACGCGGCGTACACCCCGTCGGCACCTGGTTCGCGATGCCGTGGCACCAGGGCGCCACCACCGACCAACACTGGGCTCCACTGCGCCAACGGGGCCCCGAACGCCAGATCACGCGCGTGCGAGCCCTGGAACGGGCGGTCGAACTGGCCGCCGCCGTCACCGCCCTCCACACGACCGGCTGGGCCCACGGCGACATCCACCCCGCACACTGCATCCACACCCACGCCGGCGCCCGCCTGATCGACTACGCCTGCGCCCGGGGACCCCGCGGCGCCATCGCCGACAACCTCATGACGCCCCGCCCGAACACCCGCATCGACTGCGCCGCCCCCGAGATCGCCACCAGGATGGTCGATCGCCGTCGACCCGTCGCCACCCCCGCCGCCGACGTCTACTCCCTCGCCGCCTCGCTGCGCCTGTGCTGGACGGGCGAGCCGGCCGTGACGGTACGCCGAGGCTACGGGGGTCGACCGGCCTCCCCGGAACAACGCTGGGCGGCCATCGCGGACGGAGCCCCCCTGTCCCGCGTCCCGAGCGATCTCGCCTGGACGGCCCTCGACGCCGTCCTCGCCCCGGCGCTGAGCCGAGCACCCATCGACCGACCCACCGCCGCCGAATTGCACACGCAACTCGCGGACCTGTATAGGACCTCGGCCAGAGCCGCGCACCGCGCCGGCGCGAACGCCCGGGCGCTGGAGACGGCATGGTGACCCCCGAACCGGACACCCGCGCGCGCTACCTCCGCGACGGCTACGCCCACCTGGGCCGCCTGCCCGACCGCCGGCTCGTCGACGACCTCGCCACCGAGGCCGAGCGCCTGTACGAGCAGCCGCCGACGCGCCGCGAACTCCTGACCCACCCAGGCGAGACGGCGCTGAACCTGCGCCGACTGCTCGCCGTCGAGCAACGATCGCGGGTGGTCGCACGGGCCTTGACGGATCCGAGCCTCGGCGACATCGCCGCCGAACTCCTCGGTGTCGACATGGCCCGACCAGTCGGCGCGACGCTGCTGTGCGCGCCCCCGCGCAGCCCGTCCCCGCGCCCCGCCCGACTGCCCCACCCCGGCAACCGCCACGGGACCGACGAGGACCTGGTGCACCTGTGGCTTCCCGTACCCGCGACGCAGTCCCTGCGAGTGGTGTTCCGCAGCCACACCGCCCGCCCGCCCTTGTTGTCGTGGGCTCGCCTGCGGTCCCGGCGACGCCGGTCGATGGGGTGTGGCCTGTGCGCCGGTGACGGCTTCGCCGTCCATCCCGGCCTCATGGTCGCCATGAGCGAGAACCAGGGCACGGAGTTGCACTTCGCGACCGTCCTCACCTACCGGCGACACCCCGAGGCCACACGCATCACGACGGCAGAAGAGCACCGGTAGCCGAACCGGCAACGCCACTGCTGCCTTACCCACTCCACCTCCTGACCTGGAGCCTGCCTTGGCCCTGACAAGACCTCACGTGCGAGCGGCGTTGGTCGGCTCACGCCTCGACGACCTGGAACTGATGCGCGAAGCATGCGCCGGGACCGGCGTCCAACCCGTCTTGGTCGTCGTGCCCCCGGTAATCTGGCGCGACCGCACCCGCGAACAGGACCCCGCAGCCCGACTCGCACGCGTCCGCGCCGTCACGCCCCCGGAAATCGGCGTCGCCGGCAGGCCCGCTCCCGAACTCCCCAACACACTGCACGCGTTCGGCATCGACCTGTTGGTGATCTGTGAGTACCCCACCGTCCTGCCGCGGGTCGTCCTCGACGCCGTCCCCGGCGGTGCCATCGGCTGCCACCCCTCGCTCCTACCCCGATGGCAGGGACCGTTGCCGATCGCGTGGGCCCTGCGGATGGGCGATCCGGTCATCGGACTCAGCGTCCACCGCATCACCGGCGACACCTACGACGACGGTCCCGTCCTCGCACAGCAAAGCCTGGTCGCGCCGGACGACTTCGACCCCGACGCGCTCCGCGCACACCTCATCAGCAGACTCCTCCTCGGCGTCCTGCCGAAGGCTCTGACCGCGATCATGCACGGCGAACCCGGCACCCCCCAGGACCCGGACAGAGCAACCTGGGCCGGCTTCATGGCCGATGCCGATCGCTACCTCGACACCACGCGACCCGCCTCGACACTCCACAACCTCGCCCGCGCCTTGCGCTACCTCGGATGGACGCCCCACATCCACCTCGACGGCGCCTGGCACACCATCACCCGCACCAGCCCCACCCCGACCCCCGCATGCACCCTCCGGATCCAGTGCGGAGACGGCGCGCCGCTGTGGGTCGCCAACGCAACCCCCACCCCCGCCGGCACCGCACACCCACGTGTCTACACCTGACTCGAACACCCCCACAGCGTTGCCCGAACACCGGGCGAACACCTCCGCTGGCCGGGCCCGCTCCCCACCCGCCGTCCACCGCCGCCACAGTCCATGCTCCACCGACGAAAGGACCGCTCCCAGTGACACTTGACGTTGTCACCAGCAACTTCGAGAACTATGGCGGAGGTGACCGCCGCACGTGGCGCGAAGCACACGAGTTCTACGCCTCACTGCGCCCCGCCGTGCTCATGCTCCAAGAGGTGTGGACAGCCCTCGACAACGACGGCGAACTCGCCGCAGCGGCCGAGGCCGTACTGGGTATGACCGGATGGGTCGGCCGCGGCAGCTCGACCGCCCTGTACATCGATCCCGCCGTGTTCGAGTCCCCATGCGGCTGGGACGACTGCGGCTGGCAACTGGAGCCCACAGCCAGGGCGTTGCGTCTGCGTGACGCTGACGGCGAGACGTTGCCGATCGTCGCGGTCTCCCACCACCTCACCTATTCCTCCTGCAGCGCCCGCGCGGCTGAAGGAGAAAATCTGACCCGCTTCCTCGACAAGGCGCACACCACCGAAAGCGGCGCGACGGTCAAACTCCCGGCGATCCTCGGCGGCGACCGCAACAGCTACCGAACCCCGATCCCCGGCGGGCCGCCCCTGCCCCCCGTCGAGACCTTCACCGACCGCGTCCACCAGACCCACCGCTCCCGCCCCGGCCCGGGCGGCACCCGCATTCCCGACACCCACACCGACGAAGTCATGCGTGCCGCCGGCGCCGAGGACGCCGCCCGCCACATCGCCCTCACCCACGGACGCATGTCCGCACTCGCACCCACCGTCATCCCCAAACCTGAACAAGGGCCTCCGACCGCCGTCGACGGTTTCTGGGTGTCCCAGATGCTCCTGCCCGCGCTGTGGGACGTCGAAATCATCGACATGACCGGGCTCTCCGACCATCACGCCGTGCGCGCCAGATTCGACCGTGACGGCCTGGCGGACATCCTGCGCCGCGCCGCTGCGCCACGCGCCGGTCGCGAGCACTCCTCGGTTCGGACTCGGAGCGCTGCCCTGTGAGCCCGGACGAGCCCGCCCCGCCCGGTATCGACCATGCCACCGACGCCCGCGTATTCGACTGGTTGGCCGGTGGCACCGACAACTACCCGCCCGACAACGCGACCGGCTCGGCCATCCTCCACATCGCGCCCTCCGCCGGAGCAGTCGTGCGCAACTCGCAGGCGTTCGCGCGTCGCGCCACCCGGGCCCTTGTCCGCGACTGCGGGGTGCGCCGCATCCTCGACCTCGGCTGCGGTGTCCCCACTCAGCCCTACATCCACACAGTGGCCCAGAGCAGCCACCCCGGGACCCGTGTGGTCCACGTCGACAACGACCGGCTCGTTCTCGGGCAGGCCAGGATGCTCCTGGACCAGAACGAGTACACGTCCGTCGTCGCCGCAGACATCAGCGATGTCGACGCGTTGACGCGTATCCCCGACATCGCCGATCTCCTCGACGAGGGCCCGGTCGCCGTACTCGCAACGGCGGTTCTGAACTGCCTTCGATGTCCGGCAACCTTCATGCGCGACCTTGTCGGTCGACTGCCGTCCGGCTCGTATGTGGTCGTGAGCGTGCTCGTCAGCGACCGACCGGACGTCCGCCACGCGATCACCGACGCCATGCTCGCCGGCACCGGGGGAGCCTGGGGTCGCGTGGCGACATCCGACGAAGCTGCCGCACTCTTGAGCGGGCTCGACGTTCTGCCACCCGGACCGGGCGATGTCGCGGCATGGAGGACCGACGACATCGGCCCTTACCGAACCGGCCACCAAGGGGGCTGGGAAGTCCACATGTACGGGGGCGTCGCTCGGGTGCCTTGCTCAGTGTGAAGGATTCCGCCCGTTGAACCTCCGAACGACCGGAAGACTCGGTCCGGCCTTGTCGCCGACGCGGCGAGGCCGGCTCCGAGGCTCACAGTCCAGTGGCATGTGATTCTCGTCATCCAACAGTTTGGTGGACGTAGCGGCGACGATTCGTGCAGTCTGTGCCTCCGATGGAGGAGGTGTGCCGAAGTGGGCGAGAAGCCTGATACGCCGGCTATGACGCTGGCCGCGAAGCTCGACCGACTGTTCGATGTCGTGCGCAAGCCCGATGGCGGTGCGTACAGCAACGGTGAGGTCGCGCGGGGGATCAAAGAGCAGGCCGGCTCGGGAGGGGCGACCGTGTCCGCGAGCCTGGTACAGCAGCTTCGGACCGGGGTGCAGACGAATCCGACGCTGAAGACCATCGACGCGCTCGCCCGGTTCTTCGGCGTCGAGCCCGTCTACTTCTTCGACGACGCGGCGGCGGAGCGCATCGCGGCCGAGCGGGACGCGTGGTCGCGGATGCGGGAGAACGACGTCCACCGCCTGGTGTTTCGCGCCGACGGCCTGTCGGCGGACAGCCTGCGGATGGTGAGCGCGGTGATCGAGCAGGCTCGGCGCCTCGAAGGGCTCAAGCCGGATGCCCACGACGCGGGTGAGACGCGGGCGGGCGAGCGTGATTGAGATCTTCACCCGCGACATCAGCGGCGTCGATCGGCTTTGGCGGTCGTCCCAGGACTATCGAAGGACTTCGTGCGTGGATCTCAGGCGGCTTCGGGACGACTGCCGCAAGCGGTTGGAGACCCTGGACATCGACGTTCCCGATCCGTTCGACGCGCAGCTCCTGTGCCGGAACATCTCGCGATCGCGGGGGAGAGACCTGCGCCTGATGCCGTTGGCACAGGGGCTTCCGGCGGGGATGCCGTGCGGGATGTGGGTCGCGACCGAGACGGCCGACTGGGTCTGGTACGACGCCTCGACCAGTCCGGCGCACCAACGGCACATCATCGCGCACGAGCTGGCGCATGTGCTGTGTGATCACAGCGGTGGGATGGACGCGCTGTTGGCCGGGCAGTTCTCGCCAGACCTGGCTCCGTCCACGATCCAGCGCATGCTCGGGCGCACGTCGTATGACGACGTCCAGGAGCTGGAAGCCGAGACGCTCGCGTCCCTGCTCACCGCTCCGGCCGGGCCGGCGGAACCCGAGCTGCCCGGGCGGGTGCTGTCGCGGTTGCACGCGAGTTTGACCGAGCCCGCGCGGCGCTCCGGCAGGCGGTCGTGATGCACGTCCTGGAACTGGGCGTCGTGGTGCTGGCCTGGGTGATCGTCGTGTGGAGACGCCCCACCACCGACAGCTCGTACCGGACGCGGTCGCTCTGGGGAGCGTTCGTCGCCTTGGCCGTCGCCCTCACGATCCGGGTGCCCAGAGTCGACGACGCGATCGAGAACATCACCGGCGTGGCGCAGGTTGGCACGCTCATCAAGCACGTCGTCGGGCTCGTGGCGATGCTCCTGATCGTCAATTGGATCACCGCTCTGGTGTCTCCCACGGAGGAGCCACCGGCGTTCACCTCGCCTCGGTACATGACCACCGGGGTGATGATCGGCGCGTTGGTGGTGCTGTTCTTCCTTATCCCCGACCGGGACCACGACGGCGACTACTTCATCACCGACCATGCGGGTGACGCCGTCGCGACCGCGTACCAGCTCGTGTTCGTCGCCGGCGCGACGTTGGCGACGGGAGTGGGCACCCTGCTGGTGGCCCGTGCGGCGCGCCCGGCCCCAGCGGGCGGTCTGCGGCGGTCGTTGGCGACGCTGGCACTGGGGAACCTGCTCGGCGTGGGCTACTGCCTGCTTCGCGCGGCGTACCTCCTGATCGCTGCCACCGACAGAACCTGGCCCGGAGGTGACGACGCCTTCGAGACCGCGTCCAACGCGGTCAAGTTGACGGCCATAGTGCTGATCATCGCCGGGACGTCGTACTCGGCGTTCGCGGCGGCCCTGCGCCGGTGGAGGCAGTGGGTGGCGATGCGCCGCCTGTACGCCCTGTGGTGGGCATTGACGGAAGCGGTGCCGCACGTCGTCCTGTGCGGCGAGAACGAACCGGGCGAGTACAGCCCGGTGGAGTTGACGTATCGGTTGCATCGCCGCGGGATTGAGATCCGCGACGCGGCCCTGACGCTGCGCGACACCGCGCCGCCAGGGCTGCACCGGGACGTGGTGCTCGCGGTGGAGCGGGCGGAGGTGCCGGAGGACCAGCGCGCTGCGGTGGCCGAGGCGTACTGGCTCAAGGAAGTCCTGCGGTTGGCCGAACAAGGGATCACGGCCTCGGGCGACCTCTCGTACACGCCACATCCGGCGGCCGAGTCGGAGGCGGAGACCGCCTGGCTGGTGCGTGTGGCCCGGGCGTTCGCCTCGCCCACGATGCGCCGAGTCGAGGATGCCATTCCGGAGAAGGCAACATGAGCACCACACACCGATCCCCGAAGTCCGTCCCGTCGGGGGAGCATCTGGCGCGGACGGTCACCAACGTGCTCGCGCCGCAGTACATCGTTGTGGTGCTGCTGTTGCTCGTCGGTGCGGTGACAGGCGGATGGTCCGGGGTCGGCTGGGCGATGTGGGCGATCCTGTTCGCCGCCGTCCTGCCATTGACGCTGGTCAAGATCGGCATTCGCCGGGGCAAGTGGGCGGATCGTCACGTGAGCAGGCGAACCCAGCGGATGCGCGTGATGCCGGTCGTGATCGCCCTGGTGGCAGCCGGACTGACGTCGATGGCCGTACTCGGGGCACCACACGACATGGTCCTTCTGGTCGTGGTGATGGTGGTGACCTTGCTCGTGCTCACCGCGATCACCAGCGTGTGGAAGATCAGCGTCCACACCACGGTGATGACTGGGGCGGTCACCCAGACGGCCTACGCGCTGGGCGTGTGGTGGGCGTTGGGCGCCGTGCTCGTTCCGCTTGTCGCATGGTCGAGGGTGGCCCTGCGGGCCCACACACGAGCGCAGACGGTCGCCGGCGCCATCGTCGGTTTTTTGATTGCCGCAGGATGCTGGGCTCTCGGCTGAACCTCGACCGGACGCAGCCTCCCTACACCCTGCCCGCCAAAGTACGGCTCAATTCCTCGACACACGCCCCGGTCGCCGGCCAGTGGAGCGCGGCCTCGATGTCGATGAGGCGATCGGCCTGAGCGTCGAGATCCGGCAGCGGTGGCCGCGGGGGGACCAACTCCACGCGTTGCGGAGCCTTGCCTCGGCGCAGCGCGTCGGCGGTCAGGACGGTCCACGCCGCGACGGTCGCCAATTGGAGCTCGGCGCCTGTGAGTCCACGTCCCTCCAGGTCGATGCGGAGGCGGTCGCACAGGTCCGGGTCGGCGTAGCGGCGAAGGGCCAGCATGCCGTCTCGGATCTCGACGACGTCCCGGACCAGGCGCATGTGCGCCGCCTCCAGGCCGAGCGGATCGGGGCGCGTGCCGGGGGGCGTGGGAAGGACGGCGTCGGGGATCGCCGGCGCGACGAGATCCCAGAGCGGGCGAAGTGCGCGAAGGCGCTCATGGGTGATTCGGGTCCAGTGGCGATCGAGCATGGTCGTGAGGCGATCCGGTACTCCGTCGTCCGACCGTTGCGCGGGCAGGCACGGGGACGTTGCCCGTGCGTAGATGAGCGAGGCGAGCATTTCCGCCTCGCTTTCCTGGGCGGGGGCGAAACCGTGACGTCCGCGTAGCCCGGAGGTCTCCACATCCGGGGCGTCCGAGTGCGATGCAGTGTGGTCGCAGATCAGGTGGGCCAACTCGTGCAGGACGACCAGTTCGAAGTGCGCGCCGGTCAGGCCCGGGTCGTGGAAGATCCAGTCGGTCGTCTCCAGCGGGACGGTCAGGGCGTGGACTCCGCCGCTGGGGTCGGGATCGGCCGCTGCCGCGATGCCTATGTCTCGGCCCCGCAACCCCTCAACGGTATGGCGGAACGCGTCCAGGTCGAACGGGCGAGGTATGGCGATTCCCTCGAGCCGCTGTTCGCAGGCGGCGAGCAATGGTTGCAAGTCGTCCACGTGTGTTCCTCAAGCTCCGACGGGCGGGAAGTGCGAACCCCCGCTCGCGGCGAAGCCGACGACCCGCGCGACTCCACGCGAGATGTTAGAACACAAATCGGGACGATTGGTCATCAGATCTGACATGTGTGACCAGAGGCACGGTTGCCTCGGTGGCGCCGCGGACAGGCTGGGCACGGTGCTGTGCGGGGAGGACGACGTGCGATCCCCGCTCGCGAAGTGCGAGATGGGGCAGGGTCTACTCGACCGGCCCCGGGTCCTCCGGCGGCTCGGGAAGGCCCTCCAGGAGGCGCACGCGGTCGAGCATCGCGGCGATGCTGGCCTGGCTCTCCCGCGACAGCCCGTTGGCGCGGAGGGCGATCGAGCGAACTCCCGCGTCGCGGACGGCGGCGAGCATCGCGAGTTGGGCATCGGTCCGCTCGGCCACGGCGTCGTCGTAGAAGTAGGTAACGGACACGCCGAAGAACTTGGCTACCGCGTTCAGGCGGCTGTGGGTGGGGTCGTCTCTGCGCCCGGTTCGCAGTTGCCACATGTACGTGGTGCCGATGACCGTTTCGCCGGCCGCCTCGTTGATCAGCTCCACGGCCTCGGCCGTCGAGTACGGGCCGCGGTCCGGTGGGTGCACGGTCGCGAACAGGTGCTCCAGGCGCTGCGCGAGCATGCCGGGTTCGGGCGCCGCCTCGTCCACATCGTCGGCCATGGCGTCACCTCCCTGTCGGACCGTGTGATCCAACTCTGCCCGATCTGCTAGCGCGGAAGCAAATTGGTCGCATTGAGATCACCTCTTCGCGATGGCTAATTTTCGTGATCTACTACAGACAGCCCACGTGACCCGACGGGGAGTCATCCGGCGTGACATCGGACTGTTGTGGCCGGTCGACCCAGGGCTACGAACAAGGGTGGACTTGGTCGCCGACCCGGTGCCATCGTGTCCGTCCGACGCCGCCCTGCGGCCCACGCGAGGAGCGCGCGATCCCATGACCTAGCCCATCGAACCGCCACGACGAGCGGTGAGAGCACAACGGCGCCCGGGGGCGGGAACCCCCGGACGCCGCGCTCGAACCCCACGAAGAGGCTCGGATACTCCATAACCGAAGCGACCGGCCCAACTGTCGAAGGCCGTGCCGGTGGCTTCACTTACGATTCGGGGATTCTCGCATGACCGACATCGTGCGTACAGACCTGCCCGCAGCCGGCGCCGCGGAGCAGGTCCACGCCACAACACCGCCCCCCTGCTGCTCCGACCACTGCGCCTGCGACCGCGCGGTCGACCACGACCTGGCCCGACTGGTCGGTGACCTCGCTGACGATCCGGCCGTGGTCCGGCTCGTCTTGGAGGCGAGCGGGATGTTGACCGCGCGCCTGCTCGACGAGTACGGCGCTCTGCTGGACCTGCCGGTTCAGCTCTGCGCGACCGTCGCATGGCGCGCGGACCGCGCCTTCCCCGGCGTCGCCTGGGACCTTCCGCACGACTTCCACCCGACGACCGGACGCCTGACCCCCGCGATACCGAGGGGGTGCTGAATGCCCAGAATCCGCACCACCAAGCCCGAGTTCTACGAGTCGGACACGCTGGCCATGGTGTCCCTGTCGGCCGAGCGCACCTTCAGTGGACTGTGGCCGTTCTCCGACGACTACGGCCGCGTCCGCGACAACCCTGCCTTCATCCGCTCCAAGGTGTGGTGCGTCCGCACCGAACACCCCGAGGAGGGAGTCGCCGACGACCTCCGCCAGCTTGCGGCCGTCGGGGTCATCTGCCGCTACGTCGGCTGCGACGGCAAGAACTACCTGCACACCGTCAACTGGGACGAGCACCAGAAGATCGACAAGCCCGGCGCGCCGCACTGGCCTTCGTGCCCGGTACACCAGGCCACCCAGCGATGCTCCAAGTGCGGCGGGCCGTGCAAGCGCCTCTCGCGCGACACCGAGGCATCGAAGACGGCTTCCCGGGACCTCCCCGAGCCGTCACCGAGTATTCTCGCCACGGCTGCAACGCCTTGCGTAGGTTCCCCGAGGGACGTCGAACCGGTGACCGCCGCCCCGGCGACGCCGACCGCAGTGTCTCGCTCCGAGCCGCGTTCGCCTGTCGCCGTTGGCAGCGAATCCGCAGGTCGGGACACGTTCGCCGAGTCCTCGGGGACCACTCACCGAGTCCTCGCCGAAGGCTCGGCGCCTGGACCTGGGACCTTGGACCTAGGACCTGTTCCCTCCGGGGGGCGCAAGGCCCCCGCGCCCGCTGCCACCGAGCGACTCGATGACCGTTCCTCGACGCCGACGGACGCGCCGACCGCCTCCCGGCTCATCGCCGAACACGTGAGTGCCTGCCGAACCCGACCGCCCAAGGACGTCGTGGGACAGACCGCCAAGCTCGTCGCCCGCTTGCTGGACGAGGGCATCGCCCCCGAAGCCGTCCGGGCCGGGCTGGAACGCCTGCGTGCCAAGGCGCTACACCCGAGCGTCCTTCCGAGCCTGGTCAACGAAGCCCTCAACCCGCCAACGCCCGGCGCGGGCACCGGCGGTACCGGGTACCGACCGTGGACCAACTCGCCGCCTGTCACCGACCTGGTCGCGGTCGGCACCGGCTCGTGGGGCTCGCTGTGACCGAGCCCCAGCCGATCGGCCGCTTCGACAAGCGCATGGCCGACATCCTTGCCGCACGTGGCATCGACCCGACCGCCGAGGTCCACCTTGAACCGGACGACCCCCGAGGCGAAGCCCTTCGCCTGGCGAGCGAGCGCATCCCGCCGCTCTTCCGCGACGCCCAGCCCTGGCACCCCGACGTCCTGTCCTGGGTCGACGAGGTCCTGCGCAATGCCGACCGGGGTATCACCGGCATGCGCAGGATCACCACCGGGTCGACCCTGCTGATCGGCGGGACCACCGGAACCGGCAAGACCCACAACGCCTTTGGTGCCCTGCGCCGCCTCATCGCCTCCGGCTGCGCCACCCGCTGGACGGCGTACAACCAGCCCGACCTGCACGCCCACCTGCGCCCCCGCAAGGACGCCGACAACGAGCGCGAATTCCTGGCCATCGCCAACAGCCCGCTGCTCATCCTCGACGACCTGGGCGCGGCCAAGCCGTCCGAATGGACGGAGGAGCTGATCTACCGGCTGATCAACCGCCGGTACGAACACATGCTCCCGACCCTGATCACGACCAACCTGCGCTTCGACCACCTCGGTTCCTACCTCGGCGACCGCATCGCCTCCCGACTGATCGAGATGTCCACCGAGGTACACCTCACCGGCGAGGACCTGCGCCGCGCCATCCGCGCGCAACGCGAACTCGACCGCGCGCACGCCCGCGACGCCGCCTGACGCACGGCACGTCGCACCCTCCACGACCGCACGACCCCGTCGGCTCCCGGCCTGCCACGCCGGGCCACGGCGGGGGAACGGAGCATCCCCATGAGCGCCACCAACCCGCCTCGGCCCGCCTCGAGCTTCCGCACGCTCGGCGACCAGAGCTGGAAGAACACCGCGTCGTGCCGCCGCCACGTCGACCCCGACCTGTGGTTCCCGGGCGGCGAAGGCGCCGAGTTCACCGAACGCATCAACCGCGCCAAGGCGATCTGCGACTGGTGCCCCGTCCGCTCGACCTGCCTGGAAGCCTCCCTCGAAGAGGGCGACCGCTGGGGCATCCGCGGCGGCCTCACCGAGGAGGAGCGCAAGCCGCTCCGCCACAACCTGGACCGCCGCCTGGACCGCGCCCGCGTCACCGCCGCGCTCGCCGGCCGCCGGATCCACCTGACCATGCCCGAACAACGCGCCGTCGCTGTGGAAGCGAGAGCGGCGGGGATGCCTGTCGCGCGGATCGCGGTGCTCCTGGACTGCGCGCCCAAGAGGGTGCTCCGGCTGATCCGGGAAGCCCGCCGCCGACCTCGCCGTCACACCCGCTCGCCGATCGTCGTCGTCCGCAGCGAGGCCGCGTGACCATCGCTCCGGCCCCGCCCCACCGCGTCACCGCCCTGGACCGCACGGCGATAGCGCTGCTCGGCGCCGCCGGTTTCGCCCTGTCCTACGACGCCCTGCGACAGATGGCCCAGGCCGTCCACGTGCGCGGACCTCTGACCCTGCTCTTTCCCCTGCTCATCGACGGCTTCATCGCCTATGGGATCCGCGCCCTGCTGGTCCTGCGCACGGCACCTTTGGCCGCCAGGGCCTACGCCTGGACGCTGTTCGGCACCGCCACGGCAGCGAGCATCTGGGCCAACGCCCTGCACGCCGTGCGGCTCAACGCCCAAGACGACGCCGGCGCGGGCGGCCTGCGGCTCGGGGACACGACGGTCGGCGTCCTGTCCACGCTCGCGCCATTGGCCCTGGCCGGAGCGGTGCACCTGTACATCCTCATCGCACGCACTACCGGCGCCGACGGCGAACAACCGACCACCTCCACGGTGTCCGAGCCCGCCGGACTACCGTCCGCCGGTTACCAGGTGTCGGCCACGACCGCGCTTCGTGACCCCAAGATCGAGCGGTGGGCCACTGTGAACCGCTCCACCGCAGAAGGACCCTCGTTGACCGAGAAGGCCCGGACACCGATGGAAGCTGGCCGGTCACCGCGCCCGGACACCGGGACAACCCTCCGGACGGCGCCGGCCGCCCCGCCCCCTCGACCGCCTGAGCAGGCTCCCGACCTGCACGGACAAGCCCCGGACACTGCACCGAAGCGCCCGTCCGGTCACCAACCCGCTTCGGGCGGTGACCAAGTCCGAGATGCGATCGACCGTGCCGACCGCACCCCTGTGATGACCGACGAGGACCTGCTGTCCGTGGCCAGGACAGCCGTCGCGGACAGCGGACAGGTGACCCGGAAGGTCGTGGCCGCAGCCATCCGAGGACAAGGGATCCCGCTGTCCAACGACCGGCTCACGCTCCTCATGCGCGAACTGCGCTGACCGCCGACTGCACTTCCCTCGAAGCCGCCGACCGCCACATCCCACTTCGGCGGTGGGTACCCGGACCCGCGATGCGCAAGCTGGGTACCCACCGGCCCTGCCGAACTCACCTGCATCTGTTGGAGAGAGCCCGTGCACGACCTTCCGATCACCCGCGCAGAGATCGACGCGTGGTTGCTCGCCCTGCTCGCGTTCGACGTGATCCACGATGCCGCTCACGGCCCCGACGGCTGTTGGATCGTGCGCCGTACCGAGGCGGATTACCCCGATGTCCTGCACTCCCCGGAAGAGGCAGGCATCTTCGTTGCGGCCATGCAGCTTGCCGCCCGTCGCACCGCCCTCGAGGAAACCGCATGAGCCCGCGCGAAGGCATACCCGGGGACAGCATTTCCGCAGGTCAAAAGCTTCCCGACGTTGCCGGAGCAAGTTATCCCCAAAGCAATGCACCCGCCGGGAGCATTGCTTCGGGAGGCCCCGCCCCAAGGGTGGCGGGCCTCCTCCGGCACCAGGGGGCGCCGGAGGAGGGGACTGCGACCGAGGGCGGACCGCAGACCGGGAACGACCAACACCTGTGCCACGACACCGATTGCGCACACGCCGCCCAACTCAAGCCGCGCGTGCGCCATCGCCCGCACAAAGCGCCCCAGCACAAACGTCCCCACCAAAAGAGCACCCGCCTCGACGACGACGAACTCGCGCTGATTTCCGCAGCCGCAGCCGCCTGCGGCATGACGCCCGCCGGCTTCCTCGCCCACGCCGCCCTCGCCGCAGCCCGCGACTTGAACACCACGGCCGCCGCAGTGGCCGGTGAACGCGAGTTGGTCACCGAACTCTTCGCCGCCCGCCGCCACCTCGCCCAGGTCGGCAACAACCTGAACCAGATCGCCAAGCTCCTCAACTCCGGCGCCGAGGCTCCCCATGCCGCGACCGTCCTGACCGCCGTGATGAACGCGGTCACCCGCCTGGACGCGGCCACCGACCGCCTCCTCGACCACCGCGACGCCGCCGGGTGATCCCACGCATTCACAAACGCGGACCCCGCACGATCGGCTTGCTCGCCTACCTCTACGGCCCGGGAAAGGCCGAGGAACACGTCGACCCGCACATCGTCGCGTCCTTCGACGGCATGGCACCCGACCCCGGACGCGACCCCAGCGACTCCCTCAAACCCCTCGAACGCGTCCTCGACCACCCGCTGCTCGCCCTGCCCAAGGACGAACGACCCAACGCACACGTCTGGCACTGCTCCGTGCGCGCCGCAGCCACCGACCGCATCCTGACCGACCAGGAATGGGGCGACATCGCCCGCCGCATCGTCGCCGCCACCGGCATCGACCCCGAAGGCGACGACGCCGGATGCCGATGGGTCGCGGTACGCCACGCCGACGACCACATCCACATCATCGCCAACCTCGTCCGCGAAGACGGCCACCGACCGGACCTCGACTTCGACGCCCCACGCGCCCAAGCCGAAGCCCGCCGCATCGAAAAGGACCTGGGCCTGCGCGAACTCGCCGCAGGCGACGGCACCGCAGCCAGGCGCCCCACCAGCGCCGAACGCCACAAGGCCGCACGCCGCGGCCTAGAATCCACCCCACGCGAACTCCTCCGCGAAGCCGTCCGCCGCTCCCTCGCCGGCGCCGCCGACGAGAGTGAATTCTTCACCCGCCTGCGCGGCGAAGGTGTCCGGGTGAATCAACGCCGCGCACCCTCCGGCGACATCATCGGTTACACCGTTGCGTTGCCCGGCGATCACAACGCCCAGGGCCAACCGATCTGGTACGCCGGTTCCAAACTCGCGCCCGACCTGTCCTTGCCCGCCATCCGACGCCGTCTCGACCATGACCCTGAAGACATGTGGATCACCACCGGGACCACACAAGAGCGGCCCCACAGGAGCGGACGCGCGCAACCCACGCGCTTGCGGCCGGCGCAAGCGCGAGACCGGGCGACCGACGCCCTCGACCGTGCCGCTGCCGTCTTCGACGCGGAGGACGACGCAGGCACGGCCGCCGGCCTGATTGGGGTCGGTGAAGTCCTCGATGCGCTTTCCCAGACCGCTTCCGCCGACGTCCGCGCCGAACTACGAGCTGCCGCACGTGAATTCGAACGTGCCAGTCGATCTCACATTCGCGCGGGACGTGCCGACCAACGCGCGCTGCGCTCTGTCGCCCGCGAAATCGTCTACGCCGGGGGAGCTTTGGGCCGTGGCGAGGACGGCGCGGCCACGGCCGCCGTCCTGTGCACCCTCGTCCTGGTCGCTGTGGCCGCCGCACGCTGGCACACCGCCCACGGCCATGCCCAACAGGCCGCAGCCGCACAAGCCAGCGCTCGACACCTGCGCGCCGCCTACCGCAACGCTGCCGCACCACCGATGCGGGCGTTGCACGATGCGGGACGGTCCCTGCCGGCTCCTGAGCGCGACCGTCACCGAGACACGATCGCCACCGTCCTGCCGGACCAAGTCATCGGCCCGGCCGAGGACTCTCTATGGAACGCGCTGACTGCCACTCTGGACCAGGTCGAACGCGCCGGATACGACCCGCAGGCACTCCTCGCCGAAGCGGCAGCCATGCGCGAACTCAACAGCGCCGACAACACCGCCGACGTCCTTGTCTGGCGACTGCGCCACATCGCCCAACTCCCCGCACCCACTTCTCGACGCGTCACCAAGCGCGCCTCAACCTCGCCGAAACTTGCCCCGGCACCCGCAGCGACCCCCACCCAGTTCGACGCCCCACGGCACACAAACCGTCGGTGACCTGCAAAGGAGCCTCCCGGAAGTGATCCTGAACACCATGGACTTCGTCCGCTTCGAAGTCCATGGTGTTCCTTCCCTACGGAGAGGCCCGCCTTGCAGCGACCCGATCACGAGCCCGAGCCCGATCCGGAAGTGCCGCTCAACCTCAACCCCATGCCCGACCCCCGTACCTACGATCACGACGACCTCGTACGGTGCACCGAACACTCGGATGAACTGCGCGCCCGAGGAATCCCGATCCGCTGCCCTTCCTGCTCCGCACGCCGTGACTGGCTGGTTATCCTCCACCGCGGCAACGTGTGGATCCGATGTAGATGTGCCTACCAGTGGCACGAACGCGAGCTGACCACGGAGGCGTTCGACGAGCTGGGCGTCGGACCTCCTGATCGGTACTGGTCCTCTTTCGAAGAGGCGGTTATGTCCATGGGATTCGACGGAACCTTGCGCGGAACGTACTTCTAGTCGATAGAGGGAGGCGCCTTGCGCTTTGCCTCTTGCCGGGGCGGGGGTGCCCGCAGGGATCGCTCCCTGGGTTCGCCGAGGCCCGTGCATCGGATCACCGCCGAGATCGGGCCCTCGGTGATCTGCGGGAGAGAACATCCCTGTCCAGGGAGTTCGCCGGCGGCATCTGGAGCGAGATGGTCCGTAACCGCACCGGTGGCAGCGCCCTGCTCGCCTTGGGGGTCTGTCCACCCCGGCAGTCACAGCCCGGAGACGGTCTGCTTCAGGGGAGTGGGGGCGCGTAGCGTTCGTGCAGGTGGGTGAGGTAGTCGTCCGGGTTCGGGTAGGGCCGGTCCTGGGCGCCGTGGCGGTGGAGGGTCAGGCGGCCGTCGGGGTGGAGGGCCACGGTGGTCGTCGCGCGGAGGGCGGGGGCGTTCGCCGGGTCGTCGTCGCCGGTGGCGGGGTGGGGCGGGCGCAGGACGGGGACGGTGGCGGGGAACATGGCCAGTGCTTCGTCGTGTGTGGCGGCGGGTGGGTGGCCGGTGCGGTTGGCGCTGCTCACGTACAGCACGGGGTGTTCGTCCAGGAGCGGTGCGAGTGGTTGCCAGCGGGTGCCGAAGAGCAGTACCCGGTCGTTCTTGCAGGCGGGCGTGAGCCAGGCGGGTCGATCGGCCCCGGCGCGGAGGGGCAGCAGCAGGGTGAGGTGTTCCTCGGCCAGTAGTCGGGCGGCCAGGGCGAGGTGTGCGGGGGCGAGTTCGGCGCAGGCGGTGATGGCCTGGAGGGTCTCGGCGTGATGGGCCCAGAGGGCGACGGGCTGGCCCGGGGGTCGTGTCTTGGCCTCGTTGACGCTGTGGGGCGTGGTGGCGGTGACGACGTGGGTCAGGGGAGGGGGGTTCGGCAGCACCACGGCCGTGCCTGCGCGCAGGGCTCGTCGGACGTCGTCCATGCCGGTCGTTGCCCGCTGTGCGGCGAGGTCGGGGCTCACGGTGTGCCTCCGTCGTGGTGGTGGGTGAGGCTGGCGAGGTAGTCGGCGAAGGCGTCGTCCTCGATCACGGCTCGGCCGGTGCGGTAGGCGCGTTCCTTGACCCACGTCATCGCGGCGTGGGTCTGTTCGCGGTCGAGGGTGTGGCCGAGGCGGGTGGCCACGGCGGTGACGACCCGGGCACTGGCCAGGTGGGTGAGGACCACGCGCGGGGCGATGCCCAGCACTTCCCGGGGGTCGTACGGCTGGAATAGTTCAGGGTGGACGAAGGGCGTGCCAGTGGAGATGGACCCCACCCCGGTTCCGACGATCGGTGTGGTCACGGTCAGCGGGACACCGGTCTCCTCGGCCACCGTCCGTGCGATGACCGGGAGTCGGGTCAGATCGGGCGGGGTCCACCAGGGCGTGGTGTCGGGTCCGAGCAGTTCGTCGGCGTGCCGGGCGAGCAGGAAGAGCAATTGTTCGGTGGCGACGATGCCGGCCCGCTCGGCGATGCCCAGCCACGAGGAGGACACCACCCGCACCCCTGCGGCCAACGCCTCCAGGGTGTTGGCCAGACCCAGTCCGAGATCGTTGTGCAGGTGCGAGGCCAACACGACGTCACGGCCTGCTTCCGCACGCACCCGCCGGAACATCTCCCGGCAGTCGGAGGGCAGTTGGGCGCCCACCGTGTCCGCCAGGACGACCAGACCCGCCCCCGCGCCGGTCATCGCCTGCGCGTGGTGCGCCATCAGGGCGTGGTCGGCACGGGAGGCGTCCGCCAGGCACACGTCCACCGCGACCGCCTCGTCCAGATCGCGGGCCCGCTTCACGAGATCGACGCCGGCCTGAAGCGCCTCCGCCGCGGTGCGATGGACCATCACCTGCGCCATCGCCTCCGACGCGGGCACCACCACCATCACCCGGGCGTGACGGCTGCCCCTCACGGACGCCACCGCCTGCTCCAGGTCCCGCTGCGCCCCACGGCACACGGCCGCCACGCTCACCGCGCCTTCGGCTTCCACCGCAACCTGCCGCACGGCTTCGAACTCGTCCCCGCACACGGCGGGGAAACCGGCCGCGAACACCACGTGCCGGGGCCCGTCCGAACCGAACACGCGGCCCGTCTCATGCGCTAAACGCACCCGGAAGTCCGCTGTCATCAGCGTCTTCGCCTGTGCGCCGTCCCGGGCCGACTCCTCCCAGAACACCACCCCCCCCGGCACCCGCCGACTCCCGCACCACATCCACCGACACCACTCCCTACGTCCGGGTACCGGAGATCATGTTGACAGACCTCAGGACAGTCGTAGGCCATCAGCGAGTGAACGATGCTTCACCGGACGTGCACTCACGGGAGCTTGTCTTGCTCGCACGGGGATCCCCGTTCCGTACAAATCGACGAGAGCCGCGCACGCTGTTCGCGTGTGCGGCTGGTCTCGCGCGTAGTCAGGGGGATGGGGACGTCAGGTGAGACCTCGGCGGGCTGCGGTCGCGTGTTCCACCACGCGCAGTTGCTCCGTCAGCTGGACGATGTCGGCGAGCAGGCTCGTGGTCCATTCGTGGGCGTGGGCGATGAACAGGAGATCGTTCTCCGCCCGTTCCAGCGTGTCGGACTCGTCGTGAAAGCACGCGACGGTGGTCGCGACGATGCGCTCACGGCGGTCGAAGAGGCGAACGATGGCGTGCCGGCCGCGAGTTTCGGTCCGGACCGACCACGGGCCCCCGCTGCCGCCGATGACGCGGGCGCGGATCAGGGCGTACTCGTGGGGTGTCAGCAGTGCGGGGTCCCTTCGGGGATAGCGGGAGGCGGCCCGGTTTCCGGCGTGCTGCGAGAAGGACCTCAGAATTCGTCGGGTCGATCGTGTGCCGCCAAGAGGGCGGCGACGAAGCCGGCGATGACCTCGGCCGGCACGGCCGCGTCGAAGACCTGTTCCCAGCCGGGCCTGTCCGGGGTGCCCTCGACCGTGATGTGCCACAGGTCGCCGAGCCGGGTGTCCGGGGCTTCCGGGAGATAGCCGATGTAGACGCGGCCGTCGGGGGAGGCGGCGTGTACGTCGGCACGGTGGTCGAGAACGATCGACCAGCCGTTCGCGACCAGGAGGTCGAGCACGGGATAGGGAGTGCCCGCCCCCTTTATCCAGCGATCCCCCTCCATGTGGACGGAAGCCGAGTGGGCGGTCACTGCTGGGACTTGGCGAGCTGGCGGGGGAAGGAGAGTCAGGTGCACAGGCGGGCCCTTCGACATCGGGTCTGGTCGACTGCCGGTCGGATCAGACGGACTCGGTGGCCCGCTGCGCAGTGAGCAGGGTTGTGACGAACGCGTGGACCAGTTCGTTCGGTGTGCTGCTGTCGAACGTCTGGGTCCAGTCGTAGCCCCGATGGTCGTCGACCGTGACCTCCCACAGCGGTCCGCGTCGTCCGCCGGGGTGTTCGGGGGTGAACCGGATGAACGCGCAATTGTCGGGCGAGGACGTGTAGACGTTGGCCGACGAGTCCGAAGCGATGCCCCAGCCAGCGCCACGCAGCATGTCGAGTACGGGGTGCGCGTCACCAGGGTCGGTGAGCCACATCCGCTCAGCTCTGGGGGACATCGAAAGGGGCGAAGCGTCCGTGTACAGACCGCTGGAGGTCGCCTCGGCAGGGTTGCTGGGGGAGTGGTGGGAGCCATTGTCGAACATCTGGAATCCTTCGCTGACCTGCGGAGTTGCCGGTGGATTCACCGACGTCCGTACGTTGGCATCGGTTGGCGGGTGGTATCCAGTCGTGTGCGTCTGCCGTGGGCGAACAGGTTGATTGACAGGATCCATTCGGAAATGGAACTGCCCCGGCCGGGAAAGCAACCCGGGCCGGGGCAGCGTGTTGCTGGGCATCGGATGCGGCGACGTCGTGTCAACGGCGTTATGGCCGCGCAGAGTTGCCGACGGCCCGAAGGGCGTGGGGCGTTACCGGGCCTTGTGGCGGCGTGGACGGTCGGGCCGGTGTTGTGGTGCGGCTCGCTGCGCCGCGGCCACGCGTGAGCGGTGCCGGGGTGAGGGGCAGGCGGGCATGAACTCGTTCACCGGGCGGGGTCGGGCGTATGGCTCAGCCTTCGTCCGCGAGGGTGTCTTACTTCAGGTCGCGATGATCGGTGTTCTATCGCCCGGGGATGAACACGGTGCTCCCAGGCCCGATGGGGGTTGTGGGGTCAGCGGCGTGCTCGCGATGTGATGCCGTGCGATGCCGGGCTGCTGGTCACGGGCGCGGTCTCGGTGGGGCGGACGTGATCTTGGGGTGTGGGGCTTCGGCGGGTTGCTGCGGCGCGCGTCTGCGCGGCCTCGGTGCTGGTGGTGTGGGCGGGGGTGGGCCGGACTGGCGCGTGGGCGGGTGCGGGGCCGAGGTCGGTGTAAGCGTCCAGGAGTGCCTGGAGGTGGGTGTCGGCGTCCTTGATGAGGGTGGCAAGGAGGTCGATCCTTTGCCCTGCCATCTGCACCACTCCGGATGGGTTCAGCAGGCGGTGGGAGCAGTCGGCGGCGTGCATGAGGTCGGTGGCCAGCCACTGGGCGTGGTGGCGGAACTCGTCATCGAGGCCGTCGAGATGGGTCGCGGCTCGTTGGACGAGCTTGACGATCACCAGGTGTGGGCTGTCAGGCGGAAGGTTGTTCATCACCTCCCGTGGCGTTGTGCCAAGGGCCGTGACTGCGAGGTGGGTGCCGGGTCGAGGTATCACGTGGATGCCACCACGGTCGGCGGAGGGGTCGGGTGCCATGGTCGGGACCTTCAGGGTGGTGATGGAGCGCGGCGGCGGTTCGGCGCGCCAGTGGCCGTGGTCCTGCGCATCGCGTCAATTCCGTTGGTGACCGGCGCGGTTGGTCATCGGGGCGGAGCGGACGAGGTGGTCGGTGGGTTGTTCGCGTGGTGCCAGGCGGCGAGAACAAGTTGATCCGGAGTGAGGCCCACCGGAACGTGTGTTCCGCAGGCCGGCGGCACGGCTGCGGTGTTCATTGCTGCGGTGGGCACCCAGTGGGAAGGGCGCACTCTGATCAGGTGGAGCGAAGAATTGGGGAGCCAGCGGGCCTCGCGCAGGACGGGTTGAGGGTCGGTGAGGGCGTCCACCACGGCGGTGACCACGTGGTGGGGCATCGACGCGGACAAGCGTCCGGCCCAGACGATGTCGTCGACCTCGCCGGCGCGAAGATGCCACGTCCAGTCGTCGGCGCGCGGTCCGGATGAGGGGTACGAGCGGGTGATGGCCAGAAGGCCGTCCGGAGCCATCGTGCCCACCGCAGTGTGGCCGTACAGGCGGATGGGCCAACCTGCGCCGTCCACGACCGCAGTGAGGGCGATGTCGGTCGGTGTTCGGGTGGGTTCGTCTCCTGCGAGGTCGCGGGCGATGGTCGTGGCAGCTGCGCGAACGACTTCCACCGGGGTCTCATGCTCGAACTCTGCTCGCCATGCTTCGTCGGGACCGAAACCGGGGTCGACGTGGATAGTCCAGTCCCACTGCTCGTCCGGGTCGTCTTCCCGCTTGGCGAGCGTGACCCTGGCGCGGTCACACGGGCTGTGGGCGCTCTCGGTGTGACCGGGGTCTTTGGTCCACGTCCACCCGAAATCCGTTTCGAGGACGCGGAAGGCATGGTCACTGTCGCCCATCCCGGCCAGGTACGGGGGCGAGATCCACGCTTCGCAAAGGACGTCCTCCTCCAGGACTACGGAGATCTCCGAGTACGTGTGCAACTGCGCTCCCTGGCGATGTGGTTCGATCCGTGCGACGTGGCACGGCCATACGGCGACGGCAATCGGGACCGGCCACGTGCTATCGCTTCGCTGTCGAGCGAGGCGGTGCCGCGACGATCGCTCCGGTCGGAAGCGTGGGCACGGTGGGTGTCGCCTTGGCGCCGGTGGTGCTGCGGCTTGCCGCCGCGGTTGCGCACGCCGATTCGGGCCCTGCATCTGCGGTGATGGCGAGTGCCGCAGTGAGGTAGCGCAGGTGCTCCTTCGGGAGTTCGCGCCGGGTGCGCGGGACGGGAGCGGGATCGGCGAGGGCTGTGCTGAACGCGGCGATCAAGTGCGCGGGGGTGTCGCTGGTGAACGTGGCGTGATCGCGATACCGGCCGTCCCCGATCACCAGGTCCCAGGCGTGAGGACCGCTCGACATCTCCCCGGCGTAGGAGCTGGGGGAGCGGTTACAGATCAGCTGGGCCGCGCCCTCGGGCGAGACGAAGGTGGCTCGAGTGCCGATGAATCGTTCCCGCCAACCCGCCTCGGAGAGCGGATACCAGCCCGGCGTGGCGCCCAACGGGGCGACCAGGAACTCGTCACCTTCGGCTGTGACGCTCGCGGCCAAGGCGGTGGTGAATCCCGCGACGGCCTCGATCGGGACCTGTGCGTCGGCGACCATCTTCCACTTGGGCAGGTGCATCGGCAGAGTGGCGGCGGTGACGTGCCACAGTCCGATGTCGTCGCCTTCGGGCGTGAAGGCCACTCGCACCCTCATGCAGGGCGAGTCGACGTACACGTTTCCGAGCTCGTCGTACCGGTGGGACCAACCTGCGTTCAGCAAGGGCCGGATAGCACCGTCCCCGTCGGCGCGTGACCCGGCCAGGTGGCGTGGCGAGACGAACAGCTCTTCGAGGTCGTCGTGGGCGGTGAGGGCGTCGAGTTCCTCGGGCGTCACCGGCGTATCCCACCGTGCCGTGGCCCGGCGGCGGTCGGGGTGGCCGCGCCGGGCCCCAGAGCGTCGCCAGGGTGGGAGAAGGTCACTGCGAACGTGGCGGCGTGAACTGTGCTGCGGCCGGTTGCCGCTGTCCGGGCCGCAGCACGCGAGGGCGCGCTGAGGACTGTGGCTGCGGTGGGATTGGCCGCTGTCCGGGTGGCTGGAACGTCGGCGGAAGCGACGTGGTGATGGGCCCAGACGGTCAGTTCGCCGATGGTCGGTTCCAGGGCGCGTGCGCGGTCGGTGAGCGCGTAGTGGCCGCGCCATCCGTTGGTGCGGGCGATGACGCCGTTGTGCTGGAGTTGGTGGAGTCGCTGGGCCAGGAGGGGGTCTTGGATGCCGGTGATTGCCTCCTTGAGTTCACTGAATCGGACCAGCTCACGATCACGCAGGATCTGGAGGATCGGGAGTGTGTGTCGATTCCTCAGTACGGCGAGGGCTTCTTCGGTGGCTTCTGCGGCGGGCACGGGGTTGTTGTGTGGCAAGTGCTTTTGCGACCAGGCGGCGAGGGACGCGTGTGCGGGTTCGAGGGCCCGGCCGGCTGCGGTGAGGGCGTAGCCGGGCTTACCTCGGCGGGTGACGGCTTCGACGAGGCCGTCTTGGGCGAGGATTCCCAGCCGCCGCGAGACGCCTCCGTCGGCGATCCAGGGCAGCGCGCGGGCGATTTCGCCCGCGCGCAGGTGTGTGTCGGCTGCGTGCGCGAGGGTCTGCAGGACCCAGGTCGACCAACGGGGATGGAGGATTGCCACGGCACGTTCGGTGCGTTCGTCGGCGCGCGGCGGAGCGATCGTAGGCATGACGGTCCTTGGGGGCGGGTGCGGTGGCGGCAGTGGACGTTCGGTGTCAGCGAACCCGGCGGCGGCCGGCCTCCGGGGGTTGCGCGGTGGGCGTTGGCACGGGGGGCCGACTCGTTCGATTCGCGGTGTCACCGGCCGGGTTGGACACGACCGACAGCGTGCGGTGCTCGGGACCGACCTCGCGAGCCCTGCGTTGTTCGCGCTCCGGAGGAAGGAGCGGAGGTGTGCAGGCGCGATAGGCGCCGATGAGCAGGCCCAAGTGGTAGCGGGCCTGTTCGCGTTCTCCCGCCAGGAATTCGATCCGTGCGGTCGCCACGCCCGATGTGGTTCCCGGTGGTGTTTCGGCAGTGGTGCCCACCGCCGCCAGGATCTTCGCGGCGGCGTGTGCGACTTGTCGGAAGACGAGGTCGCGGGTGTTGAGGTTGAGTGCGCGCTGGACGATCAGCGAGGCCAGCTCTTCCTGAGCGGGATTCTCGTGGCGTCGATGCCGCAGGGTGCGCAAAGCGTCCGCGCCCAGGAGTTCGTCCAGGACGCGGGTTCCCATGAGCGGGACGGGCGGGGGGAGTTCGTTGTCCATGGGGCCTCGTGCGGGTGGCTCAGCGGCGCGATGCCGTGCGCGATGACGGTGCGGCGGCGGGGATGCGCGTGGCGGGCGTGGTGGGTGAGGGGCCGGCGTGGGCGGAGCGGGCGCGGGCCGCTTGAGGGGTGCCGTCGCCGCCGGGCCGGCAGGTACGCAGGCGGGCCGCTGCGGTTTCGTAGACGCTCAGGTCGGCGCGGGGGCCGGCCGCGACGATGACGATGTCCCGGTGGTCGCGGGGGCCGGAGGGCTGTGGCATTTCGATGTACACCACGCGCCAGTCGGCGGCGGGGCCGACGTAGAGCTTGCGGCAGCCGTCGAGTTCGCGGGTTTGCTGGTTGTCGAGCCGGGGGCCGCGGATGTGGGTGCGCATGACGTCGTGGATCAGGGACAGGGCGTCGGCCCGGATGTGGCGGGGCATGCGGTCCAGGTCCTCGATGGCTTCGGGTAGGGCGTTGAAGCCCCACCGCACGACGCTCATCGACCGGGTCCGGTCGTCGGGGAAGTGCCTGGTCGTTGCGCGAGATGGGCCACGGTCGGTCCGGTGGGCCCCGGGCACGACGGCGTCGCGGTGCGGCTGTGGGCCGCCGCTTGTGTGCGGCCCGACGAGTCGGCGGCGGATGGCTGTGACCGGGAGCCTTCGCGGGTGGTGATCCATTGCTCTGCCGTATCCCGGTCGGGGAAGCATTCCTCGCGCACTGCGTAGGCCCAGGGTTCGCGAAGTATCCGTTCGATTTGCACCACGAAGGGCAGTTCGGCATGAACGGGGGCGTCATCGTGCATGAGAACCCAGGTCTCGACGTCCTGGTCGGTGTCGTATGCGCCGGAGTGCGCCAGGAGGCGGAGCCGGTTGCCGGCGTCGCGGGTGCGGCGCTCGATCTCGCGTGTGACGGTGTCGGCGGGTGCGAGTTGGTCGGCATCACGAACCAGCCGATCGGGGTCGGCACCGCGCTCCAGAAGCCAGCCCTCGGCCAGGGCGAGGGTGGCGGCGCGTGCGTGTTCGACGTGGACCGTGGCCGTCCAAGGGTCCCGCGCGATGTGCACCACGCGAAGCCACGGGTAGCCGTCGGGGCTCCAGGGCGTGGCCAGATCGCCGAGCGCCAGGAACTGCTCGTTGCCGTCCGGCGCGATCTGTGCGGCGACCGGATGCAGGTCGGGTGCGTGGAACCACAGGTCCTCGATGGCCTTTGCCACCCTGTCGTCGGCTGGGGTCCAGTCCTCCAGGTCGAAGTCGTACACGGAACTCCTCGGACGAGGTTCAGGCCGCCGACGGCAGGTCGACGAGGGCGGGTGCGAGGGTGGCTACAGGTGCGGCGGCGGGGCCGGCCAGGAGCCGGTGATTGGGGCGGGCCGCGTTGGTGGTGCATGCGCCGAACGGTCCTGCCGGGTCGCGCAGTTGGGCGAGGGTGGGGTCGAGATAGTCGCGGTGCCAGGTCGCCGGGCCGGTGAGACCGGCGTCGGCGTCGGTGAGCTGCTGGAATGCCAGCCACAAGCCGTGCAGGCGTACCACTGCCTCGGGGTGCTCCTGCCACTGCGAGCACCAGGGCCGGTTGGTGCTGATCTCGCGTCCGTATACGGGGAGCAGTAGGTCCTCGACCCACATGCGCAATGCGGCCAACTCGGCGGCGTACTGCGGCGGATCGAATGCCAGGATGCAGATCGACGTGTTCGTCGACGCTGACTCGTTCCTCGCGCCGTCCGCGCTCGGCGGTTCATGCGCGGCGTCGTCGAAGTCCTCGTTCGCGACCGTGAGATGGTCCAGTACCTGGCGCTGCGCGAGGAGTTCGCGGGTCAGCCGGTCGATGATGGCCCACAGTTCCTCCGTCGCGACGTCCTCGGACGCAACCGAGGTGGTGTCACGTTCGGGTCCGTCGGCGTCGGGATCGGAAGGACGCGGGTCCGGAGGCAGGGGCTCGCAGTCGGTTCCGGTCATGGGGAGATGCCCTTTCTCGGGAGGCGGGGGCGGCCGGCCGAGCGGCCGGGTCGATCCTCGGCCGGGCGTCGACCCGGCCGCTCGGAGTCATGCCGCGAGTTCGTACTGGGCGGTCCCGGCCAGTCGTGCCTCGGCGATGTCCGCGTACTGCGGCGAGTACTCGACGCCGATGAAGCGCCGCCCCTCCATCAGGGCCGCGACTCCGGTCGTGCCCGAACCCGCGAACGGGTCAAGGACCGTCCCGCCCGGCGGGCAGAGCGTGACCAACTCGCGCATCACGCTCAAGGGTTTCTGCGTGATGTGCTTACGGTCCTTGCGCGGCTGTGACGCGGTGTACAGACCGGGCAGGTAGACCGGATTTCGGGCGGCGTCGACCCCTCCCTTGCTGCCCCACACGATGAACTCGCAGGACTGCTTGATGCGGCCCTTCTGCGGCCGGGACGCCGGCTTGTGCCAGGCGGCGACGCCGCGCCACGTCCACCCGGCCATCTGCATCGCGTCCGTGAGCGACGGCAGCTGCCGCCAGTCGATGAACACGATCGCGGTACCCGTGGGAACCGTGGCCCGGTACGACTCGCGCAGGATCTCGGTCATCCACCTGGTGAAACCGCGCTGGTCCTTGTTCTCGTCGCCGAAATCCGGGAGCCCGCCCTTTTCGGACGTGTATTTCGAGCGCGCACTGCGTGTGGTCCTGTCCGAACTGGTGCGCCCGCCGCTGTTGTATGGCGGGTCGGTGACGAGCGCGTCCACGCTATCGTCCGGAAGCGTCGAGAGGACGCTCAAGGCATCCCCTCGATGCAAGGTGTAGGGCATAGGCGTGCGGCCTTTCGCAGAATACTGAGGAGATCATCCCGGGATCTTGATGAGCGATTCACGCCGGCGATGGGAAACGGAGACTAGACCCGATGTGTGACGCCGCAAAATCGCACTCTCGAATTCATCGGGGACGCCGCGGACTCTGCCGCAGCGTCGTCCACCGGCGGCCGAGAGCAGCCCCGCCCGCAATGAATCTGCAGGTGGGTAGCCTCGGGGGCACCTGGTAATGCCGCACGATGCCACGCAGTCCGCACTCGTCGAATCACGTGGAACCGTGAGTCGTCGCGATTTTGCGGCGTCACGGCTCGGGTCTAGTCTCCGGTCGTGCTCCAAGGGAAGACCCGACACCGAAACTCCTGGACCGTGAGGCGAAATCCGTGGAGCGGCATGGCGTCGATTGTGCGGATTGGATTGACGTCGCATGCGATGCCCCGTGTCCAGGTGGGGCGAATCGGATTCTCGGTGTACCAACACCGGATGTCCGGACGGAGTCGGGTACGCGTTGCGATCGGAAACCGAGCAGCGGTGTGCATTCGCCGATGAATCGAGGGGTTATGGAATCACAAGGGATACGGCCGCCGGGAGCCCCTGCGGTGCAGCGACTCTCATGGCCCGGGCGGATGCGCGAGGGTCGTCCGTGAAGAAGGCGGGCCTCGTTGTCGGAGCGATCGCCCTATCGCCGCTGGTGATGATCACCCCGATCGTGATCGCGCTGTCGGGCACCGCGTCCGCCAAGTGCGCCACCACCACAGAGGGTGCGGTCGACTCGGCCGCGATCGCCGAGGAGGTCAAACGCATCCTGGCCGGGCTCAGCGGCAACGTGTACATCCCGCAGTTGCTCAACCCTCGCGAACAGATCCCCAACGCCCAGACGATCGTTGCGACCGGACAGGCCCTGAAGGTCTCGGCCCGTGGGCAGACCATCGCCTTGGCCGTGGCGATGCAGGAGTCGACGCTGATCAACCTGCCTTACGGGGACCGGGATTCGGTCGGTCTGTTCCAGCAACGCCCTTCTCAGGGCTGGGGCTCGGTCGAGCAGATCATGGATCCGGTCTATTCGAGTACGAAGTTCTACACGGCCCTCAAGAAGGTCCGGGGCTGGGAGCAGCTGACGCTGGGTCAGGCCGCCCAGACCGTCCAGCAGTCCGGGTTCCCCGACGCGTACGACAAGTGGGAACCCCTGGCCACAGCACTCCAGAGGGCCATTGAAGGAGTCCTGCCCCAGAACGCAACCCCGCCGACGAACCCCACCGCACCGCCCGTCGTCGGCCCGACCTTCGTCGACCAGCCGACGCCCGGCGCTCCCGCACCGCCCGCGACCACTCCGCCCACCTCGACCACGCCCTCTTCGCCGGTTGCACCGCCCCCGCCCCCTGCCCGAGCCGGTTTGGCCGGCTGCAGGACGACGGCCGGGTCCGGTGCCGGCGGTGACGGATCGGGGTTCGGCACCATTCCCGCCGGGGCGCTGCCGGACGGCTACGCGATCCCCACGGACGCGCCGCCCGCCGTGCAGACGGCGATCCGGTGGGCGCTGGGCCAGCTCGGTACGCCCTACCAGTGGGGCGGCACCTGTATGGATCCACACGGACCGGATCCGATGGGTCGCTGTGACTGCAGCTCGCTCATGCAGCGGGCGTATGCGGCGGCCGGGATCCAGCTCACCCGCACCACGTACACCCAGGTCAACGAAGGTACGGCCGTCGCCGTCACCGACCTTCGCCCTGGCGACCTCGTGTTCACGCGCGGTACTGCGGCGGTCCCCGAGCACGTGGGGATGGTCATCGGCGGCGGGTTGATCGTCAACGCGCCCAAGACGGGTGACGTGACCCGGGTCGCGACCATCGCCGCTTGGAAGCCGCAGATCCTCGCGGCCCGCCGCATCGTCACCGGCTGATCCGGCCACAGCCCTTCCGCGCAGCCGCACGTGCCGCGCGACCTCTCGCCGCAGGCGCTCTGCCGCGGCGCTCCTCCCTCTGATTGCGCATCCGCGCCAGGAGTTCTCATGAAGCTGCTCGAAAAGGCCCAGAACCTCGCCTTCGACCCCGGTGTCCAGCCGAAGGAGGGCGGGTTGCCGGGCCTGTCCGTCCTGAAGGACGTCGTCTCCTCGGTCAACCTCTTCGGGATCATCGCGATCGTCGGCGCCCTGTGCGTGTCGGGCGCCGTGTGGGCCTGGGGCAACCACTCCGGCTCCCACCAGGCCGAGGCCAACGGCAAGAAGGGCGTCCTCATCTGCAGCGGCGCCGCGTTGCTGCTCGGCGGGGCCAACGGCATCGTCGCGTTCTTCTCGGCCATGGGCACCAAGATCCAGTGAAGGGCCGTACGAAGGACCCGGTCGCGTTCGGCGCGAACCTGGACATGCGCACCCGCATCCTGCTGGGCAGCACCGTGCTGCTCGTCCTGATGGCGGCCACCACGTTGCTGGCCTGGGCGACCACCGACGACGCGCCGTCCCGTCGCGGATCCGGGTCGTCGAAGCACCCCGCGGCGGTGCCTGGGAATGCCGGAGGCGCGGATGCTCCGGCGTCCCCGATTGCGAGTCCCTCGCGGACCTCGGACCCGGTGGTATTCGCCAAGGCGTTCGCGAAGCAGCTCTGGTCGTACGACACGCGCGTCGACACGCAGTCGGGGCATCTCGCCGCTCTGCAAGGCTGGTTGACCCGCGAGAGGGACTACGCCGACGGGGAGTCCGTCGCCCGCGCGGTTCCGGATCCGGTTCTGTGGTCGCGGATGCGCGACGGCGGCCAGTACGCCACGGCCGACGTCGCGGAAGGCCACATCCCGGCCTCGTTCACCGCCGCGCTCAATGCCGAGCCCGACCGGATCACCGACGCCTACGCCTACGCGGTGACCGTCACCGGCAATCAGACCATCCGCTGGAACGGCTCGGGCGGCGGCGCGGAACCGCGCACGGTGACACTCGCCGTCCAGTGCCGTCCGGACAAGGACTGCGCACTCGTCGGCATCACGCCGAACATCGCACCTTGACCCATCCACGTAGAAAGGAGGAAACCCCATGGGGGTCTGCAATGTGCCCCTGGTCGACAAGGTCTGCGACGCCGTCGGGGGCATCGTTTCCAGCACCGGCGCGGCCATCACGGACGGCATCGGCGCGTGGATGGCCAAGAGCATGGGCGAACTCGCCGCCAGCGCAGCCGACTTGGCCGCACGCGCCGTCGACAACACCACCGGCGTCGATCTGAACGCCGGGTGGTTCCGCGACAACTACGCGCTGTTGTTGCCCATCGGCCTGGTCATGATCGTCGGGACGTTCTGCGCACAGCTCATCCGGGCCGCGATCCGCCGGGATGAGCGCGCACTGGCGCAGGCGGTCACCGGCACCGTCATCGGCGTGATGTTCCAATTCGGCGCGATCGCCTTCACCTCCGTCGCCCTGACCGTCGTGGACGCCTTGTCCGCCGGATTGTTCCAGGCCGCGGGTACCTCGATCGAGGCGTCGATCCGCCGGATCGTCCAGGTGTCCAGCTTCGGCTCGATGTATCCGCTGGGCTGGGCCGTCGCCGCGCTGGTCGCCCTGGGGTGCGCCGTGGCGTGCTTCCTCTACTGGGGCGTGATGGTCTTCCGCAAGGTGTCCATCCTGATCATGGTCTCGCTGGCCGTCTTCGCGGGCGCCGGCGGCGGCTGGGAAGCCGCACGCCGCTGGCGGCGCGGCTGGATCGAGGCCACCGCGACACTCGTCGTGAGCAAGCTTCTGATGACCATCGTCTTCGTCCTTGGCGTCGCGGCCATAGGCAAGTCGGACACCTCTGACGGCCTCGCGGCCTTGAGCGACGCGATGGCGGGGATCGTCGTGATGGCGATCGTCCTCTGCTGCCCGATGGTGACGTACAAGTTCATCCACTGGGCCGGGGAGGGCGGCAACGGCCATGACCTGCACCGCAGTGGCTCTGCGGGGCTGTCCACCGCTGCGGCGGCTGCGCAGAAGGCGGGCGGCATGGCGATGGGCGCCGCCGCCAAGCATGGATCCCCGCAAGGTCCGTTGAAGTTCCCCGGCATGGGCAAGGACGGCGTCATCGGGGGGATCAACCCCTCTGGCGGAGGCAATGGTGGTGGGGGAGGTCCTACGCGGTTCAAGTTCGGCGAGGACCCGAGCGCTCCGGGCGACAAGGGCAAGCCACTCATCAAGAGGCCACAGTCCGACGGAGACCAGGGCCAGCCCCTGATCCGCCGGGCGGGAGAAGCGGGCCCCTCGATCAAGGCGCCCGAGTCCGACTCCGCAGCGGTCCCCGACTCGGCACCGGCCCCCACCGGTGGTGTGTCCGCCTCGGCGAGCGCCCCGGCCACCCCCGATTCCGGGTCGGCTGCGGCACCGGAATCCACACCCGCGCCAACCGGCGGTGTGTCCGGCCCGACGACAGAGGTTGTAGGCGTCGCGGCGACACCCGAGTCGGGATCGACGCCACCTCCGAGCGGAGGTTCGGCACCGGCCGTCGCCTCGGTTCGCCCGGGATCACCCTTGAGGTCCGCACCTCAAGGCGGATCTTCCTCGGCGGCTCCGGCTCCGGCTTCCGCGCCGCGCGCTACGGGGGCAACTCCTTCGCCCGCAGCGCGAGGTGGACGGGCCGCGACGCCCGTGCCGATCGATCCGGGTGTCGCGCCCGGGGCCGGAAGCACGGGTCCGTCCCCACAGGGTTCGGCGACGCCGAACCGCTGGGTGTACCCGGACGAGCCGCCCACCGGCGACTGACGGACGCCATCCGACAGCCGTGCCCGCCGCTATCCCCATGGGCGGCGGGCACGGCACCCGCCCCGCCGACCATCCGTCGAAGGAACCACCCATGACTCCCGAAGAGATCCCTGCCACCGTGCGCTTTCCGCACCGCTCCCGGCGCGGCGTCCTCCTCGGCCTCGCCTGGCCCCAGCTCATCGTCGCCGCCACCATCGGGGTCCTGCTCCTGGCCACCATGCTCACCCTCGGCCTGCTCGCAGCCCTCAAGCTGATCCCCCTATGGGGACTACTGGCCGCACTCGTGATCGTCCGATACCGAGGCCGATCCCTCGCCGAATGGGCGCCCATCGCCGGCCGTTACGCCCGCCGCCGTGCCCGCGGCCAACTCGTCTGGCTCGCCCGCCCCGCCTCACGGCCGCGCCGAGACGGCGTCCTGCACCTGCCGGGGACCGCCGCGTCGGCGCGTGTGGTCACTGCCGCCAACGGCGAACTCGCAGCGGTCCACGACCCGCATGCGGCCACGTTGACCGCCGTCGTCCGCGTCGCCTCACGCGCCTTCGCTCTCCTGGACCCGGCGACGCAGAACCACAACGTGCACGGCTGGGGCCGAGTGCTGGCGTCGATGGCGCGGACCGGGCAGGTTGCCAGGGTCCAGGTCCTGGAGCGCACCGTGCCCTCCAGCGGTGACGCCCTCCAGCGGTACTGGGCCGAGAACGGCAACCCGGACGCGCCCTTCGCGGCTGACATCTACACCGACCTGCTCACCGCCGCAGGCCCGGCGGCGGCACCCCACGAGGCGTACGTGGCCATCGCGCTGGACCTCACCGCGGCCCGTCGCCTGATCAACCAGGCCGGAGGTGGCCTCACCGGCGCCTTTGCCGTCCTCGCCCAGCTGACCGCCACCTTCGACCAGGCCGCACGACCGGCGGGCGTCGTACCGAACGGATGGCTAACCGCCCAGGAGATCGCCGCCGTCGTACGCACCGCCTACGACCCCGCGTCCCTGACCGCGCTGGACCGCTGGTCCGACGAGGGCCGCGCCCAGGCCGAACCGGCGGCGGCCGGACCGGTGGTTGTCGTCGAGGAGGCGGATCGCATCCGCACCGACACCGCCCACCACGCCACGTTCTGGATCGAGAACTGGCCGCGCACCGAAACCCACTCGGGATTCCTCCACCAGCTGCTGTTCACCTCGGGAGTCCGCCGCACCCTCTCCCTCGTCTACACCCCACAGGGCCTGGAATCGGCGCTGCGCGACGTCCAGCGCCGCAAGGCAACGGTGATCGCCGACGCCAACGAACGCATCCGCAAGGGCCAAGTCGACAGCGAATCCGACAGCGTCGAGTACGCCGACATCAAGCAGCGCGAACGCGAACTCATCGCCGGCCACGCCGACGTCGCCCTGACCGGACTGGTCACCGTCAGCGCCGAGACCGGCAAGGACCTCGACGCCGCCTGCGCACAGATCGAAACCGCCGCCGTCGCGGCCTTGGTCGACCTGCGCCGCCTGACCTGGCAACAAAGCGAAGCGTTCACAACCGCTGCCCTGCCGATCGCCCGCGCCGCCTGACGCGCCGTCACCCACCCCACCGCGAAAGACGGACGCCATGCCCCGCATCCCGGAACAGCCGCACGCACCGGACTCGAACTTCCTCCTGTTCGCCGCGATCGCCCTCGACTGCCACCGCACCATCGACCTACCGAGCCTCACCGGCGCCGCCACCCGCGACGAACTCGACGACCTGCACGGCCACTTGATCGCACTGCACCACCTGATCGACGCCCATACCACCCGCACCACGCCGATCGCCGACGCCGAGGGCGACCACCTCAAGGCCGCCCGCACCCACCTGTGGCAAGCCGCCGAACAACTCCACCACGCCTACCACCACGCGCCCCACACCGACGGTGCCACACCCGACCGCGACGTCTGCCGCCGCGGCACCCCCGAAGGCGCACCGGAACTCACCGTGTGCCAACGCCACATCGCGGCCCTGACCCGAGTCCGCCGCCACGCCACACCCGCCGACCTGCGCAAGAGCGCACCGGGACCGGCCCACCACACGAAGGAGAAGTAGAGGTGAGCCTCCGTCGCGCCAGCGCCAGCCCCCTGTTCACCCCCACCGCAGCCCCGCGTGCCGAACGCAAGGCCGCCCGAGCCCAACTCGACCGCGCCCAGGGCCGGGCCCGCCTCGCCGGGCGCCGCGACCGCCGACGCGGCGCGTCCGGTGTCGATCCCGACGTTGCGCCGTTGTACCCGTCCGCCGGACGCCCCGGGCCTGCCTCGGCACGCGGCGGCAGACTTCGGCTCCCGGCGCACCGCATGACCACCGCGATCGCCAGTGGCGCCTACCCCTTCCTCGCCGAGGGCGGCCTGGGCGCCAACGGCCTCTATATCGGCCGCGACGTCCATGCCGAAGCCGCCTTCACCTACGACCCGTTCACTCTTTACGGGAAGCTCGACGGCTTCACCAATCCCAACGTGTTGCTCGCCGGCGTGATCGGTATGGGCAAGTCGGCGCTGGCCAAGTCCTTGGCGGTGCGGGCGATCGCCCACGGCTACCGCATCTACGTACCCTGCGACCCCAAGGGCGAGTGGACCACCGTCAGCCGCGCCCTGGGCGGGGACACGATCGCACTGGGCCCCGGTCTCCCCGGCAGGCTCAACCCCCTGGACGCACCCGCCCGACCGGACGGGGTCGACGAACGGGACTGGTCGACGGAGATTCGCAAGCGTCGCCTTCTTCTCCTCGGCTCGTTGGCGCGCACGGTCCTGCGGCGCGACCTGCTGCCGATGGAACACACCGGCCTCGACGTCGCCCTCGACCGCGCCGTTGCCGTCGCCGCCGACGAGAATCGCCCCCCGCTCCTCGGCGACGTGGCCCACATCATGGGCAACCCCACCGCCCTCGACACCGCCTTCGGCGAACCCGCCGGCCACCTCGGCGCCGCAGCCCGGGACCTCGCCCACGCGCTGCGAAGGTTGGTGGCGGGCGACCTGGCCGGGATGTTCGACGCGGAGTCGACGGTCCGATTCGACGCCAGGGCGCCGATGTTGAGCATCGACCTCTCCCGCCTGGGTGCGGGAGGCGACGACACGGGCCTGGTCCTGGCCATGACCTGTGCGTCCGCCTGGATGGAATCGGCTCTCGCCGATCCCAACGGCGGCCGACGGTGGGTGATCTACGACGAAGCCTGGCGCGTGATGCGCCACGTCCCGCTGCTTGAGCGCATGCAGTCCCAGTGGAAACTCTCCCGCGGACTCGGCATCGCGAACCTCATGGTGATCCACCGCCTCAGCGACCTGATGAGCGCCGGCGACGCCGGATCCCGCGGACGAGCCCTCGCCGAGGGCCTGCTCGCCGACTGCAGCACACGCATCATCTACCGCCAGGAACCCGATCAACTCGCCACAGCTGCCGGGCTCTTGGGACTGACCGGCGTGGAGACGCAGGCGGTCGCGGCCCTTACCAAGGGCCGCGGCCTGTGGAAGGTCGCCGGCCGGTCCTTCATCGTCCAACACCTCCTGCACCCCTTCGAGCTCGACCTCTTCGACACCGACGCCCGCATGCACCGGAGAGCCGCCGAGTTCACCGGCGCCGAGGGCTTCTCAACAGCCCATACCGCCGATCCCGCGAGCCCACGCGGTAAAGCCGTGAGGTCATGAGCGGCCCCCGCCGCATCGGGTTCGCCTCCCCCGAAGAGGAGGCCGCAGCCCAGGACATCGACCTTGCGAAGAGGTTCCGGGCCATCGGCGCCGCCGCCGCAGACCGGATCCCCATCCCCTTCCACATCGGCGGATACAACCTGGACCGCGCATCGATGATCGAACTCGGGGAGGAGCTATGGGGCGCCGACGAGATGCGCGAGGCCCTTGCCACCACCCCGGGCCAGAAGCTGAACCTGTGCCTGCGCCGCGACGGCGACATCCTGCTGGTCCGGCACCCGACCGATCCCGACATCTTCCTCGCCGCGTGCCTGGCCCCCACGCACGTCAACCTCGACCACGACTGGACCCGCGACCCCCACGCCCCGGCCGTGCTCCACGTCCCCGCAGACCCCCACCGCGCCGTCGAAGCCATCGCGGCGACCCTGCTGCCCCGGCAGCAGGCTGCCGTCACCGCGCTGCGTCAGTCCGCCGTCGCGGGAGGTACCGAAGTCGTCGTCGGTGTCGGACGGACCTGGAGGCACGCGGCCAACTCACCGCCCACGTCACCGACACGGCCCACTGGGGAACCGTCAACGACCTCGAATACCACGGGCTCACGCGCACCGACCACTGCGTCTACACCCGCGCCGACTGGGACCAGCAGCAGGCCGAACACCTCGTCGAACACCTCCAGCACGCCGGTATCCGCGTACGCCGAGGACCCGACTTTCCCGCGCCGGCCGGCGCGCGCAAAAGCGGCGCGACCTCGGCGACCACCGTGACCACCGCGCCCGGCCCACCGGCTCCGAGCCCGCCGCGCCCTCCCGGCACCCCACCCGTGCGCCCCACGCCCCGCCGCCGCTGACTCGCGCCGCACATTCGCGAAGTTCGTAATTCCGTCTCACCGACCACCAAGGAAGACCTGTGCCCGAGGTTTACCCGAGCATCGGCGAAGCCGTCGGCGCCGCGATGCAGCACAACATCCGGCTCGCCCACGGCTCCCGGTCGTCTGCCGATTCGAGCTCCACCCCAGGTATGACCGACCACGTCACGGAAACGGCCACTCAACCGACCCCGGAGCCACCAGGACACGTTCGTCCGACCCTCTCGATCGGCATCCACCCCCGCTTCGGGATCGTCGCCCTGACCACCGACGACACCCCAACCCTGGCCGTTCGCCTGCTTGCCGTCGCCGGCTTCGACGCGACGGGGACCGGCATCCACGTCCTTGACGCCACCGACGACGAGGTCGACGACCTGCTCCACGCCCACAACGTCGTCACCGTCCTGCGCGACGCCGGCGTCCCCGTGCGCTCCGACCTGCCACCCGCATCGACCACCACCACCGTCGCGCGCGCCGCGACGCCAGCAGTCGCGAGCCGACCGCAGACTCCACCGGCGCCTTTCACCGGCAGCCCGCGCCCCGCCTGGCACCGCTGACATCGCACCACCCCAGGAGCCGAACCATGGCCACCACCCCCGACATCGTCATCGGCGACCACCCCACCCTCGGCGTCGTCGCCAACAACCACTCCAACCAGCCCGCCGCCAAACAACTCCTCAACCGCCTCGGCTTCGAACGCACCGCGGACAAGGGCCTCTACACCCTCACCGCGAGTAACCGACCCGCCGCCGACCGCGCCGCCCAAGCGGTCGCGATCCTGCGCGCCGCACGCTTCGAGGTCCAGACCGACCTCGCCTACGAACCCGAACCCGGCACGCTGCGGGCCGCATCCAACTCGCAGCCCACACGGGCCACTCCGACGCGAGAGGAACCGGACGTCGCTTTCGGCAAGCACCCCACCAAGGGGACTGTCGCCGCCGTCTCGGACGACCGTCCCTACGCCCGGATGGTCCTGCGTGTAGCCGGCTTCAGGCACGACCCCGACCTGGACGTGTACACCCTGCCCACCGGTACGGATCATGCCGCCGCAAGTGACATCGTCCGCAACGCTCGCCAGGTGATGACCGCCACCGGATCCACGGTCCACGTCGTACCAGGCACTTTGAGCACCGAAACGACCACGCCGGCAACGGAGTCCGCATCGACCAAAAGCACGTGGACACCAAAGCCGTCCGTCCTCGACGAACCCCCTGAGACCGTCGATGAACTCGACGGACCCACCGGCGCTCAGGCGCTGCTGGAGGCCATCCGGCGACTGATCCAAGCCGCCGCCGCATGGTGCACGACCCGCGCTACCGTCGCCGGTGCCCACGTGGCCAACCGACTCACGGACGCGGCCCAGGCGTTGATTCGCGTCGAAGCCGCCCTCGACAAGGCGAGCGAGCGCCTTCGCACAGATCGCCCTCGCATCACGACGACCACGACCACCGCACGGAACCCGACCACGGACCCGAGGTTCGTCGCGCCGTTGGAGGCCGAGGCCGGCGCCGCCGAAATCGGCACGGCCCTGGACCGAGTCACCGATGACGCCGGTGCCCTGACCGCGGTGCACCAACTCGTCGAGCAGGCCGCCCGTCGATGCGCTGAACTCCCCGGCGACATGGGCGTCGAACTCTCTGCGCAACTGCGCGAGGCAGGCCGAACCCTCGATCGGGTCGGAGGCGCCCTGATCCACGTCAGCGACCACCTCGCCGACATGCCCCGACGTCCCGTCGACACAGCCACGACCGCCCGCGCTGCGGCGGCCCGCTCGGCCGCGAAGCAGCCCACCCCACCGACCAGCCGCACACCCGTCGTTGCCCACTCGACATGGACCGCCCCCATGCCCGGTCGACGTACGCGCTGACCGCAGGGCTACCTGGTGACGTGGTCACGTCACCGCCCACCCCAACGACCCGGAGGAGTCATGCCCGTGCAGACCATTTGGACCGTCGACCACGTCTGCGGCCACAGCGCCGAGAAGGACCTCTCCCACAAGCCCGCGGACGAACGCAGCGGATTCGCGCGCTGGCTCGCGACCCGGGACTGCAGCGACTGCTGGCGCGCGAGCCGGGCCGGTGACGACGCCGGCAGAGCCACCTGGCTCAAGCAGCGCCGCGCCGCCGAGCAGGAGACCGCCGACGCGTGGTCGCAGCAGTACGCGATGCCCCTATTGGAAGGCACCGAGCGGGCAGTCGCCTGGGGCACTCGCTGCCGGTACGACCTCGTCTCGGCCGCTTATGCCGCCCTGGTAGTCGAAGGTGACCTCGGCGAGGAGGAGTGGCAGACCATCGAGGAGACGGCCAGAACGATCACTCGCGCGGGATGGTGGATCGACCAGCGCGACAACGTCCCAAGCGACCTCCCCGAACTACTCGAAGCTGCCACGGAAAGGGATCGCCTGAGCGAAAACCCCTTCCAGTGACCGGCGAAGCCGAAAAGGCACAGCCCGAGCCATACGACCGCATCGAGCCCCCGGGTTGTATCCCGGCCGACCCCGAGTCGGCAGGGTCCGCATGGTACGTCGCCACTCGAAGGCCACGTCTGGCCTGGGCCGTGGATCTGCCCACGCGCGACAGGTGGGATCACCCCGGCCGCGCGACGATAGCCCGAGACGAGGCCGCGGCCCACCACCGGCGATACCTCGCGTCCGTACTGTGGAACAGCCCGACCGAGCATTTGTACGTGGCAAACCACACGCACCATTCGACGCTGACCGACGCGATCGGTTGGCTGATCGAATCCTGCCCCGACATCGACGTCACCCGAGTGGTTACGCACATCGCACGAGCACTCTCCAGCCGAGCCACCGCGTCCGCGACCCCGACCGCGCCCACCGTCGCTACGACGAGCGCGCAAGCAGGTAGGAGGCGCACGTGAATTCCACACCCATCCCCGGGGCAGGGTCGCTGCTGCCCGCAATGTCGACCGTGAGTGACACCCGAACCTTGCTCGAACTCCTCACCAGACGGCGCGAATCCGGTGTCCGGCCGGTGGCTGTTCTGCACGATGCCGCGACCACCACCGAGGGAGACACCGTCCCGTGGTGCGGTCACTCCCTGGACCGCCTCACCCGAGGCATCGACCTCCCCGCGATCCTGCACCGACAAGGCGTTCCGCCGGACGAGGCCGTTCCTGACATGACCTGGTACTGCGGCCTGCGCGGCTACGCCAGAGGATCGTGGCCCCGAGACCGCGAATGGGTCGCCATCGCCCGACGGGTCCTGGGCGCCGCCGGTCTCATCGGTGGCGAGGGCCGCGACTGTCCCTGGGTCCTGCTGCGCGACACCTACGACAACGTGCACCTGGTCGCCTCCACCGCCGCAGTCATGGAAGCGCCCCGACAGGTCGACCAGGCGCGGGTCCTTGCCGAATGCCGGACGATCGGAAACATCCTGGCCGCTCTGGACATCGCGGATCCCGAACCACCCCTCGAACGTGGCGTCGCCCACATCGGCACCCACCCGGAAGGTGTGGCCACGCTCGCATACCGCGACGAGAGCATCGCCGAGATCCTGCGCGACCTCGACTGGATTCCCGCCCCCAGATATCAGGCCAACTGGCATCGGACTCCGTTCGGCGCCGATGCGACCGAGGTAGTCGACCTCGCCCGCGATGTCCGTTCCCGGCTGGTCGCCGCTGGCTGGATCGTGAGGGCGGACCCCGCCCTGGGACTCATTCGGTCTCCGCGAGCCCAGGGTCGACTGGCTCGCCCCTTGCCCGGCACCACGCGCAAACACGCGGTTACGCCCGCGTCGCCTCGCCGGATTCCTTCGACCACGGGCACCGTGGCCTACGCCGACTCTGCTGCGGCTGGCTCTCGACCTCGCCGGGCACGCTGAAGCCACCCGGGCCACAGCACCACCGCCCGAGCTTCACCCTCCTCCCGGCACCAGCCCGATTGAAGGCACCGGCTCTGCGTGAGACAGCCGCGTGTCGATCACCCATGCCCCAAGGAGCCACCCACTTTGCCTCCGCGCGCATCCACACCCTCGAACACCCCCGGCACCGACGCCGCGCTCTACGCCATGCTCGGTGCCGCCGCCCTTGCCGCCGGCGGCGGAACCCTCGCCTGGCTGACCGCCAACACCGTGAACGCTTTCATGGGGGAGGGGGAGTGGGCACCATACGAGCCGATATCGGCGCTGCTTCACCCCGACCGAATATGGCCCGCGCTCCCGCACCCGGTCCTGACCATCACGTGTTACCTCGTTCCGGCGCTCGTCCTCGCCATCGCGGCCGTGCTGGGTCTCAAGATCAGGGCCCGATTCAAAGGCCACAGCGCAGGGTTGGCCGGTCGGCGCGAACTGGAGATCCTGCTGCCGAAGGAAATGACCACCAGAGCCCAGTCGTTGCGGCCGTCACTGAAGAACGCAACGGCCAAGGGCATCAACCCCGACGACTGCGGCATCCTCCTGGGCACCCTCGCACCGGGCTCCCACGAGGTGCGTTCCTCCTGGGAGGACGTCCTCCTGGCGATCATGGCCCCGCGCTCGGGCAAGACCAGCGGCCTCGCCATCCCCGCCGTCCTGGCCGCCCCCGGCCCCGTGCTGCTGACGTCCAACAAGGCGGCGAACGACGCCTACACCGCCTGTATCGACGCTCGTTCGCGACTGGGAACGGTGTGGACGCTCGACCCGCAGCAGATCGCGCACGCCCGGCAGGAGATGTGGTGGGACATCCTCGGCGAAGCCGACGACCTCGCCGGAGCCCGACGACTGGCCGGTCACTTCGTGTCCGCCTCGGTGGACGAGGGCAACCAGGGCGACTTCTGGAGCACCGCCGCCGCCAACACGCTCACCGCCCTGTTCCTGGCCGCGGCCAAGGACAAGCGACCCATCACCGACGTCCTGGCATGGCTCGCCTCACCCGCCGACCGCACCCCGGTCGACCTCCTCCAGGACCACCACCTCGACGCGGTCGCCGCCCAACTGCAGGGCACCGTGTCCGGAGCGGTCGAGACCCGCGACGGCATCTACGAGACGGCAAGGCAGTACGCCGCCTGCCTCCTGGACCCCCGCATCGCCGCCTGGGTCACCCCCACCCGCGGCCTGGCCCAGTTCCGCCCCGAACACTTCGCCACCAGCACCGACAGCCTGTTCCTGCTCAGCAAGGACGGCGGAGGCTCCGCCGGAGCGATCATCGCCGCAGCCGCAGACGCCGTCATGCGCGCAGCCGTCGCCCAAGCCGAACGCGCCGGAGGTCGCCTGGACCCGCCGATGCTCGCGATCCTCGACGAGGCCGCGAACGTCTGCAAGATCTCGGACCTGCCCGACCTGTACTCCCACCTCGGATCGCGCGGCGTCATCCCGATCACGATCCTTCAGAGCTACCGCCAGGGCGTACGCGTCTGGGGCGAATCCGGCATGGACTCCCTGTGGAGCGCTGCCACCATCAAGATGATCGGCAGCGGCATCGACGACGCCGATTTCGCGGACAAGCTCAGCAGACTCGTCGGCGACCACGACGTACAAACGGTGTCCCACTCCACGAGCGAATCCGGACGCTCCACCAGCACCAGCATGCGCCAGGAACGCATCCTCCCCGCCGACGCGATCCGAGCACTCCCCAAGGGCAAGGCCCTCCTCCTGGCCACCGGCATCCGAGCCGGCCTCCTCGACCTCAAACCCTGGTACAGGGAGCCCTCGGCGAAGGCGATCGGCGCCGACTCCGCCCGCGCCACCGCACAGATCACCGAACGCGCCGTCGCCAAGCACACCGCGCTGCTCCGTGACGACCTCGGGCGGGCGGCATGACCTGCGCAGGCACGTCGGGACGGACCCCCGACACTCGCACGGGTGAGCCGAGGTATCGCGTGCTCAGCCTCGGTGCCGGAGTGCAGAGCACCACCTGCCTGCTCCTCGCCGCGGAGGGCCATCTCCCGAAACTGGACTTCGCGATTTTCGCCGACACCGGATGGGAGCCCAAGTCGGTGTATTCCCACCTGGATCGCATCGAACGGGAAATCGCAGTACCCGCCGGCATTCCGATCCTGCGCGTATCGTCGGGGAACATCAGAGCCGACGCACTCGACCCCGGTCATCGATTCGCGTCCATGCCACTCCACATCAAGAACGCGAACGGCGAACACGGCCTGACACGGCGTCAGTGCACCTCGGAATACAAGCTGAAGCCGATCAAGCAGCAGGTCAGAAGACTCCTCGGCTACCCCCATCCGATCCGCGTGCCGCCCGGAGTATTCGTGGAACAGTGGATCGGGATATCGGTCGACGAGGTTCATCGCGCCAAGGACTCCGGAATCGGCTACATGCGCAACCGGCATCCACTCCTGGATCTGGGATACACCCGCGCGGACTGCCAAAGACTCCTCCGCACACGAGGATTCGGACAGACCCCGAAATCGGCATGCCTGGGCTGCCCGTTCCACGGCAACCAGCAGTGGAGAGCCCTGCGGGACGAATCCCCCGACGAATGGCGAGACGTCGTGGAATTCGACGCGGCCATCCGCTCGGGCAACGCCCGGGCGACCGCCGAGGGCAGCCCGCTCCTCGGCGAGGCGTATCTGCACCGCAGCCTCCTGCCACTGTCGATCGCTCCGATCGACCGGGTCACCTCGCACGAGTGGAGATCCCGCCAGGTCGACGTGTTCGACGCGGTCGCCGACGCGGAGATGGAACTCGGCGACCAGGATGGCTGCTCCCCGTGGTCATGCCGCTCCGGGGCCCCGGTTCGTGAAGACCTCGGTTTGGCGGCCTGATGATCCTCGACCTCTTCGCCGGGCCCGGGGGATGGTCCCAAGGCCTACGGGACCTCGGCGCCCTCGACTTCGGCCTGGAATGGGACCCAGCGGCCTGCGCCACCCGCCTGGCCGCAGGACACGGCACCCTGCGCGTCGACGTCGCCGCCCAGCCGACCGGACCATTCCTGGGCTGGGTCGACGGAGTGATCGCCAGCCCGCCCTGCCAGGCATGGAGCACCGCCGGCAAACGCCTCGGCCTGCTCGACCAACCCCTGGTTCACCAGGCCGTCGCCGACCTTGCCCGCGGCATTGACGAACGCGAACACCTCCTGACCGCCTGCCGCGACCCCAGATCCCTGCTCGCCGCCGAGCCCATGCGCTACCTCCACGCCCTCCACACCCACTCTGGTCAACCCCGGTGGGTGTGCATGGAGGAAGTCCCCGACGTATTGCCGCTGTGGAAGCAGTACGCCCAAATCCTGCGCGGCTGGGGCTTCTCGGTGTGGACCGGATTGCTGAACGCCGCGGACTACGGGGTGCCCCAGACCAGAAGACGCGCCATCCTCATCGCCTCCCGCACCCGCACCGCCACGCCACCTCAACCCACCCATGCCGAACACGCCGAACCCGTCGGGTTGTTCGGTCCGGGACGCGACCGCTGGCTTTCGATGGCCGAGGCGCTGGGCTGGGAATGGCCCGGGACCGTCAACACCCAAGGCGCACGCCGCCCCGGCGCGGGAGGCAATGAATTCGGATCCGAGCAGCCCTCGTGGGCTCTCACCGGCAGCGCCCGCAGCTGGGTATTGCGCTCGAACAGCCAGGCCCACGCCGCGGTCCGCGCTCTCGACCAACCCGCACCGACGATGTTCTTCGGACACCGTGCCAACGAGGCCCGCTGGGAGTCAGCTTCCGAGATTCCGCCACGTACGCCCGCGATCGCGAAGACGAAGACTCCCGAACTACGTCTGACCGTGGCCCAGGCCGGGACGCTCCAATCGTTCGCGCCCGACTACCCGTGGCAGGGGGGTCGCAGCCGCCAGTTCTCCCAGATCGGCAACGCGGTCCCACCACTCATGGCTCGCCACCTTTTGGCCCCGCACATATGCCCGACGCGTGAGGACTTCGACCTCGCGGCATAGCGCGAGCCCTTCACCGGCTCGTGGACAACGTCTGTCGTCCTGGCGCGAGCATCACCGAGCCCCCGAGAACCCGTGCCACTCCTTCTCAAGCACCGGGCAGCTCGCGCACCCGCCGATTCCTCCGATCGAACCTCACAGCCCAGCAACAGGGGAGCCCCGCACCAAATGTTCGCCCACATCACCGCCCGACACGCCGCCGAAGCCCTCCACGCCGCCAACCCATGGTCGGCGCCGAGCATCGTCCACGACAGCGTCCAGACTTCCTGGGCGCTCGCCGATCACCCCCGTGACCGCCTCGTCCAGGACCTCGCCGAGCCCGCCGCGAAGCACGACCGCGTCCACGGAACGAACACCGAGGACACCGGCGTCTGGCACATCGCCATCGGCGGCATCACCGACATCGCGGACCTCGACGACGGCGAGTGTGCCGCGATCACCCACGACGTCGCGGCTGCCGCAGGGTTCCACGACGGCGACCGCCCCACCACACGCTGGGTAGCGGCGCGTTCCCGCCAGGACCACACCCTCCACCTGATCGCTTCCACGGTCGGCAACAACGACGAACCGCTACGTGTCGAAACGGAACACGTCCACCACGTCTGCCGCGAGATCGAGACCCGCATCCACGACCAGAACCACGCTCCGTTGGAGCACATCGGCGCCGACGACCTCGACCACGAAGCCGTCGTCATCCGCGACAACCCTGAATTGGGCATCGCCCACACGCTTGGCGCCGACAACCTCGCCGAACTCATCCTGAGCAAAACCGGGTTCCGCTCCGCCGATCTCGGCGCCGGCTTCCGGGCATGGCGCACCCCCTACGGCGCCGGACCCGAGCAACGCGCCCACATCGCCAGCACGGCCCTCGACCTCCTGAGCGCCGTCGGCTACCGCGTCAGCATTCAAACGTCCCTCCTTACCAATCCGCGCCCCGACCACGACATCGGCCGCGCCGAACGCCGCATCGCCGATCTCACCGAGCAACTCGACTTCTGCTTCGACGCCGACGACGTTGCGGAGGCCACCACGGAAATCGACGCCACCCTCCGCCGGACCACGGAATTCACCCGAGCGCTGAGTGCGTGGAGCGATCAACGCCTCGACGACGGCGCCTACAGCGCGCGTCTCGCCGAGGCCGCAACCCTGCTCGACCGAGCCGCCGCCATTATCAACCGCGACCCCGCCGAAGCCCCCGCCCCCCGCCCGAGCCACATGGTCACCCGAGCCGCGACCACGAGCACCACCGCCAGGCCCGGCCCGGCCACCACACCCGCGGCATCAGCGCCGCTGCCCGCCGGCGAGCCTCCGCTCCGCCGCACCCGCTGACCCGCTCCGCTCCCGGCCCGGGCGCCACTCCGAGGAGGCGACGTGCACCCCCACCTATACGCGGAACAAGCGCTCCTGGGCGCGCTGTTGCTGGAGCCGACCCGTGTGGAGGAGGTACGCGGGCGACTGCTGCCCGAGCACATGTATCGGCCCGCACACACCGCCCTGTACCGCGCGCTGCTTGAACACCCCGCCCCACCGGACGCCACCGCCACCATGGCAACGCGCGTGCTCGCCCTGGTGGCCGCGGCCGGAGAACACGCCGCAGGCATCACACCCGTCTACGCCCACACCCTCATGGCCGCGTGCCCCTACCCGCGCAACGCGGTTCTGTACGCGCGCATGATCGTCGAAGCCGCCGACCACCGCACCATCGCCCAACACGCCACCCGACTCGGCCAGGTCGCCGTCGCCGACCAGGCCCGCGACGGACTCGCCGACACCCTCACCCACCACCAGGCCCTCCACGCCGCCCTCGACGAACTCGCCCACCGCTGGGGCGAACCCCACGGCACCACCCCACCCGCCCCCGTGGTTTTGCCACCCACGACTCCGTGTCCGCGCGACCTCACCGAGGAACAGGCCTTGATCGCAGCCCTCGTCGCCGACCCCACCCCCCTGTCCCGGATCGGCCACTGGTTGCGACCCGACGACTTCGCCGACCACGCCCACCGCGCCCTGTATCAAAGCATCGCCGGCCTCGCCCACCGCGGCGAGACGATCGACCCCCTCACCGTCCTGTGGGAGGCCCAACGCCGCGGACATCTCGCCGACGGCACCCTCACCCCCGAACTCACCCTGACCATCACCGCATACGGCACCGGCGGCAGCACCGACTACCACGCCCGACGCGTCCTGCGCGCCGCCCTCCTCCGAACCGCCGCGGCCACCGCGCACACCGCCCGCACCCATGCCAACAACCCGACGCTGCCGATCCGCCACCTCCTCGCCGTAACACGCCTGGCTATGGGCCCACTCGACGAGATCCGGAGACGCTGGCACACAGCCCTCGGAGAACCCACGTACTCAACCCGAGGCGAGACGGTTGGGCCTGTGAACGACGCGACTGTGGGCGCCGCACGATCACGGACCACCGCGTTCCGTGCCCCCGGTATGTCAGAGCCGACGCCAGAGCGGGCGGCAAACGTGCCTGCCAGACGAGCCGCTCCCAATCCTCCGACATCGTTTCGGTAGCTGAGCAGGTCAGGAGCGGGTGCGAAAGGCTTTCGTTGAGGCGCCAACACGTACTGCGTTATCGCGTAAGGTAATTGGTCCGCACCCACCCTGGCTGGACTCGTCAGCTACGGACTGTGCGTGTATGCGGTGACATTCCAGCTCCGGGGGGTTTTGGACCATGCTCGATCCCGCAACTATGGCGATAGTGACGGGTGCTGCCGGCACCCTGGTGGCCTCGATGGTGTCCGGGGGAAGCCGTGCGGCCCGAGCCGGACTCGTACGGCTGTTCCGCCACGACACACCCGAAGCGCAGCGAGATGCGATCGCCACACATGACAACGACGAGCGAATCCTCATTGACTTGGCCTGTGCCGCAGAAGCCGACGCGACGTTCGGCCCCGAGCTGGCCTTGATGCGGGAGCGGATCACGCAGGCGTGGGTCAGTCGTCTGCACGACCATGTGTCGGCTCACCCGGAAGCATGGAGCGATCTCCAGGCGCTGGCCGAAGCTTCACGCGCAACGAACGTGGGGACGCAACTGAACAGTGGATCGGGGATGTTGGTGAACGGCAACATCTTCGGAGGCGTGCACAACACGTACGGTGCCGAACCGCGATGACGTGTCGGTCGATCCATCGTGCGCCGCGGCTGTTCATCCAAGACCAATCGGCTCCTCAGCTCCACGAACAAATAGAGGACTTGCAGCCTTCGGATCGCGACCCACAGCTGTTACGGCGGTGACGGGAGATGTCCGAACCTGTACAGCGCCCGCACGTGCAACGCAACGAGGGCTCAGGGGTTTTCGTCGACGGCTACGTCGACGGTGGCATACACATCCACCATCATCACGCCAACGAGTCTCGTGCGGCGATAGATCGTCCGCCGCCTGGGCCAGCGCCCGGTTCCACCGATGAGGAACAGGAAGTTAGTCAACAAGCCAAGGAACGGCCGCTGCTTCGATTGTTGGCGGCGACTTTCCTTGCTGTCGGTTGCATGACCTCCGTCGTTTTCGCTGTAGTCGGAGTGCAGACCACTGCGGATGCTCCGCCGTCCTTACCGCAGCGCGTGCTCGGCGGGCTTGTTGGTTGCGTCGGCCTGTGGCTTGCCGCGGTGTGTTTACTGGCCCGTGCCGCCCAAGTCTGCTCGGGGATCGCAAATCGGGCCCGTGACGCCGCAGCGAGGATGGACCCTCGCCATCGCCGCGCAACTGCGCTGAGCGCTGGAACGGCTGGCAGGGCCGAAACGTGGACACGCGCGTTGGCCGCCGCCGCTGTACTCATCGCAGCGCCGATCGCGTGGTCACCGTTGGGGCGTGGCGCGGCCACGAGAGCACTCGATGCCGGGGCTCGAATTGCGGACACTGCCCTGGTTTCGTCACCGCCGCAACGACAGGACGGCCCGAAAGGCTGATCCCGCGCTCCCTGTGCGACGTGATGCGCCCCAGGGGCCCCTGGGGCGCATCACGAAAACCCCCCACCAGCGCACGGATATCCCAATGCGGACCGTGTGCGTGGCTGAACCCCGGGCGGCTGTCCGGCATCGGGTTCCGATATCGAGACGGCCACCGCGTGGCACCGGTGGGAGCATCGGGGCGGTGAGCGAATGTGAGGTTCACTGTTGCCAGGCATGCGTTTGGATGGAGCGTGAGCCTCGTGGGCGGCCAGGGGCCCTATGCAAAAGGACGGTTATGCAGCGAATAGGTCTGTACTACCCGTACGTGCATGTTCGGGATGAGAGCTGGATAAAGGCCGCAGCGTTGTACTGGCCGCAGGTCGCGCGCGTGGTGCCGCAGGGCTTTCGGGTCCACGACACGGAGACCGCGTATGCGTTGAAGGACGGCCTCGATTTCCTCGTGGACGTGGATCCTTCGGCGGCGGCCTCGGCAATCGCGCCGGGCTGGTTACGGATCCTGAACGATCACAGCGCGGATCTGCGCCGGCGGTATCTTGCGGGCCCCGGACGCTTGCTTGAGGTCAACGATCCCGGCCACCGTGTGCGCGGTGTGGGTGCTCAGGTGACCGTCGAACCGGCATCCTCGACCGCCCACCTTGCGTTGCCGACCCGGCAGAGGCCGCTCGCCGGTCTGTACTGGAATGAAGTGGATCCGGCGCTGCGCGACGCCCTGTTCGCGTCCGGCCTGGCGGTGGCGACGTCGCGGTCCCGATATACGGACGCGTGGCCGGGGGAGTGGGTCGCCACCGATCCGAGTCTGGCGTGGGCGTACAAGTGCGTGCTCACCCAGGAGTTGGCGCGTCGCACGCGCTTCGCTCCGCTGACCGATCGGGTCGGGGCGCACTCGGCGACGGGAACGTGGGACGACACCCGAATCGCCGAGGTCCTGCTGGGGCAGTCCACGCCCGTGCCGGACCAGGACATCGCGCGGATGGTCGGGCACCTTGCCATCGAACTGGTGGTACCCGCCGACCTGGAGAGCGTTCCGGTCGAGCGGATCATCAAGCTGCGTACCGATCACGGCGCGGAGTTCACGGCGTTCACCAGCGCGGTGGCCGACCTCGCACGGGAACTTGAACCGGCTCTCGGCGGAATCGAGGACCCGCAAGCGCTCCGGCTTTACCTCGACCAGGCGGTGAACAACAGCTTCCGGGAACCGCTGCGGGAACTCCGAGCCGCCCTGCGTGGCGCCCCCATGAAGGCCGCGACCGGCATCATGGGGCTCAGCCTCGTGCCGAGCGGCGCCACCACATACGCCGCGTCCACCGCATTCGGCCAAGGCGCCCTCGCGACCGCTGTCGCAACCGGTGGCACGGTGGCCCTAGGAATGGTCGCGCTCCGTCAGACCACCGCCGCCGCCCGGGATGCCGCCATGGGCAGTTCGCCCGCCGGGTACCTCCTGCGCGCCGAACACGAACTCCCGCCCGTCGCTCTGCTCAAGCGCATTCCCCGCGCACTGGCCCGACTGTCGGGTTCCGGCTTGTAGGTCGACAGGCGAAAGACGGGCGGGTGCCGAGCGGTTGGACGGCCGGGCTTCGCCTCGCCGCCATCCACCGCGCGACAGGCATCCACCGCGTTCAAGCCTTCGGCACGGCGGCCAGGGAGCAGGCCGCCGTGCATCAAGGTGGGATGCCTGGCCCCGGACGTGGTGGCGTTTCAGCGGGAGACGTTGCCGGCAGCGCCGAGATCGGTCATCAGACTCTGTAAGCCCACCGGGTTCGGCGCGTTCGGGAGCGTAAATCGCACGCATGCCCTCCAAATCGATGCGTAGGCTGTCGGTGATCCATGGCACAGTTCGCAAGTTGTTCGGCAACCCGAAGCTGCCCTGGTACCTGCTGGTCGTGATCCTAGAAACCGGGGCAGCCCCGTGAAGCTCACATGGCTCAAGATCGTCAACTCCCAACGCCTGCAGGACCTGGAGATCCGGGTCCGCGAGCACTTGGTGATCGTCGGGGCGAACGACGTGGGCAAGTCGTCGCTGCTGCGCCTACTCAATCTGACGTTCGCGTGCACGGTCGGCCAGCTCTACCAAAGCTTGTCCCGGGCCGACCTTCGCGACCCGATGAGGCCGCTGATAGTCGAGGCGGCCTTCGCCGAACTCACGGGCGAAGAGCGGCGACTCTTCTATCGCGAGATTGATATCGATCCCGAGGACCAAACGACGGCGACCTTGAAGATTCGCCTTGATGTCGAGCCGGTGGACGGTGATCCGGAGGCCATCACCATCCGCCGATGGCTGCCCGGAACCGCGGAGGGTCGGGCACCCACGCGGGACCAAATCGCCGCTCTGGGCTGGCGGTACCTGTCGGCAAACCGCACGGCGGGTGCCTCGCTGTTGGACGGCCCCAACAGCGCGTTGCGCACTCTGCTCGACGCCATCGACATGGGCCCCGAAGCACACCAGTTGACCGGCCTGCTCGATGACTTCAATGAGAAGCTCGGCGTGAGCGAGCGGCTGGGAGAGCTGCGCGGGACTGTAGCGGATCACCTCAGCAAGGCGATGCCGCAGACCGTCACCGCCGATGACCTGGCGATACGCACTCAATCGGATCCCGCCGCTTCCGTCCTCGCGGGTGTTTCGATGTTCTTCAGCCGCAACGGACAGTACGTCCCGCTGATCGAGCAGTCCGACGGGATGCGGCAGTTGGTCGCGATGACGTTGTTCGACCTCGCCGAAGCCGGTGCCAACATCGTCGCGGTAGACGAACCGGAGCTTCATCTGCAGCCCTCGAATCAGCGCAACGTCGCGACACTGTTTGCCTCCGGAGCCAACCAAAAGATCGTGGCGACGCATTCCGCCTACGTCCTTCAGTGTTTCGAACCCGCGCACGTGCTGGTCATCGCCCCCGACGGCAGCGCGCACCAACTGAATGAGAACAGGTTCGACACGATCGAGAAGCTGCGGCTGCAGTGGTGGTCACCGCACCTGCTGGAAGCGCTTACCGCGCGATACGTGATCGCGGTCGAAGGCATCTCGGACCGTCGGATCGTGCAGCGTGCCGCGCGCGTCCTGGGCATCGATCTGGACCGCATCGGTGCGATGGTGTTCACGCTCGACGGCGCGGACAAGTTTCGGCACGTTTACGCTCTCCTGGGCAAGAACGGCTTCGGCGTGTGTGTCCTCGGCCTGGTGGACGAGGCGGAGAAGGGCATCTTCTGCGGGGCCTACGGCGGCAAGCAGTCGATCGTGCTGGGCGACCGCGTGTGGGCCTGCCAAATCGATCTTGAGCACGAGTACTGCACCGCATTGACCGCAACCGGCATGAACGAGCTCCTCGTCGCTGCCAAGGTCTGCCGCGAAGGGGCCCTCCGGGAGGCTTCCGGAGTTGCCGGCGACGACGACCTCACTATTGAGGGCATAGCCCGCTTCTGCCGTAACAACAAGACGGCGGCTGCGGAGGCCGTGAGCGCGTCCTTGACGGCTGAGCAGGTCACAAGGATGCCCGCCGTCAAGGGGATTCTGGAGAAGGTAAGGGAGTTGGCCGCGCGATGAGCATCCCGGTCGAAGCCGACCCAGCCCTGAACCCCGACCCCCACATGCTGGTCATTGCGCCACCAGGCTGTGGCAAGACCGAACTCCTCGCCCGACGCGCGGACTACCTCATCCCACGACTCGGTCCCCACCAGCAGATCCTGGCGTTGACCTTCTCCAATCGGGCCAGACAGAACCTGACGGACAGGCTCATCCGCGCCGTGGGCGCTCAACAATTCCGCCGCCGCGTACATGTCCGAAACTTCCACGGGTACGCGGCGGAGATCATCCGTGCTCACGGACAGACCATCGGCATCGACCCGAAGTTCCCGATGCCCACCCGCAACACACTGACCTGCGCCGTTGCGCGGTACACGGTCGACATGACCAGAGAACAGGCTGCGGACGCCCGAAAGGGCATCGAGTCCGCACTCCGGGAAGCGAAGAGTGACGCACACGATGACGACGCCGTCGGCCGCGAACTCGACCGCATCGGCAACCCTTTCGCCCGTGAGATAGAACGCGACCGTGCCGCGGCCGGCCTGTTTCACTACGACGACCTGCTTCGACACGCACAACGCCTACTGGGCATCGAGGCCGTGGGCGCTCTGTACAGGGCCCACTTCGGAGCGATCCTGGTCGACGAATTCCAGGACCTGTCACCCCAGCAACTCCGTATAGCCTTGGGCAGTTGCACGGAATCGATTACGTGCGTGGGCGATCCGCTGCAGGGCATCTACAGTTGGGCCGGCGCCCGACCCGTGGAGATTGAGGCCGAACTTCGCGTCGTCTGCGGCCCTCCACACCGCCTGACGATGTCGTACCGCTCCTCGCCCGCTGTGTTGGGTGTGGTGAACAAGGTGGCCGTACTGGCCGGTGGCGAGACTCTCGTCGCGGCCCACCCGGAAAACTGGATAGGCGGGGGAGCCGCCGTGGCTCACGTCTTCGACACCGAGGACGAGGAGTCGCAATGGATTGTGGACATCTCCACCAAGATCCTGGACTCGGACCCAACTGCAACGATCGGCGTCATAACCCGGGAGGGCTGGCGCCGCGCTGTCACCGACGAGAAGTTCGGCCACGCTTCGCACTTGCCCCGGCAACGCTGGGACCTCGCCATCGACGACGAGGAAGTGCTGCAACTTCTGCACACCGTCGCCGCGCAGCACCCCAAGGCCGAGGGCGACAACCTGCGCAAGTTCGTTCTGTCTGCAGTCGAACCGTCCGACGTCGAGACCCACGATCGTGTGGCAACGGCGCTGGACACATTCCTCGAACAGGCCGAACTCTTCGGGTCGCCCGCATCGGCACTCAGCCAACTGCGCCCCCCGGAGATGAGCGGATCCTTGCAGCCCGGCGTCCACCTGCTCAATGCGCACACCGGTAAGGGACGCCAATTCGACTGGGTCTTCGTGCCCGGCATCGAGGAATTCCACATCCCCAGTGGACAGTCGAAGCCTGAAGACCTCGCCGAGGAACTGCGCGTGCTGCTCGTCATGCTCTCCCGAGCCCGACACGGCCTCGTGGTTACCGCGGCCAGGTCACGTATATCCAAAAAGGGCAATCCCTATCCGACCACGCCCAGTCGTTGGTGGTGGGCAGTGGCGCAAAGCTGCTCATTGAACGCGGCCACCATGCTTGAACACCTCGATCGACTGACCACCGGGCGTCCGTGATCGCGACCCACTAGTGAGTCGGATGTGCACGATAGGGCAGAGGTCAGTCGCGTCCACGGTGGTTGTCGAGGTCGCGGCGAACACAGCCATCGAGGGCGGTAAAATGCGACGTGATGCGCCCCGGAAGAATCCCGGGGCGCATCACGGAAACCTCCGACCAGTGCACGCATTTGCGCGTACGGCGCGTGCACGACGGTTCCGGCACCCGCCGACATCCGGCGGTATCCCCCGATTTCGGGGCATTGGGAGATCCAAAACGGGACACAGCGCCCCTCTGTGGCATCCCTCGGCACCGTCCCATCGGCACTTACAAAGCAGGGGTGGGTGGTTCGGCTCGTTGGGCCCCCTCGAATCGAGCCCAGTCCGGTCGGGCTGATCGGGCTCCCTCCGGGGCGGCGTGCCGGGTCCTGTTGCGTCGGGCTGTGGCGTACGCGTTGCCCTGAAGCGTGGAGTCGACCAGGTATGGATCCGCCGTTCGCGGGATCGGTCGAGGGTGCCTGGGGCTCACGACAGCTCGGAGTGTCACCCCTCTCATCGCGCGTCAGCGCCGTGAATCGCTGCTTGTGTCAAGAGAAAACAATTCTTGCGCCCGGTCTAGCCAGTGATGTCTCGCGAGCGAAGACTGTCTCGTCAAAGATCAGAATAATGATGTACTGTTCACTCATGACGCAAAACGAATCGGCATCGAGCCTGGTGGCGGTTGTCGCGGGTGAGGTGCGGCGACATCGCAAGGCGCGGAGGATGAGTGCGCAGCAGCTCGCGGACGCGTGTACGGCGTTGGGTGTGGAGATGCAGCGTGGGGTGTTGGCGAATCTGGAGATCGGGCGGCGCGAGTCGCTTGATGTGACCGAACTGGTGGCCCTGGCTCAGGCGTTGGGTGTGCCGGCGATCAGTCTTCTGTTTCCCGTGGGTGAGGTTGCCACGGTTTCTCCGACACCTGGCGTCGTCGTTGATACGTGGGATGGGCTTGCCGCTTTTACGGGGGAGACGCCGTTGTCCGAGTTGCCGCCCGCGGATTCGCCGCGTGCGCGGCTTGAGGCTTTCCGGCAGCACGCGGTTGCCGTCGAGGCGGCCGTGGCGTCCGGGCGGCTGGCGCACGATCGGCGCCGCCTGGCTACGGTCAACCTCGATCCGGCCGAGCACGAGCGGTTGGGGCAGGTTGCGGCACGGTACGAGCGGCTGGCGTTCGAGGACGTCCTGGCCCTACGGGATCTGCGTGTGCGCATGCGCGATCGGGGCCTGGAGCCGCCCGCGCTTCCCGCCGGACTCGCTCACGTCGACGACGGCGCCGCGACGGAGGCGTCCGGCGCGTGAACGGCTCGCCGCATCAACGCCGTTGAGGTGATGACTCCGAACACGACCGAGTGGCCATCGGGGGCGGAGAACTGTGCCCGCAGAGCTTACGGCGTGCGCGGGGAATCGCCGGCTTGGAGTGGCACCGCCATTCCTGGAGGCGGAGTCGGAGTCGATCACGACAAGGATCCGCATGGCCCGTCAAGTCCGTGTCGACGGACGGCGCGGGTGCTCGACCGGACCGATGAGCGGAAGCTCGGGCGTTTCGAAGGTTTGCATCGATAACTGGCCGATGCAAAGAACGACATGTACGGACAGGGGTGGTGGCGATGCGTCATCTGCATCGGACGCGAGTTCGGCCCGAAAGTGCGGAGCGGGACATGGCCGGGGCGGGCTTGTTGGAGGGCGGGTGGTATTCCACCGAGGAGGTTGCGGAGCTGCTGGGGGTGGATCCGTCGACCCTGCGGCGGTGGCGGACCGGGCGGCCGGTGCAGGGGCCGCCGTTCGTGCCGCTCTCGGCGCGGACGACGGTATACAGCGCCGCCGATGTCGAGGCGTGGCTGGCGAGCCGTCGGGTGGATCCGCAGGTGGCCGCCTGATGCCTCCTCGGATACCGCCTGCCGGCATCCCGTTGTCGTCCGACATCGAGTTTTTGAAGGATCGGCCGACGCCGTACCGGGCGCGGTTGCGGTGGGTGGATCCGGTGAGCAGGGAGCGCAGGTCCGCGTCGGAGAGTCTCGATACGGAGGAGGCGGCAGAGGCGTGGATCGAGCGGTTGCGGAGGTTGGCGCTTGCGGGTGTCGATCCCGGGATGGCGACGATGCCCTTGGGCGAATACGGGGACCTGGTGATGGACATGGCGCTGCGCGGTCTGGAGAAGAAGACCACGGACCCGTACATGGCCGGTTGGCGGCTGCGGGTGAAGCCGTATTTGGGCCACCTGCCGGTGCACTCGCTCACCTACGGCGCGGTGGACCGGACCGTGTACGAGTGGATCGAGGACGGGGCCGGTCGCTCGACGATCAAGTGCACCATCGCCGTACTCGTGCGGGTGATGCAGCAGGCACAGCGGGACGGTCTCGTCGAGACGAACCCGGCCCGGATCAGCGGGTGGCAGCACGCGTTTCGCATGGCCGAGGACGAGCTCGACAACCCGCGCGAACTGGCGCTGCGTGACTGGGCCGCGCTCGACACCCTGGCCGACGCCCTTGTCCGGCGCTCACACGGCGACTTCGGCGGCTGGGGCGACGTCGTTCGCTTCGCCGGCTGCACCGCGGCGCGGATCGGGGAGGTGTCCGGGGTTCGGCTCAAGGACATCGACACGCGCGAGTGGATGTGGAACCTGTGCCGGCAGACCACGCCTTCGCCGGGCGGGCTCGTCGACAAGGGCACCAAGGGCAAGCGCCGAAGATGGGTGCCGATCATTCCGCAGGTCCGCCCGCTCGTGCTGCGCCGGATCGCGCTCCTCGGGCCGGAACCCGACCCGATGGCCCGGCTGTTCACCGGGCCGCGCGGAGGACGCATCACCACGGCGGTGCTGCGTGACGCGACGCACTGGGACGAAGTGGTCGCGGGGCTGGGGTACGAGTTCCTGCGCCGGCACGATCTGCGGCACACCGGGCTGACGTGGATGGCCGACGCGGGCATCCCGGTGCACGTGTTGCGGAAGATCGCCGGGCACGGATCGCTCTCGACGACACAGCGATATCTGCACCCCGCGCGGCAGTCGATCATCGGCGCGGGGGAGGCGCTTCAGGGCCATCTCGACCCCGGTTGGTCCACAAATGGTCCACAGACGATCTTGAACCGGGCAACCAACCTGCGAGTGGTCTAAACCTGCAAGAGGCGCTGACCTGGGCTTTTGCCCCTGTCAGCGCCTCTTGAACACCGTCGGGACGACAGGATTTGAACCTGCGACCCCTTGACCCCCAGTCAAGTGCGCTACCAAGCTGCGCCACGTCCCGGTGTTCGGTTGGCCGAACACGGAAACCATATCGCACTTGGGGGGGTGGTCCGCCACGTGGTTGTTCGGTGGTGTCGGGGGTGGGGAAGGGGCGTGGGTCCGGGAAGATCTTCGGGTGGCTTATCCGGTGAATGTCGATGTCGTGCCCCTCGAGACCTATCCCGATCTGGATGAACTCCAGCGGCTCGGGGTCGGGGCGTTGCTGAGTGACGGGCTCGATGCCGTGGAGGGGTTCGAGGAGGCGGACGGGGTCGGGGTGGATCTGGTGGACCATCGGGTCACGCCGCGGTCGGATGGGGCCGGGGTGTTGTTGTCGGTGGACGCGCCGACACTGGAGGCGGCCGAGCGGACGGCTCGGCAGATCGTGCTCGCGGTGTTGGAGGCCAGCGTGTTGCTCGCGGATTGGCGGGTGGTGCGGAGCGAGGTGCAGCTGCACGACGAGCTCGTGTACGAGAGTTTGCTGGCCGCCGGGGGGCCGGACGCGCCCGCGGAGGATCCGACCATGCGGGCGCGGCGGCCGATGCCGGAGGAGCGGCTGCGGATCGAGCGGCAGGCCGCGGGGGTGCGGGCGTTCGGGCTCGACGCGTTCGGGTGTGAGCCCGACACCGCGCAGCCCGACGTGCCGGAGGAGAAGGCGCGACTCGCGGCGGGCGCCGTCGCCGCCTCCGTCGGGGTGCTGATCGACCTCCTGTTCACCGACCTCGTCAATCTGCGCGAGGAGGACGGCGCCTCGTTCTTCGTCCTCGACGCGTTGCCGCTGACCGAGGAGGGGTTCGTCCGCCGCTTCGTGGTCGCCGCGGTCACCGTCACCGGGCGGCTCGCCGGCACCGAGTGGGCGCCGCCCGGCTGCTTCGCCGAGGAGATGGCGCTGCGGTTGCTGGTCGATCAGGCGGCGTCGCTGCTGGAGCGGCAAGGGCTGTACGACGACGACGTCGAGGCCGCCTTCGTGACCTTCAGCGACGCGGCCTCCGACGACCCCGAGACCGTCGAGCCGCGCCTGTCGGACCCCGGCCCGGAGGAGTGGTTCGACCCCATCGTGCCCGGCCGGGCCGTCCACGGATATCTGAGAGCGAACCGACATGAGTGGTGAGCCCGACCCCGGGGCGCGACGCCCCGACCCCGGGGCGCGACGCGCGGGCCGAGGCGGCGGCGACGTCCTCGGCCCCGCCGCCGTGGACCGCGCCGTGTGGACCCGCGTACACGGCGTCCAGGACGCGCCCCTGGACCTGATGACCGCCCGCTTCCGACGGCACCGCTACGCCCCGCACGCGCACGAGGAGTACGCGATCGGCGTCTGCGTCGAGGGCATCGAGCAGATCAACTACCGAGGCGCCGTACACCGCTCCGGCCCCGGCGCCGTGGTCGTCGCCGAGCCGGGCGAGACGCACACCGGCGGGCCGGGCATCCCCGAGGGGTACGCCTACCGGGTCTTCTACCCGTCCAGCACCTTGGTCGGCGAGGACCTGCCCGGCGGCCCCGCGCCGCACTTCCCGTCGCTGATCGTCGCCGACCCGGCGCTCGCCGCCGAGATGGTCGCCGTACACGTGCACCTGACCACCGGCGGTGACGCCTTCGAGGGCGAGTCCCGGCTCGTGGAGGTGCTGCGCGCCCTCGTCGGCCGACACGCGGTCCGCGAACAGGCGCGCCGCCGCACCTCGCCGGACGCCGCCCGGGTGGCCCGCGCCGTCCGGGAACGGCTGGCCGACCAACTCGTCGAGCCGCCGTCGCTGAGCGAGCTGGCGGCCGGGATCGGCCTGTCCCGCTACCAGACCCTGCGCGCCTTCCGCGACGTGGCGGGCCTGCCCCCGTACGCCTGGCTCGCCCAGCACCGCGTCGCCCGCGCCCAGGAGCTCCTGGCCCGCGGGATGACGCCCGCCGGGGCCGCCCTGGCCGTCGGCTTCGCGGACCAGGCGCATCTGGGCCGCTGGTTTCGCCGCGTACTGGGCGTCACGCCCGCCGGCTACCGCAGCAGCGTGCTGCGCCACGGCGTGCTGTGCAACAACGTTCTAGACCGATCGGCCCCGCGTGGTTGATCATCCTCTTCGATCCAGAGATTGAGGGGACACGGCCGTGAGTCGTCGTGGAGCGTTGTTGTTCGCGTGCATGTGCGTGATCTGGGGGATCCCGTATCTGCTGATCAAGGTCGCGGTGGACGAGGTGTCGCCGGGCGTGCTGGTGTTCGCGCGCACCGGGCTCGGCGCCCTGTTGTTGCTGCCGTTCGCGCTGCGCGGCGGGGGGATGCGAGGGCTGGGCCCGTACAAGTGGCCGCTGCTCGTGTTCGCGGTGACCGAGTTCGTCGGGCCGTGGTGGATGCTCTCGGACGCCGAGCGGCGGCTGTCCAGCTCGACCACCGGGCTGCTGATCGCGTCCGTGCCGATCTTCGGGGCGGTACTGGTCTACCTGACCGGCGGCACCGAGCGCATGGGGCCGGTGCGGTGGGCCGGGCTCGTGATCGGGTTCGGCGGGGTCGCGGTACTGGCCGGGCCCACGCTGGGCGGCGGCGACCCCTGGGCGGCGGTCGAGGTATTGGCCACGGCCCTGTGCTACGCGGGCGCGGCGCTGGTGGCCGAGCGCCGGCTCAAGGACGTGCCGAGCCTGCCGATGACCGTGGTCTGCCTCGGCTTCACCGCGCTGGTGTACACACCGCTCGCCGCCGTGCAGTGGCCCGCGCACGTGCCGGGCGGCAAGGCGCTCGGCGCGATCGGCGTACTGGCCCTGGTGTGCACGGCGATCGCGATGGTGATCTTCTTCGAACTGGTCCGCGAGGTCGGCGCGGCCCGCGCCACGGTCATCACGTACGTCAACCCGGCGGTCGCGGTGGCGGCCGGCGTGCTGATCCTGGACGAGACGTTCACCCTCGCGATCGGCGCGTCGTTCATCCTGATCCTGGGCGGGGCGGTACTGGCCACCCGCAAGAACGCCGCGCCGGTCGCCGGGGAGAGCGAGACGGCCGAGGCGACGGCCGCGACCGACGAACTGCCCGGGGCCATGGACGCCTCGCCGCAGAGCAGCTGACCCCCGGTCGGTGGAAGGCGCGCCTGCCCTCGTCCCCGGAAGCCCTCGCCCCATCACAACCCATCGGTAACAAACACCCGTTCCCCTCGGACACCGCCCGACCCCGCGTGGCATCGTGGCGGGATGACGAGCCATGGGGGAACCGATCCGCGCCCGAGCGGCACCGGCCGAAGGCACCGCTCACGCCGGCCCACCGAAGCCGAACTACGCGCCGTGATCGAGCCGTTGGCCGAGATCGAACGGCTGCCCACCTCGGCCGGCGAGCGGGAGGCCGCGCACCGGATAGCCGAACTGCTGCGCACGCTGGGCGCGACCGACGCCGCGGTCGAGGAAGAGCCGGCGTACACCTCCTACGCGCGCCCGATCGGCACCCTCACCGCCCTGGCCACCGCCGCCGGTCTGCTCGCAGGCCGCTCCCGCCTCGCCGCGACGGCGGTCGCGGCCGCCGCCACCGTGGGCATCGCGGACGACATCTCCTACCGCCGCCAATACGCCCGCAGGGCCCTCGGCGGTCGCCGGCGCAGCGCCCACAACGTGGTGGCCTCCGTCGGCGAACCGGACGCGCCACGCACCCTCGTGGTGACCGCCCACCACGACGCGGCGCCCACCGGCGCGGTGTTCGACGAACGAGCCGCACGCTGGTTCGCCACCCGCTACCCGCACCTGCTCGACCGGGTGAGCGAGAACCCGCCGCTGTGGTGGCCGGTCGTCGCCGGCCCCGCCCTGATCGCGCTCGGCTCGGCCACCGGCGCCAAGAGCCTGCGCCGCGCCGGGATCGGGCTCGCCGCCCTGTGCACCGCCGCATTCACCCAGATCGGCCGCAGCCGCGCGGTCCCCGGCGCCAACGACAACCTGTCCGGGGTGGCCGTACTGGTCGCCCTCGCCCGCACACTGCGCGACGAACCCGTCCACGGCGTGCGGGTGTTGCTCGTCTCGGCCGGTGCCGAGGAGGCCCTGCAGGAGGGCATCCGCGGCTTCGCCCGCCGACACTTCCCCGACCTGGACCGCGAACGCACCTGGTTCCTGAACGTCGACACCGTCGGCTCCGGAAACCTCGTACTCCTCGAAGCCGAGGGCCCGTTGCGCATGGAGCCCTACGACGTCCCGTTCAACAACCTGCTCTCCGAGTGCGCCACCCGCAACGACATCAAGGTCCTGACCGGCCTGCGCTCACGCAGCTCCACCGACGGCGTGGTGCCCAACCGGCACGGTTACCCCACCGCGACGCTGGTCTCCATCGACGACCAGAAGCTGATCCCGCACTACCACCTGCACACCGACCTGCCCGAACACGTCGACTACGACTGCGTCGCCGACGCCTGCGCCCTGGCCGAAGCCGCCGCCCGGGCGCTGGCGCCGGAGCGGCCCGAATAGGCACCGACCCGCATACGCAGACGCCTCGCCACACACCCGCCTCGCCCCCGCACACGCCTCGCGCCCGATGCCGAAACCACCGACACCGGGCGCGAGTCGACGCACCATCACCTCGAAGTTCCGACTACGAACGCTCGAACAACTCCTCCCACAACCGCTCCAGCCGGTCCAGGAAGTCGTTGCCCGTACTCGGATGCACGCGCAGCACCTGCGGATCGTGATCGCTCGCCTGGTCCGCGAACGCCGCGTTCACGTGCACGATGTCGTACTCGAACCGGCTGAGCCGAGGGCTGGTCAAGATGTGGTCGAGCATCTGGCTGTTGCCGTTGAACACATACCCCCATCGCTCGTTCGCCGGCAGCGTGTCGACCATCGTGCGCAGCGCCCCGCCGTCCGTGAGCGTCTTCAGCGTCGGGGAGAACGCGAAGTCGTTCAGGTCGCCCAGGAGCACCAGGTTCGCCCGGGGGTCGGAGCGGAGCAGTTCGTCCACGAAGCCGCGCAGCACCTTCGCCTGCGCGACCCGCTGCACCTCGGAACCGCGCGTCGGCGGCTGGAATCGGCTGTCCAGCGCCTGGTCGCCGCCCTTGGAGGCGAAGTGGTTCGCGATCACGAACACGGTCTTGCCGCGGAAGCGGAACTCGCCTGCGAGCGGCTTGCGGCTGTTGTCCCATGCCGCGTCCGTCGGCGCCACCCGGCCCGGAGACTGGGTCAGTTGGGTACGCCCGAGCCAGTCCTTGCGCACGCCCACCGCGCTGGTCGAGCCGCCGCCGGGACGGTCCACGAACTCCACGCGCGTAGCGTCGAACAGGAACGCGGTGCGGATGTTCCCGCCCGGCTGGCCGCCGTCCTTGCCGTCGACCGGTTCGATCGAACGCCACGAATAGGCGGGCCCGCCCGCGGCCTTGATCGCCGCGACCAACTGGTCCAGGGTCTGATTCGCGGCCACCACACCGTCGTTGGTGGGCCCGCTGTTGTCCTGGATCTCCTCCAGGGCCACCACGTCGGGCGTGGAGAGGTTGGTGACGATGCCCTTCGCGAGGCGGTCGAACTTGGCCTGCGGGTCCTTGGGGGAGAGGTTCTCCACGTTGTAGGTGGCGACCGCGAGTTCGGAGTTCTTCTGATCCCGCGTGGTCTCCGGCGTCAACGTGCCCTTGGCTACCTTGCCCAGGGTCGTCGCGGCCAGCGTGTACCCCCCGAACTGGTCGTAGGTGAGCGGGCCCGTGGTCTCGCCGGTGAGCGTGTCGCCGACGTTCGCCTGAGGGAACGGCTCCTGGGAGAACGGGATCAGCGAGGAGACCTTGATCCGACCGCTGTTCTGCGCGTCGTAGCCGGCGTACAGCGAGCCGCCCTGCGCGGTCGGGTTCTGTGTCGGCTCGACGGTGACCCACAACTCGCCGTGCGTGTTGCTCGGGCCGACCACACGCGAGTCGGCTACGCGCGTCAATTGGCCTTCGAGCGACTCGTACAGGTCCAGCGCGTACTTCCTCGGCTCCAGCGGCAGCGCCTCGATCGACGGCACCCCGACGGGCACGTACGCATCCGGTACGGAGGCCGCGTCGAGCAGCACGGGGGCGGGCAGCGCCTGACCGGACGCGTCGATCACCCAGGTGGCGTCGGCGAGTTGGGTCAACGACTGGCCACCGATGTCCGCGCCGCCCGGGTAGAACTCGTCGACCCGACCGGTCACCTTCACCGCGTCGCCGACCGCGACCTTCGGCGTCACCGAACCGGTGAACACGAACAGCCCCTCGGATGTGCGGGGATCGTCGTCCGCCTGGGTGTCCTGGAACCAAAAGCCGCGCGCGGAACCGAAACCGCGAACCCCGGTGACCACACCGGGCACGCTCGTCACCCGCGCGCCCTTCTTCGGCGACACCCGCGTGGTGCCCTGGATGTCGTGGATCCGCGCACTGGTCGGCTCCGGCTCGCCGCCGCCCGGGTCGGTCGGACCCTGCCCGTGCGCGTTGAGCGGCGTCGGCGCGCCCGCCGCGAAGTCGGCGCCGTTGTCGTCGGTGTCCGCGAGCGCCGAAGTGCGAGCCGCCGACGTCGAGTTCGTGGTGGCGGCGGCCGGGGTGCCCTCGCGGACCACCGCGTCGCCATAGCCGACCACGTCCACGACCCGGCCGTCCGCGAGGCAGTCGGCGGCGGTCAGGCACGTGAGCGCGGCGGTGCCGCGGACCAGGGCGACGGTGCCGGCCGTCCCGGACATGTTGATCGAGCCCGCCGCGTCCGAGGCGGGCAGCGCGACGGTGCCGCCGGTGCCCTTGGCCTCGCCGATCAGGTACCGGCCGCCCGGCGCCACCGAGCCGGTCAGCGCGGTGACCTGCCAGGTCGAGGTCGGCTTGGGCGCGGCCGGGAGGTACTGCACGCTCCAACCGTCGACCGCGACCGCGGCCGAACCCTTGTTGGCCAACTCGACGAAGTCGTTGGTCAGGGTCGCGCCGCTGTTGCCGCCACCGCCGTACACCTCGGCGAGCAGTACGTCCACGGCCGGCGCCGCGACGGCCGGAGCGGGCGCGACGACGAGCGCGGTGCCGGCGAGGGCGCCGGCCACGGTCGTGGCCACGACACCGATCCGGCGCCTCGACCCCGACGCGGATCGTCGTCGAGACGATTGCTGACGGAATGTCACCCAGAGCCTCCGAAGTGGGAAAGGGACAGGTTCGGGACATTCTCCGGACTCCGGGTGAACGGCGTCCATCGTTTGGGCGGCCCGAAGGGGGCCAAGGTTCACCCGGCGTCCGAATCTTTTCCGCCCGACCCCTTTCGGGCCCGTCGGCCTTCACGCAACGAAGCACCACGCGCCAAGCCACGCGCCCCGCGCCACGCGCCAAGCCCCGCGCCACGCGCCAAGCCCCGCGCCCCGCGCCACGCGCCAAGCCCCGCGCCACGCGCCCCGCGCCACGCGCCAAGCCACGCGCCCCAAGTACCGAGCCACGCACCGCACAGCACGCAGCGCGTAGCAGCCGGCATGTATCAACCTCTGCGCGACGCACGCGCGCGCCGCTTCGGAGATGGAGGCGGGATTCGAACCCGCGTACACGGTTTTGCGGACCGCTGCCTTGCCTCTCGGCCACTCCATCGGGACTACGAGGTGGAGACGGGATTCGAACCCGCGTGAACGGCTTTGCAGGCCGCTGCCTAACCTCTCGGCCACTCCACCAGGCCTTTGTTCTCTCAGTCCTCGTTGCTCCCCAACCTCGTTGCCACCTGACGCCGTTGCCCCCGTCCGGGCGATCCGTCGTCCCTCCGCTCCGGATCGCCCGGACCCTCCGGGGCTGCGCCGCCGGCCCCCTCCGTCCGGCGACGCATCCTCGAACCGGTCCCGCACCTCGGGATCCCCGTCACGCACGCGTCCCGACGTGCGCAGCTCCCACAGGACCGACACCGACCCGACCGAAGCCGGCCCGGCGAACTCCACGAACTCCGTGAATTCCACGAACTCCGTGAACTCGACGAACTCCACGAACTCCGCGAGTTCGACGTGCCATTCGACGCCCTGTCCGGCTCACCGCCCGGCTCACCCCAACGCGGCCCGATCGTGCGCCGACGCCCACTGCGCGGCGGTCGGCGACGCCGGCGACTCGGGGAATCGCCGCCGCCGGCTCTCCGCCAGCACCGCGAGATCCGTGGTCTCCCGGAACTCCGGCCGGCTGTACAGGTCACGCGCGTATCCCCACAGGTGGGGGTAGTCCACCAGCGTGCGCCCGTCCTCGGCGATCGCCGCCCGGTAGGTCTCGGTGAAGCGCACCAGCTTCACCCAGAACCGGACATCCGAGATGGTCAGCCGATCCCCGAACAGGTAGCGCTTGTCCGCCAGATGCGCGTCCGAGCGCTCCAGGGTGTGGATCGTCTCGCCCTCCTCGGACGTCCACAGGCCACCCTTGCGCGCGGCGGTGGCGAAGTCGGTGTCGGTGATGTCGATCGCCTCGCGCAGATCCTCCGGATACAGGTCCGCGGCCTGCTCGCCGACCGACTCCGGGAAGGCGACGGCGAGATCGTTCGGGATCGAGTCGTAGGCGTTGGACACGATCCGCTGCGTCTGTCGATCCCACAACGTCGGCACCGAGATGTGCCCCGTGTACCCGGGCACGGTCGCCTCGTACGCCTCCCGCAGCAGGGTGAACCCGTTCACCGGATCCGGGCCGAACCGCTCCCGGAACGCCCAGCCCCGGGCGTCGCGTTCCTCGTCCACGTACGAGGCGCCGACGATCCCGGTGAGACCGCGCGCATGTCGGACGATCGCGACGATGTGCGCCCAGGGGCAACCGTGCGCCAGGTACACGTGATATCGCCCGGCCTCCGCCGGGAACTCGGCGTCACCGATCGCACCGACGAACGGATACTCCGGGTTCGTCACGCTGTACGTTCCGTAGCGGTCGACGTCGACGGGACTCGCATAACCGAGTTGTGTGGTCACTGACTTGCTCCTGTCACGAGTTCCAACCGATCGCCGCTCGGCGCACCGGTCCGCCTCCCGATCCGTGCCCCGGTCCGGTCGGCGGCACCCTCGACCGCCTGATCCGCCGTCGGATCGACGGCGCGTACATGATCCAATACGTTCCGCGCCAAGGCGTCGTTGACCCGGAACGACGGTGCGTCGAAGCGCGGCCGGGAGAACCCCGCGCTCCCGGCACCGCCCGCCACGCCGTGCCCCACCGCGAACCGGTCCGGATGTACCGCGCCCCCCGCGTCGACCAACCTGCGGTCGCCGGCCCGGGTCGCCAGTCGCCCGCTCGGATCCGCCGCCGCGTCGCCGCGCGCGGCCAGCCGGCGCAGCAGCGCATCCCGGGTGCGGGCGAGCGAGGGCTCGGGCAACCGGGCCTCCACCAGCGCCCGGGTCCGCACCCGCGCCGTCGGCACCGTCGGGCTCGACGCCCACCACCCACCCGCCTCCTCGTCGGCGGTGATCGTCACATCCTCGCCCAGGAAACGCACCACGCCGGCCCGGGCCAACGCCAACATCTCCTCCAGACGCGGCCCCGGTGGACCACTGGCCAGGTAGCTGAAGAAGCCGAGCAGCCTTGGCAGTTGCGCCAAAGACTGCGCACCGCCCTCGCCCCCGTCCTGGAGCCGGAGCAGCACCCCGTACACGCTCAACAACGCGTGTATCACCGCCAGATCCTGGCTGTACCCGGAATCGTGCCGTCGGGCCAAGTCGCCCTCGATGTGCGTGAACATCCAGTCCTGCAACGTGCCTTCGTCGGCGAACCGACGTCCCTGTACCGGCCGATCCAACCGCTCCGGGTCGAACCGGTCGGCCGGATCCGGCACCGCGCGGGCGACCACCTCGTCCGGATCCTCGGCCGCCTCGAACTCCGCGTCGAACTCGGCCCAGTCCATCGTGGTGCGCTCGCGGTGCGCGGTGAACAGTCGGTGGTAGTGCGCGCCGGCCAACTCCCGGAGGATCAACGGCCACAGGTCCGCCGCCTCCCGCGCCGCATCCACGGTGAAGTGCCGGGGGAGGGGCGGCCGTTCGCCCGACCAGGCATAGCCGGTCTTGGACCGGTACGGCACCCCGCGCCGCGACGCCGCCAACAACAGCGGCTCACGCCCCGACGGCCGGTAGTGCAACACGCCCTCCGCGTCGCGCTGGAACGTACCGCCGCGTCCGTGGCTGAGCCGCACCATCAGATCGACGAAGGCCAACCCGATCCCGCGCACCAGTACCGGCTCGCCGGGGCGCAGCGCGTCCAGATCGAGGTCGGCGGTGTAGCCCGTCGGAATGTAGGCAAGCCCGTGCCGGCGGGCGAACCTGATTTGCTCGCGCTCGTCCGGCGAGGGTTCGACGTCCAGATGACCCTGGGCCATTATCACCGCGTCCACCTGGAGCGGCGGCCTGCGCCCGGCCAGGTGCACCCGCTGGCGACGCGGTCCGTCGGTGACGTCCACCACTACCGTCTGGTGCACCAACACCCGTACGTTCGCCGGCGCCCCCGCCACCGCTGCCCGAAAGAACCAGGCCAGGTAGGCGCTCAGCAACGGCCGGGACGGAAACGACGTCGGCGTGCAGGCGGCCAACTCGACTGCGAACGGCGCCAGTTCGTCGGAACCGCGACCCTCGTCCAACTCCCGGGCGCGGTCCGCGGCCCACTCGGCCAGCGAGGGCCCCGGCCGGATCGGCCCCTCGATCGTGGACGCCTCGTCGGTGAACAGGGTGATGTCGGCGGCCAACGAATTCGCCCACAACAGTGGCGACTGCGCCCGCCGCCACACCCGACCCGCACCCGGTGGGTAGGGGTCGACGACGTGTATGTGCAGCGGGCGGTCGGAGAGGAGTTCGGGCACGTTGGCCAACAGGCGTTCGAGCACGGACGCGCCGCCCGGACCGGCGCCGACGATGCAGACGGCGACGGGGCGGAGGCGGCCGGACGGATGGTCGGGCATGGCTCTCCCCTCGTGGGGCACAGCAGGAGTACACGAACCGGCGCGCCGACGTCCCGACGAGGGACGTCACGCGGCGGCGGTTCGATCGGGTGGGAATCCGGTGGGAATCGGGTGAGAGGGGCCTTGCGCCACAAGGCCGGATGCGCAACCCGGACGGGAGCTCAGGAGTCCTCGGGGCGGCACCGCCAACGGCGGCGCACGGTCATACCGAGGAGCGCGGCGGCGAGGTCAGCCGCGCGGACGACACAGCCCGCCGGCCACACGACACAGGTCGATGGGGCGGCACGACACGAGGAAGAGGTCGGGGCTCACGACGTCGACGCTACGGAGCCGCCGGACGAGTTGTCAACGCCGAACAGCCGCGAACGCCTGGTCGTCGCGCTCTCGAAGGCCACGAAATGCGCCGGGAACAGGGCGAGTTCAAGTGCCTGGAACACGTAGTCGCAGACGCGGAACACGGTCGGCGTCGCCAAGTCGGCGGCGCACCTGAAGGGGGCCACACCCGCAGGGCCACCACCGCTTGGCCCCCACTTCGGATTCCGTGGGTCCGCAGCCCGGCAGCCCTCGAGTCCGCAGCCCGGCAGGCGCCCGGTCCACGGCGCGGCAGGCCCCGGGCCGCAGCCCGGCACGCGCCGCCCCGCACCCCACCGACACCGCCCGGCCGCCCGACGAAGGCCCGATGCCGACGACCCCGGCCGGCTTCGGACAATTGACCGAGCACCGCCCGGCGGGTTAGGTTCCGGACCATCTCGCCGTGGCATTCCGCCACGGCCCAGCGAGGGGATCCCGGTGGCGCACCACGCGCGACGCAGCGACGGGGCGGTCAGGTCCGCCGCCGGTTGGCTGCTGTCCGCCCGCCTCCACATCGACCTCGGGCGCGTCACCAGCGCCGCCTGTTGTCGCTGACCGCAGCAGGGGTACGCGCACGCGGCCGAGGCCGCGCGGCCGGCGCCGGATCGTCCCGGATCGGCGCACCCGATCGACTCGTCGCACACCACCGCCGCCACGCCCGGCGCGCCGTCGAGGCGCACGGTAGACCGGTAGACCCGTAGACCCGCCACGGCCCCCGCTTCGGCGGCCGATCGGCGGCGAACGCCCGGGTGTCGGACGGAAATGGCGCACGAGTCGCCACCCGGGGACGGACGGCCGCCCACGGCCCGACCGACCGCCGCGCACTCCTCGCTCCACCCAGGGCACCGCCGCACCCTGACGCCGCACACCGGTGCCCGGCCCCGCCTCCCACGACCAAGCGCCCCATCCGCACCCACCTCCACCCCAGAACCACCCGAACCGAGGTAATCCCATGGCAACCGTCCTGACCGTATGGGGCAGCCCCTCCGCGACCTCCCGCACCGGCGCCGTCGCCCGCCACGTCGCCGCCCGGCTGGCCGCCGACGGGCACGACGTGTCCACCCTCGCCGTGCGCGACCTGCCCGCCCAGGCCCTCCTGTACGCCGACTTCGCCGACCCCGACCTGCGCGCGGCCCTCGCCCAGGTCGCCGCCGCCGACGCCCTCGTCATCGCCAGCCCCGTCTACAAGGCCGCCTACAGCGGCGTCCTGAAGACGTTCCTCGACGTGCTCCCCCAATTCGCCCTGCGCGGCAAGGAGATCCTTCCGGTCCTCACCGGCGGCACCCCCGCACACGTCCTGGCCCTCGACTACGCGCTGCGCCCGGTGCTGACCTCGCTCGGCGCCGACCATGTCGCCCAGGGCTGGTTCGTACACGAACGTTTCGTCACCGCCGCCGGCGGGATCGAAGCCGAGGGCGTGGCGCCGCTGGAGGAACTCGCCGACGCGTTCTCCGCCCGGCTGCGCCGCCCCGCCGCCGTCGCCTGATCCGCGCCGCTCGGCGCCCCGCCCCGCCGACCGGCCCGGTCCGATCCGCCCCTCACCCCAGGGAGTTCGCATGACCACCGGCCACCCCCACCTCGGCGTCGCCCTCGACGGCGCGGGTCGCCACCCCGCCGCGTGGCGTTCGCCGCACGCCCGCCCGGCCGACCTGTTCGACCCGAACTATTGGGTCGCGCTCGCCCGTACCGCCGAAGGCGGCCTGCTCGACTTCATCCGCCTCGACGACTCGCTCGGCCCACCGTCCGCCCGCCTTCCCGGCCGGCTCGACGCGGTCTCCGTGGCCGCCCGCGTGGCGCCGACGACCGCGTCGATCGGCCTGATTCCGGCCGCCACCACCACCCACACCGAGCCGTTCCACGTCTCCACCGCGATCGCCACGCTCGACCATGTCAGCCGCGGCCGGGCCGGCTGGTGGCCCAAGGCGTCGCGCACCGCCGCCGAGGCCCGCCACTTCGGCCGCAAACCCGTCGCCCCCGACGGCGAACTCACGGACGAGCAAGGCGAGTTCACCGACGTCGTCGGCCGGTTGTGGGACAGCTGGGAGGACGACGCGATCATCCGCGACGTGGCCACCAGCCGTTTCCTGGACCGGGAGAAGTTGCACTACGTCGACTTCGAGGGCACCTACTTCGACGTCCGGGGCCCCTCCATCACCCCCCGCCCGCCCCAGGGCCGGCCGGTGATCGGGATCACCGTCGACGGCCCGGACACGCTGGAGATCGCGGCCCGGTTCGCCGACGTGCTGTTCGTCGACGCCTCCGGCCCGGACGAGGCCCGACGGCTGCGCGAACGCGCCCACTCGATCGCCGAGGGCAACGACCGCGACCCCGCCGAACTACGCGTACTCGCCGACATCACCGTGCACCTGGCCGAAAGCGAACCCCAGGCCCGCCGGCAACGCGCCCTGCTGGACGCGCGCTCGGACGTCCCCGTGCCCGACGGACTCACCTTCGTCGGCACCGCCGCGGCGCTCGCCGACCGCATCGCCGCCTGGTACACGGGCAACGCCGTCGACGGCTTCACGCTCGTCCCCGGCGTGCTGCCGTACGACCTGGACCGCATCGTCGAGGACCTGGTCCCGATCCTGCGCGAGCACGGCCTCGCCCGCACCGCCTACACCGCCGACACCCTGCGCGGCCACCTGGACCTGCCGCGCCCGGCCAACCGCTACGCCCACACCTGAGGAGGGTACGCATGCCCCACTCCCAGCACCCCCGCCACCGCACGCGCATCCACCTCGCCGCGCACTTCCCGGGCGTGAACAGCACCACCGTCTGGAGCGACCCGCACTCGGGCAGCCAGATCGACTTCGACTCCTTCGAACACCTCGCCCGCACCGCCGAACGCGGCCGGTTCGACTTCTTCTTCCTCGCCGAGGGCCAGCGGCTGCGCGAACACCAGGGCCGCGTCCTCGAACTCGACGTCGCCGGACGCCCCGACGCGCTCACCGTACTGGCGGGCCTGGCCGCGGTCACCGACCGGATCGGCCTGGCCGCGACCGCCACCGCCACCTACAACGAGCCGTACGAACTGGCCCGCAGGATCGCCTCGCTCGACCACCTCAGCGCCGGTCGTGCCGGCTGGAACGTGGTCACCTCGCCCGACGCCTGGACGGGGGAGAACTTCCGCCGCGGCGGCTTCCTGCCCCGCGAACAACGCTACGAACGAGCCGCCGAGTTCGTCGAGGCCGCCCGCACCCTGTGGGACAGCTGGGCCCCCGACGCACACCTCGCCGACCGCGACACGGGCACGTTCGCCACCCCCGACGCGGGACGATTCGCGCACCACGGACGGCACTTCGCCATCGAGGGCCGATTCACCGTGCCGCGCGGTCCGCAGGGCAGGCCGGTGCTGATCCAGGCCGGCGACTCCGAGGACGGGCGCGAGTTCGGCGCCGCGTACGCCGACGTGATCTTCTCCCGGCACGGCCACTACGACGCGGGACGCGCCTTCTACGCCGACATGAAGGGCCGCGCCGCGCGACATGGGCGCGGTCCCGACGAGCTCAGGATCCTGCCCGCGGTGACCGCCGTCGTCGGCGCCACCACCGAGGAGGCCCAGGAGAAGGCCGCCTGGATCCGCCGGCAACAGGTCAGCCCGCGCAACGCGATCCACAGCGCCGAACAGGTCTGGGGCCGCGACCTGTCCGACCTGGACCCCGACGGCCCGCTCCCGGACTTCGACCCCGTCGCCGACGCCGCCTCGATCAGCCGCGGCCGGGTCCGCTCCGGCACCGACCCGCTGGAGACCGCCCGCGCCTGGCGCGAACTCGCGGCGGCCAAGGGCGGCTTGAGCCTGCGCGAGGTGGTGATCGAGGTCGCCGCGCACCAGACGTTCATCGGCACCGCCGAGCACATCGCGGACCGGATGGAGGTGCACGTGCGCGACGGCGCGAGCGACGGCTTCATCCTCGTACCGCACCTGACCCCGACCGGCCTCGACGACTTCGTCGACCAGGTGGTGCCCATCCTCCAGGAGCGCGGCGTCTTCCGCGCCGAATACGAGGGCACCACCCTGCGCGAACACCTGAACCTGCCCGCCCCCGGCCAGGCGGCCGGCACCCACCGCCACGACGACGTGGCGGTGTGAGCCCCGGCCCGACACCGAGGCCCCACCGCCCCCGCCGACTCAGCTCCAGTCGTTGAGCGCGATCGATACCCCCGAAGCCGCCGGGCCACGACAGTGGCTCCGGTGGTTTCGGGCGATGTGGTCCAGGCGCAGGTTGTCGCGGAACGCCGGGATCAGGTTCAACCGCCGCGCGTACGCCCACAGATGCGGGTGCGCCGCGAGCCGGTGCACGTCCGCGGCGTCCAAGTGCCGCTTGTGCACCGCGTCCAGGTGCACGAGCGTGACCCACAGGTGTACGTCCGCCGAGGTCAGCCGATCGCCCAGCAGGAACGGCCGCACCGCGAGCCGCCGTTCGGCCACCGCCAGGGTGGCCAGCACGGTGTCCATCGCCTCCGCCCGCCGCGACCCGGCCGGCGCCCGCCCGGCCCGCTGCGCCGCGTCGGTGACGTCCTCCTCGAACAGGGTGTCCAGCGCGCACAGTTCCTCGCGCCGATCGGCCGGATACAGATCCGGCCCGCCCCCGAACGCGGTGGCCAGGTCGCGCAGCACGTGCGGCGCGTGGTTGCTGACGATGCGTCCGCTCCACCGGTCCCACAACACCGGTACACTCACCGGCCCGTCGTAGTGGTACTCGGTCGCCTCGTACGCCTCACGCAGGAACGCGAACCCGCCGACCGGGTCGAGCCCGTGGCCGTCCCCGTCGCGAAACGCCCAGCCGCGCCCGTCGCGGACCGGGTCCACCAGCGACGTGCCCACCACGTCGCCCAGGCCCTTCAGGTCCCGGGTGATCGCCACCCGCAGCGACTTCGGGCAGGCCAGGCACAGGTACAGGTGGAAGCGGTACGGCTCGGCGCGGAACCCGGCGCCGATCCGGCCGCGGAAGCGCTGCATCGGCGGGCGGATGGTCTCCAGGCCCGGCAGCGGCGACCCGGAGTGGCGGGCACGGTAGCGCCCGTGGGTGCGGAAGTCGATCGGTCCGGCGGCCTTCGGGGATGTCGTGGACATACGGGTCTCCCTCGCGCGGGTCGTTGAGTGTGGCAACGGTCGAGACGGCACGGCACGGCGCGGCCCCAGCCCGAAATCCGGGCGGACCGGTGGCGTGAAACTCAGACCGCGCGACAACTCGCGCTGCACACGCGCAGGAAGTCGATGTGGCGGCGGATCAACAGGTGAACGGCGATCAGGACCCGCGCCCTCGGCAGAACCGGGCGGGGGCCCGCGTGACACACGCAGCCGTCCATGGCTCGGATTATTCGCGCTGTGGACCGCCCCCGCAAGGGCCTTCACCGATCCCCGGCGCCGATTCCCGAACCCGCCGATCCCGTCCCCTCCCACACCCGCGAGGGCAACGCACGACGCAACTGCGGCGCCACCTCGTCCGCGAACAGCTCCAACACCGCCCGCCGTTCCGCCCGATCCAGCCCCTCCGTCCCGATCGCCTGCACCTGGTGTCCGTACGCGGCGTGGTAGCGACCGATCTTGTCCACGATCTGCGCCGGACTGCCCACCAGCGCCGGGCCGTTGGCGACGTTGTCCTCCAGCGACGTGAACGGCGAACGATTGTGCTGCGCCGCCGCCGACTTCGCGAACGCGTCGTAGTACGGGCGATATCGCGCCAACGCCTCCTGCGAGGTCGGCGCCACATAGCAGCCGCCCGCACCCGAACCGACCACCGCGTCCGCCGGATCGTGCCCGTACGCCGCCCAGCGCTCGCGATAGTGGTCGATCAGATCCGCGTACTTGGCCATCGGATGGAACCCGTTCGCGGTGAACAGCGGATCCCCCCACTTCGCGGCCAACTCCGTGGACGCCCGGCTGGTCGCGCTCCCGTGCCAGATCACCGGCGCCCGCCCGTCCGCACGCGGGAACGGGCGCGGCTGGGTGGTGACCTCGTGCAGGGGGGTGCGAAAACGCCCCGACCACGTCACCTTCTCCTCGCTCCACAACCGCCGCAGCAACTCGAACTTCTCCTCCTGCAACTCCCACTGATCCGCCTCGTCGAGGCCGAACAGCGGGAAGTGCCGAGGGTCGTTGCCCTTGCCGACCATCAGATCCAGCCGGCCCTCGGACAGCTGGTCCACCGTCGCGTAGTCCTCGGCCACCCGCACCGGATCCAGCACACTGATCACGGTCAATGTGGTCAACAGCCGGATCCGCGAGGTGCGTTGCGCCACCGCCGCCAGGATCACCGGCGGTGCCGAGGACAGGAACGGCTCGCCGTGCCGCTCGCCCACCCCGAACCCGTCGAACCCCAACTCCTCCGCCAGCGCCGCGCTCTCCACCACATCCCGCAACCGCTCGTGCGCCGGCGCCTGTTCGCCGGTGAGCGGATGCGGTGCGTTGGCCCCCAGCGTGAACACCGCGAACTTCATGACACCGCCCCCAACGGTCGCGGGCGCCGCCGCCCGGGAATGGCCGCGATCAACTCGCGCGTATACGGATGCGTCGGCGCCGCCAACACCTGTTCGCAGGTGCCCTTCTCGACCAGCCGACCCGCGCGCAGCACACCCACCCGGTCGGCGATCTGCCGCACCACGGCCAAGTCGTGCGAGATGAACAGATAGCTCACCCCCAACTCCTCCCGGAGCCGGGCGAGCAGATCCAGGATCTGCGCCTGGACGGACACGTCCAGCGCGGAAACCGGCTCGTCGCACACCACCAGATCGGGCTCCAGCGCCAACGCCCTTGCGATCGCCACCCGTTGCCGCTGTCCACCCGACAACTCCGCCGGTTTGCGGCGCAACACGTCCGCCGGCAGCGCCACCTGATCGATCAGCGCCGCCGCCCGGGCCCGCTGCTGCGCCCGAGTGCCGACCCGATAGGCGCGCAGCGGCTCCTCGACGATCTCGGACACGGTGAAGCGCGGATCCAGCGACGCGTACGGGTTCTGATACACCAACTGCATACGCCGGCGCAGCGCCCGTGCCTCGCCGCGCCCGGGCCGGGTGACGTCCCGGCCCTCGATCAGCACGCGGCCCTCGGAGGGCGTCTCCAGACCCAGGATCATCCGCACCGTGGTCGACTTGCCCGAGCCCGACTCGCCGACCAGCGCGAACGTCTCGCCGCGCCGCACGGTGAACGAGACGTCGTCCACCGCGCGCACCGTGCGCGGCCCCTCCTTGGTCCGCGGCAGCGCGAACTCCTTGACCAGCCCGGTCACGGTCAACAGCGGCTCGGTCCGCGGCACCGGATCGCGGACCGGACTCGGCCGGGCCCGCCGCCGGGTCAAACTGGGCGCGGCGGCGATCAACCGCCGGGTGTACGGGTGTTCGGGGTCGGACAGGACCCGCTCCGCCGGTCCCTGCTCGACCACCTCCCCGCGCGACATCACCACCACCCGCCGGGCCCGGTCGGCCGCCACCCCCAGATCGTGCGTGATCAACAACATCGCGGTGCCGTGCGCGTGGGTCAGCTCCTCGATGTGGTCCAGGATGCGCCGCTGCACGGTGACATCGAGCGCACTGGTCGGCTCGTCGGCGATCACCAGCTTCGGCCGGCACGCCAGCGCGATGGCGATCAACACCCGCTGGCACATGCCCCCGGACAACTCGTGCGGGAACTGCCGCGCACGCAAAGCCGGTTCCGGCAGACCCGCCTCGTCGAGCGCGGCCACCGCCCGCTCGGCGGCCTCCTTCCCGCTCGCCAACCCGTGCACGATGAGCGCCTCGGCGACCTGGTCGCCGACCCGCCGCACCGGATTGAGCGAAACCATCGGGTCCTGCGGGATCAGCCCGATCGAACGGCCGCGCACCGCACGCAGGTCCCGCTCGCGCAACCCCAGCAGGTCCCGGTCCTCGAACAACACGCGCCCCGCGCCGACCCGTCCGCCCGCCGGCAGCAGCCCCACGATCGCGTGCGCCGTGGTGCTCTTGCCCGACCCCGACTCGCCGACCACCGCCACCACTTCGCCCGGCAACACGCTCACATCGGCGGCGGTCACCGCGTCCACCGACCCATGCGAGGTGCGATACGACACCCGCAACCCACGAACATCCAGCAACGGCACCTCGGTCGCGGCCACAGCGGGCGCATCCGAGGCGCCCGACGCCCCGGGCACGCCCGAAGCGTCCGGCACACCCGGCGCCCCCGGCAGACGCGCCGACACCGCAACCCCCGGGGCACTCCCCACCGCCCCCTCCACCCGTCGAGCCCGCCCACCGCGTACCAAGCCGCCGCTCATCGCTCCCGCCTCCGCTCTCCGTCCAGGGCCCGCGAGACGCGGTTCGCCGACAACACCGTCGCCGCGATCACCAGCCCGGGAAATGTGGTCAACCACCACGCCGTGGCCACGAACCCGCGCCCGTCGGAGATCAACACGCCCCACTCCGGCGTCGGCGGCGGCGCGCCGAACCCCAGGAAACTCAGCGCCGACACGGACAGGATCGCCACCCCGAACTCCAACGCCGCCAGCACGAACACCGGCCCGGAAGCGTTCGGCAACACATGCCGCGCCAGGATGGCCCCCGACCGCACCCCGCTCGCCCGCGCCGCCTCCACATACACCGACGAACGCACCCGCAACACCTCGGCGCGCATCACCCGGGCGAAGGACGCGACACTGGCCACCCCCACCGCGATCGCCACCTTCGTGGTGCCGAAACCCAGCGCGCTCACCAGCGCCAGCGACAACAACAGCCGCGGAATCGCCTGCACCACGTCCACCGTGCGCATCAACACCGCGTCCAACCACCCGCCGACGAACCCGGCCACCAGGCCGAGCCCCCCGCCGACCACCAGGGCCACCGCCACCGCGACCGCCGTCGCCCGCAGCGAGAGCGAACTGCCGTGCACGACCCGGGTGAACAGGTCCCGCCCGAGCTGATCGGTACCGAACAGGTGCGCCGCGCTCGGCCCCTGCAACCGCTCGCGCGGCGTACCCACCAGGGGATCCCCGTCCGCGAACAGCGTCGGGACCAGCGCCGCGAGCAGCACCAGCGCCAGCACCACCAGCGAGAGCAACAACCCGGGCCGGCGCACCACGAACCACGCATGCCCACGCGCCGCGGGCCCCACCCGCGCACCGAACCCGGTCGCCGTCGTCACACCGTCCTCCCCACCCGCGGATCCAGCAGCGGATACAGCAGATCCACCACCAGCGCGACCACCACGAACACCACCGCCGCCAGCAACACCACGCCCTGCACCACCGCCAGGTCCTGGGTATCCACCGCCGCCGCCGTCAACCGGCCCACGCCGGCCCGGGAGAACACCGTCTCCACCACCACCGACTCCATCAGCAAATTCCCCGCCACCACCGCCGCCAGGGTCAGCGCCGGCAACGACGCGTTGCGCAGCGCGTGCCGCAGATGGATCCGCACCCGGCCCGCCCCCTTGGCCCGCGCGGTCTCCACATACGGCTCGGCCAACGCGGTGGTCAGGCTCTTCGCCAACACCTGCGCGATCATCGCGCCCGCCGGCAGCGCCATGGTGATCGCCGGCAGCACCAGGCTCTCGAACCCCTCGTTGCCCATCGCCGGCAGCAGCCCCCACTGGAACGACACCACCTGGACCAGCAGCAGACCCACCCAAAAGCCCGGCATCGAGATCCCGATCGCGGGCAACGACAACAACACCTGACGCAGCGCCCGCACCCGGGTGAACGTGGCCGCCAGCGCCACCGCCCCACCGCCGAGCACCGCCAACACCATCGCGCACCCGGTCAGCGCCAACGTCTGCGGCAGCGCGTCGGCGATCGTGCGCACCACCGGCGCCCCCGTCTGCGCCGACCGCCCCAGATCCCCGCCCAGCGCGTCACCCAGGGCGTGCGCGTACTGCACATACAGCGGGTCGTCCAGGCCGTACTCGGCCCGCACCGCGTCGATCTGCGCCTGTGTCGCGGTGCCCTCCAAGCCGCCCAGCCTGATCGACAACGAATCCCCGGGCAGCAGATACAACACCACGAACGAGACGGTGAACGCCGCCCACAACACCACCACCGCCTGCAACAACCGGCGCAGCAGATATCCGCGCATCAGCCCACCCACGTGTCGTGGAACTGCAGGCGCGAGGACGCCTCGAAGGTCAGCCCGTGCACCTTCGGACCGAGCCCGTGCACCTGCGCCAGCTCGAACAGCGGCACCACATAGGCCCGATCGGTGACGATGCGCTGCGCCTCGGCGACCTTCGCGAAGCGCTGCGCAGGGTCGAGGTTCTGCGCCTGGTCGTCGAGCACGGTGTCCAGGTCGCCGGAGGGGATCCGGAGCCGGTTCACCGTCCTGGTGCCGAACAGGGTGCGCAGGATGTCCGGATCGGAGCGGGTGACGTTGTAGTAGGCGAAGTCGTAGTCGCCCGCGTTCTGCACCTGGTTCTGCTCACCGGCGGCCAGTTTGCGCAGCCGCAGGTCCACCCCGACCCGGCGCAACTGCTGCTGGACCAGCTCCAGGACGGACTGACTGGCGTTGAACAGCGGCGCGAAGATCACGTCCACGCTCAGCCGGCGCCCGTCCTTGACCCGGACGCCGTCCGAGCCGGCCCGCCAACCGGCCTCCTCCAAGAGCCGCTTCGCCCCCTCGGGGTCGTATCCCAGCTGCGCGGACAGGTCGACGTAGCCGGGCGTGACCGAGGCCAGCGGCGAGGTGGCCGCCTTGTACTTCGGGGTCAGCACGGTCTGCGCCACCTCGGGCCGGTCCACCGCCTTGGCGATGGCCCGCCGGACCGCGTCCTCGCCCAGGATCGGGCGCGAGACGTTGGCCTGGAGGACGAACACCACGCCCGGGTTCGGCCGGGTCAACACGGTGTAGCCGGCGGCGAAGCGGGCCTCGTCCTGCGGCTGTACGTCGCTGATCGCGTCCACCTGACCGGACTCCAGGCTGCCGGCGCGCACCCCGGACTCGGGCACGATCTTGAACACCAGCCGATCCAGGTACGCCTCGCCCGGGTGGGCGAACAGCGACGAGCCCCAGCCGTACCCGGCGCGCTTGGCCAACTCCACGCTCTGGTTCGGCTTGTACGAGCGCAGCGTGAACGGGCCCGAGCCGACCAGGTCGCCCTGGCAGCGCTGTTCGGGGGTCTTGGCGAGGGTGGCGGGGGAGAGGAGGCCCAGCGACATGGTCGAGGTGGCCTGGAGGAACTGGGCGCTGGGCGCGGCGAATTCGACCCGCACGGTGGTCGGGTCGAGCACCGCGGTGCCCCGGTAGCCGGCGAGGTAGCTGCTCGCCACGGTGGCCTTGGCGCCCAGCGCGAGCACCGCGTCCAGGTTGGCCTTGACCGCCGCGGCGTCCAGCGGGGCGCCGTCGGCGAAGGTCACCCCCGGGCGCAGGTGGAAGGTGAACGCGGTGGCCTGCGGGTTCACCTCCCACGAGGTGGCCAGCCACGGCTTGATCTCGCCGGTGCGCCCGTCCTGGTCGGTCAGCGAGTCGACGAGTTGGCGGCCCACGTTCAGGCTCGCGTTGGTGCCGAACTGCTGCGGGTCCAGGCACGTGGGGTCGGCGGCCAGGGCGAAGGTGAGCGTGCCGCCGGCCTTCGGCGGGCCGACCTCGGCGGAGTTCGCCGCCGGGCCGCCGGCGCCGTTGCAGGCGGCGACCAGGGCCAGGGCGGCGGTCGCGGCGGCGCCGGATCCGGCGGCGCGGCGCAGTCTTCGGAAGGCGGGGGAGGCGGGATCGGCGGCGAATCGGGAAAGGCGCATGTATATCTCCGGGCAGGACGAATTCACGCGGCGGCGCGCGTGATTTCGGGCAGGCGATATCCATCGATTCACGCGCGCACGGCGCCGTGCGAATCCCGACGGAAATCGGGCCGGCGCGGGACGCGGCGAATCGAGGGGAGGAATGTGGAACGGCGGGCGGACGCCCCACGATCACCGGGATCGGCGGGATCGACGAGGGGGGTCCGGCGGCGGAGCGGTCCGGTCCGCGGCGGTCAGCGGGCTCGACAGACCGAGCTGTGGACCCGGCCGAAGTCGACATGCCTGCGCGTGCACAGGGGAGTTCGCGGGCGGTGCACGGCCGCGCCGCGGGGCGCGACGGCCTCGACACGCCGCGAGGAGACCCCGGGGGTGGAGGCGGTGACCGGCACCACGAGCGTCATGACGTCCTTCGACAAAAATGGATCGATATCCGTACCGGCGAGAGCCTATCGAGTCCGTAGTGGCGACAACAAGTGGTAATTCCGCTTTTCGGTGGCGGGGGTACGAAAACCCGCATCGGGCGGCAATACCCGCGGCCGCGGCGCCGGCGATATCACCGACGCGGGTGGACCGATCGGCGCGGTCGACCGCGCGGCCCGCCGGCCGGCCTACGGGACGTCGGAGGAGTGGCCCGGGAAGACGTGCGCCGAGGGATCGATCACGGTCATCGCGTTGTTGACCGCGGTGGCCGCCTCGCCGAAGCCGGTGGCGATCAGCTTGACCTTGCCGTCGTAGTCGACGATGTCCCCGGCGGCGAACACCCGCTCCAGGTTGGTGCGCATCGCCTGGTTCACCACGATGTGCCGCTTGCGCTGCTCCAGGCCCCAGTGGGTCATCGGCCCCAGGTCCGCGACGAAGCCGAGCGCGGCCACCACCGCCTGGACCGGCAGCGTGCGTACCGCGCCGTCGAGCTTGCCGACCACATCCGCCGCCCGCACCTGCCCGTTGCCGTGCAGCGCGGTGACCTCGGCGGAGGTGATCACCTCGGTGGTGGAGGCCAACACCCGTCGCACGGTGTGCTCGTGCGCGCGGAACTTGTCCCGCCGGTGGACCAGGGTGATGGACTTGGCGATCGGCTCCAGGCTGGTCGCCCAGTCGAACGCCGAGTCGCCGCCACCCACGATCAACACGTCCAGTCCGGCCAGATCGGCCAGGCGCGGCACGAAGTAGCGCACGCCCTCGCCGGTGAACGCGTCGGCCGCCGGCAGCGGGCGCGGACTGAAGGTGCCGATGCCGCCGCTGATCAACACCACCTTGGTGCGTACCACCAGGCCGCTCGCGCAGGTGATCGTGACGCCGTCCTCGTCCTGCGCCAACTGCTCGGCGCGGTGCCCGAGAAGGTAGTTCGGCTCGAACGGGGCGGCCTGCTCGACCAGCGCGTCGACCAGGTCCTGGCCCTTGATCGCGGGGAAGCCCGCGACGTCGTAGATCATCTTCTCCGGGTACATCGCGGAGATCTGGCCGCCGGGTTCGGGCAGCGAGTCGACGAGCGCGGTGCGCAGGCCCCGGAATCCCGCGTAGTAGGCGGCGTACAGGCCCGTCGGGCCCGCGCCGACGACGAGCAGATCGGTGTCGACGGTGGTGGACACACGCGCTCCTTCCCGAGCGGGGTTGCCCGGACACTAGCCCAAGGACACACGGTCTTCTCCGAGTTCGTGCCCCGCGTCACACGAACGGAAGCACCAACCGCACGCGAGGTAGCCCAACGGTGGGCAAAAGTCCATACGTGGCCGTATGGAAAGCATGGAACTTGTTCTCATCCGGCTCGCCGATCGTTAGGGTCCCGTCCATGGAGTTCTCCTGCGCGCCGCCGCGACGATCGGCGCTTCGGCGCCGATCGCGATGGGCGCGGACCACGGTCGCGCCCGGCCTCGGCGCCACGGCCCGCCCCGGGTTAGCCCCGCGACCGCACCGCCCGCCCGTGCCGCGCCCGGTCGACTCACCCTCACGGGAGAAGGCGAACGTGTGTGCGGCAAACTGGCGGCGCCCGCGCACCGCGGCGTGATCGAGGTCGCCTGCCGGCGGCTCGGTCCCGATCCGGTACGCGAGTTCGCGGCGCCGCGCCCCGGTGGCGAGGCGGCCGCACCGACCTGATCCGCTTCGAGCCCGTTCGAATCCCGCACGACCGCGAGGACGCACCATGACCCTGTTCCCCGGCAGGGACTCCGACGTCACCACCGCCGTCGCCGCTCTGCTGGCGAAGTGCCGACTGTCGATACCCCGCACCTGGATACTCACCGCGCTCGACTACGCGTGGCACGACGAGCGCCCCGTCGTGGTCCTGCGCCACCAACCCGCCGGCGATCCGCGCCCCGGCGGCGCGCACGCCAGCGTGGTGGTCGACCGCGCCGACGGCACCCTGCTGGGCTGGACCCGGCTGGACGGCCCGCGCCCGGGGCCGCTGCCCGGCACCGAGGAGGCGCACGCCGCCGCCGAGGCGTTTTGGCACCACGTCGATCCGCTGCACGCCGAGGGGCTGACCGTGCAGTGGGTCGCCCAGCACGACGAGACCATCGCCACCGCCTCCGGTCGGGCCGGTTCGGTGAGCGGAATGAGGGTCAACGCGCGTCACATCAACGGGCTCTACACGTGGGCGGTGCTCGCGGGGGACCTGTCCGTGCTCACCTATGAGCGCGACGTGCAGTGGGACGAGCGGGCCGCCCGACGGCGCACCCAGATGTGGCTGCACGACCGCTGGCGGGCTGCCGTGGACGGCACCGCGCCGGCTCCCGGCGCGCCGTACGCGCCGGCCCGTCGCTGACTTCGTACCGGAGCAACTGCCCGAAAATTCCGGCAAGTTCGTCGAAACCCCAGCTCACGCGGGTCCTTCGGGGCCCGCGTGCGGCGTTTTCGGCGCCGGGCGCGACGGTTGGTCCAGACCATTTTGGTACAGACCATTGACCTCTGGTCCAGACCTTTCCTACGCTCACGGGAACCCCGGTGGGGTGGTGGTCGAATCGTTTCCCCACCGGCTGGTGCACGTCCCCGCATGTCTGGCCCCACTCGAGGAGCACCCTTGAGCACAGGAACCAAACAACGCACCACCTTGTCCCGGCGCACTCTCGTCGCCATGATGAGCGCCCTGCTGCTTCCCCTCGCGGCAATGGTCGGCCTCGCGTCCCCCGCACAGGCCGCCGGCACCACCGCGACATTCGTCAAGACCTCCGACTGGGGCTCCGGCTTCGGCGGAAGCTGGACCGTCAAGAACACCGGAACCGCCGCGATCAGCTCGTGGACCCTGGAATGGGACTTCCCCGCCGGCACCGCCGTCGGCTCGTCCTGGGACGCCACCGTCACGCGCACCGGCGACCACTACAGCGCCAAGAACGTCGGCTGGAACGGCACCGTCGCCCCCGGCGCCTCGGTGACCTTCGGCTTCAACGGCACCGGCCCCGGCAACCCCACGGGCTGCAAGATCAACGGTGCCTCCTGCGACGGGGGACCCACGAACCCCGGCGACAACCCGCCATCGGCACCCGGAACGCCCGTGGCGAGCAACGTCGGTGACAACGGCGCCACGCTCACCTGGACCGCGGCGACCGACGACCACGGCGTCAAGAACTACGACGTGCTGCGCGGCGGCACCAAGGTCGCCACCGTCGCCACGACCACCTACACCGACGGCGGCCTCGCCGCGGGCACCGACTACACCTACACCGTCGTCGCCCGCGACAACGCCGACCAGACCGGCCCGGCCAGCGCCCCGGTCACCGTGCACACCACCGGCGGCGGAAACCCCGGCGGCGGCAACGCGGTCAAGCTCGGCTACTTCACCAACTGGGGCATCTACGGCCGCAACTACAACGTGAAGAACATCGTCACGTCCGGCTCGGCCGCCAAGATCACCCACATCAACTACGCCTTCGGCAACGTCCAGGGCGGCAAGTGCACCATCGGCGACTCCTACGCCGACTACGACAAGGCGTTCACGGCCGACCAAAGCGTCAGCGGCGTCGCCGACAACTGGGAGCAGCCGCTGCGCGGCAACTTCAACCAGCTGCGCCAGCTCAAGGCCAAGTACCCCAACATCAAGGTCCTGTGGTCCTTCGGCGGCTGGACCTGGTCCGGCGGCTTCGGCCAGGCCGCGGCCAACCCCGCCGCGTTCGCCGAGTCCTGCTACAACCTGGTCGAGGACCCGCGCTGGGCCGACGTGTTCGACGGCATCGACCTCGACTGGGAATACCCCAACGCGTGCGGCCTGACCTGCGACACCAGCGGCGCCGCGTCGATCAAGACGCTGCTCGCGGCCACCCGCGCCAAGTTCGGTGCCAACAACCTCGTCACCGCGGCGATCACCGCCGACGCCTCCTCGGCCGGCAAGATCGACGCGGCCGACTACGGCGGCGCCTCCGCGTCCGTCGACTGGTACAACGTGATGACGTACGACTTCTTCGGCGCCTGGGACGCCAAGGGCCCCACCGCCCCCCACTCGCCGCTGACCTCGTACACCGGCATCCCCAAGGACGGCTTCAACTCCTCGGACGCCATCGCCAAGCTCAAGACCAAGGGCGTACCGGCGAACAAGCTGCTCCTCGGCATCGGCTTCTACGGCCGCGGCTGGACCGGCGTCACCCAGGACACGCCCGGCGGCACCGCCACCGGCGCCGCCCCGGGCACCTACGAGGCCGGCATCGAGGACTACAAGGTGCTCAAGAGCAGCTGCCCCACCACCGGCCTCGTAGCCGGCACCGCCTACGCCAAGTGCGGCAGCAACTGGTGGAGCTACGACACCCCGGCCACCGTCGCCTCCAAGATGCACTGGGCCAAGGCGCAGAACCTGCGCGGCGCCTTCTTCTGGGAGTTCAGCGGTGACACCACCAACGGCGAACTCGCGGCCGCGATCCACAACGGCCTGGGCTAGCCCCGAAGGCGCGGCCACGAACGCGGCCGCCTTCACCGCTTCGTGACCGCACGGTCGTGACCGGGCCCACCGGGGTGCCCGGTCACGACACCCCCCAGCGGGCCCGTCGTCCACCGGCGCGGACGACGGGTTCGGCACAAACCGCGCGGGCGAGGTCCCAGGACCTCGCCCGCGCGGCCCGTCCACCTACGCTGGCCGAGTGAAACCCGCACCCCTCGGCACGCCCCGCGCGGACATCGAGACCCGCGCCGACCTGGAAACCCTCCTGCGCCGTTTCTACGGGGCCGCCTTCGCCGACCCGGTCATCGGCCCCCACTTCACCGAGATCGCCGGCACCACCCTCGAGGAACACCTCCCACGAATCACCGACTTCTGGGACCGAGCCCTGCTACGCGGCGCCGACTACCGAGGCGACCCACTGGCCATCCACCGCACCCTCCACGAGACCGCCCCCCTCACGGCCCACCACTTCGGCCGCTGGCTCCAGCTGTGGCACGCAGCGGTAGACGGCGCCCACACAGGCACCCGAGCACAACGAGCAAAATCCCAAGCCGAGCGCATAGCCCAATCCATGCTCCGCCACCTACCCACCCCCACCACGCCGCCCAAGCACCCCAGGACCGGCTTCATCCCACTGAGCACCCTCCACCTACGCCGCCCACCCCCCAACCCGGCAGCCGACCCGACCCCACGCAGCGCGTCCGGCGTTTGAGGGACACCCGAGCCGGAGCCCGGCCCAGCAGGCGACGCGGGCCTCATGCAGTCTGTCCGGCGTTTGAGGACAGGCGGGGCGCGGCCCGGCTCTCGAAGCGATCTCAGCCCGTCCGGCGCTGGAGCGCACCCGGGCCGGAGCCCGGCC